>JAIESQ010000069.1 GCA_019745975.1 Pirellulales bacterium
GGTGGAAAATAGGCAACCCTCCTACACCAACCACCAACAGACCAGATTTTCCACCTACTTTCGAGACGCCCACCCCTTGAAATGAGTACCGCCCAATTTGGCATCTCGCTGGCTTGCCAGCGGGGTTGTGCTAGCGGATTGTGGTCGACTGTGGTGCGTTCGTCGTCTGTAGCGCCTGCGACCGTCGTAAGGGCGGCGGAACCCGGCTGGCGACCGATATCCAGCATAGGGCTGCCCTGTGGAAAAAACTCGGCGAGTTGACGTCGTGCGAAATCTCGTGACCGCAATATTTCATTTGTTAGTAGCGTTGCCCAGCTCGTTCGCCCTCGCACAGCCGAACCTACTCCCTATGCCAAATCAGGCGGAGCCAATTCCTGCACCAACTCCGTTGCCAAATCGCCCCAGTTCACCGCAGACGCTTGTCGAGTTTGAGCAACTGGCGATGAACTTCCATCCTCTGCTACGCGCTGCTCGGGCACGAATCGGTGAAGCACAAGGTCAGGCAATACAAGCGGGACTGCTTCCTAATCCACAGCAAAATAGCGGCAACCCCGTCCAACTCGGCGGACGAAACAGTACGTACAGTGCGGGCGTGATTCAACAAGTTCCGACCGCTGGTAAGCTTCGGCTCGATGTTGCCGCGGCGCGGCAAGCGATCCGGCAGGCTGAATTTGGCTTTACGCAACAGCGATTTGAAGTGCTGACCGCCGTTCGCCAACAGTTCTACGAACTCTTGGCGGCGCAACAACGGGCCGAGACACTATCAACGCTGGTTGGCATCGCAAGTCAATCTTTAGCGGCGATGGAGGGCGTCTACAAGGCGGGGTTTGTGAAGACTGGGGACGTGCTTCAAATCCGCATTGAACTCCGGCGTATTCAAATCGCGCTGCGAAACGCGGAAATCACGGCCGCCGCGATGCGCCGATCACTGGCGGCCGTGGCTGGAGCGCCACAACTCGTCGTGGGCAGAATTGAGGGGGATTTGACGCCGCACTTGCCCGAGTACGATGATGCCCTCGTCAGCGGTGAAGTCCTGGCTCGCAACGCAAAGCTGGGCATGGCGCGGGCAAGTATTGCGAAAAGCCAGTTCTTGCTCCGGCGGGCGCGCGTTCAGCCCATCCCAAATCTGATCGTGCAGAGCGGTTTTCAGTACACGGCAACCGAACCGCACAAACAAGCGTTGATCGGCACGTACTTCGACATTCCAATTTGGGACCGAAATCAGGGCAACATTCGGTCGGCGAACTTCGGTTTGTCGGCGGCAAACGCCCAGCTACGGGCTGCGCAGAACGAGTTGCTTCAACAATTGGCCACGGCAATCGGCCGGTCTCGAGGCGCCCAACAGACATTGACGGCTCTTCGAGACCTCGTGCTTCCAGACGCTCGCGAAAACCTGCGGCTCGTCGAACTAGAGATGGCCAATGGACAAACCGACTTGTTCCGACTGCTACAGGCGCAGAGATCCCTTTTCGAGGCAAATCTGGATATTGTGTCGGCCGAACTCAATGCCCTGGCAGCCGCAATCGAAATTGCCGGCTTGTTGCAGCAAGAGCAATTCCCATAAGCGGCGCAGCCTTCTCGATAGTAAAACCTCTTTTCGGTAGATAGTGCCGTCGTCGGGTTGGATTGCGCGTTGGACTTCGAGAGACAGTGTTTCTCGGTTTGCCATTCATCGTCGAATTCCATCAGCAGCGACGTCGCGAGGCGGAGCAAGGACGCCGACACCATCGAATCTTCGTTCGTCAGATATGCTGACGGCAAGCCGGACCAGAAGCCCAGCGGCGTGCCGAAGCGCAAGGCGAAGAAGTAGGCAATCGCCCAAAAGCACGGATGCGAACCGTGACTGGCGGGTGGGTAGCCTTGCAGCGCGAACGACTACGCCGGGGTGGCCGCCGGGGCGGGCTGCGGATCGTCGACCAGCTCGTACCAGACGTTGCGGCGGCGTGGCGTGTAGCCCAGCTCGCGGATGGCGCCCTGCATTTCGGCCAGCGACAGGTGATGCACCGTGCCGGCCGCCGAGACGACATTCTCCTCGATCATCAGGCTCCCCATGTCGTTGGCGCCGTAAAGCAGCGCCAACTGGCCGACCTTCAGGCCCTGCGTGACCCAGCTCGACTGGATGTTGGTGAAGTTGTCGAGATAGAGCCGGCTGACCGCCTGGGTTTTGAGGTACTCGAACGCGCCCGCGGCCGGAAGGTGCGCCAGATCGGTGTTCTCGGGCTGGAAGGTCCAGCAGATAAAAGCGGTGAACCCGCCCGTTTCGTCTTGCAGTTGCCGCAAGCGCTCGAGGTGTTCGACGCGCTCGGCGAGCGTTTCGACGTGGCCGAACATCATCGTGGCGGTGCCGCGGCCGCCAAGCTCGTGCCACACGCGGCAGACGTTCAGCCAGTCGTCGCTGAGCACCTTGCCGCGCGTGATCGCCCGACGCACGCGATCGACGAGGATTTCGCCACCGCCACCGGGGAGGCTCCCCAGGCCGGCCGACTTCAGACGCTCGAGCACGGTGCGCAGCGGCAGTTTGTTTAGCTTGACGAAGTGGTGAATCTCCGGCGGGCTGAAGCCGTGCACGTTCACCTGCGGGAAGGCGTGCTTGATGTCGCGCAGCAGGTCTTCGTACCACTCGAGCTTGAACTCGGGGTGAAAGCCCCCTTGCATGAGAATCTGATCGCCGCCGAGGGCCACGGTTTCGGCGATCTTCTGCAGCAACTCCTGGCGATCGAGGACGTAACCTTCGGGGCTTTTGGGCTTGCGGTAGAAGGCGCAGAAATCGCAGACGGCCGTGCAGATGTTCGTGTAGTTGATGTTGCGATCGATGTTGTAGGTACGGTAGCTCTCGGGATGGTGGCGGCGCGTGACGGCGTCGGCAGCGCGGCCCAAGGCCGTGAGGTCGTGCGATTCGAGGAGCGCGAGCCCCTCGTTGGGCGTAAGCCGCTCGCCGGCGACCGCTTTATCGAGAAGGGGTGCAATCGTCGAGGGCAAGGTCGACTCCTTGGGGCGCCAGCGCGCGGGCGGCTGCCAGTTCGTAAAAGCGGGCCAGCCCACGACGCTCGCGCGGGCCGAAAGTGAAGTGCAGGTTGTCGCGCAGATAGGCCAGGCACTCGGGCTGGGTGAGGCCCAGCGGGGCAGCCTCGTGGGTGGCGATCTTGTCGAGGTTCTGCAGGCCAAGGTCGCGCGCTTCGGCCAATGCGACGTCGAGGCCATCGAGATCGACGCCTGCCCGGGCGGTCCAGAGCGCGAACACGAAAGGCAACTCGGCCCAACGACACCACTCATCGCCCAGGTCCCAGACGGCCGTGAACGGTTCGCAGGGGGAGTGAATCGCGCGGTCGCCGATCAGGAGCACAGCGTCCGCGTCGGTTTGGGCCAGCGAGTCGCCGATGGGAAGCGGGGCGAGCGCGGGGCGAATGCCGAATCGCTCGTCGAGCAGAATCTGCACCAAGGCGGCGCTGGTGCGCGAGCCTTCGTCGAGGGCCAATGTGCGGATCGACTCGGGCGAAACGCGGCTGAAGAGCTTGACGCTGAGCACCGGGCCCTGGCAGGCGATGCAGGCATCGGAGACGATTGAGTAGGTCGGATCGCCGAAGCACTCGATCGAGGGAATGAGCGCGACGTCCAAGTCGCCGGCGGCCAGGCGCATCGCCAGCCGGCTGGGCAGGTCGAGTACCAGTTCGGCCTGCGGGGCACGCTCGGCCAGGCCGTGGATCAGCGGTTTCGTGTTGAGGTAATTGACCGCGCCGACGCGGATTCTTCTGGGGGCGCTCATCCTGAGATCTCTCCTCGACTTCCGCGGGCGGGTCGATCGGGAAGTCGCCGTGGCAGGTAGGGTTTGATTATAAGGAACCGGGATAGGGCGGCAACGGTGAAGCTGTCGCCTGCCTGCATCAGCAAAGACCATGAACGGCCTCGAAGAGGCCGGCTACAGCTAATTGGCTATCACTAGAACCGCACTGTGGAGGCGGCGGATAACTGGCACTGCTGGGCAAGCCAGCAGCGGCAACCAGCGCCGTAAACACTGGGCGAAGTCACCAGAATCCATTCATGTCGCGCGGCCGTTTTCAGCCACGTTGATTCCACAAGGCCTCTTGTCGCTTCGCGACCCAGGTACGCTCCGCGTCCCTGGGCCATCCGGCGTCGTGGCGTCACTTAGAATTCCAGCTCGTCGAAGGCGCGGAAGCCCATCCGCAGCGGCAGCACGGTGGCCAGCGCTCCGATCACCACGCTGGCCGCCGCGCCGACGACCATCCAGAGCCGGAGCCGGTCGAAATCGAAGAGGATGCCGCGCGGGTCGGCCTCGCGTGCGCCCAGATAGAAGTGACTCGGCAGCGCCGTGAGGATGACGATCACGGCGATATAGATCGTGCTCACCACCAGGTTGAGCGTGCCTCCGAAGCCGGCGGCAATCTTCGACGGCGACTCCTCACGCAGGTTGGGCATCTTGGCCCCCATGCCGACGGCCAGCGCCGAGAGCCCCAGGCACAACAGCACGCAGGCGAGCAGGTGGACGAAGAAGACCTCGGGGACGACGCGGAGCATCAAGTCGCTGAGCACTACCAGGAGCAGGCAGGGGATCAGCGAGCCGAGAGCCGCGAAGAGAAACTTGCTCCAGAGAATGGTGCGGCGGGCGATCGGCAACCGGCCGAGAATCCAGAAGCGCCGCCCTTCGAGGCTGATCATGGGAAACACGAAGCGGCCGGTGAAGGTCGAGAGAATCAACCCCACGACCGCCAGATTCAGGAAGCTGATCATGTTCACCCAAGTGGCATGGCTGAGGTCGTAGCTCAAGCGGCGGATATTGCTGAAGTACAGGCCCAAGAGGCCGAAGAAGATCAAGAACTGGCTCCACTGCACGGGGTCGCGGCGAAACAGCCGCAAGTCGTTGACCATCATCAGGCGGACGCGGGCGGGGAGAAAGCAGAAAACGCGATCGATCGCGCGATCGAGCCAGCCGAGCCCTAGCGTACCGCGGGCTGCGCGGTCGCTGTGCAGGTTTTGCAGGGCCGGGCGGTAATGTCGCCGCGCGCTCCACACGCCTGCCTGAACCAGCAGCAAGGCGTTCGAAACGAGGACGCACAACAGCAGCAGGCCGTCGGCCCAATCGCCATCGGCCGCGCCCATCAATCCGGCGGTGAGCCACCAACTAGGGAGCAAGCGCTGCTCGCTAAACTGGAGCCGGGCCAGGATCTCGCGGAACCACGAGGGGGTCATCAGCTCCGTCTGCGACCCTTTGAGAAGCGACCACGCCAGCGCGCCGACGAGCAGCAGGACCACGATGCCGGCGCCGACGACCATCTGCACTTTGAGGGCCGGGAGGCGGTGGACGACGAGCAAGCAAGCAAGCGCCCCGACGGCGGCCGGCACCGCCACGAACGAAAGCACGTACACCGGCAGCAACAAGTAGTAAAACCACGGCGCCAGGTTCACCAGGCCGTAAGCGACGAGCATCGGGCTGCCCAAGAGAACAAAGCCCCAGCTACTGAACGCGGCCGCCTCTTGCACTTTGTGCAGAAAGACGCGCTCGGCGCGCGCGGGGAGCGTGAGCAGGTAGCGTGTCTCGGGGGACCGAAAGAGGCCGCTGTAGAGGATGATGCCAGACGAAAAGACGAGCATCACCAACAGCGACAGAAAGAAGATATTGAAGATGGCGGCGATCGTCCGCGCGCGGGTGGCAGGATTGTTCAAAGAGCTGTCGAGAAAGTGAAAGCCGTCGAGAAACAGCCAGAACAGCCCCAGCCAGAACAGCGCGCTGAGCGAGAACACCAGGATCACGCGCAGCCGCGATTCGCGGAGGAGAACTTGCACGCTGTTGAGCACC
The DNA here is from genome assembly GCA_019745975.1 of Pirellulales bacterium. Classification (GTDB taxonomy): domain Bacteria; phylum Planctomycetota; class Planctomycetia; order Pirellulales; family JAEUIK01; genus JAIESQ01. The sequence continues at coordinate 5,813 of JAIESQ010000069.1, forward strand.
AGCGCGCGGCGCAGGCACCAGAAAGCGCGGGCTTCGTGCTTCCAGGAGGAACCGACGTAGGATCCGGCTCGTTGTGGCTGTGTCTCGTGCGGCATGCGATACGTCGGCACGCAAGGTTCTGCTTAACGGCCCCTATGATTGATCCAGGAAGAGAGCGCGAAATCCGGCTTGGGCGAAGTGACGATCCGCAGTCAACGCGTCGACCAGCCCGCGACTTCGCATGATTACGAACGAGGTGCAATCGGTCAGGGACCAGTTCTTGTCGGCACGTTGCCCAAATAGACTCCACGCGGCGTCGAAAAGCTCCGGCGTGGCGGGGACGACCTCGATGGCAGGATTCGCGACAATCGTGCGAATCAGCCTAACGCCGGCGCGGTCCACGGCACATGCCGTCCGCGAGCTCAAGTAAAACGAAGCTGGATGTCACAACTCGATAGTCGTTTTCGGCCGCCCAATTCAAAGCCTGTTGATGCGCCGCGTCACGTCGACTCACCAAGGCAAAGAAGTAATAGCTATCTCCAAATACAGGGTTCATTCGCGCGGCGTGCCGTGAATGTAGTGATCGTGCTGCTTGGCAAAGTCGGGAGGTAAATCCGTCACGATGCCAATGACAGACTTAAGATGCTCGTAGAGCGTTGAGTGGCTCTGTCCAGGCACTTTTTGTTCCGCTTCACTCGCTGCGCCGGCGCGAGCGGTCGGCTGCGCGGGGCCATTCGCCTCGGTCGACGCCTCCGCTGGTTCGACGCGAACCTCCGTCCCTTCGGCAAGCACCACGGGTTCGTCGAATACCACGACCCCGTTCTCGATATGTCCGCGATAGGTCATCGCCACGGCTCCCTATTGACATCCATGATCTGTAACCCGCTGTGCCGGTCCACCACGTCATCCGCTGCGACGAGCCACGGCACGCTCGAACTTGCCTAAGGTCAAATCGGTGTCGAGTAAATTATATCAAACTTGCAAGCTCGCTGGATTCTCAGGGTGGATGCGAACGAACTAGTTTTCTGGCCGACGGCTCTGCCTGCCCGTCGGTGAGCGTCAGGAACAGCCGCTCGAGCGAAGTGCCTTCGAGCTCGAGCTGGGCTTCGAGTTGGGTGACTGTCCCCAAGAATCGCAGTTGCCCCCCGACGATGATGCCGATGCGGTCGGCGATTTCCTCGGCGATGTCGAGCGTATGCGTCGACATGAAAATCGTCGTCCCTTGGCTGGCCTGTTCGCGCAGCAGATCTTTGACGACGCGCATGCTGCGGGGATCGAGCCCGACCATCGGTTCGTCGATCACCAGCACCTGGGGATCGTGCAACAGCGCCGAGGCAAAGACGAGCCGCTGCTTCATGCCGTGCGAATAGCTCTCGGTGAGGTCATCGACAAAATCGGCCAGCTCGAAATGGGCGATTTCGCGGTCGATGCGCGCGGCGGCTAGTGGCCGCGGCAGCCCGAACAAATCGACGACGAACTGCAAGAATTCCCGGCCGGTGAGCTTGTCGTAGAGATGTGGCTGGTCGGGGACGTAGCTCAGGCGTAACTGCGCCTCGCGCGTTTGTGTCACCAGATCGTAGCCGCAGATCCGGACGACGCCGGCCGAGGGGCGCAGCAAGCCGACGAGCATTTTGATCGTCGTCGTCTTGCCGGCGCCGTTGGGTCCCAGAAACGCGAATAACTCTCCCTGCGGGATGACCAGCGACAGTCCGTTAACGGCCGTCTTGTCGCCATACTTGCGGGTGACGTCGACGAGCTCGATCATGGCGGCCCCACTTGGCTTGCGGCGGGGGCCGGCGGTTCGCCGGTGGCGCGAGCTGGCTTCGCCGGGGAAGTCGTTGGCGCTGCTGTTCGCGATTGCGGCAGACGCACGAAACGCAGCCAGGAGTTCACGATCCGCACCTCCTGCTGCACGACGAGGCCGTCGCGGCGTACCCAGGCGCGGGCGCGCGGTTGGCGCGGGCCGCCGGCGCCGGGATCAGGTCGATAGACGACCAGCCACGTCGGTTCGACGCGCCCATTCCAAAACACGAGGTCCTCCTGCTCGACCGTCGCTTGCACGACGTCGAGCGATTCGCTCGCGGAGCGGAACGGACTGTAGATCGGCTCGGTCCAAGTCTGATTCAAGCGCAGCCCCGGCAAGCGCATTTGCGGCGAAAATGCGTCCCCCAGCGGGCGGTCGGGGCGGATAAACGTCGTCGTGCGATAGTTAAATGAGCCGGACGAGACGTTCAACTGCAACTGGGTCCCGTCGATGACGCCGCGGACCAGGATGGGCTCGGAGAGCAAGCTCGTGCTGAGCTTCGACTGAAAGCCCAAGAGTTCATGGTCGAGCGGATGGATCTCGAAGCGGCTCTCGGCCCGCAGGTCCAATTGGGTCTCAGAATAACCGGGAGGCGCGCTCAGCACTCCCAGCCGCAGCGGATTGATTTTGGAGAGGGGAAGGCGGCGGATATCGACCTTGCTGGTCTGCACGATCAGGCCGTCACGATCGTGGACAAGGTCGCTGGTGGCGCTGCCGATCGGCTGGCCGTCCCAGAGCAGTTGCCACTGGACCGTCTGATCGTCGCGCTGGTCGGCGACAACGGTGGCGTAGGTGGGAGGCTGGCCGACCAGCATCGGCGGCAGCACTTTGACCCAGACCAGCCAGGTCATGCTTGACAGCCAGAAGCAGACGATCAGGGTATTCAGCCAGGCGCGATCCATAACCTGTCGGCTGCGCTCCTTCGTTCCGGTATTCGCATCTGCATTCTATCAGCGCGCGCCGAGCGGGGCGAGAAATCGGTCGATGGCGAATGTCGAAACGCCGCGGCACCGCTTAGCGCGCCGAAACCACCTGGCGCGCCAATGGCGGACACGCCGCACGGGCCGCCGCGAACACTTGTTCGACGGTGATCGCTTGCATGCAGGCGTTGTCGCGGCACGTCGAGCGGCGATGATTGAAGGCCGTCAGGCAGGGGCTGCAAGCCAACCCTGCCCAAAGCGAGGTATTGTGCGGCGTGAGGGGGGCGTAGAGCCGCGGCGTTTCGGGGCCAAAGATCGACACGATCGGCAAATCGGTAAACGCGGCCATGTGCGCCGGGCCGCAGTCGCTGGTCACCAGCAGATCGGCGCGCGTGAACAGCGTGGCCAGCGTGCGAATCGTCGTGTCGCCGGCCAGCGAGACACAGCGCGTCGGCGAGATTTCGGCGGCCAATTCCTCGGACAAGGCCCGCTCTTTCGGCAGGCCGGTCAGCACGATCGTGGCTCCGGGCGCGTCGGCCAGAAGGCGGCGACCAAGCTCCAGGAAGCGCTCGCGCGGCCAGCGCCGCAGCGGCAACAGATCGATCAGATTGGGTTTGAGAATCACCAGCGGTCGGCCGGGCGGGCCGCCGCAACGCCGCGCCAGGAGATCGTCGATCGCGGCCAATTCTTCGGCAGATGGTTCGAAGGTGGGCAATCGGTAGTCGCCCACGTCGACACGCTGCTTAACGAGGACGTCGGCCCTGGCGGAGCCGTCGAGGGCCGCGACGAGCGCGAGAAACTGGGCGCTGGCGTGCTGGTAGTAGTTGAGCCAGACGCGATGCGTGAACAAGTCGCCGCGGTAGAGCCCCTCGCAGGAATAGCGGTCGAAGCCGACACGAGTCCGCGCGCCAGTGAGATACGCCAGCACCGCCGAAACTCGCGCGAAGCCTTCGAGATCGATCACCGTGTCGATCCCCTCGCGGCGGCAGCGGCGCATCAGGCGCCAGACGTCGAGGGCGAAGGTCAGCAGATTCTTGTCGCGGATCGAGATCAAGTTTGCGGTTGGAAAGAAGCCGACGAGATCGTGCATCTCGCGGTTCGTCTCGAGCATCAGACAAAACAGGTTGTCGAGACCGACGCGACGCCGCGCCGCCTCGAAGGCGGGCATCGACAGGGCAATCGCCCCCATTTCGGCCAATTTGATGAACAGGATGCGGCGTGGCGCGCCTTGGCCGGGGTCTCGGACGCCGAACAGATTCCGCAATCGTCGCCAGCGCGTCAGCAGCCAGCACAGGATCACGCCGATCCAGTAGTCCAATGCGCGGCTTTGCTGTTCGTTCATCGAAAGCGCTATTTGCGATTGCTGGCCGTCGCAGCTTCGGCCCCGCTGATGATTTTGTCAACTAAGGCGCTCGTCGAATAGCCGCCACGCATGGGGATCGGCCGCACTTCGCCGCCGTAGGCAGTGACGATTTCGTGCCCGACGACCTCCTCCGCGCCGTACGAGGCCGACTTTGCCAGAATATCGGGGCGAATCTGGCCGACAAGCGGCGCTACGCTCGGTTCGTCGAACAGCACCACGTAGTCGACGCAAGCCAGCGCCGAGAGCATGTCGGCCCGACCGACCTCGTCGATGATTGGCCTGGTGGGCCCTTTGATCTCGGCCGCGCTGCGGTCGCTGTTGAGCCCGACGACGAGACAATCGCCCATTTGTCGGGCAGTCTCCAGCGATGACAAATGCCCCGGGTGTAACAGATCGAAGCAGCCGTTGGTCATTACAATGCGCTGACCCGCTCGGCGGCGGCGCTCGAGCTGCGTGAGCAATTCTGCCAGAGGCAGCAATTTCGAGCGGCGCGAGTGCCCTTCGGCCAGCGCCTCGGCCAGGAGTTCGGCGCGCGAGAGGGGGACGGCCCCGAGCCGTTCGACTTCGAGCCCGCCGGCCAGATTGGCCAGCTCAATCACGGCTGGGAAATCCAGTCCGGCGGCCAGCCCGAGTCCGATGACCGACAGCACCATGTCCCCCGCGCCCGTGATGTCATAAACGTCGCGCGGGCGGACGGGAAACAAGCCGGTGCGTCCCTGGCGATCGGCCCAGGCCATGCCGTCACGATCGAGCGTGACAATCACCGAGTCGATTCCCAGCGCGACCAGGGCTTTCGCCGCGCGAATACCATCATCGGGCGAGTGGATCGAAACGCCGGTGGCCAGCGATGCTTCGAGTCGGTTGGGAGTGATCGCAGTGCAGCCTGAGTAGCGGCGATAGTCTCCGACGCGCACGGGGTCGGCGACGACGAGCTTGCCGGCGTGGCGTGCGGCCGCCACGATCCACGGCACCAGGTCGCCGGCACACACGCCCTTGTTGTAGTCGCTCACCAGCACGAGTTCGACGTCAACGAGCCGCGCTCGGACGGCCGCCAGCAGTTGCTCGGCCGCGGCGGTCGGCAACGGATGATCCTCTTCGAAGTCGACGCGCAGCATCTGCTGCGGATGCCGGCTTTGGGCGCGGCCCAGTAGCCGCTCTTTGACGGTTGTAGGGCGATCGTCGACTTCAAGCACGGCGGATGTGTCGACGCCAATGCCCTCCAACAGAGAGCGCACTTCGGCGCCGGCGTCGTCTTGGCCGACGGCCGTGGCGAGCGACACCCGCGCGTCGAGCGCGGCGAGCATGGCGGCTACGCTGCCGGCTCCGCCCAAGCGGCTCTCGCGCTTGACGACGCGCAACAACGGGATGGGCGCCTCGGGGCTGATTCGTTCGACGTTCCCCCAGAGATAGCGATCGAGGATCACGTCGCCGACAATCAATATGCGCGGCCCACCAGGGCGAGTGAGCAGCGGCATGAAGTCTGGAGCGTTGGGCATGCGAGCGTCGGTTGCCGGGACCATCGGTGCGAGCGAAGCCGTGCGGGTCGGCCCTTCTAATTGTAACACCTGGTTGGCGTTGCGGGACGGCGTCGCGGCGTGGGGAATGCCACGATGCGAGCTCAAACGTAGCTGCGAAAGCGAAGAAGAAGCCGGAGAGTTGCCGCTACTACGTCGCCACGAATCCCATGAGCATCGCGAAATAGGCCAACGAAACGAGGTTGATCAGCAAGGCGCCGTACCATTTGAGCGCGCTCGCGTGGTCATCCAGATCTTCAACCGCCGCTGCCTTCAGCAGGTTCCAGATCGAATAGGCCTGGAGGAGGCCGGGGCAAACGATGCAGCCGATCACCGCGGCTTTGAAGGCGCGGTCGGTTAACACGGCGGCCGATGGTGAACGCGGCGCTGCGTCGTCGTCCAACGCTGATTCAGCCTCGACCGCGTCTCCAACGTCCAAATCGACCGCCACGGCCGCGGCTTCGGTGCCAACGGCGAATTCCAGGGGCGATGGTTCGTCGAGTGCCGGGTCCACGGTGAGAAGAGCGCCGCAGTTCCAGCACAAATCGAATCCTGCTTGGGCGCGCTCGCCGCAGGCTGGGCAAGCGTTCGGCCGTCCGGTTCGTTGCGGCGTGTTAGGGGACTCGCCTCCCGCAGGCTGCTGTTCGAATTCCTCGGCGCGATTGAGGAACTCGCGCGCGGCGGCCACGTGCTGCTCGGGCACTTTGACCTTGACGCCGCCGAGAGCCGTGCCCAAATGCCAGGCGAGCCCCACAATGACGTCGTCATCGACTCTGGCCGGCACGCCCGCGTCGCACAGCGCCGTGCAGGCGATATGTGCTTCCTCGGGAGTAGCGAAATTGGCGACGGTGATCCAGCGCTCGGACATCGGAGCCCCTAGATCGACGAACGGGCGGAAAGATAGAGTATATTGATGTGCGGCTGGATCTGCGAGGTTGCTGGGCGTGCACGCCGATCGAACGACAAGGCGTGGAGATGCCACCAGATGTCGATATGTTTCGCGTGGCGTCGGTCAAGTAGGCAGGAGTGATTCGAATGACTTTCGATGAATGGCTAGCATCGATCCCAATTCATCAAACGCCAAAAGGCGCCCGTCTCAACTTGCGGCTTTACGTCTACCCCGATGGGCACGGGAATTTCTGCGTTGAAGACGCCGAGGGCCGAGTCGTCAGCGGCGACCAGCCCGTCAACGATCCGGATGAAGCACAGCGCGTTCTCGACAAACTGTGGTTCCGCGCGATGGCGATACGCCGCGCCGAGCCGCCGACATCGGGCGGCAAGACGTTAGCGCAACAGCTCGCGGAAGTCGTTGGTACTGTGCCCGAGCTACCAAGCGACATGGCGGAAAACCACGACCACTATCTGCATGGGGCACCGAAGCGTTGAAGTACATCTTCGCGGATTCGTTTTATTTCTTTGCTTTGCTCAATCCACGCGACCAAGCTCACGCCAGGGCGATCGAGTTGTCGAGTGAACTTTCCCGACCGCTCGTGACAACCGCGTGGGTGCTGACGGAGGTCGCAGATGGTCTCGCAGCGACCCCCAAGCGACAGCACTTCGGGCGGCTGTTGGGCGCTTTACAGAGCGAGCCCTCCAATCGATTGATCGAGTCGTCCCATGAGCTTTTCGAGCGTGGCACCGCCCTTTACCTATCGCCAAACGACAAGGCGTGGACGCTCACTGATTGCACCTCCTTTGTTGTCATGGCAGATCTTGGTATTACAGATGCTCTTACGGGGGACCACCATTTCGGACAGGCTGGATTCAATCCGCTGTTGAGCTAGATGTTGCCACGACTCTGGAATCGCCTGACGACTCTTGGCTTGGCCGCGATGGCCGTGGCACTGTCGGCCGCGCCGGCGCTGGCCGAAGCGCCACGGCCCCGGTTTGTCGTCAAGCTGCCGGTCGAGCGGAACTTCGCTCCCTGCGACGCGCGGGTGTTTGTCTTCTGCTCCCAGCGCGCGGGGCACGAGCCGCGGCTGGGCCCCAACTGGTTCGCGCCTGAGCCGTTCTTTGCCGGCGACGTGAAGCAGCTCGAGCCCGGCCGCGAGATTACGATTGACGACGCGGCCGACGGTTTTCCGGACGTGCTTTCGCGCTTGCCGGCCGGGCGCTACTTCGTGCAAGCGCTCGTCGACCGTGATCTGGATCACCACCATCCGGGGCGCGCGCCGGGCAATTGGTACAGCCGCGTGGCGGAGATCGAATTCAATCCGCGCGCCGATCTGGTGGCCGCGCTCGATGTCGTCGAGGAAGTTCCCCTCGAGGAGCCGTTCCCCGAGACCGATGTCGTCAAGGAACTGGTGCTCGAGAGCGGGCTGCTTTCCGATTTTCATCGTCGGCCCGTGCGGCAGCGCGGCGCGGTCGTGTTGCCGATCAGCTACGCGCAACAACCCGAGCGACGCTATCCGGTCCTCTATATCATCCCTGGCTTCGGGGGGAGCTATCGCTCGGCGCTCGCGTATCAGGCGGGCGCGCCGGCGGCCGGTCCCCAGGAAACGGAGTTCATTCGCGTCGTCGTCGAAGGGGAATGCAAGTGGGGGCATCACACGTTCGCCGACAGCGCGACGAATGGTCCGCGCGGCACCAGTTTTGTTCGCGAATATGTGCCGCTGGTCGATCGCACCTATCGCACGATCGCGGCGCCGACCGCGCGGTTTCTCACCGGACACAGCTCGGGGGGCTGGGCGAGTTTGTGGTTGCAGGTCAGCTATCCCGACGACTTCGCGGGGGTCTGGAGCACCTCGCCCGATCCGGTCGACTTTCGCGACTTCCAGCAAGTTGATCTGTACCAGGAGCCGCCGCTGAGCTTGTATGTCGACGAGCAGGGGAATCGGCGGCCGATCGCCCGGCGCGGCGACCAGCCCGTGTTGTGGTTCGATTCGTTCGGCTTGATGGACGACGTGATCGGACGCGGGGGGCAGTTGCGCTCGTTCGAGGCGGTGTTCAGTCCGCGCGGGCCCGACGGCCAACCCGCCCGGGCCTGGGATCGCCGCACGGGGAGGATCGATCCGGACGTGGTGCGCGCGTGGCGGTCGTACGACATTCGCCTGAAGCTCGAAGAGAATTGGGCCATCTTAGGGCCAAAGCTGGCTGGCAAATTGCACATCTGGACAGGGGAGCTCGATACGTTCTATCTCACCGGGGCCGTCGAGAAGCTCGCTTCGTCGCTGGCCGCACTAGGGAGCGACGCGCAAGTGACGATCTTGCCCGGCCGCAATCATGCCAATGTGCTTTCGCCAGAATTGTGCGCCGAAATGCGCCGCGGGATGACTGCCGCGCTAGTGCGGCAGCACGCCGACGTGGCGGTCACAAGGGCGGACGATGCCGGCCAGTCGTCGCGCAGCCGGTTGCCGTAGCCGCGAACTGTGGCTGGCCTCAGAGCGGCCGGTCCGGGGTCACAGACGGTCACCGACCCCGGCTACAAGCCTGCGCCGAGCATATTCCACAAGTGCGGCAGGCCCACCAGCCAACGCAAGACGAGCGTCGCCAGCACGTAGAAGGCGTAGTGCAGCAGCGCTTCCTGCACGGGCAAGTCGAAGCAAGCTAGCGCGATTCCCGCGCCAACTGCCAAGAACGGCGGCGCGATAAACAGCCAGTACAAGTTGCTGCGAAAGGCATCATCGGGCAGGTACCAGAAGATTCCCCACAAGAGCGCGTAACCGGCAGCGCAGAGCGCGGCCCGCAGCAGCAGTTCGCGACCGCGATACGGCTCGAGCTCATCGTCGCGCAGCACGGCGTAGCCAGCAAGCGCCAGTGGCATCGAGACGACGAGCACGCCGGCGACCCGCAGCGCGACGTTCTCCCGGATCAACTCGCCCCCCAGCCAAGCGACGACGAGCACGATGAACGCTAACCCGCCGACCAGCAGAGCGGGCACGACCTTGAGTTCACGCTTGGTGCGAGCGACGGGGCGCGGCGTGCCGGTCGCGGTGGTCGCCTTGCCGCCGGCGGCCGTTGGCGTGGCTTCTTCCGGGGCGTGAATCTTGACGTCGTCGACGAGCGGGATCGTGATCTTCGTCTTGCACTTCGGGCAGGGGCCCTCCTTGCCGGCGAATTTCTCGCTGACTCGAAACTGAGCCCGACAGCCGGGGCAAATTACGGCAATGGGCATCGACTAACGCGCCGCGGCGCGCCACTGCATCTGGGGAGTACAAAAGCGTGCATCGTAGCTGGCATGGCTGCCGCCACAAGCGCGACTCGAGAAAGCCCCGACGTTCCGGTATCGGGAGCCTGAGTGACCAGTCTCTTTGGGGCTTGCGGGCAAGTCAAGGATTGGCGAACCAGGCTGCCTCGTGCTAGTGTCCAGCGCAAGGCGTTGCCCACGATACGGTATCAACGACTCGGTGTGCGGGGCGGTGCGAGGTATGCCTTGCCAGCGCGGTATAGGTCGCGCCGTGCGGCGATGTCCGTCGCTTTGCTGTCCGGTTGTTGCCCGGCGAGCCGCAGCGCCTCGTCGGCGGCCGCGATGGCCCCGGGAAAATCGCCCGCGGCGGCACGCGCGGCAGCCAGGACGTCAAGCGGAAAGGGGGCCTGACGTTTGGTTACTTCGCAGGCTCGTTCGGCCAGGGCGATGGCTTGGTTCGGGTCGCGCAGCCGTTGGTCGGGCAACGTCGCCAGCAGCCAGGCCAGGTTGAGTTGCCCCACGATCCACTGCGGCTGTCTCGCGAGTGCCGCGCGGTATTGGGCCAGGGCTTCCTCGGTTCGACCCGACGCCAATAGTGCTTGCGCCAGACCGTGGTACGCGTCGATAAAATCGGGATTATTGTGCAACACCTCGGTGAGGGTGGCGGCGGCTTCGTCGGCGCGCCCTTGCTGCAGCCGGACTTCGGCGAGCTTCTGTCGGGCGGTCAGGTCTTGGGGACGGCGCCGGACCACGACCGCGAACTCATCGGCGGCCTCGTCCCAACGACCGCGGTTGGCCAGCAGATACGCCAGCGCAAAGTGAGCATCGGCGCCGACCTGCTGGGGGAACTGGTCGTCGAGCGCGATGACCTGGCGAAACTGGGCCTCGGCTCCGGCGTAGTCGGCTGCTTGTGCCAGTACTTTGCCGAGACCCGTTGCGGCCATCGCCGATGTGGGGGCGATGCGCAGCGCTTCGTCGAATTGGGACCGCGCTTCCTGCGGCTTGCCTAGCACCAAGAGCGCCTCGCCACAGAGGACGCGGGGGTCGGCGTCTAGCGCGTTGAGCTCGGCGGCGCGGGCCAGGTGCGGCACGGCTTCGGCATACTGCCGCTGGCTCATCAGCGCATGCCCCAGACAGTAATGCGTCACGGGGCTTAACTCGAAGATCGCTAGCGACTGATGGTAGTAGAGGATTGCCTTGTCGAGCTGACCGTGCATCGCCTGCCAACGCCCAAGATTCGTCATCGCGGCGAAGCTGTTGTCGTTGACCTTCAATGCGTGAGTAAACAGGGTTTCGTCGTTGCGCCACACGTCCACTTGCGTAAACGACAGCCCGGCCAGCAGCGCGATGACGGCGATCGCCGTGCCGATGGTCACCGGTCGCCAATGCCGCGCCAACAATTCGGCGATGATCCACGCCACGCCGAACATCGCCAGGTACGCATAGCGATCCGCCACGCTCGATACGTATTGAAAGCCAAAGGGGACCAGGCCCAGCACAGGGACCAGCGCGGCCACGAACAGCAGTGCGCCGGCAGTCCAGGTATCGCGGCGGCGCCGAGCGACGAGCCATGCGGCCAGCGCCACCGGTATGATCCAGATCGCATAGAACCACCAGGTGCCGGCAAGCACCGACGGCCGCCAGCCGTAGTCGGCCCCCAACGGCCAGGGGACGAGCGTTTTGAAGCCGTAAAACGCCAGGGCATCGAGCGCCAACAGCGGCCGCAGATAAAGCGGCGCCGTGTCGACGATCTTTTCTTGCTGCTGCGACCAGGTAATGACCAGCATCAACACGCCAAGGGCGACCCAGCCGGCGAGCCACGGCACGGAGCGCCGCCAGTTCTGGCGCAGCACTGTCATCTGCAAAACGCCCGCCAACAGCGGCAGCACGACGGCCGACGGTTTGGCCAACACCGCGAGAACCATGGCCGCGGTCGCCAGCGCGTAGCGTCCCAAGTGGCGCGGAGGTTGCGAGGCCGTCGCCGGCCGCTGCTGGTGCCGTTGGGTCCTCGCATCGGGCTTGCCGACTGGTGGCTGAATCGTGCGCACCTCGTCGGCATCGACGAATCGCACGTACTGCCAAAGCGCGAACAAGCCGGCAACGGCCGCCAGTAGGCCGCGCGTTTCGGTCACCCAGGCGACCGATTCGACCTGCAACGGATGCACGGCGAAAACCAGCGCCGCCAAGGTCGCCGCGCCGCGGTGACCGGTTAGCTGAGCCAGGAGCGCGTAGACCAACCAGCAGGCCAGCACGTGCAACAGCAGGCTGGCGGCGTGGAAGACGACGGCCTGCGCCTCATCGCCCGACACGCTGAACCCGAACCGCTCGGACAGCCAGGTTTCGGCCGCGAAGAACGAGTAGCTGACCGGAGCGTAAAGTCCCTTGTACGGCTGGCTCCAGATGGTCGCCAAATTGCCCGCGGAGACCGGGTGCAATAGCGGGTTGTCGACAACGTTCAGCCGGTCGTCCCAGATCAAGAACTCGTTCGTCACGCCGCGGGCGAAGACGGCGGCGCATACGCCGGCTAGGAGGAAATACGGGAGGAGCAGCCGCCATGGCGATGTCGCGGTGGATTCCGATCGCTGGAAGCCGATTTGCGGGCGCGCCACATGTCGTCGAGAGTTCTTGGTGCGCGCCATGGAGACCAGTGCGAAGGCGACGAGCCGCATTGATTGGATCGCGTGCTATTTTACTCGGTTGCCGCCGAACTTTCGCATGCCGGACACGCTTGCTATTCTGGCGACATGCCACTGACCTTTCTATGTCCCAACGGACACCGCTTGAGTTGCGCCGACGAACAGGCCGGCATGGCCGGTCAGTGCCCTGAATGCGGCGTGCGCTTTCGCATCCCGCTGCCAGAGCAGCCTGACGACGCGCCGCTGACCGACGAGCACGCAGCCGACGACGAAGCCGCGGCATCGCCCGCCGATGCGGAGGAGGGCGCCGCACTGTCGACCCCGCCGGAACGCATCGTCTTCTTGTGCCCCAATGGGCATCGACTGCACGGACCGGCGCACCTGGCGGGTCGCGCGGGGCAGTGTCCCCACTGCGGGGCCAAGTTCCGCATTCCGCCGCTCGAGGAAGTTCCCAGCGGCGAAGCGTTGTTCGAGTCGGTCGAGGACGAAGGTGCCGGCCAAGAGTACGTCGACGAGAACGTGGCGCGCGCCGAGTACGAGGGCTGCGTTTCGGCCGACGACTTTGAGCAAGCGGGCGAGCCCTCGGCGAACGGCTCTGCCGAATACGTGAGCGAGTATGTCGAAGACCTGCCGCCAGACGTCGATGATAACCTAGCTGCCGACACGGCCGACGACGAAACATCCGCCGGAGTGGATTGGCCGGGTGTTGCGGGGGGCGAGCGCCGCCGGGAGAGTCTTTTCGGGATCGACTCAGACCGTGACGACCAGCTCGACGAGGAACCGCCGCCAGGTGCCGAAACCCCACACCCGCTGGCTGAACTTTGCGATCGCTTGTGGGCTGAGACCGCCAGCGGCGCGAAGATCGAGCTCGTGCTCGCCGACGGCAATCACATCGTGGTGCATCATTTCGCGCGGAGCTGGTCGCAGCGCAGCCACGGGTTGTTCGCCTGCCGCGAGGGGGACGGCACCTACACGCTTACGGCGATTGCTTGGGACTCCATCGCGCGGGTGATTGCCCGCGGAGTGCCGGAGCTGGCGGAAGACTTGAGCAACTAGTCCTCCAGCGCCAGGTCGTTCTCGGTGATCATCGTGAAGCCCTTGGCGGCCAGGGTCTCCATGCCGGCTTCGATGTTGTCGACCATGATCGCGACGCAGGGCCGCCCGTGCGGTCGCACCAACAGGGCGTAGGTCTGCACGATGTTGACTTCGGCCTGCAACAGCGCCATGCAAACCTTCAAAAGGGGCTGATCGCTGTCGGGTAGCTCGACGCCGATCAAGTCGCTCTCGATCAGGGCCAGACCGGCCCGCTCGAGAATCTCGCGACCTTGTTCAGGATGGCTGAGCACGAATCGCACGAAGGCGCACTCGGTGGCGTCGGCGATCGACAGCGCGACGATCCGCACCCGGCTCCCTTCGAAGCGGCGGACGACCTCGAGCAACTGCCCGACGCGGTTCTCCAAGAAGACCGTGAACTGGCGGATGGCGGGATAGTTACGCCCGCGCATCGTCCCCAGGTCGACGCCGCTTTGATCGCCTATGCTCATCCAAGAACACTCGCTGCGCCAGGGTGGGTATTGCGGCGACTCTCTTGCCGAAAACCGCGCGATGCAGTGCCGGGGTGCGAGTCGTAAAGGCGCGGGTGTGCGGCGCCCCCAAGCGTCGACAAAATCTGTCGAGGAAATCGCCTCCGGCTGCCAGACCGACGCGCGTTGTCCCTAGGGGTGTTTTGATCGGACTCAAATGTAAGAAACTCGACCCCTTAGGTCAACTTGACGATAGTGGTCGATGGCCGCCCGCGAGGTCAGGACTCTGGTGGGCTGGCCTGCGCACCCCGGCAACCGACACGCAGGACGCTCGGAGCATGCGAATCTCCGCGGCGCGGGGCTGTGGCCGGCCGCGATCGCCGGGTCAAAAACCTCACGCGAGCACCATACGATCGGCATGATCCCCGTGTTATGCTCAACCGATACGGCGATGACGACCCCACCTACCACGAGCTTTCGCCAGCCGCACTCGGCGGGCGATTCTGCCAAACCCACCGACGGCCGCAATCCGGCCCCACCCGCTACTCACGCTGTAGGGCATTCACCGTCTGGCGCAGCCGAAACTGCCATGCTCACCCAGCACGACATTGAGTTTCGCGTCCGGTACCAGGAGACCGACGCGATGGGCTTCGTGCATCATGCGAATTACTTGACCTGGTTCGAAATGGGTCGGGTTGAGCTGTTGCGCGCTGGCGGCGGCAACTATCGCCAGATGGAGGAAGACGGCCTGTACCTGGTTGTGGTGCGGATCGAATGCCGGTACCGCAAGCCGGCGCGATATGACGACGTGCTGCGGCTGCGAACCCGGCTGGCCCGAGTTGCCACGGCCAAGATCGAACACGACTACGAGCTCTATCGCGGCGAAGAGCTCTTGGCCGAGGCTCACACGGTGATGGGCTGCGTCGATAGTCGCGGCACGATTCAGCGGTTGCCGGGCTGGATGCGCGGCGACGCGCACGAAGCGCCGCGACGCGGCTAGACACGGCACGCCGCTGCCGACGGGCGCTGGTCGACAGCGTGACGCAAATCGCGCGGCCTTAGCTCGCGGTGGAGCGCCGCACAAGAAAGACGATCACCGATCCGGCGGCCAGACCATTTGTGATCCCCATCAATCCACCTACCAGCAACGAGCGCTGGACCATCGTCCAGGCCCAGTCGATGTTGCTCGAGCCGATGAGCAAGACGAGCGGGCACGAGCCCGCCGAGACGGCGCCGACAATTCCGCCCAAGAGCGCGCCGCCGATCGCGCCACGAAGATACGTTGGCTTGCCGGCGAATTTCAATCCAAGACTCGCGGCCGCGGCGGCGGTCCCGGCACCCACGGTCAGCCCAAGCACGTTACCCAAGACAAGCCGCACGAAGTAGATCGTGCGAAAGGTCTGCTCGTCAGGCGCTTCGAGCGGTGGCACGCCCCACGTGGCGACGACGGCAATCGTCAGCACGTACGGGGGCATCAAGCCAAAGAACAATCCGGCCAACCCAGCGCCGAGCACCAGCTTGCGATGCAGTTCTGGCGTGGCAATCGATGGGGGCATTACGCCGCCTTTTGATCAACGGAATCTCGCTGCGCGGTTTCAACGCTGCCGGCTAAAGCGCGTGCGCTTCGCTTCTCAGCCGCAATAGGCGCCGGACAACTCGTTCGACGACAAAGAAATAGACTGAAGCCGCGCCGATTGTAACGGCCAAATAGCTGACGTGGGAAGTAAAGTAGTCCACCCAGCCACGCTGGATATTGAAGGCCACGTTAATATTGGCTTCTGCAGGCGTTGTGAGTCGGCAAATCGCGATCAGTGCAATTAGAGTCGCGATCGTCTTCCACCAGGTTCCGCTCGGCAGGCCCAGTCGCGCGACGCCATACAGTCCGAGAGCCAACGCCACGACATGCGTTAAGAGCGACGAAGGGTAGAACTGTCCGCCAGTCGCGAGATCGGCTAACCACAGCGGCAGTCCCATCAGTCCCAGCAGGACGCCAATGCCGTTGATCGCAGAGTTTCTCGCGATCAAGCCGACACCGACAAGGATCGCTGCCAGGTGGCACGCCCAGACTAAGTCGTACCAGCGGCCGTGCACGAGATGGAAAGCCGCATGTGTCGCGTAGCAGACCAAAGCGGCCATCCCGGCCAGCGGCATGGCACGATCGCTGTCACGGCGCACGGCGGTCACCGCGGATGAGAGTCGCATTGCTTCGTTGCTTTACCGCAGTGCTCTCAGACACGTCTCCGACGACCTGCGAGATTGGTCAATAGTACGCCCTAGTTGCTCGCCGCATCCTCGTCAGCACCTGCTTCGTCCCAATTGTATTCCATTCCTTTCGCGACCCGCACCGCCGCTTTGTGGCCAAGGAGGCGGTCAACCACATGGAGCGCGCCGTCGATACCGGCGGACACGCCGGCCGTCGTAACGATTCTTCCTGTGTCGACAAACCGCACCTTGCTCCGCACTTGAATGTCGGGCGCGGCCTTACCCAGTCGTGTCAGATGGAACCAGTGGGTCGTGGCCTCCTGACCGTCGAGCAAGGCGGCCTTCGCCAAGATGAAAGCGCCGGTGCAGACCGACATGGTGACCTCGGCTTCTCCCGAGACTCCTTTCACCCAAGCAACGACGTCTAGGTTCTTGAGCGGGGCCGACGTGTCCCCCCCCGGGATGACGAGCAAATCCGGCTTGGGGCAGTCTTGGATTGAGTACTCAGGTATGATTTTGACAAATCCCTGACTCACAATTGGCTCGGTCGACTCGCCGACACTGTAGACTTTGAACTGGGGGCCTGCTGCCTGGAAGACTTCACCCGGACCGGCGAAATCGAGAAGTTCCATTCCCTGAAAGACAAAGATTGCGACGTTGCGAGGCGACTGGCGAAGTGAGGTGTCCTGTGCCTTGTTCGCCGGCTCGGCTGATGCGGCCATCGCAGTACACCACGACAACACAATTCCGAGACAAAAGAGTTGAGCGAGACGTAACCTCATGGGTGTCTCCCTATCGCTGGGGATATTGGGGTTTTTCTGGATGGCGCGCAGCGAATGGACCAACTGGCGCGAGAACGGGGCTCCCGGCCTCTGCTGGTCGGCCGGGGATCATCCTCCGCGCAGCGAGGAATCGAGGGAGAGACTTCGGATTTACCGGGAGGGGGCGTCGCCGATTGTGATGCTTCCCCATGTCCAATGCAATGCTCTCGCTGAATTGCCGGTTCTACGGAGCCGCTGGTTTAGCGAGCTCGGGCGCGGCGAAATGCGTCTCAAACCCTCTGAAGACAGACCGTGACACGCACCGGCAACACGCCCGCGATTCCGGCGCATTTGGCAATGGGCGATACTAGAGAACACCCAAGCGCCCGTAGCTCAAATGGATAGAGCAGCGGACTTCTAATCGAAAAAGTGCCTTCCACGAAACTTGCGGATTTTGGCCACAAAACCGTGATTTTCAGGCACTTCTGGCAATTTCGGTGACCGCCGAGAAAGCCCCCGTAAGCCCCCAACTACACCCGGCGCGGGTGTAGCTACACCCGGTGAAGAATCCGCCATCCGCCCGGCACAATGACGCTAGACCGGCAGCGGCCGCACATCCTTTCATCGCCGCCAGCGCTTTCGGATCCATTCCTTAACCTTAGACCACCTGTTGAGCGCGCCCGATTGGGACGACGTACCCAGCGACGCCGCGGCATCCGACACTGCTTCAATTCTGTCAGGCACTTTGTCTGGATTGTAGTGACTGGCTTTAGCGGACCCATTCCTCCGCTGCTCCGCCGCTATTTGGCGCTTGGTCAATGGCGGCGCCTTCAGGACCCGCCCATGGTCAATGATGTAGTGCGATCGGCACTTCAGAGTCCAGTTACCAACCGACGGCCAGAGCGATATCGTCTCCCCATCAAAGGTCAGCTTCCAGTCGGTCGGGCCCAGGGGCGTCACGACCTCCTCGCCGCAGCCACAGCAGCAGCTGTGCGTGACCGTGCAGTACTCCATCGAAATATAAAGTATCCCCGGCTCAAGGAGGTCGGGAGCGTGCTTGACAAAGCGGTGCTCTAGGCGGGTGTGTCGCACTATTCGGGATCGCTGTTTAGAAGCATGTTGCCGTCAGTGGTGTACGTAGAGTGGTGCTCGTGCTCAAGGTCGCGGTAAAACCCGCGAAGTTTTTTCCATTTGATCACTGCCAAGACTGCGTTCAGGGCGTTGAGGTCGGCCACTTGAATGTTGGACGAGTAGACATCCTCGGGCCCGCCGCCAGTGAAGGAGATGCGCCCTTGGTAAACGTGGTCACGCTTCTCCGGCGTGCTGGCAGTGACTCGCAAAATGCCGCCCAAAGAACCATCAACGAGTTCCAACCCCATACCCATGTCGATGAAGCCCACGCCCAGCGACTCAAGCTTTTGGACTACATGCTTCTTCGCCTCCCCGGCGTCCATGGACAGAAAGGCAAAGGTGATGCTGTCCAGCAGGCCCAAGTTCTCACCAGTGAGCAACACGTCGTGCGCCACGATCCCGCGATGCATGCGTGAGTATAGCTGCTTAAAATACTCCACCTTTTTTGGCGCCTCCCGGAGCTGATCGATTGATGGAGCGCCAGGCGCCCGAAAAGCGTTGTGCTGAAGGAATTCATCGTTGTCGAACAGGTGAATCTCGCGCACGGGCGTCTTTGCCACGAGATCAAGAACGTAGGAGCCGGTGCCGCCTAGGCCGATGATTGCCAGCTTCTCGCCGGCCAACCGCTCGGTCAGCGCTCCAATGCCCACGCGGTCCGATGCGGTCTCAATGTAGTTGAACACGTTGTCCTCATCGTCCTCTTCCGGCACGCGAAACGTTCGTGGGCTAATGCCCGGTTTCAGGACCGCAGCCGGACCCGACAAGATGCCGGCGTAAGTCGCCATCTTGTGGTAGTAGTCCGTGTAGCCGTCACCTGGCTTGCTAGAAAAATCGTGCTTCGCTGTCAGCCCATGTCCGAGGTTGAAGTCTTTGCTGCTGTGCGAAATCGGCAACGGCTTGCCGGCGGTGTCGCAAGGGAAGTCCCCGTCGAAAAAGACTATGTGGTTTTTTGGCTTGCAGGCGATATCGCCTGCGAGCTCTAGGGCCGAAACGAGCATGCCCAGGCGGACCTCACGCTGCGCGGTCACGTACGGCACATCGCGCATGACGAGGAAACTGCCTCGGATCTGCACGAAGTAGCCATCGTCGCGAAGGCGCTTGAGGTCCGGGCTAAGATTGAACGGTCCTTGTGGCATTGAAAATCGTTCCGTTTTTTACCTCGACGACACCTCCGGCTCCGAGTTCGCCGGCATGTGGCTTTGAGGCCGCGTGGCGGTAGGTCATCGAAAAAACCACGTTCGGGTCATGATCGCCCGGAAAAGCCAACTCCACGACCTGCTCGAATGTCACTTGGCGGCCAGTGACGATCTTTGGCCGTGAATTGACAATGATCTCAAACGTCGGCACGGGCTTCGGCGCAGTGAGGAAGCGCTCGATTCCAGGTTGGGTTAGGTCAATCAGGTCTTCGGGCTCAATCAAACGGTCTTGGCCCCCACGGACCTCAAGAAAAACTGCCTGGTCTTCGCCGGCATTTGCCAAGGTATAGATTGAAGCACCCCGGATAACCGGCTTGCCCCACTTAAGCTGATGATCATTGATCATGAGCTTGTAGTCGCGGTCTGTCAGAAAGGCGACGAATCGCTCTGCCCCTCGACCTCGAAGGTCGAAAGGCTCATCAAGCCGCACGTCTTCGAAATCGCCGCTCGGAACGATGGCGAACAGACTGTAGCCGTCACCGGCGTTAAGGCCGGCGGCGGATAGGATCTGACGGCCGAGTGGCACAGGATCAGAAATATCCAAGGGGTGGAAGTTCAGGTCGCCCCGCGCGAACTGAATGCGATAGGCTCTGGCGGGACGCAATGGGCGCCCTTCGCGGATAGCTTCGTCCAAATTATCAAATTCACGTTCCTCAGCGCTCATGTTCACTGCTCCTGTCGAGTTGGCGGAGAATCGCTGCGGGCAGTTGCGGATCTGCCAAACACAGCTCGAATCGGGCGCGCTAGGGCATCTTTGCCCAAGGCGCAAAGGGACATAAAGAGTGCCGCACGCCGTGCAGTGCACTTGGCTGTCGTTCTATCTCTTAGATAGGCCGCGAGCGCAGGAATGCGCTCAAGAAGTTTTACTCGGCGATGACTTCCTGCATCTGACGCAGACCATCCTGAACGACCGAGTCGGTCAGGCGGCTAAGCAGTTCATCAATCCGGGCCTTGACTTCACTCCGCTCTGACTCGCCGTTTGTCGCCAAGAGATAGGCGTTGCAGGCCATGTGGTTCCAGAAAGAGGGGGACGTGCGAAGCTTTCTTTGAGTCATTCGTCCGACCATCGCTTCGAGATAGTCCAACCACACGTAATTTCCCTCGCGAGAAAGAAGATTGGCAGTAGCCTTCCAAATCGCCACGTAGTCGACATTTGCCAGCACATTCGATAGGTCTGCCACGAGCGTATCTCCGGTCCATTCCAAGATGCCAGGTGGCAGGTTCTCCACCATAGTCGCTCTCGATCTCCACGGTATCCGCTCATCAAATAGCTCAGGAAGGGTCAGCGGTGCGCTGCCATTTGTGCCAGCCGCCCCCAGTGCATGCAGAGTTATTCCGCTTGCCACCGCGGAGCCGCAGTCTGACAAGAATGAGAATTCTTCCGGAAACAAGTCCAACTGTCTTCGATTCCTTCGTTGGCTCTCGCGCTTTGGTCTGCGTCGGCACTTTAACAAGCTGTCGGCCCATTCTTCGAGGGAGGCGATGTCTGACTCTTCTACAAAACGGCGTAGCGCAGCCTTCCGACGACAAATTGGGCACAGATCTGTCCGGTCGCCGCGGATTGCGACTGGCCGAATTGGAAGACTAAAGAGGCGATGGTATCCACCGCTTAGTCGTAGATTGAACGCGTCCTCACAGGGTGGTGTGAGTCGACTCAACAAGACGGCGGCCCCGACTCGACGCGCATCAGCACCACTTGCAATCGTTCCTAGCTGGTCGATTGTTCGTCCGTGGCCAGCGGCAGTGTCGACGATCAAAACATCTGCGTCGCGAATGTGCCCTCTCTCGTCTTCAGCCAATTCCCACTGGCCGGTGTTCCACTTTCTCGACACCTTAATAATCCGTGGGCGAGCTCCCATACGGCTCCCTATTGCCCACGCCATTTTCCCGGCGAGCAGCTCCGCCCGAGCTCGATTCGGCATCAAAAGAACATTTGGTGTGTTGCCGGATTTCGCAACAACATCCGTGAGTTTCTCGACAAGCGCCTTTCCAATCGCCTTCGCTTCAAGCAATTTACGGGTATCGACAAACCCTATGTAGTGGGTGTCGCCTTCCTTGCGATGGTGCTCATAGGCTTGAGCGCTCTTTACGCATTCCCACAGTTCGCGTGCAGTTGCGTCCTCATTTAGAAACTGCGACGGGCTCCGAGATGAGCTGCACTTGGTCGTCATGCATCCGGCAACCGGATTGAATTCCTGTTGAGGGAGGACTCCACAACGAGGACATTTCGCGTGCTGCGGGTCCACAAGGTCCATTTCAATCTCGCAAAGCGCGCGGACCTGTGGGCCCTGCGCCTGCTCGACTCCGTGCGGTCGGACGAGCGACAGAATGCCCACAACGTCAGAACTGGCAGCCTGCACCAATCGCTTAAGCTCTGCCGCCAGTCTGCCTGTGACCACAACGTCGAGCATGATCAGCACTTGGCTGCCCGGAATGATGTCTTGCATCAAGACCGGTTCACCGTACCCCTCGCACATTACCTGACGAAGGGGTGCCTCGCGGCCCTGGGCGCGTCGGGTTGCCGCCAAGCGTCGTGCTATAAGATCCATCGCCCAGCCATTCGCCAGGATGGTATCGAATTGCACGTCTGACAGAACGAAATCTGCCTTTGCAGCAATCAATTGCATCGACTCTTCGCGCGAACAAAGTGCAGCCGAATTGATGTACGTATCGCTGTGGAGTCCGCAGGGCAGAATGTAGTCGGCGCATCGTTCGACGGCTTGATGCTGCTCCAGCACATCGAGTATGTCCGTCGCTTCGCGTTGACTGCCATCGGCGGACAGATCATCCATGTCTACGACCAACTGAAGCTTGAACGCGGAAAGCTGCGTACAAAGCTCCGAGAAGGTCACGAACACTTCTTCATCGCACTCCTCATCTCCAAAGACCAATAGCCTGACGGCTGAATCTCCCTCTTCGCGCTTCAGAAACTGGATTCCGCTTCCAGTCATTAGGCCTATCCGCTCAATGCCGATAGGCACGTCGAGAACTGTCAGGCTGAATACCTGAATTTCCATATCAACGACGAGATTGACTCGCATCGCAAGCGGCGACGAAGTCCATTCATCCTCGCGGCACAACTTGAACTCGCGAGATTGCAGATCGATATGTCCCAGAATCTGCAAAGTTGAGTCATCGGAGTCCTCGCTTCGTTGTCGCAGCGACGCACCCACGTGAACGGTCCAGCGATCCGGAAGCGCTGCGAGAGAGCGACCTGCATTGAGTACCATGAACTGCGACGCGCACCGAGGGCAGTTCTCGACATGGCTCCGTTTTGCGGAGGAGAGTGCATTGATGTCGCCAGCCGCGAGATCCACAAGTCGCTGCATGGAAAGGCAGTCTCCGACCGCTGTATCGCCGTCGTTTCTGTCGAAGAGTATTGCTTGTTTTGCTTTAGTGGACATAGTCTCTGCTCCAGCCATACGGCGGCGCACCTTACTTCGGTTTCCGAAGTGGCCGGTTGGGATCCAGGTAGTCAGCCATCTTTTGCAGCGATTCAATGCATATATCGCGCAAAGTGTTCGGCGATTTCTTGAGGCGTTTAGCGAGTCGACGAAATGATAGAGCGAGTACGCAGCGACCGACGACGACTCGTCTTTCTAGTCGTGACAGTCTTCGAAATGCTGCCCTCAGGCGCTGTGAGGTTTCTTTCTCCGACACAACTTGGAAAGGATCAGGCAATTGAAGATCTCTGAGATCTGCAAGTGCCTGGGCGGAGTGAGGATGAGGCTGCCGGCGAGCTTTCAGAATTCGACGAACATTTTCGATTTCGGCGCGCGTCCGATCGGGACAGGCAAGGCGCTCGTAAACTTCTTCCATCGTCACTGAGTGGCCCTGCTCATGTGCCAACTTCTGCTCAAGTTTTCTGACCTCCTCCACTTGATCTCTACTGTGCCGTGTCAGTCCGATGCTCGTTGGAGAGCGGCGCCAGAGATCCCGTTTCAGCGCGACCTTCGCATAGCTGGAGAATCGGTTTCCAGAGTCTGGATCAAATCGCTCCGCCACGTGCCTAAGGATGAGCGCGGACTCGTTCATCATGTCGTCAAACTCAAAAGGTTGCCGCATCGCGCTTCTCGCTATGGGCTTTGCGAGCGGCAGATGCCATTCGACCAATTCGCCTATGGCTCGTTCACGGCGCGAAATCAGGTCAAATTGGCCATCAGCCGCGAGGAGCGTCGGTGAAATGGCCTGCGATACGGCAAGTTGCGCCAGCCGCTCAGTGAGCCAGCCCTGGGCATCTTGTCCCTCAAGGACATCTTCCGCCGCAAGCAGATCGGCGAGTGCTCGGTGAATTTCCCTTCCCACTAGCTCTGTGCGGCCAGCCTGTTTACTTTGCGCACAACGGATAAGGACTTCACCCACCGCCTTCGTGACCAAGGCCGATAGGGTCGTGGGTTTGACTGGCGCCACTTCGACTGCGTTCAAATGCGTCTTGATCGCTTGAACAATGGCTTCGCCCAGCTCGGAGAGAGCAACATTGCCTTCCTGAATCGTCCGTCCAAGGCGGCGTTCATCATCGAGCTTGAGCGATCCCTTTTTTACGGTCCGGTAGCCGTGGACCGCCGGCGCTTCCGAGGGAGGCTCGTCGCCGGTCCGTTTTTGTGGGCTTCGTTTCCGCATTGCTCTGAGCCATCATGGCGAAGAAAAGCGACGCACCGACCCACTTCTAAGTAGGCTGCCAGGCTCGGTGGTGCGCCGCAGTTTTTGTCATTGTCTTGCTGAGAGGCTTAGGTGCCCAGGGATAGGGGACCGCCTCAGTTTTGTCCGGCAGGGGTGCCAGTACGATGCAACCTAATGCCCGTTGGGAGGTTATTACAGATGAGCATTTGGGCCTCTTTGTAGGGGTTGAAACGCCGGACGCGTTGGGAACGGTCACAGAAGCGTCACAAAGGCAAGCAAACCAACGAGTTATGGCGTAATACTTTCGAACTCAGCGGGGTCTTTGCGGTGAATACGGGTGTTATTCACCGCATAAGACGCGGCGAATGTGCTTTACCTTGCGGCGAATAAGCGCTATAATCACCGCAGGAAATGCGGCGAAAAATGACCTATATCCATCAAATCCCAGGCTGGCCAAACCTCGTCTGGAACAGCGATGCTCTCGCTGCATCCCTAGCCGAGGTTCGCCACAAGCAGGGGAAGCTCCTCGGCAAGATGGAAGCCCTGGGGTTTGACCTCCGGAGCGAAGCGAGCCTAGCTGTTCTCACAGCCGACGTTGTGACCACATCCGCGATTGAAGGCGAAACTCTCAATCCGGACGAGGTCCGCTCCTCAATTGCACGGAGGCTTGGAATTGAGACCGCCGGACTCGTTAAAGTCGGCCGCGATGTCGAAGGTGTCGTCGAGATGATGCTCGATGCCACAGGCCAGTTTCAAGATGAGCTGACGACCGATCGCTTGTTCGGGTGGCACTCTGCCCTTTTTCCAACCGGCAGAAGTGGAATGAACCGGATTGCTGTCGGCTCGTGGCGACCCAAGGAAGCCGGCCCTATGCAGGTCGTCTCCGGGCCTTTCGGGCATGAACGGGTTCATTTTGAAGCGCCCGATGCAGATCAACTCGCAGCGGAGATGAGCGCGTTTCTCAAGTGGTTCAACGTACCTCCACCAATCGATCCGGTCCTAAAGGCAGGCGTTGCGCACTTTTGGTTCGTAACAATCCATCCGTTCGAAGACGGCAACGGTCGCATTGCTCGCGCGATTGCCGATATGTCCCTCGCACGGGCCGATGGCACAAAGGATCGGTTCTACAGCATGTCTTCGCAAATCGCGGCTGAGCGCAAAGAGTACTACCGGCATCTTGAGGCCGCACAACGCGGCGAACTCGATATCACCTATTGGCTAAAGTGGTTTCTTGAATGCTTGGGTCGTGCGATCGATGGGGCTGAAGAAACGCTCGGTGCGGTGCTCCATAAGGCGAAACTTTGGCAGCGCATCAATCGACGGCCTGTCAATGATCGCCAGCAAGTCGTGATCAATCGGCTGCTGAACGACTTCAAGGGATTCCTCACGACGTCGAAGTACGCGACATTTGCAAAGTGTTCAACCGATACAGCGCTCCGCGATATTCGCGAATTGGTTGAACGCGGCATCCTGATTCAGAACTCCAAGGGTGGCCGCAGTACAAGTTATCGCCTCGCAGATCCGGAACAGATCCAGGACTGATGGCAGGCGAGTTCTCTAGCCCACGAGCCCGTCGGAATCGGGCCAACAAAGGCAGGTTCGCTTCGGTGGCGGCCTGCGTCTCGGGAATTAGGGGAGCTACTCCGCCTTCGCCCGCCCCGCCCTCATCGGGGCCAAGGGCCTTTCGGCCTCCGCCGTGCGAGCCCCGACGATGACAGGCCGACGAAGGCAGGCGAGACAGGTCTTTCGAGCCGCGCTCGCGGCTAGAAGGGTCATTCGGCCCACAGCCACCTTTGTACGGGAAACCCGTATATCCCTTGGTAAGTGATTGATCATTGACATCGTTGGTGGGGGTAGAAGGGGACGCAGCCGGGCTCTCGTTGGGAAGTAGCTCCTTTCCTTCCGAGCGAGAGGTCGGTGGTGCAAAGGGTTAAATCCATGAGGTTTTTTTGAAGCCGGCTGTCGGCTTCAGCATGGGTTCCAAACAGAAAGGACAAATGATCGTGCAAAACTTGACACGTGCTCACGACGAGCTGTTCAGGAGAGCAGATGACGAGCGCTTTGAGTCGCTCTCTTCGCTCTCTGCCCACTTACGGGCAAAGAAGGAACACTCGAAGGATCGTTGGCATCCGCCAACTGGAATAGCTACGTCGCCACTCGACGGAGGGCTCCTCCTCGACGCTGGAGGCGACGGCGCGTTCCTGATGAACGACTGGAGCTTCGGCCAGCTTTGCAAGCTGGCCGGCGTAGGAAAGGAGACAGTCAATCGACTGTCGCCTGAAACTGCGTCGCAGGTCTTCGCGGAGACTCTTCCGCGGGGCAACAAGCCGCTTCAGCTTTTTACCGATGGAGAGAACCTCCGTTCAATCCACGGGACAAGCTACACGCGGCTCTACGACGCGGACCTCGTCGCCATGCTCCAGGAATTTGCGGTGGACTTCCAGCCGCCGCAAAAGGGCTTCAACGGCGCTACCGGGCTCTATTCGGGAGAGCAGGACTTGTTCTGCTTTCTCATAGACCCGGCCGGCTGGACGGAGATCGGAGGCGAGGCGTTTGCGCCCGGATTCTTTATCTGGAATTCGGAAGTAGGGCGCCGCTCGCTGGGCATCCAGACCTTCTGGTTTCAGGCCGTGTGCCAGAACCACATTGTCTGGGACGCTGTGGATGTCTTCGAGTTCACTCGAAAGCATACGGCGAATGTCCACGAATCGCTCCGCGATATCCGTCGGATCGTAGAAGGCTTGGTCGAAAAGCGCGATGAACGCCGAGACGGCTTTGCCAACGTGATCCAGAAGGTGATGGAGACGAAGCTTGGTGATGATGCCGAGGAGGTGATGAAGGTTCTTGCAAAGAACGGCATCACCCGAAGTGCAGCCAAGAAGGCGCTTGAGATCGCCGAGCGGCAGGGGAGGTTCACCATCTTTGCGCTGGTGGATGCCCTGACGCGGATTGCTCGGGAGACTAGTAATGCAGGCGATCACACGGATGCGGACGAGAAGGCTTCACAGCTTCTCTCGCTCGCAGCCGTCGCGGCCTAAGGAGAATCTCGCCATGTCAGGGAAGATTCCGCCCGATGCCGTGTTTTCGCTCGTTTGCGAGCGATGCGACGCTGGAATGGAGATCGAGACGTATGAGCAGGCCTTGGACGAAGGCTGGACGGATATCAGCTATGAACCTGATCTGCCGTCGGCCAATTTCATTGGCCTTTGTCCCGATTGCCGTCGCGCGGAGGAGTCTTAGGCTCATCGCGCGGCGATTCTATAGACGCGCTGACCACGTTGGTTAGCGCTCACTTGTGACTTCTTCTTCAATGGAGGTATTTGTCATGTCAGCAAACAGACCAGTCCACGAAGTCCGTTTCGGGCACGTGAAAGCTGCCATTTGGGCCAACGAGGTTGACGGCTTTGTGAGGCACAACGTCACCCTGCAGCGGCTCTACAAGGATGGCGATGAATGGAAGTCCTCGCAGAGTTTTGGCCGCGATGACCTAGCACTTGTGGCTAAGGTCGCCGACGAAGCTCATACGTGGATCTTCCAGCATGGTCAGGAAGGAAACGCCAGCGATCGGAACGAGAAGTTCTGAGTGCAGCGGTTCCGACCAAGAGAGGTTCTTAAAGCACCACCGAACCTCTCTCCATTTCCACAGTTCTGTTTGGCATCTATGACAAACGCTTCTGTGCATATCCGGCAGGCTTGAATCGCTGCTGGCCCTTGGCTTCACTGGCCTGCTGGCGACGACTCTCTTCTCATTCGGTCGCGCGCGGCGTTCCTTGCCGCGTCGAGTGCCTGCCGGAGAACGCTATTGAACGTGCTGCATTTAGATCGATCACGATCTATCGCAGTTGCTCCGTTGATGACAGGAGCGCCCCAGGGATGACCGCTGCTTGCGCCAATCAGCCGTGCAGTCCCGAACGATGAGGGAATGTCCGGCGTGATGCCGGAGACAGCGACGGGGCGGAAATTGCCTTGCGCAGCCAAGGACTCACAGAAGGCCCGCTGCGCGGACGGAATCGAACATAGCATCGACAGAAGCAGAACGACGACGCGGCACGGTTTCATTGGTTGCCCCCATTGCATGGAAAGGTTCTTTTTGGCGCAAGCCTACGCACGGCTTGCAAACGAGAAACGAAGCACGGACGAACGAAACGACCACGCTCAAACGCAGTCAACCACGCTGCGATGCCTTCACGAGCGTTCTCCGGCAGGCACTCGCGGCAGCGAGGGGCGCCGCGCGCGGCGGAACAGGAAGAGGGCCGCCGCAGCCAGGCCGAGACAGCCAAGCGCGAGTGTCGACGGCTCGGGCACGATTGCCACGCGGAACCCGACACTGGCAAACCCGCTCCCGGGCTCGCTGCCGGGCCGGGCAGAGGACTGCAAGGCGAGCGAGGGGTCGGCAAACGCACCCCCCCGCGTGCCCCGAATCGAGGGAAGCGAGGGGCTGAGCAAGGCTTCGTTCCACTCCCACAAGTTACCGCCCTGGTCGGACGTGCCGTAGAAACTTCGGCTCAAAGGGCCGGCGCTGCCCACCGTCGTCACGTTGCCATCCTGGCTATTCCAATCCGCTCCTCGGTCGTAGTTGGCCACGTTGGTTCCTGGGTTACTGATGTTGCCGGTCACGTCGGCTGAAGCCATGGCGGGAGCGCTATCACTCATCGTCGGGTAGAGCCAATAGTGGTCGTCGCCTGCCGGCCCTCCCTCGGTCGCAGTCCGCGGATCGTAGTAGGCCGCCTTGTACCACTCGTTCTCGCTGGGCAGGAACCAAGTCGCGCCGGCGTTGCGGGTGATGGTCAGGAAGTTGGTGGGAACAGTCGTGCCACCCAACAGCGTATAGGCACCGGTTTCCGTGTCACCGGCTCCCTGCCCATTGTGCAGCCAGTTGGCAAAGCGGATCGCGCTGTACCAAAACACAAAATTCACCGGCTTATCGGCCATGTTGGGCTTGGTGGTGTAGCTGTAGCTGCCACTGACGCCGCTGCGCGTGATCCCACCGCGGGCATCGCTGTCCATGGACGTGGTCCAGAGGGTCAACGCTCCGGTGGCCGCCTTGAAATTCAAGAATTCGGCGTACTGCGCGTTCGTCACTTCGGTCGTGCCGATGCGGTAGTCGTAGCTGACTGCGCCGTAGTGATTACCCGTCAGTAGGTCGGGGGCGTTGCCCGGGTTGCCAACCGGCACGGTGGGGATGGTGATGGCCGACGCCGTGATGGGCGTGAGAATTGAGGTCAGCCAAGAAAGGAAGGCGGCGAGCCTGATGAAGTTAGCCAATCGATCACCTGTCAGGACTGTCTTCGCGAAAGACCACGACGAGCGACGGAAAGTAGAAGAGCACTGAAGCCAAACCCCGCCAGCGCGAGCGTCGACGGCTCGGGCACGCCGGCCAATGCGACGTTGTCGATCCAGACTTCGGAATTGATCGCACCGTCAAAGCTGAAATCGAGAAGGATGTCGGTGCGGTTCTGGAACAGCGGATTGGTGAGGTCGAGGTGGAAGTTCTGGAACGCGCCTGATAGGGTGCCGGGAGCGTTGAGCGTGGCCAGAAGCTGGCCGTCGAGCGACACCTTAAGAACGCCGGTCGTCGTGCGAAACTGATAGGCGAAGTCCAGCGCATTGCCGCTCGTGAACGTGTCCAGGTACTGGTCGATGATGGCTACGTGGCCCAGATACAGATCTTCCCAGACCTGTAATTTGCCCGCCCATTCACCGCCCCCGAGTGACACCGCGTCGGCGATGCCGCCGCCCTTGGGCGACCAGCCGATCAGGTCACCTCGTTGAAAATCGAAATTGTGGATCAGTCCCGGCTCGGCCTCTGGGATTGCCAGATAGGCTCGAGTGTGCCCATCCGCCAACTCCCCATAGCCGACGATCCAACCCTTGTCGTTGATGGCGTGGGCGTCGGCCAGATACAGTCCCGAGCCTGGATTAGCCAGCGAATTGAGGTCGTAGAAGGTTCCATCCTTGTTGATCATCGCCTGGGAGAAATGAAAGCCTCCGCCTGGAATGGCCGCACCAGGACGCGTGTATCCGACAACTTCGCCGCGGTTGTTGATATCGCCCATCGCCCCGGTACCGGGATTCACGGCCGTCGTCGTTCCGGTCCGATAGTTCCAGACGTAATACGTGCTGCCGAATTCTCCTTGCCCGATGATCGCTTGATAATTGTCGTTCAGCCCCACGGTGGCAGGATCGCCTGATGGGCGAATCGAGCTTACTCCTGGAACTGCCGGCAGCAGGGGGTCTCCGCCATGCTGAACGTATGCATAGTCACTGCCTCCACCGATCAACTTGCCGCCAAAATGCCCGCGCTCGTTGAGAGCAAATGCGTTGGCATTCTCCTTTAGAATTTGCGGAGCCGCGGGATACAGCGACCCAATAGGCTGACGCATTCCGTAGTTCTTCAGGTTTGTGCCTGTAAAAGAACTCACGAGCCAATCGCTATTACTCACGGAAAACCATTCGGCGTACGGGTTGCCATTGACTTGCATATACGCAGATGAAAGCGGGCTCGCAAGGTACCCGTACGTAGTCCCATTTGTGGCCACACTCGACCCCACAGCCAAGCCATCGTTTCTGATCGAGTAGAATTGCGCCCTGGGCCCACCGCCAGTGACCTTGTCATACGTCACACCATTGGACCAAATGAACGCATGGTGGTTCGACGTCGTTCCGCTCCAGCCGACGACGTATCCATTGTCGCTCAGGCCAAGTGCTCGGCTGTCAGTGCCGAAGACGGCACCCAGATCGGTCACGTTGTAATGCGGTGGATCAGCGGCCCGCGAGTGCCATGGCGTGCCCGCGATGATTACCATTCCGAGGGCAAGGCACCGAACGACTGAGCGTGGGTTCTGCATTAGGCACTCCAACGCGCCAGGCCAAAGTTGCCGCGGACCGTCGGGGAAAGAGCGCGCGCCACCGCGAACCGCGCAGAAGCTGGCCCCTATGCCCAAGGAGCGTCAAAACCCAGGCCAATCGAACGCGAAAAATGTTGGCGGCCGACTTTTTTGCCAGATTGTTACTCCCGGGGGCCTCAGGTATCCTCATTCATGGCCATAAGTAGCTGAAGCCAAACGGCATAGCGTCGAGAAATTCAGCGTCCTGCGGTGAGTTTGCGAATGGGTCGCTCCCGGCGAAAAATGCTGCCTTCTTCGCGCCGCGTCGAACCCCTCATCGCCGCCGCCCGCGATGGTTCCGATCTGGCCCTCGGCCAGTTGCTCAACGCCTACCGGCCGTTTCTTCTTTCTGTCGCTGCGGAGGAATTTGATTCCAAGCTCAAAGCGAAAGCTGGACCGTCGGACGTGGTTCAGGACACATTCATCGAGGCACAACGCGACTTTGGCAAGTTCAAGTCCGACTCGGCAGAGGAACTACGGATCTGGCTGCACACACTTTTGATGAACAACCTGGTGGATCTCAGAAGGCGGTATCTGCGTGCGGCAAAGCGCCAAGTGCGTCGGGAGCGCCCCCTTGGTGTCGCTGACTCGAAAGCTATTGTCCGCGAACTCGTCGCGAACAATGGCCAATCGCCGAGTCGCCAAGCGGTCTCGCGTGAGGAGCTGGCCTGCGTCGAAGCAGCGCTCGGCCGCCTTCCTCCTGCCTATCGCCAAGCGATCATTATGCGCAGCCAGGAGCGCCAGTCCTTTACTGAAATCGGCCAGGCGATCGGAAAATCATCGGCAGCAGCGCGGATGCTGTGGAAACGTGCCATGCTGAAGCTCAAACGCGAACTGGGAGCAAGTCATGGCGACCAATGAGTCCGGTATGCGTCCACCGGCCAATCAAAACGAACTGGCAAGTTGGCTGGTTCGCGAGATGGCGGCTGCAGTGGAACAACCGTCCAGTTTTGGTGCTTCAAGGGAATCAACGAGTCGCGTGATCGAGGACTGCGTCGAGCTTCTGAGCCGGATCTGGCCATTGGATGAAGAAGACTCCTCAGAGCGTTTGTCAGCTTCGAGCACACCAGCAGGAGACATCGACCCAAGACTGCCAAACTGCGGCATTTCGCCGCCCGCACGGGCGGGCGAATGTGTGGGGCGATTTGAGGTTCGTCGCGCGCTAGGCCATGGCGGATTCGGGGTCGTTTTTCTTGTCTTTGATCCACGCTTGAATCGCGAGGCTGCACTTAAGATTCCGCGGCCGGAGATCCTCGTTTCGCCGATACTGAGGCAGCGGTTTCTTCGTGAAGCACAGGCGGCCGCCATTCTCGACCACCCGGGGATTGTGTCGATCTACGAAACCGGAGAGATTGGGCCAGTCGGCTACATCCTGAGTGCCTACTGCAATGGTCCGACCCTGGCAAAATGGCTGGCTGACCAGGAGGAGGCTGTTTCTCCACGAACGGCCGCTCGAATCGTCGAAAGCTTGGCCGACGCCGTGCACCACGCGCACAGTCGAGGCGTTTTGCACCGCGACATCAAGCCATCTAACGTGCTGCTAGAGCCGGTCAGCGAAGAGCGCAAGGATAGTTTATTGTTCCATCCGCGCCTCAGCGATTTCGGCTTGGCCAAGCGAATCGGCGAATCAGGCGAAGAAACCAGACGTGGAACGATCCTCGGCACGCCGCGCTATATGGCGCCCGAGCAAGCAGCGGGGGACGATCGCACCGTCGGAGTACAGACCGACGTGTACGCATTGGGCGTCATCCTATATGAACTACTGACCGGAAGGCCGCCGTTTGTCGGTCCCACCGACAGCGAGACCCTCCGCATGATTAGCAACCACGAGCTAACGCCGGCCGATTTGCGGGCGCGACAGGTTCCGCGCGATCTAGCGACGATTGCACTGAAGTGCCTGGAGAAGGAGCAGCAGGCGCGTTACCAATCGGCCCGAGAATTGGCCGACGACCTGCGGCGTTTTCTGTCGGGCGAGCCCGTGCTGGCTCGCGCCATTGGGTTCCCTGAGCGTCTGGTGCGCTGGTGCCGAAGGCGGCCTGTGGTCGCCGGGCTCTCGGCAGGATTGGCAGCTGCGATTGTTCTGGGAACCACTGTCGCTGCCTCGCAATGGTTCCGCGCCGAGCAGAACCTCATTCAAGCGAAAGCCGAAGCGAACCGGGCCGAAGCCAATCTGCAGCAAGCCGAAAGCGCACTGTTGGACCTATCATGGATGGTCGAGGAGAGCGCCCTTTGGGCCCAAGAGAGCAGTTCGTTCCGCGACACGGTGCACCAGAGGCTGGCCGACTATGATAAGCACGCGGCGGCGCAGCGAGACGGCGCCGGCAAAAGCTCGCCCATGCTGGCAGCGAGTTACTCTTTCGCTGCACGAAATGCGGCTATCTCGGGCGACTTTAAGTTGGCCGACGAAAACTTCCGCCGCAGCCTCAAGGTCTGGCGCGAAATTGTCGCGGCGAATCCCGAGAGATCCGACTACCAAAGGGGAACAGCATTGTGCCTCTTCAATTATCTCTTGGTGCTCCGCCAGCAGGGCCGGACGGCTGGGCAAACGGATGGTGTCGACGCTGTGCGAAGGCAGGTCGCTGACTTCGCCAATCAAGATCGGCTTTCTGGGCGGTCGTTGTCCGCCGTCGTCGGTTTACTGCTTGAACGCGGGAACACGCTCTACAACGATCATCGCGTGCAAGAGGCGCTGGACGCGCAGGAGCTGGGACTGGTTGCTGCCAATGAGCTGCGCTCCAGATTTCCGCAGGAACCTGAATTCTTGTTTTTCGAGGGGCAGTTCTGGCGCCTGATTGGAAATAGTAAACGTCGGTTACGCGATGGAGTGGGGGCCGGAGACGCTTTGAATCATGCAAGGCAGTCATTTGAAGAGCTGGTCAAACTTACACCCGATCATCAGAAACACTGTGAAGAGCTGGTCGAGACGTACCGCGCAATTGCGGTACACTTCCGTGAAAGCAAAGAGTCGGCTGCGGCAATTGAACCATTGCAGTCGGGCGTCTCCTTTTGCGAACAGCTCGTATCGAGAAACCCAAGCGATAATCTCTTGCACATTCGCTTGGGAGCCCTGTTGCGCGAATTGGCGCTTGCTCAACTCGCGACTGGCCAGAAGCAGGAGTCGCTTGATTCGTTCGCGCGATGCCGCGAGGTCTGGTTCGAGGCAAATAAGCGCGACGGCGGCATCCCCGACCACAATCTTCGAGAACTCGCGTATGCATGCCATCAAGCGGGGACAGTCGCAAGCCAGTTGGGCCAGCATTCAACGGCCCGCCGAGCATTCGCCGATGCAGTCGACGCGTTTCGACTGGCATCTGATCGCGTCAAACTGGGAGCGAAAGGCGACATCGCCCGGGGGGAGTCTCATATGAGACTGGGAGACTATCAGCGCAAGGCTGGCGAAAATGACGCCGCGATCGAATCATATAAGCAGGCATTCACGTTCCTTGAGCCCTTGGCGAAGCAACGCATCAACCCACAAGTCGTCGATTGGTACGAGAAGAGTCGCAGAATTATCGATGATTTGAATGGCGACCAGGTCACAAATTCGGAGGCCCATGCGAAGTAGGGCCAAGTCAGGCGTGAAAGACTTCGCAGAGTTTCGGTCGTGACGATCTTCCCTTCCTCACACTCCGTTCTGTTATGAGCAGGGGAGTAAGGACGGGCAGAACGAACAGTTCTGACGCGCTCCAATCCCAAGAGAGGTTCTTACTGCACTACCGAACCTCTCTCCATCTACGCTGTTGCCGCGTCTTCAATAAAACGTCGTGGAGTAGGGTGCAATATGCGAGGCACTTTTGAGATTGAGCGTGCCGGCGCCCATTCAATCAAACGCCGTTTCGTCTGCCAGACCCCCCTAAAATCGTTCCTGCGAGACGTGGGCTCTTTTTCTGAAAAAATCTTGCGCCTAGACCTTGCGCATTCTGGCCCATCGTTTTAGTTACGTCACGGGTCAAATGACCCAGAGTAGTACAAGCGTAACCTTTTTGTCGTAGGAGACCATATGCGTCGTAAGTCCTTGCACCTTGCCATTCTCGTCCTTTCGCTCCTCTTTTTCCCGAGCTATTCGTTCGCCGCCAACTGCAGTACGAATGTCTACATTTTCGCGGCCAGCAATACCTACGGCGACACGGCACACGTGCTGGACATGAACCCCACGAACTGCTCGAGCGCGTGCTCCGGTGGCAGGGCCTATATCGACATCGACGACAAGCAGCTCTACGCAATGGCGCTCATGGCCCAGGCCCAGGGCGGGCTGTGGCGCGTCGATTGGGTGACGGGGGCGTCGTCGAAGGGCAACTCCGTCTTGGGCAACTACACCTGCAAAGTCGTGTCCATAAGCTATTGACCGCTTGCTGCGTGACGGCGGGCACCCAAACGGGCATGCCCAGTCAGGCGCGCTACCTATGAGGAAGTGCGCCTGACGGGCTTCGCGACATGCGGGAGCCGTGTTGAAGAAAGGTCAATCACAGCTTCGACCGGCTGGGTCGAACTATCGGGGAGTACAATATGAGTCCAAAAGCCAAATGTTTGTTGCTGCTGAAGAGAACTGTCTTTGTGGCGTGCTTGGGGGTCCTCGCCGCGGCCTCGCCGGCGATCGCCGACTGCGGGCAGTCGTCGGTCACGGCGGTCGACTCCGACACGTGGATCGTGAACCTGGACGCCAAGGACATGCAGGCGTCGCCTTATCCCGACCCCGACCTGCCGATCACTCTGTCGCTCCCGGCGGGATACTACGAAATCACACCGATCAACGGGACGTACACGGCGCAGAGCTACGACTCCTCGGCCAATGATGGGTGGTTCTACACGTACAAAGTGTTCGTGGGGGACTCCGATGTGATGTGCAACTTCAGCTCCTACGTGGCGCTGTGCGACAGCGAGGTCGGGCAGGAGGTCGTGTACGAGGAAGTCGGTTTCCAAGCCAGCGCATCGGCGGCTTTGGCGGCCGCGTCGGTGCAGAATTTTACGCTCAACTCGGCCGCGGACGTGCAGATTACCTTTGCACGCACGGACAGTAACCCGTGCGACAACGTAGGAGGTCTCTCGCTGCAGGTCGACAAGATTCCACAGAACACGCCGACGCCCACGCCGACCGCGACGGCCACGAGCACGCCCACGTCGACGCCGACTCCAACCAGCACGCCGACCGCGACGCCGACGCCGCAGACGGACTTCTACCCAATCGATCAGGCCGGTACGACCGTGGGGCTGTAGACGCCGGTTCTGCTCCTATTGCGGATACGGAGGGGAAAGGACACGATGTAGCGCCTCAAGCGGGCGATCGATTGAGCGCTGATTGGGGACGCTGCCGCGGCGCGCGGAGACACAGAGTAGACGCGGCGTTAGGGGTGATTCGTAAGAGTCTTGGTTGCGGCCTTGGTCCAAGACCATTCACCGTACAAGATGAAGTCCCAGTTGCTTGCGACAAACCAAGTGGACCCCAAGGTCCACAGCGTAACGAACACGATCGCCAGTACTGCTGCTATTCGCTCTTTCATTGGTCAACTCCAAAAACGCGCATCTGCGACACAGTGGCATGAATCGCGTCGTAAAGCAACCGCGACACGTGATCGCGGAGGCCCGCTGACGGCGTGCCCCAGAAGCGGCACCGTGCGTGGAGCCAAGGGCCCCCTACTTCACGAGAATTAGAATTCTCAGGCCGTAACTTATCGAAATCATTGGCTTTGTTTGGGCGAGTTTTGCAGCGGCAGCGCTTGCCAATGCCGAGCGGCCGTGCCATAGATGGCGGATGGCCGACGACAAACCCTTACTCTTTGACGAGGCATCCAGAGCAACGCGCAAGGCACGAGAGCGTCGATTGCACGAACTTGCCTGCACGTTCCCAGCCTTACGATCCGCGCTTCGGCAAGACGAGTGGCTTGATGTGTCAGGCCTCATGGATTTGGCCGAGGCCGACGCCCGATGCTCGTCGCATCATGCTGCACGCTTCATCCTTGCCGTTTGGAGCAAAAACGGCGAATCGAACGAGACGCCGTTTGACGCGATCGCGGCCTTGACCGTCTGGGACGAAGAGCACCGGACAGCATTTCTCGCCTGGGCCAGCAAGCCGTGGTTTGATTAGGCTCCCAGAGCGCCACGGTTGCCGAGATCACTCTGGACGAGATCGAGCCGATCCGAATCCAGCCATGTGTGACGAGGCTTGCGTCACCAAGCCATCCGTGGGAACGATAAGGCATGGCCAGAAAATCGACAACGACGCTGCCTTCCTCGCCCAAAGTCGAGACGCTCGCATCGCGCCGAGAAGTGCTAGAGGAGCAATTTGGCTATCTCCTGCGGGCCTTCGAGAGGCAGTACGAGGAGGTTGCACTCGAAGTACGCCAGCTCACCGCCCGTGAGATTCCGGGAGCCAAGAGGGTCTCGCGGCGGCTTGCAAGCCGACTCGGTACATTCAAGAAGGAGCTTCTCTCAAAGCTCCAAATCTTTTGGCGAATCGCCCGCAGTCTGTTGGAGGAACAACACCGGGGCGACATGAAAGCCGTGGCAGCCGAGTTTCGCAAAGCCCTAGATGACTTCGAGGCCAAGTATTGGCTCAAATGAGGCTTGCCTCATCTCCTTTTCGCAGCGAACCGTTCGGATTGCTTGCCGCGACTTGATTGCGAAGTGCCAAGCCCCAGCGCCGGCTCCCGAATCATCAGTAAACCGGACGGCAATGAGCCCGCCTTTGGGCTGTAGGGTTGCCGATTGACAAATGGTCCGAGCCCGTGGCACGGTGCTCCCGGGGCAATGACTACGACATGAGCAACAGTTTGGACAACATCGAAGCCAGGATCGTGCGGCTGGCGCGAGCGTTCCCCTGTCTTGTTCGTGCGCCCGGCATTGACCCGTGGGACGCCAATCGGCTCGACAACTGGGCGGCTAGTGGCGGAGCGAGCCACGGCGAGAAGTGCTCGGCGCGGTTCGTTCTGACTGTGTGGAATCCGGACCACGATTGGCAAGCCGGCCGCTTCGAGCTGATGGAGGCGCTGGGCATCTGGGACATCGAAAGCCACCGGGCATTTCTTACCTGGGCGGCGAATCCATGGTGGGCATGACGGATTTCATCGTAGGCGTGCTTGTCACCCGGTCAAAGAGCGCCGGCGGCGACACCACGAGCGTGCCAGGATCGTTCGGGCGAGTGAAGTAATCGTTCACGGCGTCCGTTTCGAAGCGGATGCGGCCCCCGCCGCTTTCGGCGGCAATCGACATTTCCGCCCGAGACGTGATAAACTAAAAGTAATGACCGACCTCGAATGGAAAAAGCTCGAAGAGACGTTGGCCCACATGACGCCCGAAGACAAGGTGCGTTTGTTGGCACTCGTAAACTCGTCTCTGTCCCGTCAGGCGACTGCGGCTAAAGACCCTTTGCTCGGCCTTATGGCGGATGAGCCCGAGTTAATCGATCAGGTGGTCGAAGCCGCCTACGCTGCCCGAGAACGCCACCCGCTCCGCCTGCCAAGCGATGGATAAGGTCCTCCTTGATACGGATATCTTCTCGGAGGTCCTCAAGGGCCGCAATCGGACCGTCGCTCGAAATGCCACGGCATACCGCGAACATTTCGGACGCTACACGCTCTCAGCCATAACGGTGATGGAGGTCGTCAAAGGCTTCCAAAAGGCAGAGCGACCTGATCGCATTCAGTCTCTCCTCGCCTCGCTTTCCACAGAAGAAATTCTCCCGCTCGACCGAAAGGCCGCAGAACTCGCCGGCCGCATCTACGGCGAACTTGAGCGCACAGGACAGCCCATCGGCCGCGCTGACCCGATGGTTGCAGCGATCGCCCTTCAGCACTAACTCGTGCTCGTCACCGGCAACATGAATCACTTCGAGCGGATTCTAAAGTTGGGCTTCGCCCTCTCGCTCCACGATTGGCGAATGTGAACTGCGGCTGCATTCGGCCGTAAGCGCGTTTCGCGCTGGGCTGCAAGCCAAGATTCTTTGGCCTCCGGCCATTTTCTGCAGCGAAGCGACGCGGTTGGCTGCCATTTCTGGTCCCTCTCAATTCGCTCAATTTCGGACGGGCTGGCCTCTCAGCCGTCCCTGCGATCGGTCCGCCGCGTTCAGCCACAAATTCAGCCTTGGCGATGAGCTATTTTCCACCGTGCGAGTTCTCGCAGATTCGAGTCTCCCCTCTTTCCGTGCTGCCATTTCAAGGTCTTGGCGTGATAGTCCCGAGCCAAGGCCCGTCGATCGTGCGCCGGGCCATCCAAGGCACGCTGATGTTGCCATCGTAGGGATGCCTTTTTTGTTCATCGCTTGCGGCAGCCTGTTTTTCCTTGGAATCGCCCTCGGGCAAGCCCGTGCCCGTCTGAAGCCCGTCACTGGGGCTTGCGACCCGGGCGGGCGATCTACTTCCCGGCTACCGCGCCGCTCGTTTCCTCCTTCCCAAAAGTGATTGTTCTTCAGCGCAGGGTGAAAGAACGAATCACTTTTTCCAAAGGAGGAAAACATGAAAAAGCAACCACTACTAACCAACAACAAACGCAGCGTGCAAATGGCTGTCTTCGAGCACACCGGCAAAAACGGTGGCACCTGGCTGTCGGCCGCAATCAAGCGGCCCTACAAGGACCAGAGCGGTCAGTGGCAGCACGGCAGCTATAGCCGGGAGCAACTCGAAGCGGTTATCGAACTCGCCCAAGAGGCGCTTCGGTTCATCGCCGAGCGTAGTGAAACAAACACGGCGGCCTGATCCGCCCCTGGGGCTGGCCCTCACCGGCCAGCCCTTTTAACCGAATTATGAAGGAATCGAATATGAACCAGAAACTGAAGCCAATGATCTACGTCGCCTGTCTCGCCGCCTACAACGCCGGGATGCTTCACGGCAAATGGATCCCCGCAGCCCAAGACGCGGATTCGCTCCGAGAAGAAGTCAATGCAATTCTCAAAGAATCGCCAGTCCCGCTCGCTGAGGAGTGGGCAATTCACGACTACGAAGGGTTCGGCGACATCCGCATCGATGAGTACCACTCACTCTCCGAAGTATCGGCCCTGTAAGAAATCTTGTGTCAGCTAGCAGAAACGGGTAGTTTTTGTCACCCTTTTCTGATTCAGGAGACTGACGCATGGATGCTTCTTTACGATCGCGGACCGAGCAGCTAGCAGGCGACATCGCCAGCCAGGCCAGGACGGTCGAGGACCTTAACGAACTGACGCGGCTGATGGTGAAATCGGCCTTGGAGCGGATGCTCAACACCGAGATGGACGTCCATTTGGGCCGTAAGGTCTTGGGGGGCGGAGTCGCCGTCGAGGCGCCCGCCACCGTCGAGCCAGCGGCGCCGCCGGCCAGCGCCGCCAGGGCGCCCGCGCGGCGTGCCGGTCCGCCCAACCGTCGTAACGGGCGATCGCGCAAAACGGTGCAAGGCGACTTGGGCGAAATGACCCTCGCCACGCCGCGCGATCGCGACGGCACGTTCGAGCCGCTGCTGATCCCCAAGCATCAGCGGCGGGTGCCGGGCTTCGACGAGAAGATCCTCGCCCTGTATGCCAAGGGGATGACCACCCGCGACATTCAAGGGATCGTCCGCGAGCTGTACGGCGTGGACGTTTCCGCCACGCTGATCTCGGAAATCACGGCCGATCTGGACGCCGAAGTGACCGCCTGGCGAACGCGGCCTCTGGAAGCCGTCTGGCCGATCGTGTACTTCGACGGCATCGTCGTGCATGTGCGGGGAACCGATGGCCGCGTCTCGCAGCACACGGTTTACGTGGCTTTAGGCGTGAATCTGGAGGGCAAGAAGGAGCTGCTGGGGCTGTGGTTGGGTCAGAATGAGGGGGCCAAGTTCTGGCTCAGTTGCCTGACCGACATGAAGAGCCGCGGGCTGCGCGATATCTTCGTGGCCTGCATCGACGGGCTCTCCGGCTTCGCCGAGGCGATTCGCGCGGCGTATCCCGAAGCCCAGGTGCAACGTTGCATCGTGCACCTGGTGCGCGCCGCGCTGCGCTACGTGACCACGCAAGACAGTAAGGCGGTGATCGTCGACTTGAAGAAGATCTACGAAGCGGCGACCGTCGTCGAGGCCGAAGCGGCGCTGGACTCTTTTGCTCAAGCCTTGGACGCGAAGTATCCGACGATCTCGAAGCAGTGGCGCGCCAACTGGACCGACATCATCACGCTGTTCGACTATCCGGGGCCGATTCGCAAGGCGATCTACACGACCAACGCGATCGAGTCGGTCAACAGCGTGATTCGCAAGTTCACGCGGAACCGCAAAATCTACCCTAACGAGGCGTCGGCCCTGAAGATCGTCTACATGGCCATTCGCGAGGCCTCGCGTCGCTGGACCATGCCCATCCACCATTGGAAGCAAGCACTGAACCACTTCGCCATCCTGTTCGAGAACCGCCTGCCGGAGAACCTTTGCAAATAACGTACCCTGCTGGCCTGACACAAAAATGATTACAGGGCCGAAGTATCTCGCCTGGCCTTGCTCATCGACGAGCATGGCGAAGCCTTTGCCGCCTACGCGGCCCACGTCGACACCGAAAGTGCGACCGAGGAACCGTTCCTCGATGCTTACCGAGGCCACTGGGATTCCGAGGTTGCATATGCCATGGATCTCTTCGACGAACTCTACGCCCACGAGGTGCCTGAGCATCTTCGCTCCTATATCGACTACGGGGGCTTCGCCCAGGATCTCTTCCTCGACGGGCACTTCAGCGTGCGGTCTTCGGAGTTCGGGGTCTACGTGTTCACTGATGCGTAGCCGTCGGCGCGGACGGCACGACCTCGTATGCGACTCGGAGGCATCGTCTTCCATGAGAGACTGCAACTGCCCGTCTTGCAGAGAGTAACGCATTCCGTTGATTGCGAATGCGCTCTTCGAGGCTCCCTGGAGGTACCCCCGATTGCTCCCCAAAGATTTTCCGCCTCTCGTCCTTTGGTCTGGACTCGCGTGATGAGGCCGGAGTAGACTTACGGGGACCGTGACTGCATCGTAACCAACGGTCAGGAAAGAGTTTATGGTGCAGCACGAATTTCGATTCTTCTGACCAAGAAATCGCACAGTGGCACGTTCCGATCTCTTAATATCGCTCGTGAAAGCCGGCACTTCCGGCGACCAAGCGTCGTTCCGTAGGGCCGTCGAAGCGCTCATAGCTGAAGAACGCGCCAAAAAGCACGAGTTACTCGCCGAACAGCTTGCCCGGCACTTGGCACGGAACGGAAGCGGGCTGCCAAATGGGGAAACTCGGTCCAGCAGCCCCACGTCCACTTATGACCTGTTTTTCGAACTGACCCCGAATCAGCAAATCGACAAGTTGATCTTGCCTGAAGTCGTGACCGCCGCCATTCGCGAGCTTGTCGAGGAGCATAACCGTAGAGAATTGCTGCGATCTCACAATCTCAATCCACGAAACCGCATCCTTCTCGCAGGGCCACCGGGCAACGGCAAGACTTCGCTAGCGGAGGCCCTCGCCACTGCGCTAATGGTCCCGTTCATCGTCGTCAGGTACGAAGGCTTGATCGCCAGCTATCTAGGTGAGACCGCCAGCCGGCTAAGACGCCTATTCGATCACGTACGCACGCGCTCATGTGTTCTTTTCTTTGATGAGTTTGACACCATCGGTAAAGAACGTGGAGACGCTCACGAGACTGGTGAGATCAAGCGAGTGGTCAGCTCACTCCTTCTGCAGATCGACAGTCTCCCGACTCATGTCGTGGTCGTCACCGCAACGAATCATCCCGAGTTGCTCGACCGTGCCGTCTGGAGACGATTTCAAATACGGTTAGAGCTACCTCAGCCCACTCGCTCGCAAATTGAGCGATACTTTGCCGCCATCGAGACACGCCTGAACTTTTCCCTTGGCATCACGCCCAAAACGCTTGCCGAAAAACTTGGTGGCGCCAACTTCTCGGAATTGGAGGACTTCGCCGGCGACATTGCCCGCCGATACGTGTTGTCCCTGCCCGATGCGAACGTAAAAAGAATTGTTGCTGATTGCTTGTCACAGTGGCAGCTACGGTTTCGACCGAGGCGGCGATGAGTGACCTCCGACCGGGGCGGCGACAATGACTGAGCGACCATTTCTAATTTTTCCCCAAGCAACGGCCGGAGACCGGATGCGTGCGGCCGGGGGCGGCGGCAAGCTCAACAAGCCATCCGCTGCGATGCAGCGCGCCCGTCTTGACGCGAAGTTCCAACAGATCGCGGCTAGCCTTCAACAAGTCCAAGCAACGGTTCAAGGCCTTGAGCCTGAACAGGTCATCGTATTTGAGACTATAGGCGAGACGATCCACGGCCTCGCAGAAGCGGCCAAAAAAGTGCCAGGACTTGAGTGGTTGGCCGAAATGGACCTCGACGACGCTGCGCCTGGTGACGGATTCGCCGAAGAATCTGATCCAACGAAGCCTCTGTCAAGGCGACTCTACGCCGTCATGACAAACCAGGAGGCGATGAATTCCTTATTGTCGATGTGGGGACAATGGTGTGCCCACCCAGAGCAACGGGCCAAACCCGGATTCGGTCCCTTCAAGCACATTTTCGAGCAATTGAAGGATCTTCGTCGTTGGGGAGTTCAGGACCGCCTCTTCGAGACACAAGTAGTTGAGTATTGGCAAGAAAGCCTCGCTCTTCGAGATGCAACAATTCGCTTCGAGGTTGAACTCTGGTGCCGCGGACAGGAAAGTAGGCGGCGCCAAGCATACGCCGACTTGCAGAACCTCGTGCAGCAGGCTGGCGGTCAGTGCCTCCGCGAGGCCACCATCGAACAGATCCTATACCACGGCGTCATGGCGGAACTGCCGGCGTCGGCGATTCAAGAAGCTGTCGACCGAATTCGCGACCAAAGTTATACCCAATTGCTCCGCTGCGAAGACGTGATGTTTTTTCGTCCGTTAGGCCAAGCCCGATTTGCTGCTACCACAAAAGGCGGCCAACTTGACTCAATTCGGACGCGCTTCGCCGATCAACCCCAGCCCTCAGGCAATCCAGTTGTGGCCCTGCTTGATGGTCTTCCGCTAGAAAACCATGTTGCTCTTGCGGGACGGCTCCAAATTGATGATCCGGACGGATTGTCAGCACATTACCAACCTGAGCAGCAGCAGCACGGAACCGCCATGGCGTCCCTCGTTGTTCATGGCGACCTTAATGATGACGGCTCCGCATTGACCAAGCCCATCTACTGCCGGCCAATTCTAGTCCCAAGCGTCGACTTCCAAAACCGCGTTCACGAGCAAACCCCGACTGACGAGTTGATCGTCGACCTTGTACATCGCTGCATTCGTCGTCTTAAAGTCGGAGACGAGGCGATCGGACCAGGCATTCGCATCGTAAATCTCTCCATCGGCAATGCGTTTCAGCCTTTCGACCGTGAGCTCAGCCCATTAGCCAGGCTTTTGGATTGGCTCGCATGGGAATACAAGATCCTCTTTCTGGTGAGCGTTGGCAATCAACAACAGCAGATATCGCTCGACCTGACGGCCGACCAACTTGCAAACCTTTCGGACGACGAGGCGCTGACAAGAACTCTCCAAGCAATGCGAGACGAC
The DNA here is from genome assembly GCA_019745975.1 of Pirellulales bacterium. Classification (GTDB taxonomy): domain Bacteria; phylum Planctomycetota; class Planctomycetia; order Pirellulales; family JAEUIK01; genus JAIESQ01. The sequence goes on from JAIESQ010000069.1 coordinate 49,959, forward strand.
CAGATATTTCGTCGTCAGTATTCACCGGCCGAGGCGGTCAATGTTCTCACCGTAGGGGCAATTCACAGTGATTCATCAACGCCGCCTCAAGGGGACCGACGGATCGACCTCCTCCGCGAAGCTCGGCTTCCCAGCCCAATTAGCACGATCACGAGTGGATACAAGCGCTCGGTGAAGCCAGAGATTTTCTTTCCTGGTGGCAGACAACTCTATCAAGCCCCAGCCGGGCAGGCCGCGGGAAAATGGCAGTTTCGAATCGTTGATTCCACTAATCCACCAGGGCAGCTTATCAGTTCTCCAAGTAAGCAAGCGATGGAGCTGGACCGGGTCATTCACACACGAGGTACGAGCAACGCAACGGCACTCGCAACACGGTGCTCTGCCATGGCGCATTACAGGCTGCATGAGCTAATTGCAGAGCTCGCTGACGTTGATCTGCCCGCCGACACAGAAGCAGTGGTCCTAAAAGCCTTGCTGGTTCACGGTGCGTGCTGGGGCGACGCGGCGGATACCATCCAACGACTCTTTGGTCAGACAATCAATGATTGGCGCGACATGCAGCGATTCAAAGCCCGGCTGCTCGGCTTCGGTGAAGTGAACCCCGAACGTTGCTGGTTCTGCACCGATCAACGTGTCACGATGCTCGGCTGGGGCAGGATCAGCGCCGATCAGGGTCACGTCTACTCCCTTCCTCTGCCCCCGTCACTGAGTGCTACCAGGATAAAGCGACGATTGACGATTACACTGGCTTGGCTTACGCCGATCAATCCACGGCACCGTGACTATCGAAAAGCACAACTTTGGTTCGACGTTCCCGAAGAAGAGTTTGGCGTTGCCAAGAAGGATTTGGATGCCGACACAGCCAGGCGTGGAACGGTTGAGCATCGGGTATTCGAGGGGAACAGAGTACGCACCTTCGATGATGCGTTAGAGGTTACGGTCAACTGCAAAGAGAACGCCGGTGCTCTTACCGAGGAGATTCCCTACGCCATCGCCGTGACACTCGAAATCGCGGAACCAACTCAAGTCGTCATCTACGATGAGGTCCGGCAGCGAATTCGACCACGGGTGGAAATTGCGCCTGCTACATCGTGAGCGCTTAAATGGCGCGGCTCTGGCCACGTGAAAGTCCGTCGCGTCACTTTTGATGTCGTGATGCATCGGTTTCCGCTCGGTCGTGCCGCCGGACCATTTCTGAAGAGCAGCGTCCGCCTCGACCCAAACCCAAGCTACTGATGAAGTTATTGTCGCGGCTGCGGCGTGACATGGGCTCCAATAATTGGTACGCTGCTCAAATTGCGTACCCCCTTTTGGAACCAGCATGCAGAGTCTCAAGCCAGGTCAGATCATTCGCGGACCGCTTTTCAGCGAGCCAATGCGCGTCGAGACCGTGCGGCACTCGGGCAACTCGGCCTGGATCGTTGGATTGGTCGGCCAGCAATCCGAGCGCTTCCGCAGCGTAACCCTCACGGCTGCCGACCTGGCTGGCTTAACCGTCCTGGAATCAGCCTGCGACTACCAAGGCGACCCAACATTGCTTCGCGTAGGTGTGCAGGCCTATTCCCTCGGAATCGCCTACGAATTTGACCCGTATTTCGGGCTCTCAATTTCTCGTGTCGATCCACTCCCCCACCAGCTTGAAGCCGTCTACGACTACCTGCTCAAACTGGCCCGCGTCCGATTCCTCCTCGCCGACGACGCCGGCGCCGGAAAGACGATCATGGCCGGACTTCTGATCCGCGAACTAAAGCTCCGGGGCCTCGCCGAGCGAATTCTTATCGTCACGCCGGCAAACTTGGCCTTCCAGTGGCAACGCGAACTCAAGGAGAAGTTCGACGAAAAGTTTCTGCTTTTAAGAGGGAGTGATATCCGCGACCAGTTCGGCATGAACCAATGGATGGAGCAGAAGCACGTCATCACGTCACTCGACCTCGCCAAGCGGCATGAGATTCTGCCAGGGCTCCGCCAGGCGCATTGGGACCTGGTGATCATCGACGAGGCGCACCGCATGTCTTGGTCGCCCCCGGCCAGGAAGACGGCCCGATACGCGTTGGGCGAGTTGCTCCGTGACACGTCCGATCATTTTCTGCTTTTGACCGCAACGCCGCATAAGGGCGACCCGGACAATTTCACGCTTTTCATGCAACTCATTGACGAAGATGCCTATGCCGACATCCGGTCCATTCGTGAGGCCATGACGCAACAGCGCGCCCCGTTCTATCTCCGCCGAACGAAGGAGGCGATGGTCTACTTCCCAGAGCGGCAGCCGGACGGCGCCTGGGTTGCGAAGAAGATCTTCACGAAGCGAATTCCACACACTGCCGACTTTGAGATCGACGGTGCCGAGTTTCAGCTTTATCGGGATATCACGCGGTTCGTTAAACAGCAGAGCGCCAGAGCCGCTGCCCTGAGTGAAGATCCGCGGGCGCGTGCCGTCGGTTTCCTCATGTCTCTTTATCAGCGTAGGCTCGCGTCCAGCATATTTGCGGTTCGTCAGTCGCTACATAATCGAGCCGAGCGGCTTGAGCGAGGACTCAAGAAAGCCCAGGAGCTTGTAGCTACTGCTCCACCCGATCTTCCTGACCCGGACGAAATGGAGGACATGGAAGAATCCGAACGCGAGCGGCTCGAAGACATGCTCGCCGCAATCTCGCTTGCCGGGAATGCGGAGCAAGTGCGTGCCGAAATCGGTGAACTCCAGGAGCTTGCTGCCCAGGCTAAGATCGTCGAGGACTCTGGCACTGAGGCGAAGCTCTCCCGACTCAAGGAGCTCATGCACCAGCAAGGGTTCTTCGATCGTTCCGATCAGCGACTACTTATATTTACGGAATTCAAGGACACGCTCGACTACTTGATGCGTACCCTCGCCCAGTGGGGATTCCGTGTCGGCTGTATCCACGGCGGCATGGCGCCCGGCTCGCGCGACGAACCAAACACGCGGCTTTTCGCCGAGCAGCAGTTCAAAGACGGTGACATTCAGATTCTTGTCGCCACCGAAGCCGCCGGTGAAGGTATTAACCTTCAGTGTTGCCACATCCTCTTCAACTACGACATACCTTGGAACCCCAACCGGCTCGAACAACGCATGGGCCGTATCCACCGTTACGGCCAACTGTACGACTGCCTGATTTTCAATTTTGTCGCCACGAACACGATCGAGGGACGTGTCCTCCAAAAACTCCTCGACAAGCTCCAAGAGATTCGCGACGCCCTCGACGACGACACCGTTTTCAACGTCGTGGGCGAGGTGCTCCCGGCGTCGCAAATCGAGCGAGTGCTACGCGACTACTACGCTGGCAAGATGGGCGAGGCCGATCTTGAAGAGCGGCTCTTGCGAAATGTCGATCAGGGCCGCTTCCAAGCAATCTGCCGCAATGCCCTCGAAGGCTTGGCAGCGAAGCGACTCAATCTGGAAATGCTAATTGAACGTCGTGCCCGTGCACAGGAACGGCGTGTAGTGCCCGAAACAATTGCCCGCTTTCTCGCTGACGCCGCTCCATCCGTACCCCTCGCTTTGAAGCCAACGCCCGGAGTGTCGCACACATTCGATGTGCCGCGCACGCCAAGTGTTCTACGTCGGTACGAAGGAGAGCCCGACTGGAAATTCCCCTCGCTCGCCGCGAAATACTCGCGTTGTTCGACCGATCGTGAGACTGCGGAAAAGAACAACTGGGAATGGGTCACACCGGGCCATCCGCTCTTTGAGGCTGTGCGTCGACATGCTGTTACTCAGGCCCGCGATCACTTCGCCAAAGGAGCATGCTTTTACTCACTCAGTCACAGCCAGCCCGCTCGCCTTGACTTCTATCGTGCGCGCATTGTCGATGGACTCGGCCATGTGATCCACGAGCGGTTGTTCGTACTGGAGATCACCGGGAGTGGTCAATGCACGCTCCAAGAGCCGAGTACGTTGGGCGACCTCCTCCCAGCCCCAACACCTACCGACACGCCGGCAGTCGCCGCGCTGCCGGAGCCCACGACCTGGCTGCACGAGCATGCGCTGAACGACTTCTTGACCGAGGTTCGCTCTGAGCGGCAGACCGAAATTGAGCGCATCGGCTGTCACGTCGAACTTTCGCTCACAGAGCTTCTGCAAAAGGCAGACGAAGAGATCGGCAAGGCCGCGGCTGACATCGAAGCCAAGATTGGTGGGGCCGAAGGACGGTTTGCACAGGCCGAGACGCGGCACGCCGACCTTTTGGCTCGCCGCGAACGACGACGCGACGAGTTAGAGCGGCAGCGCTCGCTCTCGCTTCAGGGTGTCGAGCGGCTCACGAGCGTTCTAGTCCTCCCCCACCCTGAGCGCGAAGCCCCAGAGGTCCGTAATCTTCGGCCGGACTACGAAGTTGAGGCCATCGCCATGCGGACGGCAATCGAGCACGAAGAAGCCAAAGGCCGACAAGTCTACGACGTACATGAAAAGAATCTGGGATATGACATCACGAGTCTCGATTTGAGCAGTGGCGAGCTCCGATTGATCGAGGTTAAGGGAATCGGTGCGGCCGACGGCACGATTCTCCTAACCCCGAACGAGCATCGCGTAGCCGAAGACCGCCGTGATTGCTACTGGCTCTACGTCGTCACCAATTGCAACGCCACGCCGGCGCTAAATGCCGTAAAGGATCCTGCCTCCCAACCCTGGCAGCCAGTTCAAAAAGTCCAGCACTTTAGCCTGCCTGCTCGTACCTTGAATCGCGAACAGCAATAAATACTGATCCCGCTCACATGCAACCACATTTTCCCGATAACGTCTTAAATGCCCTTAAAGAAGCTGTGGTGAACGTCTTTTGGACTAAGAAGCACCTGCGTGAAGTCATTTCCCGCTGCGACGTACCGCAGCAACTCGTCAATGCTCAGGACTGGAACGGCTACAAGTTTCACATCATCGATCCGATTCTCAATTCCTTGAATACGATCGAGCACGGCTTGGGACCGCTGCGGCGGATTCTTGCCGAAACGCTCGAATATAAGGATGGTGAGCACCTCTTGTGGTTGCAGGATGGCCAGAAACGAAAGCGTGAGGCCGAGCGAGCACTGGACCATCTACGTCTGTTGGTCGAGAAACACGATCAGACATTGAAAGCGGAACAAGCCGAACAATCCCGCCGGCGTGCTCAGGCCGAAGAGGCACACTCCGGCCAAGCATTCCGCCAGCGCCTGGCAACGCTTAAAGAGCGATTCTTGCAATTCCATGGCGCAACTGATCCTCAAAAGCGCGGCTATGACCTTCAGACCTTGCTTTACGATCTGTTCGTGCTTTTCGACCTCGAACCACGGAGCGCATTTGCGCTCCGTGGCGAACAAATTGACGGCGCCTTCGTTCTCGACGCAGATGATTATTTATTGGAGGCCAAATGGCAGAAGGAAGCATCGACGCTCAACGACCTGCGAGACCTCGATGGAGCCATTGCATCAAATCTAGATAATACGCTCGGTCTCTTTGTTTCCATCAACGGCTTTAGTCAGGATGCACTGCAGCGATACCGAGAAGGAAGCCGACCAAGGCTCATCTGCTTAGACGGCGCGGATTTGATGCTTGTTCTGGAAGGTCAGATCGACCTCCCGGATCTTCTCCGCCGCAAGCGGTCACTTGCCGCGCAGCGAGGCGAAGTCTTTGTCGCCGCTCGACGCATTCTATTGGGAGAGGCATAAAACCATGATCCCCAAGGATTGCAAAAGGCTAGCAGAAGTAGATTTCCCCATTGCAGCAGTCTCCCTACAATCAGCGCGCGACAAGTACCTTCGCCATAAGCCTACGACTACGCTTCATACTTGGTGGGCACAGCGGCCTCTAGCGGCATGCCGCGCTTTGCTGACGGCCTTGTTGCTGCCAGATCCCAGCGACCCATCCTGCCCCGCGTCCTTCAAAACCAAAGCACGCGAGATTCTCACGGGCGTTATGGGGCAAGTTGACAACGATGACCTTCGACTTCGGCAGTCACTGCTGTCCTTAGTCGCGATAATTGCTGATCCAGACTCCAGCAAGCGAGGACCATATTTGAGGACAGTCCGATCATTGATCGCCGTCGCCAATGACAATGTACCCCCGTTAGTTGCTGATCCGTTTGCTGGCGCGGGCTCGATTCCGCTAGAAGCTCTTCGACTGTCATGTAATACGCTCGCAACCGACCTAAATCCAGTCGCTGCTTTGATTTTAAAGACCGTACTTGCTGACATCCCAAAAGCGCGTGATGCCGCACAGTCAATAGAACGGGCAGGTAAAGCACTAAAGGACGCAACTTTATCAACACTCAATAGTCTCTATCCAGTAGACCCTGATGGTAGACGCCCAGTTGCATTCTTATGGGCGCGAACAGTTCGTTGCGAGTCGCCCAAATGTGGCTCCGAGGTGCCTCTTGTAAGATCCTTTTGGCTTTGCAAGAAGTCGCAACGACGACGCGCCCTTCGCTTCAGCATAAAACGATCTGCTAGATTGGATGCGCCGCCTCAGATTGACTTCGAAGTATTTCAGCCTAGTCGAGAAGCGGATGTTCCAAAGACAAATATCACTAGAGCAAAGGCGACATGTTTGTGCTGCGGAAATGTGCTCAGTCCAGATCGAGTGCGCGCCCAGCTCCGAGACCAAAAGGGTGGCGCGGATGTCGTATTCGACGGACAGGGGTTCCGGACTGGAGGTGCACGACTTTTAGCTGTCGTTACTGTTGACGGCGCCTCTACCGATCGTGAATATCGAAACCCGACCCCGGCCGACTATGCTGCCATCCAAAAGGCGCGGGATCTGCTCACATCGATAGACAACGCGGAACGGGCCGCTTTCGGCCTCCCATGGATCCCCGACGAACCCGTTCAACGGGTTCCCGTGCCATTTGGCGTAATCAATGTATGGGTATACGGCGTTACGCAGTGGTGGCAACTGTTTACTGCTCGGCAGCGTGCGGCCATTGTTACTCTGCTCCGTACATTGAGAACTATGGACAGTATTCCGCCGCTGACTCGCACCTTACTTGCATTCGCCGTCAGCAAATTTGCCAGGCACTGCAATGCTAATGCTCGATGGAACAACATAGTTGAGAGCGTCGAGCCGGCATTCGGGACCCCGTCACTTCCATTTACGTGGACCTTTCCGGAATCGGCAGTATTCGGTCCATGGGCCGAGAATTATGATGGGTCGCTCGAAGCAGTGGTGCGCACAGTCAGGGACGGTTATGAGGCTATCGCAAATGCTGGCGACGTCGAACGAGCTGACGCCAAGCAGTCGCCTTTGCCAGATGGAAGTGTAGATGTGTGGTTTACTGACCCACCGTACTATGACAACATTCCGTACGCGTACGTGGCCGACTTTTTCTACGTGTGGCTGCGACGAGCTCTTGGTGATCAGTTCCCCGCCCTTTTTGCAACGGCTCTTACGCCCAAAGAGGATGAGGTTGTTGCATACCTTAGCGACGATGCAGACGCGACGGCCGCACGCACGCGCTTTGAAAGTGGTCTAACTCGCGCGGCATGCGAGGGGCGGCGCGTTCTTGCGGAGAATGGTATCGGCTGTGTTGTGTTTGCGCACAAGACAACTGAGGGCTGGGAGGCGCTGTTGACCGGCATCATTAGTTCGGGTTGGACGATTACGGCATCATGGCCCATTTCCACGGAGCGTGCAGGTCGAATAAGAGCTCGCGAATCTGCAGCGCTTGCCGCGAGCATTCATCTTATATGTCGACCGCGTCCTGAAAAGGCGGCACACGGTGACTGGGCAGCTGTCATACGAGAACTGCCGAAGCGTGTCGCGGAGTGGATGGAGCGACTTGAGTCTGAGGGAGTACGGGGTGCTGACTTAGTTTTCGCCTGCATCGGTCCAGCGCTTGAAATTTACAGCCGATATACCAAGGTAGTCGATGCCGAGGAGCGTGAGATTCCACTCGGTGGTGATCCCGAGGCCAAAGAGCCTCATCGTCGCGGATATCTCGCTTACGTCTGGGAAGTTGTAGGGCGGATGGCGCTTGAGCAAGTCTTGGGTACGGCGGAGGCCAAGGCGCGCAATGGAGCGGCCGGTGCGTTGGAAGAAGATTCTCGCCTGACGGCACTCTTTCTATGGACCATGCAGGCTACAGAATCGGCCACGTCTAATGGCAAAACGACCGGCGCAGAGGAAGAAGGCCCTGACGACGACGAGGAAGACGACGCCCCGCCAACAAAGAAGAAGGCCGGCTTCTCACTTCCCTTCGACGTTGTTCGCCGATTTGCCCAGCCACTTGGCATCCATTTGCCAGAATGGGAAAACCGCATCATCGAAACGGAGAAAGGCGTCGTCCGACTCCTGCCTGTCGCCGACCGAGCCAAGCTGCTCTTCGGCAATGATGGTGCCGATGCTGTCGCCACTTGGCTTGAATCCGTCCCCGCTCGTACCGGCAGTCAGCAAATGACTCTCTTCGGCGATGAGCCTCCGGCACCTCGCCGGCGCGGCCGAGGTCGCCAACGTGCTGGACAAGACGTATCAGATGACTCGCTACGAGCACGCCGCGAAGCAACGACCCTCGACCGCGTCCATATGGCCATGCTCCTTCAAGCCTCCGGTCGTACGAACGCCCTCCGGGCGCTACTCCAGGCAGAGCAGGACCGCGGCCCTGACTTCGTTCGTCTCGCAAACGCCCTCTCCGCCCTCTACCCTACCGGCAGCGAGGAAGAGCGGCTCTTGGACGCCATGCTCTTGGCCGTGCCGAGGTGATCGATGAAGCGTGACATGGACTTGATTCGCAAAATGGTCTTGGCAGTCGAAGATTCGCCTTCCGGATTCGCTCCCGACGCTCTCAATTTCGATGACTATACCGAAGAACAAGTCGGTTACCATGCCTACCTGCTCGTCGATGCAGGACTGGCGTTGGGCGCCGATGTCACGACCATGAGTAGCAGCAGCCCCGAATACGTCCTTAGACGGTTGACCTGGGCCGGCCACGAGTTCGCCGATGCTTGCCGCAACGAGTCGATTTGGAACCAAGCTCAAGACACGGTTAAGAAGAAGGCCGGCAGCGTCACATTTGACGTACTCAAGGAATTGCTCGTCTCACTCCTGCGCGGTGTGATAGGTATTGCATAAAACGTTTGGGGGAAATGATGCCATTGGAACCTTGGTATAAGACCGTCACGCCGCGAAAGGAAGTCCGTGAAGGCCGCTCCTTCAATCCCGACGAATTTGCCATTCATTTAGAGCAGGTCGTCGCGGGAACGGCGCCGGAGGACTACCGCGAGCCAAAGCATTTCTTTGCCCGCACCTGCTTCACTCGTGCTCTTCGCGATCACGCTGGCATGGTGCTTCGACGGTTGAGCGGCAAGACAGAGAGCACGGCTCCGGTCCTCACCCTCATCACACAGTTTGGCGGCGGAAAGACCCACACGCTTACCGCGCTCTACCACCTGGCCAAGACCGGTGCGAAAGCAGGCGATTTCTCCGGCGTCAAATCTCTTTTGAATGACGCGAGCCTGGCGACTGTGCCGGAGGCCAAAGTCGGCGTTTTTGTGGGCAATGCCTGGGATCCGCAAGAGGGCCGCGAGACACCGTGGATTGACCTTGCACGGCAACTTGCAGGTCAAAAGGGTGTTGACGTGTTGGGTACTGCGGCGCAAAGCACGCCGCCCGGAACCGAGTCACTAGGCCGCCTCTTCGACGCGGCCGGCGGAGCGGTCCTCATCTTGTTTGACGAAGTGCTGAACTTCATCAACCGGCACCGCGGCATGGCCGAGCCATTTCATGCCTTCATCCAAAACCTGACGGTTGCGATGACAGGAACTACTCGCGGCGCCGCCGTTATCAGCTTGCCAAGAAGCCAGGTCGAGATGACCGACTGGGACCTTCAGTGGCAAGAACGAATCACCAAGGTCGTTCGTCGGGTTGCAAAGGACCTCATCGCGAACGACGAGGCCGAGATCAGCGAAGTCATTCGCCGCCGACTGTTTGAGGATCAAGGGCCGGACAAGTTTCGCAAAGGCGTTGCCAAGGAATTCGCCGATTGGTGCTTCGAGCGGCGGGCACAGCTTCCTCCCGAATGGACGGCGGTTGACACGGCGGCCACAGAAAAAAAAGCCCGCGAGTTTTTGCAGAAGCGCTTCGAGGACTGCTACCCCTTCCACCCCGCTACGCTTTCCGTATTTCAGCGGAAATGGCAAGCATTGCCGCAATACCAGCAAACACGCGGAACGCTCGCCATGCTCGCGCAATGGATCTCATGGGCATACCGCGAGCATTTCGTCGGCGCGCGACGGGAACCTCTCATAACGCTTGGCTCTGCCCCGCTGCACGTCCCCGAGTTCCGCAGTGTCATTCTTGGGCAACTGGGTGAACCGCGATTGCTTGCCGCAATTGATGCCGATATTTCCAGTGCACAGTCGCACGCCAAGGCACTTGATGCCGACACGAAAGGGCCACTTAACGAGATTCATCGGCGAGTGGGCACAGCAATTCTGTTCGAGTCGTCCGGCGGGCAGGTCGACAAAATTGCCCACTTGCCGGAACTACGATTTGCGTTGGGTGAACCGGATGTCGATACCACGTCGATTGACAATGCTGCTCTCGCCCTGGAATCGAAGGCATTCTTTGTCCGAAAGGTCGGCTCCGACGGCTTCCAGATTCGGCATCAGCCAACGCTAAAAAAGGTTGTAAGCGATCGACGAGCATCCCTTGATCCAGACAGCGAAGTCAAACCAACGACGAGGAACCTTGTCCAAAAAGAATTTGAGCGAGGTGCAACGCTTCCGGTCCTTTCCTTTCCAACCGATAGTACCGCCGTCTCTGATTCGCCAAAGCTTACCCTTGTGCTCATGGACCCTGATGTTGAATGGACTGGGAATGGACCAACCCGCCAGCAAATACTTGACTGGACAAAGTCGCGGGGCACCACCAATAGGCTCTATCCTGGCGCGTTGGTTTGGTGCCTGAGGAAACCGGGACGTGACCTAAGGGAGAAGGTCGAAAACTGGCTCGCTTGGAAGCGCGTCGCCCGCGACGTAGCCGAAGGAACTCTGGGTGGCGAATTTGACCGTTCTGAGCGCGCCGACATCCAATCCAAGGTGTCGGACGCAGAGGAAGACGCCAAAGATGAAGTCTGGGCGGGCTACAGGTTTGTCGCCCTGGCCGATCAACACGAAAAGGATGGACTCAAAGTCATTGATCTCGGAGCTGGTCACGCGAGTTCGAGCGAAACACTGTGCGGACGAGTTATCGCTGCTTTGAAATCCGACGGTTTGCTCAATGAGAACGTGGGCGCCGGCTACATCGATAGAAACTGGCCGCCAGCCTTAAAAGAGGCCGGCGCTTGGCCACTCACAGGCCTTCGCCAGTCGTTCCTCAACGGAGCACTGACACGGCTTCCCGACCCTGATGCAGTTCTCCGCCGACGAATTGTTGAGTTTGTTCTCAACGGAGATTTTGGCCTGGCATCGGGACAGAATCCCGATGGCTCCTACGATCACTTTTGGTTTGAGCAACAGATTGGTCCCGAAGAGGTCAACTTCGAGCCCAATGTCTTTCTGATTGCGAAGACCAAGGCTAGGTCGCTCAAGTCCGGCGCGGCCGAACCTAGCCCAACGCCTGCAGCCGGCACGCCCAGCACGGTTTCCACGTCAACTCAAGCTATCGTTACCCCCGTGGGCGGATCGCAGCCCGGTATCCCCTCGCCCGCCACCGCATCGACGTTGCGAATCGTTGGCGAAGTCCCGACTGAACTTTGGAATCGACTTGGCACGAAGCTGCTCCCCAAGCTTCGATCGGGTGAGGATCTAAGCGTACGAATCGACGTCGAGGTGCATTTCAAGGCGGAACTCGCAGCAAGCATGGAGGCCGATATCCGCCAGGCCATCGAAGACCTTGGACTTACTGGACAAGTTCGCGTCGAGCGAAACTCCTAGCGACTTGCCCTTTCCAGTGCTGAGCCATGCTGTGTGTCCGTCAGGTCCTTGATGGCCTTTCTGTGCGCAAGGAGCTGAGGGAGCATCTCGCCAGCGTCGTCGATGACGACAAACCACCGCCGCTTGTAGTGGATGATCTCTTCGGCGAGTCCGTAGCCGAGTAGCTCCTCTCGATTCGCTGGCACACCGTTCAAAACAAGTTCGACGACCTCGTCGCCTGCGATGCGAGCCGTCGCGAGTCGCCAGCCGTTGTCGAGTTCAATCAGAGAACCGCCGGCCAAAAGATTCAAGATTTCGTCAGGAGAGGCCTCGGCCAAGGGCGTGCCGATTCCAAGCCGTTGCTTGACGTTGGGCACGTCCTCGGCACCGAGATTCAAACCGACGAGTGCCTGCCCATCGGCAAGAATCGCCCGAGCGATCTTGACGCTCTGAATCCCTGATGAGCCCATTACCTTGTCATAGATCGGAAAAATCGCTCCGCTAAGGATATGAAACCGCTTGGGCTCCGTAGCTGGAGTTCGTGCGTACTCGGCGTCCCACCAGGCCTGGGCTTCCTCAAGTTCCACTTGCTCATATTTCGTCGTCAACTCATCGGGCTCGAGGGATCGCCTGGGGCCTTTGACGGCAGTCATGTGCAGTTCGCCCCTCTCCGCATCCCAATGCTCGGCGACGGCGTAGATGCGCCGACTCTGACGGTTTCGGAAGAATCCGAGCTTGCCCGAGCTCCCGAGCGAATCGAAGGATCGTCTCACAACATCAACTTCCCCTTCAAGTTCATGGAGCATCGTCTTCGCACCCGAGGACGAATCGACAAAGAGCGTTTCTGGCTCAGCAATCCTTCTTAGGTTTCTGGCTCGGATTTCCTCGACGCCAAAGTCAAAGGCACTTTGGCGTTTGGCTGTCTCGACCACATTGAGATACCGCTCGTAGAAGAGTTCAAAGATTCGGTTCTGCGTCTCGACATGGAGCACCATGATGCGGTTGAGGAATTGCTCAACGTTGCTCATGTAGTTCTCGCGGACAGCGGACTTCTCTTTGTTCAAGACGCCCATTCGCTCCAAGCCCCGCATGCCAAGCCCGTCGTCACTATGCCGGCTAGACTGAATCTCCCGGTAGAGCCGGGCAAGGGCTGCCTTGCCGTACTCATCAGTCACATCTTCCGGGCGAAAGAGGTCACTGGAAAGTGAGTGACGCTCGCCCTTCGTCAGGGCACCGAGGGCTGCCAGACGTTTGGAGACTGCGTTCACGAGCCGCTTTTGGCCAGCCAGGTCCAAGAGCACAAGCCGAATGATCGGGGCTGAGCTTTGGTTCGAGCGGTGGACTCGACCGAAGGCTTGCATCTGCTGATCCGCTGACCAGGACAACTGAAAGGCGTAGAAGACTCGCCGGTCCTGGTTCTTTGCGGCCACATCGGCATGAACGCTTATCCCTGTGGAACCTGCGCCCGAGATGACAGCGAGGCGTTTTCGGCCTTGTTGAAAAGACCTGGTCTCGTATTCGTTCAGCTCTCGGCGCGGGATGCCGTCAATTTTTCTGCGAACGTATTTTCCGTTCTCGAAGCGGTGAGTTCGGCCGCTTATTTCGGCGACGTTCCCAGCACCGAACCTAGCGACAAGAGCATCGAGGGGATTTTGCGGGAAGTCCAGATCGGCCACCTTGTCCAGAAGCTCTCGTTGCCGCCTCTGGTTTTCCCGGTTGATCTCCGGGTTGCCGGCCGCGTCCTCGACACGAACCCGGACCACGTTCCCGGTCACGGGGTCGGTTTGTTCTTGGTACTGAAAGAGCGGAAACTGCTTCTCGATAAGCTGCACAATCATCTCGCGCGGCGTAGCATCAAGCTCGGATAGCTCTACGCCCTCGCTTCGTGCGTCCCGGACCTTGCGCTCAGTCTGAGCTTCCCCTGTATTGAAGAGGCTCAAGACCACCGAGTGGCCCTGATTCAAATCTGCTTCAATCGCCGGGATCAATTCAGGGAGCGTGTATGCCATCATGAGCTGGAGAAAGAACCGCTGCTGGGCTGAGTAAAACTGGGCGTAGCGGTTGGCATTCCGGCCCTGGCAGACGTTCGCTTCGGCGGACTCGAAGGCAACGAGAAGCTCAGACCAGAGATCAGCAATCTGGTCGTACTGCCGCCTCTCTTCTCCGGTCAGGCGATGAAGAAGGGGCTCGTACTCGACAGCACTCTCGGGCACAGTGCTGCCGTCCAGACGGCGAGTCGGACCGTAGCTGATTGTGCGTGACAGATAGGTGCCGACACTTTTCAGATCGCGGCAGAGCATCTCCATCGCCGCAACCCCTCCCCGCTCCATTGCAACCAAGAACGCCGGAAAATCGGGAAAGGGCGCGCCGGCTCCCCAAAGGCCGAGCCGCTCGTAGGGCGCCATGTGCCTCGCTTCCGTGGCTCCTGTGGCACTGAAGTAGCGGACGCGAGCTTGCGGAAAGAGCCTTTGAAGAGTGATCCCCATGTTGCCGCGAAGTGTACCGTGGTCGACAGTCGCTTTGCCGCCGTGAGGAGTTGCCGCTGCGTTCTTCATCAGGTGTGCTTCATCAAAGGCGATTACCCCGTCAAAGTCTTCTCCAAGCCAGTCAGTCAACTGTTTGAACCGGGCACGATCGCCTCCAAAATCCGTAGCAAGCATCGTGTACGTCGTAAAGAGCACCCCCGAGCTCCCCCAGATCACTTCATCCGGCTTGAACCTCGCCTGATGGGTGCCGTCTCTCTGGTGCGCCGGAACGCGGGTTTTTTTGAGCGCCCCGCCGCTGTTTTGGCGGGGAGTTGGTGTT
>JAIESQ010000051.1 GCA_019745975.1 Pirellulales bacterium
CAAAACGCCGAAGGATTTCGAGTTTTTTTGCGCCATCGACCAACCCAGCTTCGCAGCTACGCTGGTTTAAGGACTAGAACTTCACGAGCGTTTCCACGGGCGCAGCAAAAAGAAGGGGGGGAAGGTGATCGGAGTCTCTTCCCTGCCCCCTAACTGCGGCCGTCGGCCAAACCGGACGCGCTCGAATTGTGAATCCCGAAAGAATTCACGGGTTCCGGCTTGCAGCCTGATGACTCGCACGAGACCATAAGTCGTGTTGATACCGTCGGTTTTGGATGGCGAGTCCTGGCGCGCAAAAGGGGGCAGATTGTTGGGTTGTCGCGACGTGCTCCCCACTCCCGATGATCGGCGGCCGCATGACACAGGCAATGCCGATCCCTTCGCCACTTGCATCGCCGCCGCACGCGCGGGCTGTGATGATGCTTTCAAGAAGCTCTACGAGGCAGTCAAGCCGTATCTGCTGCTGATCGCCAACCAGGAACTGGTGCCCGAACTGCAGGCCAAGGTCGGCGCGTCGGATATCGTGCAAGAGACGCTGGTCCACGCCCGGCAGAAGTTCGCAGACTTTCGCGGCCACACCCAGGAGCAGCTCAGGGCCTGGACCCGCGACATGCTCTTGAAGAACGTGCACGATGCCAAGCGGCGCTACCTGTGGACAGAAATGCGCCAGGCCAGCCGCGAGCTGTCGCTCGATCGCGACGTGGTCAGCGCTGCCAACCTGATCGATGACGAGGCGCGCGGCCCCGAACATGGCCTGGCCTTGGCCGACGATGCCCAGCGGTTGAACGCGGCGCTGGCACAATTGTCGGACGATCATCGCGAAGTGATCCGCTTGCGGCACTGGGAACAAAAATCGTTCGCCGAGATCGGGCAGTTGCTCGGCCGCAACGCGGAAGCGGCCCGCCAATTGTGGCGCCGCGCGGTCGACCGGCTGCGCGCGCAACTCCATGGTTCCAACGGCGAGCACGGCGCATGAAGAACGAGCGCTACGAGGAACTGCTGGAGCAGCTCCACCTGAAGCTGCTGGCGGGCGGCCCAGGCGCCGACGCGAGTACGTCGACAAGCGACCCGGAGCTGCGCCGCGAGCTCGCCGAGGCGGAAGAGTGCTTGCGGTTGATCGAGCGCGTCCGGCAGGCCGATACCACAAGTGCCGCGCTCCCACCCAACGCGGACACGCCAAGCGCACCGTCCAGTGAACCGTCGAGCGCACCATCCAGCGCGCGGGCGGGCGACACGATAGCGCCAAATGGCGGCGCCACAATCGACCGCTTCAAGATTCTGCGCACACTAGGGCAAGGGGGGGCAGGCGATCGTCTTTCTGGCCTGGGATCCCAAGACACGGCGGGAAGTCGCCCTGAAGACGCCGCGCGTCCACGCGCTGTTTTCCGACGAGCTGCGCCAGCGCTTCGTGCTCGAGGGGATCGCGGCCGCGCGGTTGTCGCATCCGCACATCGTCACGGTCTTCGAAGTCGGCGAGGCGGGGCCGGTTGCCTATATCGTTAGCGCTTACTGTCAGGGGCGATCGCTGGCGGCGATCCTGGCGGAGCACGGCCCGGTGCCAATTCAGCTCGCGGCGCGCTGGGTAAATCAGTTGGCGGCTGGCGTCGAACACGCGCACCGCCAGGGAGTATGGCATCGGGATATCAAGCCCGGCAATGTCCTGTTGGAGCCGAACGCCGGGGGCGATCGCGTCGAGCCGGCGCCCCAGGGAGGGACCGACATCGCGGTGCTGACGCCAAAGCTGACCGATTTTGGCCTGGCGAAGCTGCGCGAGCATGCCGACCTGCGCACGCGCACGGGGGCCATGCTCGGAACGCCGGCCTACATGGCGCCCGAGCAAGTCGACAGCCGGTTTGGCGCCATGGGCCCGGCGACCGACGTCTATGGCCTGGGCGCCGTTCTCTACGAGCTGTTGACGGGTTTTCCACCGTTTCGGGGCTGTTCCGAGGCCGACGTGTTGCGGCAGGTCGCGACGGAGGAGCCGATCTCGCCGCGGCGCCTTCGTCCGGAAATGTCACGCGACCTCGAGGCGATCGCTTTGGCGTGTCTCGAAAAGTCGCCCGGTCGGCGCTACGAGTCCGCGGGCGCCTTGGCAGACGACCTGTCGCGCTTCGTCCGCGGTGAATCGACACACATCCGGCCGGCGGGTGCTCTCCGCGGCAGTTGGAAATGGTTGCGCCGCCGACCAACGCGAGCGGTTGCCGTGGGCCTTGGCGCGGTGTCGTCGTTCGTGGTGCTGTGCGGTCTCGTCTGGCATCGCGTCACGCTCGGCCGTGCCGACAGCGCCGCGAGTCAATTGCGCCAGGTCACCTTGGTGCGGGACCAACAACTTGCCGAAATTCGCTACGCCAGCGATGTGCGGCTGGCGTATCAAGCCTGGGAGTCGCGCGACGCGCTGCAGGCCGTCAACTTCTTGTCGCGGCAAATGCCCGCGAGCGGCGACGCCGACCGTCGGGGATTTTTTTGGTGGCGCTTGTGGTCGCTCGTGCACGGGCAGCCGCGGATTATCGGTCCCGCGGAGGGGACGGCGCTCGCGGTGGCCTTTAGCCCCGACGGCGCCACGTTGATGTCGGCGGGTCAGGATGGCACGCTGCGACTGTGGAACGTTAGCTCGGGTGAGCTGCTGGCAGAATTGCTCGGGCACACCGCGGATGTTAATTCCATAGCGTTTTCGCCAGATGGACAGCGGCTGGCCTCGGCCGGTGACGATGAAACGGTGCGCGTTTGGCTCCTGACTACGGGTCAAACCGAAAAGACGCTGCGCGCCAACACCGCGTTGAACTGCGTGCAATTTCTCCCAGACGGCAATTCGCTGGTAGCCGGCGATGAGGCGGGCCGCTTGATGGTCTGGAATCTGGACAACGACGACTCGCGCCAGGAATATCCCGCCCACACCGCTGAGATCAATCAACTTGCCGTACATCCACGCGGCGAACTGCTCGCTACAGCCAGTAGCGATGGCACGATCGGCGTTTGGAGATTAGCGTCCTTGGAACCGATCGCGACTCTCGACGGCCATCAGGGGTCGGTGACCGCCGTGACGTTTTCGAGCGACGGCCAGCGGCTGGCGTCGGCCGGTGTGGACCATACCGTGCGCCTGTGGCAAGTCGAGCCGCCGCAGTTCCTCTACGCACTTCGCGGGCACACCGAGCGCGTTGACAGTGTCGCATTCACCGCCGACAGTCGGTTTGTGACGTCTGCCGGCAAGGATGGCACGCAGCGCATCTGGGACGCCGCCAATGGTCGCAACCTTTGGACGTATGTGACCGATCAGTCGCGTATCTGGGGGCTGGCAGCTTCGCCAACGCAGACTGTAGTCGCCACCGCCGGCGCACGGGGCGGTATTCGACTGTGGCCACTCGAGCAACTCAACCGCGCCGCGGACATCAACGCTTCAACGATGATGGTGGAACGCCGTTGCTGCGCGTTTTCGAGGTCGCGTAGCTTGTTCGCCTATCTTCGGTCCGACGGCGCTTGGTGCGTGCTGAATTTGGAAACCGGCCATCAACAAATGGTGCCCTGCAGCGACGCCGACGCCAACCACTTGAGCGCCGTGTGGTTCGGTCGGGACGCTGAATGGCTCAATTACGTCAACCACTCCGGAGTCGTGCGCGCGCACAATCTTCGCACCGCCGACGAGCGAACGATTCCAGGTGACCTCGGTGGCCGCACCGCGCCATTAAGCCGCGTAAGTCCCAGCGCCGGGTGGCTGGCCATGATCGGCCTGCGAACGTCGCACCTGTTGGAGTTGCGCGATTTGACGCATCTCGCCGCGGCGCCGCGGAGTATTGCGCTTCCGTCGTTCGTCCTCGACGCGACGTTTACGCCGGATGAACGGACACTTCTCGTGCTTCTGGATGATGCGACGTCGGCTGAGCAGGGGATGGTGCTTGTTGACACGGCAACCGGGACACAACGACGGCTGACTTGGTCGCACGGCGGGGCGGTTAATGCAGCAGCATTCTCGGCCGACGGCCAGTACCTTGCCTACAGCAGTGGCACCCGCCAGGTTTGGGTGCGGCGTTGGGACGATCCAACCGCTGCGCCGTTGCTGCTGTACCCTCTGCAACCCTGCGGCCGATTGGCCTTTGCACCGCATGAGCCGTTTCTGATCGGCATCGGAAATGAAGGGTCATTGTCCGTGTGGAGCCTGCGCGACGGCGAGCCACTGAATAACTTCGACTTGCCGCCGGGTAAGTACCGAGATCTCCTGTTTGACAGCGATGGCCAATGGCTCGCCCTCGGCGCGGAATCGGAAGCGCACTCGATCGTGTTCCGGCTTTTCTCGGCCCCCCGGGGTGAAGGTGCGATCCCCACGCCGCCACAGAGTCGTTGATACCCCATCCCAAGTCTCACTTGGCAGCGCAGGCAAAGCAGCATCGACGGCCGAATCCACACCTCGGGACCGTTACCATTCGATGCGCCACGGGGTACGATAACGTAGCGCTAGCAGGGTAAAACCGCGCAGCTAAAGTGCCCGCTCATTACAGGTCACTATGATCCTTTTGATCGACAACTACGACTCGTTCACGTACAACCTCGTGCAGCGGTTGGGCGAGATCGATCCGGACATCGAGCTCGAAGTCGCCCGCAACGATCAGATCACGCTCGACGAAATCGCCGCCCGCCGGCCGAGCCATCTAATCATCTCGCCGGGGCCTTGCACGCCGCGCGAGGCTGGCATCTCCTGCGACCTGATCACGCGCTTCGCCGGTCGGGTACCGATTTTGGGTGTCTGCCTGGGGCATCAGGCGATCGGCCATGCCTTTGGCGCCGAGATCGTGCGGGCCGAGCGGCTGATGCACGGCAAGACCGACCTGATCTATCATGACTCGACCGGCCTGTTCGCCGGGCTCGACAATCCGTTCCAGGCCACGCGCTATCACAGCCTGGTGATTCGCCCCGGTACACTCCCCGATTTTCTGGAAGTGTGTGCTTGGGCCGACGCGCCGGGCGGCGGGCGCGAGATCATGGGGGTGCGTCACCGCGAGCAACCGATCTTCGGCGTGCAGTTCCACCCCGAGAGTTTTCTGACCGACTGCGGGATCACGATCCTCGAGCGGTTCCTGCGGGTGCCGACGCCCGTCGGGCGCTGAGCAGCGCTATTCGCCGAGAGCTTGGCGCAGGGAGGCCAGCGCCTGTTCTTGCGCCTCGACCCGGCGCGCGAGCTCCTCCACGCGCTCGACGATTGCGGCCAGCGACTGGCTCAGTGTGTCCCCCGCCCGCGGAGCATGGGCCGTATCGGCGCGTGTAGCGAGGCCAGTCGGTTCACGCCGCACGGGCGTGCTTTCGTCGGCGGCGTCGGCCTCGGCGCCACTCGCCGGAGGCGCGTACGACGAGTACTCGGCACGCAACTTCTCAAGTTCCGCGGGCTTGTAGAGCGCGTGCGTGACGACCTGCCCACGTCCCTCGGGTGTGAGCGAGATCAGCAGTCCCTTGGCTTTCAGGCTGTCGAGCACGGGGCGCAATGCCGCGAGATCGGCGATGGGGTCCATACGGCTGGCACGTCCGCGCAAGTCGCCGACCGTTTGGGCCCCGCGCAAGAGCAGCTCCGTCATAACCGCCAACTCGAGCTTATCGACTCCCAGCCACTCGTACATGTAGTGACGGTAGCGCTCGACGCGTCCGCTCCCTTGCACCAACCCAACGGCCCCGACTTCTCTCAAACTGTCGAGCACCGCCAGCACGGCGTCCTCTTCAACCTCCATCACAGGGTAACGGTTACTCTTTTGATTGCACCCGGTGCGAATGGCATTGAGCGACATGGGGTAGGCGTCAGGGGTTGTCTTGGCCTTTTCGACCAAGACCCCCGCGACGCGTCGTTCGAGACCAGAAAGGGGTTGCCATTTGGGCGGGCTTGCACCCTGGACGTCGGCGGTTGGTTCGCTCATTCGCACGGGTCTCTTGGCAAATGTCGCTGGCGCACAGGTACCCCGTCGGCTGGGCATGGCCCACTCGGCCGGTCGCGTTTTAAATCGTCAAGGTTTGCCCAGACTGTAGCTTCGCTGAGAATGTTTCGCAAATCGGGCAAACCCTGCCGATGGCCGAACTTCTCGCGATTCTTCGACGCGCAGCAGTTATCCGCTCTCGGCCGCAAATCATCACGATTCGCAATTTGGCGAGACGATGCTCTAGGCGGCGAAAGCAGGGATTGCGATCGCCGCCGCGCCGACCAACGGCGCGAGTCGATTCTCGTAGCTCACCGCGCTGACCCGCCGCGGTATCCAGGCGCGAAACTGACCAAGCGAGGGAGTGCTTGCCATGCGTCGGTTCTTTCTAATTCCTTGGGGAACAGCCGCCATCCTAGCGGCGACCTACGGCTTGCTGCGGGCCGATGAAGCGCCCGCGCCCGAGTCGACGGTCGTACAAGGCAGCGCTCAGGTTGATACCGGCAGCCACGCGACCACGACGGCCAGCGGCGTTGCCGGTCAGGACGTCGACGAACCGACCGACACCGTCGCCGCGCCGCTGGCAGGCGCCACTGCCGAAAAGTCGAGCATCGAGCCTGCAGTTGAAGTCGTCGAAGAGTCGCCTTCGGCACCCGAAGTTGCCGCCGATGCGCCGCAGGAGATCATCAAGGAGCGTTACCCGAACCGCGCCATCAAGATAGAGCGGCACGTCGTTCAAGACGCCGCCGGCAACTACGTCAATCAGGGTCTTTGGACGATGTGGGATGAGCACGGCCGCATCGTCGCACGCGGCGAGTTTCAACGCGGCCAGCGCGAAGGCACCTGGACCAGGTGGTACGCGACCGGCGACGGGGAAATGTTTAAAGCTCCCCAGTTCAAGCAATTCGAGGCCCCTTTCACTGCTGAGGTTGGCCAGAAGCATAGCAAGCTGCACGGCGACTGGACGATCTACGACGCCAAGCATCGCAAGATCACGCAATGGGCGTTCGAGAATGGCGAACGCCACGGGCGTTCGATCTGGTACTACACGAACGGTCGCAAGCTCCGCGAGTGCACCTATGTGCATGGCGAGCTCGACGGCGACGTTCACGAATGGGAAGCCGACGGCAAGCTGGCACTCAAACAAACGTATCAGCTTGGCCGGCGTGTCGGTCGCAAGACCGACCGGCACAGCCCGAAGCTCGTGAAATCGGAAGGTGAGTACCTGTTCGCCCGCGATCTCGTGACGTCCGACTACGATTGGTGGCGCGGCGTCGCCTCGATCGAGGTCAAGGGGAAGGACGGCAAGGATGTTCGGCACGGCGCCTATGCTTCGTGGCACAAGAACGGCCAGAAGCTGATGGAAGGCCGCTACGAAGAAGGACAACCCGTGGGCGCCTTCACGTGGTGGCATCCGAACGGGCAGCAATCGGTTGCCGGAACCTATGAGCACGGCCGACCGGTCGGCGAGTGGACCTGGTGGCACGCCAACGGCCAGAAGTCAATTGCCGGCAGTTTTGTCGATGGCGGTGAAACCGGTCGCTGGATGTGGTGGCAGGAAGACGGCCGGCTCGGTAACGTTGCCGAATACAGCGAGCACAGCGAAGCGGTCGTCTCCACAACTCCCGTGGCGGATGCGGTTCCGCCGATGGTGAGCGACTCCGACGAGCCGCCAGTCGCCCGCGCAAACAAGGCAGCCACGGCGAAGTCGCCGCGCGGGCGTAAATCGACGGCCCAAGTGCGAAAACCCAGCGGACCCGGTCGCCGTAGCCGCTAAGATCGCCCGACAACCAGCCTCGCGAGCTAGCCACGGAGTTCGATTCGTCGGCTAGCTCGTGGCGTTTCCGGCCGGGCCAAATCCTCTTGTCGAATCAAGGTCGCCGCCCCACAGCCGATTCTCTCCGCGGGGATTTCCCCGATCTGATTGGCAGTCGTATGATTGTCCGATGGATCGCAGGGAAGTCACCTTCGGCCGTGGCCGACACTGCGCCTTGCGCAAGGTGCAAGTGACGGCACGCTGAAGCAACGCCAAGGGGGGCGCGCCATTCACGCGAGCTTGAAGGTTCGAATCATGAAACGTTGGCTTGTTATCTCGATGTTGTTGGCGGCTGTCCTAGCGACCAGCCTGGCCTCATCAGCTTCGGCCCGGCCCGGCCGTACGCGCTATCGCAGCTACTCGTTTTCACGCGTGGGCAAGAAACCGGCCAGCCTCAACACGCATTACTTCTACGGTTACCGCGGCGTGGGGGGCAACGCCGGGCGGTAAGCCGCGAAGCGCTTTCTCCGTCGACGGCTATTTGCAGCCGGCCAGGTGATCGATCGGTTGAGCATCGTCTGACGATGCTTGCGGCTGGCGCTGCGCATCGAGTTGCGATAACGCGGCATTGAGCTCCTGGGCGAAGTCGGCCCAGAAGTCGCCCTCGCGCAAGCGGACGTTCTCGACGGTGCCGCTCTCGGAAATACCGCGCAACGTGCGCCGCATGCGGTAGATCGGTCCGGCGAAGCGATTGCTCAGCTTGAGCATGTCCCAGATCACCAGCGGCAGCACGAGCAACGAGCCGATCGCCAAACGGATCAGGGCCTGGGTCAGGTCTTCGTTGAACAGATACGCCCAGAAACTCTCGCGCTCAGGGCCGATCGCGATCTGCCTTGTCAGGTTCAAGAGCTCGACGGTGACTACGGTGCAAATCCAGTAGATCACCACATGGCGCACCAGCGTCAGTTGTACGCTGGGCTCGATCAGCAAACGCGAGCGTTTGAATTTGGACGCCATGTGCAGATTCTCCGGCGCCGCCTTCGCTGCGATTTCCACCGCCAATAGAGCTGCCGCTTCCACTACCTGGACCGGCGCACCTCTAACTGCCGCTGCGAGCGGCGTTCAGCGAGCTCGATACGCGCGAAAAAGTCGACGACGCGTTTGTGCCCACGCTGCGGATGGCGGCCATGCAGACGACCGTGATGAGACTCAACATGACGGCATATTCCACCGCCGTGGGGCCGTCCTCACGGCGCAGAAAGTCGCGGAACTGGATCCACAGCTTAACCATGCTGCAACATTAGGTCACATTTATGAAACGTCAAATCGCGCGACAAACGGTTCCGCTGCCAGCAATTGGGGTCTTTGCCACAGGTCTTTTTCAAGGCAATTGCACGGATGCGGCGGCAATTCCTGGAAACCGGACGAAATCCCCCATGTCAGTGCGTCAACTTCTTGTACCGCAGGCGGTGAGGCGTGTCGGCGTCGATCCCCAAGCGGCGGTGGCGCTCCTCTTCGTACGTCTGGAAATTCCCTTCGCACCACACCACCTGGCTATCCCCCTCGAAAGCCAAAATGTGCGTGGCGATCCGATCCAAAAACCAGCGGTCGTGACTGATCACCACCACGCAGCCGGCAAAATTGAGAATCGCCTCTTCGAGTGCCCGCAGCGTATCGACGTCCAGGTCGTTCGTCGGTTCATCGAGCAACAGCACATTGCAGCCGCGCCGCAATAGCTTCGCGAGGTGGACGCGGTTGCGCTCGCCCCCCGAGAGCTTGCCGACGAGCTTCTGCTGATCGGGCCCATGAAAGTTGAACCGCGCGACGTAGGCGCGGCTGTTGATCTTGCGGCCGCCGAGCTCGATCGTGTCGTGCCCGCCGGAAATTTCCTCAAATACCGTCTTATCCGCGTCGAGCGCGTCGCGCGACTGATCGACGTAGCCGAGTTCGACCGTGGGCCCGGTGCGCAGCGTGCCGGCGTCGGGCGGCTCCTGGCCGACGATCATGCGAAACAGTGTTGTCTTGCCCGCGCCGTTCGGGCCGATTACGCCCACGATGCCACCGGGGGGGAGCCGGAACGTGAGCTTCTCGATCAATAGCCGGTCACCATAGCCCTTTGAGACTTTGTCGAACTCCACCACCAGGTCGCCCAAGTGCTTGCCGGGCGGAATCTGCATCTCGAACTCTTCGAGCTTCTCCTGGTAGCTTTCGCGCGACATCTCCTCGTAGGCCTTGATGCGGGCCTTGCTCTTGGCCTGCCGCGCGCGCGGGGCCAGGCGAATCCACTCCAGCTCGCGCTCGAGGGTTTTCTGCCGTGCGCTGGCCGCTTTCTCCTCGCGCGACAGCCGCTGCTGCTTTTGCTCGAGCCAACTGCTGTAGTTGCCTTCCCAAGGAATACCACGCCCGCGATCGAGCTCTAAGATCCAGCCGGCCACGTTGTCCAAGAAATAGCGATCGTGGGTAACAGCCACGACGGTGCCGTTGTATTCGGCCAGGTGCCGCTCGAGCCAGGCGACCGACTCGGCGTCGAGGTGGTTGGTCGGTTCATCGAGCAACAACAGATCGGGGTGTTCCAGCAGAATCTTGCAGAGCGCCACGCGGCGCCGCTCGCCGCCGGAGAGTGTCGACACGTCGGCGTCGCCGGGTGGCAAGTTCATCGCGTCCATGGCGATTTCGACTTGCCGATCGAGCTCCCAGGCGCCCAGCGTTTCGATCTGGTCCTGCACGCGGGCCTGCTCGTCGAGCAGCTTTTCCATGGCCTCGGGCTCGAGCGGCTCGCCGAGCTGGGCGTTGATCTCGTCGTAGCGCGTGAGGATCGCACGCGTTCGCGATACGGCCTCTTCCACGTTGCCGAACACATCTTTGTCGGGATTAAGCTGCGGCTCCTGCGGCAGGTAACCGACCGTGAAGCCGTCGGTCAGTCGGGCCTCGCCGTCGAATTCGCGGTCGATGCCTGCCATGATCCGCAAGAGCGTGCTCTTGCCGGCGCCGTTGCGCCCCAGCACGCCGATCTTGGCGCCGGGATAAAAGGCCAGCCAGATGTTTTCGAGCACGGTCTTCTGGCCGTGCTTCTTGGTGAGCCCTTCGATCTGATAGCTGTATTGCTTGCCCATGTTGGTGTTTATAATAGTGTTCAGTTTTCAGTGTTCAGTGGGTACGACCGCCGCGCTTCAGCGAAACGCGCCCCCTCTCCACGCCGGCTACGGGTCTACGACAACAGACTCTCATACAGTCTCCGTATCCCTCCGCGAATGTCACAGGGGGGTACCAGAATAAGATTGTCCGGGAATTTGCGTCCTAATCGTCCTAAGCGGCTGTCAAAAGCAGTTAAGTCTTTTCGCGGCAACGAGTTATTTTAGGACGCAAAATCGAAAACCGTTGCGTCCTAGATCGTCCTAAGCGAGGTTTTGCGTCCTAGACAGTCGTTAGCCGCGGGATTTATCCCGCGCGCTAGCTCGAACGACGTTCAATTTCGCGTCGAGGGCGCTAGCGCGCGGAGCAAGCTCCGCGGCTAACAAGTCAATGGGATGTTCGCGATCGACGCGCGCACGATGGACGCAGCTCGCCGCTCCGACTCTGACAAACGATTCACACGAATCGCGAAGTCCCTGGAGGAGATGCGTACCTGGTTGGTGTTGTTGGGCGCGCACGCCGGCGCGCCAGGTTTCTCCTGTTGTGGATAGTTTTCAGTGTTCAGTTTTCAGTGTTCAGGGGGACGATCGCAGGCATGCCCACGACAAGCGTGTGCACCCGCGCGAATTCCTTCTCAGGTCTCGTACCTATTACTGTACATATTTGTGACCATTTGTCAAGGTGGCTAAAAATGGCCGCGCGCGAGGGTGCAAGTTGGTCGGGCGTCGGTTGTTGGGACAGCGCGCTAGCCGGTGCCGCGCCGAGGGGGACGGGAGTCGTTTCCGATCGGCGTCGCCACCTCGCGTTTAGTCTTTGCCCGGAAACGACTCCCGTCCCCTGGGTTCAGCATCCCACGTCGTGTCGTCGTGTCGTTGTGGTGACGTCGTCGCACGCGGGGATGGCACTGCTGGACAAGCCGGGCACGCCAGCAGTGGCACCCGACAAGAACAGGCCAAAGACGAGAGGCCAGAGGTGAGAGGTAGAAATCCCTCGCTGCGCTTCGGGCTGGTGCTTTGCGCTGCGGCGCGGCTTGAGAGTTCGCTCGCGACACGGTTCCGTGGGTTGCACCCACGGCTTTGCGCATTGCGCCGCATGCGCGGCTAAGACGGGACAGTCCCCGGCGTGATGTCGCGCGAGGGGCGGAGGGGGACAGTCCCCTGTATTCGGGCGACGCCGGTTAGCTATCGCGAAGTCGAGCACCGAATAAGGGGACAGTCCCCAGGCACGTCGCACGCCGAAAAATGTACCAGTCCGCACTGCTTGTTCGTCGGCGGATCGCATGTGCCGAGGCAACGCACGAACGGCCGACTACCAAGCAGTGGCACACCCGGATGACACCGAAAACGGGAAAGCCCCCAACACGATGTCGCCGTGGCGCGGCAAGTGGTCGCTCGCCAGATGCGCTACGCGCTCTCCCCGCGAAAGTGCGGATCGAGCAGCGTGCGCAGCGCCTGGCGGGCGCGGTGCAGCCGCGTCTTCACCGCGCCGGCTTCGATTCCCAGATGGTCGGCCACGGTCTGGGTGTCGAGCGCTTCGATATCACGCAACACCAGCACCACGCGGTAGCTGTCGGGGAGCTGCGCGATGCAGCGGCGGACCAGCTCGCGCGTCTCGGCCTGGACGAGCGCCTCGGTTGGCAACGCACGCCAGGCGGGGCCCGGATGGTGCCGATGCCCGTCGGCCAGGTACGTGGGAAGCAATGGATCGATGGGCTGCTCGGGTTGACGGCGTTTGGAGCGCAGCTTCATCAGAGCGGCATTCACAGTAATCCGATGCAGCCAGGTCGCCAGCCGGGAGTTGGCATCAAAGGACGCCAGCCCGCGGAAGGCGGAGAGAAAGGCGTCCTGCACGGCGTCTTGTGCATCCTGTTCCTGGTTCAGCAAGCGGCGGGCGACGGCCAGCAGCCGTGGGGTGTGTTGCCGGACCAACTCGGCGAAGGCGGCCTCGTCGCCAGCCCTCAGGCCGACGAGCAAGTCGGCCTCGGACTGGGGAACCTGACGCGGTCGAACATCCATGTCCAGGAATCTAAGACCGGCATCGGCCGCGAGCAACGTGCGCGAGCACCGCGGGGCGCAGCGAGATTACTAGAAGCACTTTCAAAGCCAGCATTGAACCGACGTTGGGTGCCACTGCAAGAAGCGTCTAGCAGTGCCGTGTCGAGCAACTCACTGCTGGGCAAGCCAGCAGTGGCACCGAAATCAGGTTTTGAAACTGCTTGATACAAGAGCAGCGATTTGCTGTTCGCGAATGGAAATCAGACAGACTCAGTTCGCTTCGGCCAGCAGCTCCTGAATCTTCTTGCGCATCGACTCTTCGCCGCGCGCTTCCTGCCAGTTGAGCTCACCGTACCACCAGGCGCGGACGCGTCCTTGTTTGTCGATCAGGTAGACGCTGGGCCAGACGTTGTTGCCCCAGTTCTTCCAATTGGCTAGCTCGAGATCAAAAGCCACGGGGTACTTGATTTGGCGCTCGGCGACGCTGGCGCGCAGATTGTCGAGGCTGCGTTCGCGCTCGGTCTCCGGCGTGTGGATGCCGACGATCGTCACTTGCGACGACGGGAAACTCTCGAACCAGCTTTGATAGTGGGGCAGATTGCGGACGCAGTTGATGCAGCCGAACGCCCAAAAATGCACAACGACGACACGCCCGCGCAGCTCGGCCAAGGACAATGGCGGGGAATTGACCCAGGAGGCGACCCCGGCGAACTCCGGCGCCACGCAGCCGACGCGCACCACGCGACGCAAGTCGAAGGGCTGGCCTGCCAGGGCGGCGAGTTGTGTTTGTTGCGCTGGCGAGAGGAGCGCCGTGATCCGCCGGACAAGTTCTTGTTCGGTGGGCTGGTCATCCGACTTTTCGGAGGGCTTGTCGACCAGGGCGCGCTTGAGCTGGGCGAGCGTTGCCGCAGAGAGATGCAGGCGCTCGGCGAAGTCGGGCGCGAGCAGCGCCTTGTAGCCGCGCGCTTGCAGGATGATCTCGTCGAGGCGCTTGAGTTGCGCCGCGGACAAGATCCGCGCCAGCTCGTCCTGTAGCGTGGCGTGCAGTCGGCCCAGCTCATCGGCGCACTTGGTCACCGGGACATCGCGCAGCCGCCAAAGCGAGTGGTCGACTTGGGCGATGGCGGCCGTGAGCTCGTCGAGCTGATCCCGGCGGAGCTTCAACTCGGACTGCACGGCGGAGTCGCGCGCTAGCATGAGCGTGACGTAGACCGGCGCCGGGATTTCGGGAGTCGGATCGGCGGTTTCCGCAGTCGTGGCTTCGTCAGTCGACGGGGGCTCGCCGGCTGCCGTTTTCGAGTGGCCCGTCGACAGGACGGCGATTGCCAGCAAGAAGCCGAGGGTACAGCGAACCACAGCAGGGTTCGTCGCCAACGTTGTCATAGGTGTTCCTTGGTAGCAGATCTAGAAGCAGTTTCCAAACCTGGCTTGGGTGCCACTGTTGGCTTGCCCAGCAGTGAATTGTTCGACACGGCACTGCTAGACGCTTCTTGCAGTGGCACCCGAAGTCGGTTCAATGTTGGTTTTGAAACTGCTTTTAGCGAATCATGTCGTGTGGCGGAGCCTCACGATCAAGCCATCGCAGGGCCTCATTCCTATTCCTCGCTGCGCAGAGAATGACTCCCGGCCGACCAGTGGAAGGCCGGCGTCCCTATTGAACGCGTTCCAGTAGGTTCATTTGACTGCGCAGCTATCAATAAATTCTTGGATGCGCAACCGCGTTTGGCGGTTACAGCGCGGCGAGAAAAAAACTGCCTGAAGCGAGAACCGTGTAACCTCCGTGGCGAGGCGGGCATCAAAATGCTGCGAAGCGTTAGGCGCGGACCGATCTACGCGGAAAGCACGTGGCGTGGTAATGAATTGTAAGGAAGCGATCGACTTCTTGGGGGATTATCTCGACGGCGCGCTGCCGTGGCGCGCGTGGCTGGTGTTTCACTGGCACCTGGCGTTTTGTCGAGACTGCCGCCGGTACCTGGCCTCGTATGCGACAACCGTGCGCCAAGCACAGGCCCTGCGGAGCGAGCAGGCTGGGGAAGCACAGCCGGTGCCAGCGGAGCTGTTGCGCGCGATTCTGGCCGCCCGGCGCGGCAGGCAAGACCATTGACCGGCGTGAGATAGCAGCGAACGAACTGGCCGATTGCCAGCGCCGCCGCCGGGGCGCGCGCGGCCGCGCGCGCTGCCAGCGAGTGAGTAATGGCACGAGTGCCCTGGCATGCCTAAAACCGGCCGACCAGGGATGCGCGCTCAGCGCGACCTCGCATATACTGCCGCAGACAACCACGCTCGCAGTACTTCCAGCCGGGCAGAGAAGTGCCGGACGTCTTCCTACTGGCGAGGAGTGAGTTGACGCGGAGACGACGCCTTGCCAATCGCAGGTCCAACGCTCGAGCGCCCGGTCACGCTCACGAATCTGTTGGCGGTCGGTCTGGCTGCCAGGCCGGATGCTACCGCGCTCGTCTCGCTCGAACGCACCTGGACCTGGCGGCAACTCGACAAGGCTTCGACGCGGCTGGCCCGACACTACCTGGCACTGGGGCTGGTGCCCGGCGACCGCGTGGCGTCGCTGTTGCCCAATCGCGGCGCGTTGCTTGTGCACTACTTGGGTTGTTTCAAGGCCGGCCTGGCCGCCACGCCGCTCAACTATCGCTATCAAGCGCCCGAGATCGATCATGCCTTGGAGGTGAGCGGCGCCGCGATCCTTGTCTCGCACGCGGAGCGCGACGACCAGCTTAACGACAGCGTCCAAGCGCCGCGCCTCCGTTTGGGACGCATTCGCTACGGCGCCTCGGGCAGCCCGGGCCTCCATCTCGAAGAACTGTTGACGACCGAGGCGCCGGACGCCGAGCTTCCGCCACCACGACCTGATGCGCCGGCGTTCATCTTTTTTACTTCAGGCAGCACCGGAAAACCCAAAGGCGTGACGCACTCGCACGACAGCTTCTGCTGGATCGTGGCCAGCGCCGTCGCCGGGCTTGAGCTCACGCCCGCCGACGTGTTTCTGCCGGCGACCTCGGCCTCGCACATCGCGGCCACGTCGTTGTCGTTCGCGGGCCTGGCCGCCGGGGCGACGGTCGCCATCGCCCGCTCATTCGGTGGCGACGAGCTCCTGCCGCTATTGCGCGGCGTGCGGCCGACGCTGTTGTGCATGCTGCCTGCTCCGCTGTTCAACCTGGTGCGCGATCACGGCGCGACGCGCGACGATTTTGGCACGCTGCGCCGCTGCGTCTCCGGCGGCGACAAGATTCCCGCCGAGCTCGAGCGCGAGTTCAGCGAGCTGGCGGGCTTCGCCATCGAAGAGCTCTACGGCATGACCGAAACTGGCACTTCGACGATCAATCCCCCCGGCGCCGGCAATCGCCTCGGCTCGATTGGCCGCTTGGCGCCTGGATACACGGCCTCGATCCGCGACGACGATGGGAACGAAGTTTCCGCCGGCACGCCTGGCCGGCTCTGGGTTCAGTCGCGCGCCAACATGATTGGCTACTGGAACCGCCCCGACGCCACGGCCGAAACGATCGTCGACGGCTGGCTCGACACGGGCGACCTGGTGGCGGCGGACGAGCAGCAGTATCTCTGGTTCCGCGGCCGCAAGAAGCAGATCATCGTCCACGACGGCTCCAATATCTGTCCGCAAGAGGTGGAAGAATCGCTTCTGGAACACCCGGCCGTCGCCAGCGCCGGCGTGGTGGGCATCCACGATCTGATCCATGGCGAGGACGTGCGCGCGTACGTGACGTTTCGGCCTGGGGTCAAACGGCCAGCGACGCCCGCGCTCATCGCCTTCTCGCGCGCCCGCGTCGGCTACAAGGCCCCCGACGAAATCGTCGTGCTCCGCGAGATGCCACTGAACGCGGTGGGCAAGGTCGACCGCGTGGCCTTGAAGCAACTGGCCGACGCGGGGGTGAATCGCCACCTGGCCTGACTGCAGGCACCGACTGGTTGCCGTGGCTCCGCGCGCCCCGCCATCGCGCAAGCACGCGCCAGCGTCAGGAATTCGCTTGGCACCAATGAAAGTCCGACTATCCTTGAAGTAGGGCCAGGGTCCAGGGGGACGTTTCTCTAACTGACAGGAATTTTGCGCGTCGTGCCGCAAGGCATTCGAGAATCTTGGCGCCCTGCGCCGCTGACTGCTCGCTTCGACGCGCGTTCTCGTCTGTCTCCCGTTGCCTGAGCCTGTTCTCGTCGGGCGGCCGATCGGCCAGCCGCGACTCATCCATTGATTGACACCTGGAGTCACCCCCCATGCGTTTCCCGCTGATGCTGTTGTTTGGTTCGCGCCGAGTCAGTACGTCTAAACGATCGGGCCGCCCAACGCGGAGGCTGCGGCTGGGCTCGCGCAGCGGGATGGAACGGCTGGAAGACCGCCTGGCGCTGGCGGCCACGTACAGCACGGTGAACGATTGGGGGAGCGGCGTGCAAGGCGCGATCGCTGTGAAGAACGACCAGCCGGCCGCGATGAGCGGTTGGCGCGTCGAATTCGACTATGACCGCACAATCAACAACATCTGGGACGCCCAAATCGTCAGTCACGTTGGCACGCACTACGTGATCCAGAATGCGGCTTACAACAGCGCGCTGGCCGTCGGGCAGACGATTACCTTTGGCTTTACGGCCGGTGCGGGGAGCGGAACGCCGCAGAACATCACGTTGAACGGCGCCGGCACAACTCCGACACCGCCGACGCCGCCGACGATTTCGATCGGCGACGTCAGCGTGACCGAGGGGAACCCTTCGACCGCCGCGATCAGTGGCTACTTCCATACCTCGGGCAGTCAGATTCTCGACGCCAACAACCAGGTCGTGAAGATCGGCGGCGTGAACTGGTTCGGCTTCGAGACTTCGAATTTCGCGCCGCACGGGCTGTGGGCCCGCGGCTACAAGTCGATGATGGACCAGATGAAGCAACAGGGCTTCAACACCATCCGGCTGCCGTTTTCGGATCAGTTGTTCGACGCCGGCAGCACGCCCAACGGGATCGACTTTTCGAAGAACCCCGACCTGGTCGGGCTCAGCGGCTTGCAGATCATGGACAAGATCGTCGACTACGCCGGGCAGATCGGCCTGCGGATCATGCTCGATCACCATCGTTCGGCGGCGGGCAACAGCGCGAACGAGTCGGGGTTGTGGTACACGTCGGCGTATCCCGAGAGCAAGTGGATCAGCAACTGGACGATGCTGGCAGCGCGCTATGCCAACAATCTGACCGTGGTGGCCGTCGACTTGCACAACGAACCGCACGGCCCGGCCACCTGGGGCGACGGCAGTGCGAACGACTGGCGCCTGGCAGCCGAGCGCGCCGGCAACGCCATTCTGGCTGTGAACCCCAACGTGCTGATTGTCGTCGAAGGAGTCGAGTCGGCTTCGTCGGGCAACTATTGGTGGGGAGGCAACTTGTCGAATGCCGGCGCGAGCCCCGTGCGGTTGAACACGCCCAGCCGGCTGGTCTATTCGGCGCACGACTACCCGGCGAGCGTCTACCAGCAAACGTGGTTCAGCGACCCGAATTATCCGAACAATCTGCCGGCGGTGTGGGATAAGAACTGGGGCTACTTATTCCGGCAGAACATCGCGCCGGTGATCCTGGGCGAGTTCGGCAGCAAGCTGGCGACGACGAGCGACCAGCAGTGGTTCGACAAGATGACGGCCTACCTGGGCGGCGATCTCGACGGCAATGGCACAAACGACCTGGCGGCCGGGCAGCAAGGGATCAGTTGGACCTACTGGTCGTGGAACCCCAACAGCGGCGACACCGGTGGCATCCTGGCCGACGACTGGAACACCGTGTTGGCGAACAAAGTGGCGAAGCTGGCGCCGATTCAGTTCTCGTTCGGCGCCGGCAACGCCCAGACGACAGCCGTGTTCACTGTGACATTGTCGCAGGCCAGCGCGCAAACGGTCAGCGTGCAATACGCCACGGCCAACGGCACGGCCACGGCCGGCAGCGATTACTCGGCAATCAGTGGAACGCTGACGTTCGCGCCGGGCGAGACGACCAAGACGATCGCGGTGCCGGTGACGCGCGATCTGGTGGCCGAAGCGACCGAGACGTTCGCACTGCAACTGAGCGTGCCGACTGGCGCGACGCTCGCGCGCACGAACGCCACGGCGACGATCCAGGACGACGACACGACGACTCCGCCGCCTACACCGAGCGCGTCGATTGGCAATGTGTTTGTCAATGAAGGCAATGGCGGCACGACGACGGCGCGATTCACGGTCACGCTCAGCGCGGCGGCCAGCGGGCCGGTGACCGTCAACTACGCGACAGCCAACGGCGCCGCCACGGCCGGCAGCGATTACACGGCCAAGAGCGGCACGCTGACGTTCGCCGCCGGTGAAACGAGCAAAACGATCGACGTGCTGGTGACTGGTGACACGGTGGTCGAAACCAATGAGACCTTCGTCGTCAACTTGACTTCTGCCAGCGGCGCAACGATCGCCACCGCTCAGGCGACCGGCACGATCGTTAACGACGACCAGCCGCCGCCGCTGCCTGTGCTGTCGATCGGCAACGCGACGTTCACCGAAGGCAACTCTGGCACGGTCAACGTGACGTTCACGGTCACGCTGTCGCAGGCGTCAACCAGCGCGGTAACGGTCAACTACGCCACGGCCGATGGCACGGCGACCGCGGGTAGCGACTACAACGCCGCCAGCGGCACGCTCACTTTCGCGGCGGGTCAAACCAGCAAGACGATTACCGTGGCAGTGCGCGGCGACACGCTGGTCGAAGGGGCCGAGACGTTCCGCGTGGTGCTGAGCAATGCCGTGGGGGCGACGATCGCCACCGGCACCGGAACGGGCACGATCACCGACGACGATCAACCGCCCAGCGGCAGCCCGGTCACGTTTACCAAGGGGGACGATTGGGGCGCCGGCTTCATCATGAACGTGAGACTCAAGAACACGACCGCGACGGCCACCAAGAGCTGGCGACTGGAGTTCGACCTGGCGGCCGAGATCGTCAATATCTGGAACGCGGTGATTGTGAGCCACGTCGGCACGCACTACGTCATCCAGATGGCGCCGTGGAACGGCACGATCGCGCCGGGAGGCGAAGTGACGTTCGGCTTCCAGGCGAGCGGCACGGGGCGCACGCCGACCAATGTCAGCTTCTACCCGGCCTTTTCTTGACGGCGACGCACCGGCCGATACTTCCGGCTGCGAGTGCCGCTAGAATGTGCGTGGCGAGCTGATCTAGCGGGAGAAATGCCGTGGAGACAACCTACGCTCACACTGACTTGACTCGCGCGGAAGTCGACCGTTGGCCAGGGGCGGCCGTGCTCGAGTTTGGCGCCAATTGGTGCGGCCATTGCCAGGCGGCGCAGCCGCCGCTCAAGGAGGCCTTCAGCAGTTTTGCGGGCGTGCGGCACGCAAAGGTTGAGGATGGGCCCGGACGGCACCTGGGCCGATCGTATCGCGTCAAGCTTTGGCCGACGCTGATTTTTCTGAAAGATGGCGTCGAAGTCGCCCGCGAGGTACGGCCCGCGAGCGCCGAGCCGATTCGCGCGGGTTTGCAACGGATCGTGAGTTGACGAGAACCGCTAGCTCGGGCCGACGACAAGCGCTTCGGCAGCCGATGATCCGGCAGCGACGTTGAAACTGCTGTTGCCGGTCGCGGCGGCCGCCGCCTGCTCAGCCGACGACTGGTTGCCAAACCGCTCGCGAATCACCTGGAACTCGGCTTCGGCCGACACAAAGGCCGCGACCACTTCAGGATCAAAGTGCTTGCCCGACTCGGCGACGATCATTGAGCGGGCGACCTCATGGGTGAGGGCCGGCTTGTACACGCGGCGCGACGTGAGCGCGTCGTAGACGTCGGCCAGCGCGACGATGCGGCCGACGAGTGGAATCTCTTCGCCGCGCAAGCCGCGCGGGTAGCCGGAGCCATCGAACCGTTCGTGGTGGGTAGCCGCGATATCGCGCGCCATCTGCAAGAACTTGGCGTGCGGATATTTCGACAGCGCGGCGCCTAGGGTCTCGGCGCCGAGCGTCGTGTGGGTCTTCATGATGGCGAATTCGCGCTCGTTGAGCTGGCCCGGCTTGAGCAGCACGCAATCGGGTACGCCGACTTTGCCGATGTCGTGCAGCGGACTGGTGAGGTAGATCAGCCGCACGAATTCGGGATTGACGGTGTGGCGAAACCCGTCGCGCAGCGCGAGGTGCTGCGCCAGGACTTTGGAGAAATTCTGCACGCGTTCGAGGTGCGCTCCGGTATCGCTGTCGCGCGATTCGGCCATCCGGGCCAGCGCGAAGATCGTGAGGTCGCGCGTCTCGAGGCCCAGCACGCGCTCGCCCGCGCGCACGCGCACGACGAGCTCCTCGGGATTGAACGGTTTGCCGATGAAATCGTCGGCCCCCGCGCGCAGGCCTTCGACCACCTCGCTGGGGCCATTGCGGCTCGTCAAGAGAATGACGTAGACGTAGGCCGACAAGTCGGCCGCGCGAATTGCCTGGCACAGTTCCGGGCCGCAGAGCCCTGGCATCTCCCAGTCGGAAATAACCAGGCGGGTTTCGTCGCGGAGGATAATGTCTAGCGCGGTTTGCCCATCGCAGGCGGTCTGCACTTCGTGACCGGCGCTGGTCAGCGTGTGCTCGATGAACGCGCGCGTGACTTCGTCGTCGTCGACGACCAGAACGGGCTGCATGGTCAACCGTGGGCGTGCGGGAGGGGGGTGGCGGGCGTTGCCAAGTTGGAAGGACGAGTACTCGAACCCTAGCACGCGCGTGGGCCGGTCGGAGCAGGGTTAATCGCGCGATCCGGCGCAAACTCCGGGGCCAGCAGCGGCGGGAGCAGATGTGCCAGTTTTGCCGGAGTTCGCGAGCCTGGTCCCGGAGTTGGGCCCCGGCAAGTCCGGGGCGCTCGGGGTGGATTAAAAATCCATCTCGCTCGTGGCAACCGCCGTGGCCGGACCGTATAGTGAGCGCTCGGCGCCCACGGTTCCGGGGGGCCGGTGTGTTGGGGAACTCTCGCAGAACGAAAGATGCCGCCATGAAAACTCTCGCGCGCGTGTTGCTAGGTGGATTGATGATTGGACTCTTGGGGCCGGCTGTGGCCGTCGCCGAGGATAAGGTCACCCCGGTCGGCGACTGGCAGTTGGAAGTCGCCACGCCCGATGGCGTCGTGCTGAATCTCAAGGTGAACATCAAGCAGGATGGAGACAATTACAAAGGCACGATGGTCGGCGACGACGGAGTCGAATCCGAGCTCACCGATATCGCGTTCAAGGATGACGAGCTCAAATTCGCGCTGAGCCGCGACTTTGGCGGTCAACAACTGACCTCAAAGTTCACAGGCAAGCTCACGGCCGAAAAATTTGAAGGCTCGGTCGACTACGACATCGGCGGCCAGGCCGGCACGCTGGAGGTCACGGGCGGGCGTCCCAAGTTGGACCTCACTGGCACGTGGCTACTGGTTGCCACGAGCGAAGGGGGGGTGTTCGAGCCCAAATTGCACCTCAAGCACGACGGCGAGACGCTCGAGGGAAAGTACGAATGGAATGAAGACGTGACCGCCGAAATCAAGGACGGCAAGATCGTCGACGGCGAGATCACCTTCACCGTGACGCACGATTTCAACGGCGAGGAAATCGTCGTCAAGTACAAGGTGAAGCTCGACGGCGAGAAGCTCGCCGGCTCGGCCGATTACGATCTGGCGGGCCAGACGGGCACCGCCGAGATTGAAGGATCGCGCGGCAAACCGGTCAAAGTCGCCGGCACCTGGAACATCACCATTGCCGGCGAGAACGGCGAAACCTACGAGACGGTCGCCAAGCTGACGCAGGAAGGGGACGCGCTCTCGGGTACCTACGAAGGTCCCGCTGGCGAAGCCAAGATCTCCGACGCCAAGCTTGAAGGCAACAAGCTCAGCTTCGCCGTGGCGCGCGAGCGCGATGGCCAGAAACTGGTGCTCAACTACAAAGGAACGTTGGACGGCGACACCATGAAGGGGGAAGTCGAATTCGACTTCGGCGGTGAGACGCGCACCACGACGTTCGAAGCTAAGCGGGCCGAATAGCGTCGGCAACTCGCCAAACAAGAAGGCCGGGTTCCGCAACTGATCGCGGTGCCCGGCTTTTTCATTGCCAAAAAAGCCGGCCGGACTCGCGTTCTTACCGCGAGCCCGGCCGCCCGTTTACTGACCCGGATTCGATCGGCCAGCGGCGGCACTACGATCGCCGCGCGGGGGCCACGAAGGAGCGTTACGCCAGTTCGTCGAGCAGGCGCTCGACCGCCTGATCGAGGCGCTGGCTGGTCTCGTACGTGCCATTGGCAATGGCAGCACGCAACTCGGCGACGCGATCGGCGCGGACGTCAGGTAGGTCGTGCACTTGTTGTAACCGGTTGGCGACTTCGGAGATTTCGAGCTGATCGCCCCCCGCCGCGGGGCTGGCAACGCGCGGCGCCATGTCGGCTGGCGACATGTGCGGCTGGCGGATCGGCTGCGAACCATGAACCTGCGAAATACCGTCGATCTGCATTTCCTTTACTCCCGCTTGAACGAGCGCTCGCAACGCCAGCGCGCCGCGCACAGCCAGTTGGCCAGCTTGGCGCCAGCGGTCAGTCGGCGAATTCCCCGCGACCACCCGCTGGGCTTTGTCCTGCGCGGCTTTGTCGATCGCCCGGGGTTATTCCCTGCCCCGTGCGATTGGCCGATCGGCCGCGGTACTCAGTATCACCGCAACACGATCGAGCAAGCCGCGACGAACCACGATGCTCGGTCAAAATGAGAAACTCGGCGAACGAAAGTTCGCGAACGATCGAGGCAGGATCGCAAAGAGCGCCAGCCGCCAACCGCGTTTGCGCGCCGCCTTGATAGCGACGCTGTCGAAACTGGGCAAACGCAGTCTGGTTGCTAGCTGGCTTGAGTCCCGCGAGCCAACTCTCTCGTTCAACTATACGACACAGCTTACCAGCACCGCATTCCGTGTCGTGTCCGACTTCGCGGGCTCCTGCAAAGGACACCCGTTTCATCGACTAGCGGCTGCCGGCGGTTCACTGATTTTAACCACGCCCGCAGAGCCTCGCACCACGCGTGCAAGTTCTCCTGGGGCTATCGACAAGTTGCCAACGTCGGTCTGCAACAGGTACGCGGCCGAGGCGTCGCGGGTTCGATCGTTCTGGCGAGCACGTCTTGTCCGCGTGCGCCCGCCTGCGCCGTGGTCGGTTGCGCGGATTGTTTGGCGGCGCGTCGAAAACCGGCGACACGTTGTGCCCGGACAACACGCGTGAATTTTGCGGCCGCAGCGGTGGCGCGGGGGGAGTGTAGGCGGGGCCCGAAACTTGGGCAAGGTCAATTCAACCGCCGGAACCCGGTACAATCCGCAGGGTTCAATTGCCTGCCAGAACCTCGTGGGGAATCAACCGAACAGTCTCTCACTTTCAGGAGATGAACTGATGGCTCGCTCGGTCATGCTGGTTGTAGCCGCTGGCGCACTGCTGCTAGCGCCGCAGGCTTGGGGAGACGAAGACAAGCCGTCCGAAACGCCCACTGCGCCAGCGGTTGCGCCCGAGGGCGCGACTAGCGCCCCGGCCAGCGCCGAGGCGAACGAAGCGGGGGCCAGCCCCGAAGCCGAGGCCCACGCCGCCGCGGTCTTCGACCAGCTCGACGCCAACGACGACGGCCAGATCGCGGCCGGTGAAGTGCCCGACGAGCATCGCCGACTGTTTCGCCGGTTGCTGCGCACCTCGGACCGCGACGAGAACGAGCAATTGAGCCGCGACGAATTGATCGCCGGCCTGGCAGCAACCGCGGGGGACGAAGCTGCTGGATCGTCCGGACCCGGTCGTCCAGACGGTCCACGACCAGGCGGCCCGCGACGCGACCGGCCCGAGGGCTCGCCGATCGAGCGCTTTCGCCGCTGGGATGCTAACGGCGATGGCCGTGTAGTGCTCGACGAAGTTCCAGAGCAAGCACGCCCGTTCTTCGGCCGGATGCTCGAGCGATTAGATCGCGACGGCGACGACGCGCTGTCGAGCGAGGAGTTTCAAGCGGGAGCTGAAGCGCTCGCGCGGCGCGAAGGGGGGCGGGCCGGTCGCCGGCCCGAAGGACGTCCGGACGGCGGCAGGCCAGAGTTTCCTGGACCGGGGCGCTTCGACCGTCCCAACGGTCCCATGCCGATGGGCGGACTGTTTCGTCTGTTCGACGCCAACGGCGACGGCGCGCTGGACGCCGCAGAGATCGACGGTGTGGCGTCGGCCCTGCGCAAGCTCGACGGCGACGGCAATGGCCGGGTGACGGTGGATGAGCTGCGCGATCTCGCGCCGCCAGGTCCGCCACCGGGACGAGGCGACGCGCAGCGCCCCGAGCCACCGCGCGAACCGGCCGACGTGCGTCGAAACGAACGACACGAACCCGACGCGTTGGTCGAGCGGCCCGATGACACGGGCTTTCCGCCGATCTCCTTTGCAATGGCCGACGATGACGACGGAGATGATGACGATGATGATGACGACGGGAAGAAGGAGGACGGCGACAAGAAGAAGTCGAAGAAGGAGAAAAAGCAGAAGGGCGATCGAAAGAAGCCCCACGAGCGGAAGCCGCACCATGGAAAAGGCCCTGGGCCTGGCGGGCCCGCCTGGGGACATCATCGTGGCGGGCAGCCACACGGTTTTGGCTGGGGACATCCTGGATTCGGTCGCGGTCATTTCGGCCGCTCACCCGGTGGACATCACTTCGCAGGGCAGCACTGGGGATCGCCCGGCGGCCGCCACGAGGGTGGCCGAAGCGCTCACGCTCATGGTCCGCAGTTTGGCTCGCACCACCGAGGAGGTGAGGGGCCGCATCCGTGGGCGCATGGTTGGCAGGGCCCCGGTCGAGGTGGCCCAGGTGCTCACTCGTTCGCACACCGTAGGGGGGAAGGGCCCGGCCCCTGGGGGCCGTCGCCGCTTCGGCCAGGCAGCTTCGGCTTGGCGCAACATCGATCGCAGGGTGACGTGCACTACCACTTCCACTTCGAGGGTGGTCACCACGGACATTACGCTCATCGCGTTCCTGGTCACAGTGGCCATCATCACCATGCCCACCACAGGCACGGCCATCAAGGTCACCATCACTTCGCGCATCATCGACACCACGGCCATCATGGCCACTTTGCCCACCACCGGCATGATGCTCGACACCATCGGCATGGCGATCGACCCCAGGGCGACGGGCCGGGGAATCCACCACCTCCTCCGCCGCCAGGCGGTGAGGCCGGTCCTGCGCCTCCGCCACCTCCACCACCGCCGCCGGTTCCTCCGGGACGGCCAGATCGACCGCGCAGCGATGCGCGCGGCCCGCGAGGCGCCCCCGATCTCGATGCGGTCGTGAAGCGCATCTTGTCGACCGACAAGAACGGCGACGGCAAGCTCTCGAAGGATGAAGCCTCGGAGCGGCTGAAGGGCGCGTTCGACGAGATCGACGCCAACAAGGACGGCCTGATCGACGGCGAGGAGTTGAAAGCCCGGATGATGTCGCGCATGCGGCGCGGCCCACAAGCAGGGCCTGGCGGTCCCGATTTTCGTCGGGGTCCGCGTGAGCGACGGCGCGAGCGGGGACCGGATCGACCGCGTGAGGGACGCCCGCCTGAGGGCGGTCCTC
The DNA here is from genome assembly GCA_019745975.1 of Pirellulales bacterium. GTDB lineage: Bacteria > Planctomycetota > Planctomycetia > Pirellulales > JAEUIK01 > JAIESQ01. Next base: position 26,353 of record JAIESQ010000051.1, read on the forward strand.
CCGCCGAGCAATCCCAACCGGAAGGGACATCCGCTGACGTACCGGCAGGTGATCCCGCACAGCTAACGAGCGATCAGACAGCCGCCACGATGTGGCAGTTGTTCGTCGCGCCTTGGCTGTAGCGGCGTCGAGTTGGCGACGGGTCGACGCGATGCGCCCGGGCCGGTGCACGGTCGCCGGCTGTTACGGGCGCGTCGGTTCTGCCGCGGCACCAGGTCGGACGTGAACGGTGCGTCCGGCACGCTCATGTACTAACCCCGCGGAGCGGAGGGTTGCCGCGAGTAGTTCGTCGACCGTCGCCCGCTCGAGCTTGAGTGACACGAGGCGCTGGAGATTGATGCCAGCGGCCTCGATGGCGTCGCGGTCCAGCTCGATGGTCAGATTGAGGCGTTTGCCAAGCGTTTCGAGCACGAGATCGAGGGGCTTGCCCTCGACCGTGAACGAGTCGATGCGCGTCTTGGCGAGCACGTCATCCGGGCGGCCTCGGGGCGAGCGGCGCGGTCGAGGTTCTGTGCTCCGTGATTGTCGAGCGGCAGCGACCGCCGCATCCAATCGTTCGTGGTCTTCGAGTCGAGCGCGGACGACGATGTGTTGGCCGGCGAGCCGCAACTCGGCATCGGGGACGAGGTCGCTCCACTGCTCGAGTTGTGCCTGCGGATCGTTTCCGGTTGGATAGCTCCGCTCCAATACAACCGGCTGAGTAATCGGCACGAGTGTCGCGCCGCGCCCATCAGCGGCAATTTCGAGCGCGCGATCAAACTGGATGGCGACCAGCAGCAGCCGATCAACAAGCGGTAGCGGCGGCGTGGTCAGAGCCGGCCACAGATCGTGCGGCAGTTGATCGGCCCCTTTGAGCACGATCGCGCCATCGGTCGCCAGCTGTTCGAGCACCTGGCGCGGCGTTGCCAGTTCGGGCCAGCGGAGGGGGGCCGAGGCCAGCCACGCGCGACGGCGCGCGGGCGGCATCTTCGCGAGGCGATCGTGAAGCAGCGCCGAGAGCGTGCGAAGCTGCGTCGCACGCTCGACAGGGCCGATATACCCCACGTCGCCAAGCTCAGATTCCTGGCCATCGGCGGCCGTGGCGATCGCGTGCAATGCGTCGCCAAGTGGTGCGCCGGTAAAACCCAGCTTAAGTAGCCGATCGGGGTCGATTCGACGATCGAGAACGATTCCCACCTGTTGGCTGCGGCCCAGGTCGTCGAGGGCCTTTCGCAGTGGGATTCCGGCCCAAGCGATCGTCACTTCTCGCGTCCAAGGGGAGCGCGATCCAGAGGCCCGTGTCGCGTCGGCCGGCCGCTGGGCTGCGGCCAAACTGGTATTACCCGGCAGCGCCAACCAGAAGGCGAGCACCGCGACCGTGCCCAGGCGCGATGATCGGAAAGCCCGCATCGTGCTCCTAACGCGTAGAACTGTCATTTTGGGCACTTAGCAACCCTGGGGAGATAGCCAAGTTCGCTTGCAGGCGGTTCGTGTGGCGCGGCTACGCGGGGTTCGTCGCCGGCCGAATTCCGCCTGGCGGGAGTGGACCGGGTTCTCGGGCAGTTCGGAGCTTTACCGTACTTCCCAGTTGCGCGCTTTTCCTTTGTGGCCTTTGCAAACTGCAATTACACTCGAAACTATGGTCGCCGCTGCGTGCCCACGAGCGGCTACTGTCGCTTCCATGGCCGTGAAATCGGGCCGTAGCTTCTTTTGTCGGGGGAATGGCACGTGAGCGTGGGTGAGCGCGCGCCGGCGTTGGCCGGGTTCTATCAAGCATACCTGATCGATCAGAATACCGCAGTGTTCGTCAAAGCCGTGTCGCGCCGCTACAACTGCGGCACGCTCGAACGCCTGGCGTCGCATGCGCGTCGTGAGGTACGGCGGGCCGCGGCGCTGGCGATCGGCTTTATTGGCGATTACGACTCGAACGCTGCGCTAGGCCGCTGCCTGGTCGACGAAGATCGGGCCGTGCGAACGATCGCCGAAAACGGCATCCGTTCGCTGTGGCGCCGCGTGGGCACGAGCCCCCAGCGCCAACAGCTCGCGGCGCTCGTGCGCCTCAACACGTCGCAGCGCTATCGCGAGGCCGTCGACGCCGCCACCGAGCTGATCAAGCGCCTGCCATCGTTGGCCGAAGCCTGGAATCAACGTGCGATCGCGCATTACAACCTGGGGCACTACCAAGATTCGATCCGCGACTGCCACGAGACGCTCGAGCTGAACCCGTATCATTTTGACGCCGCCACGGGCCTGGGTCAGTGCCATCTGCAAATGCACGACCAAATGGGGGCCTTGGAGAGCTTCCGCCGAGCATTGCGTTTGAATCCTGGCTTGGAAGGGGTCCGCACTGGGATTGAGTATCTCGAGCGGGCGCTCAAGAAGAAGTCGGGCAGCTAGCCACAGCCGACGCGGCAGGCTAGTGGAGCGCCGGACCTGTCGTTGCTGCGCCCGCGTTCGGCTGGATCGGCGGCGGTGGCGCGAGCGCGGCGGTCGTGGGCGGGGGAGGCGGATAAACGGCGGCCATGTTGGCGCCGGTCGGCGCCGTCTTCCCGTCGCGCGACGGCAACGGCAGCGTCTTGGCCAACCGGTGCCGCACGCCGGCGGCCAGCGACTCAGCCTCGCCCGTGGCGGTGTAGAGCTCTTCCGGCAGCGAACCGCTCTGTACCGAATTGGTTCCCAGGACGTCGAACTTTTTCAGGTCGGATCGAGCCAGCGCGCTGGCGACGTTCATGATGGGGCGCTTGGTTTTGGTGTCGTAGGCCACCATCGAGAGCTTCGCGGTGCCGATCAAACGCGTGCGGCTGAACAGGGCCAGTCGCGGGATGCTGATCGGCGACGGTGGCGGCAGCGGGATTTGCGGTACGCCGATGAACCATTCGGTGCGGTCGGTGCCGACCGCGCCGCTGGTCAACTCCAGGACGACGTCGGCATCCTCGGGCTTGTCGACAAGCGTGGCGCCGGTCGCCAGAATGCGCTGGTGGACGGCGACAATGACGTAGTTCTTGTCGGTGCAATCGAGGTACTTGGACTCGAGGAAGACTCGCGCCCCGGCCACTGGTCGAAAGTCGACCTTGGCCAAAGCTTTATCCGTCGCGGTCGAAATCAACAGTTGTTCGACGCCGGTGCGGGACGTGTCCGACTCTTTCATGGTGGCGCAACCGGTCAGGAGCACGCAAAACAGCGGTGCGGCAATCTGCCAGCTTGGGAAGCCCGTCATGGGGTATCCTCATTCCCAGGTGTCGTGCCGCCGACGCGAACCGCTGCCTCATGGTGCGCGCAGGGGGCGATTAGGTATCGGCTAGGAAGAGTTTGCGGATCGAGGGAACTTTTTCGCCGCTGGCACTCGACCCGCTAGCATAAGGCGTTTCGTGACGGATCGGGTACGTCCTCGGTGGAGGCCGCATGCCGGCTGATCTCAAAGCCATCTACGAGCGGATGCATGCCCAGGACGCCAGCGCCTGGCAACCCCGCGTGCTCCAGCCCGACGCCTGGACGACGCATCGCTATGACGACGTCGCGCGCTTGCTCCGCGACGAGAAACGCCGCGAGGCGCTGTTGGAGATCGGTTGCGGGCAAGGGCAAATGCTGGCGGCGCTGGCGCCCCAATACGAGCGTTTGGCTGGGCTGGATCTCTCGAACAACGCGATCGCCATTGCCCGGGCGGTGCTAGCGGAGCGCTATCCGCAATGGGCAGGGAGAATCGAGCTGACGAGCGGGAGTGCCGACGAACGATTGCCGTGGCCCGACCGGTCGTTCGACGCCGTGATCGCTTGTGCCGTCGTGGAGCACACGATTGATTTGTTTGGCGTGCTCGATGAGATCGCGCGGGTCACGCGTCCTGGCGGCGTCGCCGTGATTACGGTGCCCAATCTGGCGTACCTCAAGCACACGATTGGGCTCTTGTTCGGCTATTTGCCGCGCACTGGCACGCCGAATCGGGATATGCGCTACTGGCGCGAGCACGGCTGGGATGGCGGGCACCTGCACTATTTCACGCGGGGGGCGCTGGCGGCGCTGTTGGTGGAAACTGGCTTTGCGCCCGAAGCCTGGACCGGAGACGGTTGGTGGGCCCGCGCGCGGCGATGGGGGACTAATCTGGTGGGCAATCTCACGGTGCGCGCTCGACGATGTCCGTAGCCGGACCGACTTGGGCGAGCAACTCGGCGACCGCCGCCGGCGGCACCTCGGCGTCGCGCGGCAGCGAGCCCTCGATTGGCGCGGCGCCTGAATGGACGACGCGCTCGATAATGAAGGGAGGGCGCTTGCGCGTCGCCTCCAGGACACGCACGAGATACTCGCCGAGGATGCCGATCATCAGGAGCTGCACGCCCCCGACAACCAGGATGGCCACGATCACCGAAGCGTAGGCCTCGGGCAATTGGCCCCCCAGGAACAACTTCGAGAACACAATTGCCAAGGCATAGAGCACGCCGACGGTGCCCAAGGCGATCCCCAGCACCGAAGCGGCGCGCACGGGCATGTGCGAAAAGGAGACGAACGAGTCGATCAAGTAGGTCAGGCGCTTCGACCAGGTCCACATCGAGCGTCCGAAGCGGGGATCGCGCTCGCGGCGGTGGTAGTGGAGGACCGCGGGTTCGAAACCGGTCCAGAGCACCATACCCAGGCCGGCGCCCGGCTCGTTCGTATCCTTGAGGGCGTTGAGCACCTGGCGATCGAGCAGGCAGTAGTCGCACCCTTTGGCCGGCATGTTCGGCAGGGCGAAGTGTCGGAACAGCTTCCAGAACGCAGCGGAGAAGGCACTCGAGAGCCACGGGTCGCGACGCGACTCCCGCGCCGCTAATACGACACGATAGCCGGAGCGCCACTTTTCGAGCATCTGGTGAATGAGCTCCGGCGGGTCTTGTAAATCGGCCGAGATCGCCACCACGGCGTCGCCTCGCGCGAGGGTGATGCCGGCGGTCGACGCGGCGTTGGAGCCGAAGTTCCGCGCGAGCTTAATGGCGTACACGCGTGAATCGCGGCGGACCAGCTCCTGCATGACCGCGAACGAACTGTCGCGCGAACCATCATCGACCAAGATGAACTCGAACTCCTCCGGCTCGACCTCGGAGAGACGGTCGAGCTGGCGCAGAAGCTCAGGCAGGCTGCCGGAGTTGTGAAAGACCGGCACCACGATCGAGACGAGCGGCATGACGTACCGAAATTGAGGACGAGAGCTACGTGCGACCAGGCCAAATGCGGCCTTCCCGGCGCCCGGAATTTCATTATCGCTTACGGCGCGTCAGGTTCCTACTCTTGCCCGCCGTCACGCTGTCGCACCGTCCGATCGGCCGGGGGGGTGCCTAGCTGTCGTCCTTGTTCTCTGGTCGATCCTGCTGATCGGCCGGACGCACCCAAGTCAAGCCGGCCGAGGTCTCCAGGTTCTTAAACCACTCGTCCTCAAACTTCTGCTGGTTTGAGGCGCCAGCCTGCAAGTAGGTTTCGAGCGTCGCGGCCATGAACCTGGTGCGGAGCAGATCGTCCGAGTACTGCTGGCCGGTCATCCGCACGACATAGGCAAACGTCTCGGGGGCGTTCATCGTCGCGGTGACCTGACCCGGCTCCAGGGCGTAGACGGCGGCCATGAAGCGATCGCCCGGGGCGTCAATCCCCGGTAACTGGCTGATCTCGAGCGGGGCACCGCCAAATTGCATCGCCGGCACGGCCCCCTCGGTCAACCAGGTGAAATTCGCGACATCGACGACTTGCGCCGCGCGGTCCGCGAACACTTCCTTCAGATTCTTGTCGCTCTTACGCGCCTCGGCCGCGAGCGTTTCCGCCTGTTTGACGGCGAGCTTGCGGGCTTCGATCGTCTTGTAGGCGGTCAGCACGGCTTCGCGCGCCTCGGCAAACGACGGGGTCTGCTCCTTGATGTGTTCCGTTTTCCAGAACAGGTAGCGATTCCCATCGCCGTCGACCGAGCGCCGCGCGGTGTAGAGCAGCAAGTCCGTGAACGCGACGTCGACGAACGGCTCCTGTGAACGGTCGGACGGAACGAACGATTTTCCCAAGTCGGTCGTTTCGGCAGCGTCGTAACGGCTGAGCAGTTCGGTCTCATGGGCGGTGACGCCATGCTCCTTAGCCAATGCTGCCAGGTCGAGCGGCTGCGGCGGCTTCAGCGCGGGGTTCTTTTCGCGCTGGGTGGTGTAGTCGTCGAGTTCCCTGGCATAGTCTTCGATGATGTCGCGCAGCGGACCAAACGCTTCGTCGATCTGTTTATCGACCCGCTGCGATGCCACCTGCCGACGGACTTCATCGTAAACGGCCGAGAGGGGGCGGTAGCGCGGCTCGTCGACCGATGCCGGCATGACGAAATCCTCCCAAGACTTGAATGTCAGCTCGTCTTCAGGAGCGGGTGCCGGCGCTTCGGCCGACGCGCTGGGAGTGGCATCCGCCGCGGCGTCGCCGGCTGGTTGCGCCGCGGAATCGCCTGGAGCCGTGGTTTCCGTTGGCGCGGAAGTGCCCTCGGCAGGGGTGGCGCTTGCGTCGGCCGGTTGAGTCGGCGGGTCATCGCCGCCGCTGCCGGGACCAGGTTCGCCCGGCGAGGGAGCGGGCGCCGCAGGCTCCGACGGCGTGGGCGCAGGAGTTGGAGGCGCGGGAGCGGCGTCCGTCGAGGCTGCCGGTGTTTCCGAGGAAGATGGCGCTTCGTTTGCGGAACCCTCGGGGGCCTGCGCCGGGCTCTCGGGCGCGGCCCCAGCGGCGGGTCCTTCGGCGGCGGGCGACTCGGCGGCCGGCGCTTCGGGCGCGAGGGGCAAGCCGTCGGGACCGACACCACTTAGCGTTGAGGGAGTCGAAAGTCGATAGACCGCGTCGCGCTCTTGCTCGTACTTGTCGTAAATCTCGGCGGGCGCGACCTTCACCTTGTCGAGAAAGTCATCCAACCTGGCTTTGAAATATGCGAACTTGGCTTGCACGGGCCGGTGAAAGCCCGCCGTCGGCGAGCCCTGACGGGGATCATCGTGCTTGTGTTGCTCATAGAGCGCGAGCAACTGGTCTTCATCGGGCGTCGGCACTTGTGAAACGAACTGCTCGACAGCGATCGGAAGGGCCTCGATCGAGATGGCCCGATTCACGCGCTGAAAATACTCCCAGCGCTGCTCCGGCGAGATCCCGGAGTACTCGTTCAGTCCCAACATCAGGTTCTGGAATTGCACGGCCAGTTGCGCCGCCCGCAACTCGTCGAGCAATTGGCGCTGAGAGAAACCCAGGGCGGCGCCGAGCGAGGCCAGTTGATCGATCGACAACTGCTGCATCGTGACTGCCCTGAGGATGTCGACGATGGCGCGATCCGAAACGGACATGCCCAATGCCTGGGCGTTGTTCTTCAGCAGCATCGAGCGGACGACGTCTTCGTCGGTCGTTCCGGCCACCAAGCCCGACTGCGAAACCGCCATGTACATCCGCTGCATGGCGATCATGGCGCCCCGTTCGCCGAACTGACGCTGCTGCTGAGCAAATACCTGCCCTGCATTCGCGATGGCGCGTTGGAAGAACTCGTTAAGGCGCTTGCGCGTTTGCACCATGGCGGCGAGTTCGCTTTGCCGCAAGTTTCCGAAGTTGGAGCGGACAACGATCGGGTCTTCGACTTTGTTGCGGCTGCCCCACTGCACGAGGGGATCGGCCACGACAAAGATGAGCATGCAGAGGATGCCGAGCACGGCGAGCATGATCTTCTGGTAGCGGCGAAATAGGTTCATCGGGTTGGCCATTGAGGGCTTGCCTCCCGGATAGCTTGAGAGCGACCGGCGAGAATCTCTTGACAGTCGCCGGGGGTGAAGATTACTGGGTGAAGGGGTTGTCTTGACCCAAGGTTATGATTCTAGGGAGGTTGTCACTTATTACAATCCCAGCCGTCGAGGGTGGTTGCTTCGCCTTTTTCCGCTGCCGGCAGTACGATTCACGGCTACTTTGCAACCATGCGAATGCCAATCGCTGCTATGCTTGGCGGGCGTCTCAACCGCTGAAACCGGCCCACCCGGTAGGTTCGGCCGGCCGGATGGCCCGGTGCTAACGGTCGTGTGGCCGCCGCCGAGACGCCTCAAAGGCCGGGCAAGGGCCGGCTGATAATCTAGGGGCACTCGCGAAACACGGATTGTTATTCCAAGTACGACATCCCACATCCGCCAGTTCAACGGGACGGAACGAACCGAAGGGATCGATACGAACCCAAGCCTTAACCAACACCGCTGATCGGCAGCAACCTAGCGAAAATCAATGACGAAAAAGGCGAACAAGTCGTCCCGCCCCAAGGGCAAGCCGCTGGTGATTGTCGAATCACCTGCCAAGGCCCGCACGATTGGCCAATTCCTGGGTCAGGATTACGTGATCGAAGCCAGCATTGGTCACGTGCGCGACCTGCCGGAAGGGGCCAAGCAGATTCCCGCCCAATATAAAAAGGAAGATTGGGCCTATCTGGGAGTGAACGTCAACGACAATTTCGAGCCGGTGTATATCGTCTCGCCCGGCAAGAGCGAACAGGTTCGCAAGCTCAAGGGCTTGGTAAAAGAGGCCAGTGAGCTCTACCTGGCGACGGACGAAGATCGCGAGGGGGAAGCAATCAGTTGGCACCTGCGCGAGCTGCTCAATCCGAAGATCCCGGTGCACCGGATGGTGTTTCACGAGATCACCAAGGAGGCCATCGACGAGGCGATCGCCAATCCGCGCGACATCGACACGGCGCTGGTTAGGGCTCAAGAGACGCGCCGCATTGTCGATCGACTATATGGCTACGAGGTGTCGCCGCTGCTGTGGCGCAAGGTGCGGCCGAAGCTTTCGGCCGGCCGCGTGCAAAGCGTCGCCGTGCGACTGATCGTCGAACGCGAGCGGCAACGGATGCAATTTGTGTCGGCGACCTATTGGGACCTGCTGGGTACCTTCGCCGCGGCGACCGGCGCGACAACTGGCGAGCCGTTCGAAGCCAAGCTCGTGTCGGTCGCGGGGTGTCGCGTCCCATCGGCCAAAGACTTCGATCCTGATACCGGCCGCCCAGTCGCTCCAGACATTTTGTTGCTCGACGAGTCGGCTGCCGTGGCATTAGCCGAGCGATTGCGGCGAACTCCGTTTCGCGTTAGCGCGGTCGAGGAAAAGCCATACACGTCGCGTCCGTATCCTCCGTTCACCACGAGCACCTTGCAGCAGGAGGCCAATCGCAAGCTGCGTTTCACGGCCCGCCGCACGATGCAAGTAGCCCAGAGCCTGTACGAGACGGGGCACATTACTTACATGCGCACCGATTCGACGAACCTGGCGACGGTGGCCGTTGAAGCCGCCCGCGACCTCGTGGCGTCGCAGTATGGCCGTGAATACCTGCCCGACCAGAAGCGTACTTATCAAACAAAAGTCAAGAACGCCCAAGAGGCCCACGAAGCGATCCGACCGGCGGGCCATCCCTTCGCCATGCCCGAGTCGCTGCGCGGCGAGCTGAGCGAAGACGAATTCAAGCTCTACGACTTGATCTGGAAGCGCACCGTCGCCAGCCAGATGGCCGACGCGCGCGGACGGCGACTCACGCTCTCGATCGAAGCCGACGACGCGCTGTTCCAGGTCGGCGGCACGGCGATCGACTTCGCGGGCTACCTGCGGGCCTACGTCGAGGGTTCGGACGATCCGCAGGCCGAGCTGGCCGAGAAAGACACCGTGTTGCCGAGCGTGCGCGAAGGAGAGCCGCTCAACTGTCGCGATCTGGAGCCCAAGTCGCACGCCACGCAGCCTCCGGCGCGCTATACTGAAGCCACGCTCACGCGCACTCTCGAAGAGTTGGGCATCGGCCGGCCCAGCACGTACGCTGCGATCATCGATACGATCTTGGCGCGCGAGTACGTAGTCAAACGCGGCAATGCCTTGCAGCCCACCTGGGTGGCGTTCGCCACGTCGAAGCTGCTCGAGGCGCACCTTCCCGACCTGGTCGACTATCGCTTCACCGCGGCAATGGAAGACGATCTCGACTCCATCAGCCGCGGCGAGACCGAGCACATCGATTACCTGCGCGGGTTCTACTTCGGCAACGAACATGCAGGCCTGAAGAAACAGCTTGAACACAAGCAAGACGAGATCGACGCCCGCGAAGTCTGCCGGGTGCTGGTCGGCCATCCCGACGAAGTTGCCGGCCTCAGCGAGCCGGTATTTGTGCGGGTAGGCAAATACGGCCCGTATCTCGAACATGGCTCGCGCAAGGCGAGCTTGCCCGACGAGCTTGCGCCCGATGAGCTCACGCTTGCCAAGGCGCTCGAGTTACTCGACCGCGCGGAGCAGGCGGAGCAGCCGCTAGGTTTTTGTCCGGAGACGGGCAAGCCGGTGTTCCTCAAGACCGGTCGCTATGGTCCGTATGTGCAACGTGGCTACGCGCAAGACGAAGAAAAACCGCAGAACGCTTCGTTGCTCAAAGGGATGACACCGGAGAACGTGGACCTGGCGACGGCGCTGAGGCTGTTGACGCTGCCGCGCACGCTGGGGACGCACGGCGAATCGGGGGAACCGATCGTGGTCTCCAACGGACGGTTTGGCCCCTACGTCAAGTGCGGCAACGAGACGCGGTCGCTGCCTGCCGATCTCTCACCGCTGGACATCACGCTGGAACAGGCGCTGGCACTGTTGGCGCAGCCCAAGGCACAGCGGGGGCGATTCGGCGCGGCCCGCACGCCGCTGAAGACGTTTGAGGCCTCGCCAGTGACCGGTCAGCCCGTGCAGCTCTTTTCCGGCCGATACGGTTTGTATGTGACCGATGGCGCGACGAACGCCTCGCTGCCGCGCGAGTTGCCGGCCGAAGAATTGACCAACGTGCGCGCGCTCGAACTGTTGGCAGCACGAGCGGCAGCGGGACCGTCGACCAAGCGTGGCCGCCGTGGCGCGGCGCGTGGCGTCGCCAAGAAGGCAGCGGTCAAGAAAACGCCAACGAAGACAGCCGTTTCCGCGGCAAGCAAACCGCGCAAGCCAGCCCAGCGACGCACCGCGGCAGCCCAGCAACAGTAGGACTGCGTTGCTGTAGGCCGCAAAGTCCGTTGTTGTCCGCCTCTTGGCCAATTCCCGCCCGCCAATCGCGCCGTTCCGCCGCGCTTGGGCTCTGCCGAGCGCGACGATAAACTAACGGTCGGGTTGCAGCCCGCGATGTGTGTGGCTCCCAGCGATCAAGCGATTCCGTGGTGCACGATGCTCTCGATCTACGGACCGGCGAACCGCTTCTGCGATGGATTGTCGCGGCGCCGATTTCTCACGCTGGGCGGTTTGGCGCTAGGGGGATTGAGTCTTCCCGAAGTCCTGCGGGCCGAAGCAGCGTCGGGCTCATCCGCCCTGACTCGCGGCGCGCATAAGTCGACGATCATGGTGTATCTGTCAGGTGGATTGGCGCACCAAGATTCGTTCGATCTCAAGCCCAATGCTCCGGCCGAGGTGCGGGGCGAGTTTCGGCCAATCTCGACCAGCGTGCCGGGCATCGAAGTTTGCGAATTGCTGCCGCGACTGGCCCAGCGAATGGAGCGGCTGGCGGTGATCCGGTCGATCGTCGGGCTGCGCGACGAGCACACCAGCTTTCAGAACTTGACCGGCTACCCGATGGACCTGAGCCTGCGTGACGGGAAGCCAAACTTTGGCTCGGTGATCGCGCGCGTGCAGGGAGCGGCCGACGAGATCATGCCGCCGTTCGTCGATCTGTTCCCGACGATGCAGCATCGACCTTACAACAGCGCCCGCGCGGGTCTGTTGGGCCGCACCTACGATGGGGTCAAAGCCGACGGCGACGATCTTTCGAACATGACGCTGCGTGGCATTTCGCTCGACCGACTCGGAGACCGCCGGCAACTGCTCGGCAGCTTTAATGCGTTTCGACGGCAAGTCGAGGCCCAGGAGCTGACGGGAGTCGATGCGTCGTATCGACGGGCGTTCGACGTGCTCACTTCGCGGCGGCTGCTCGACGCCTTCAATCTCGATCGCGAAGATCCGCGGCTGCGCGATCGCTATGGTCGCGGGTCGTCGGCGCATCAGGGAGACGGCGCGCCGCTGTGGAACGATCAGTTGTTGCTTGCCCGCCGGCTCGTTGAGGCTGGCGTGCGGTGCGTGACCGTGGCGTACGGCTTTTGGGACACGCACGGCAACAATTTCAATCATCTGCGCGGCAACTTGCCGGTCTTCGATCAGGGGATCGCCGCGCTCGTCGATGATCTGCACGAACACGGTCTTGACCGCGACACGACCGTCGTGGTGTGGGGGGAATTCGGCCGCACGCCCAAGATCAACAAGGATGCGGGCCGCGACCATTGGCCGCGCGTGAGCGGGGCTCTGCTGTTCGGCGGCGGGTTACGCACCGGGCAGGTGATCGGCTCGACCGACAAACTCGCCGGCGCCGCAGTCGAGCGACCGGTGCACTACCAGGACGTGCTGGCCACGATCTACCAGCGCATGGGCATCGATCACCATCTCACGCTACCCGACCGGGCCGATCGGCCGACTCCGCTCTTGCCGGATACCGCGCAGCCCATCGCGGAGTTGGTTTAAGGCGCGATGCTCTTCTGGTATCTACCGCTATCGACAGAGCGGGCAAGCGCTGGCGGTGCCGGGTGCACTGCTGGCGTTTAGGGCGGCGGCTCCGCGCGTGAGCGAAATCAGGCCCGTCACCACCACGCAGATCGCCGCCACGCGCAGCACCTTCTGTCGAGAAGCAAGCGATAGGAGTGAACCACCGCTGCCGGCGAGCACCATGAGCGGCACCGTTCCCGCGCCGAAGCAGGCCATGGTGAGCCACCCTTGCCACAAGCCCCCCGCGGCGGTCGCCAAGGCAAGATAAGCGTAGACCAGCCCGCAGGGGAGGAACCCGGTGAAAACCCCCGCCAGAAAAGCGGCGCTGGCCCCGCGGCTTCGCAACAGGCTGCCGAGGCCTCCGGTGAAGGGGCAACCATCGCTGGTGCTGGCCGTTCGCCATCGTTGCAAGTAGCCGGCCGCATGAAGTCCTTCGATGACGAGCAGCGCTCCGGCGATGATCGAAAGTACGGCTTGCATATTGATGAGCGGCAGCGCAACGCCTGTCAGCCGAACTCCTCCATAGCCGACTGCCGCGCCGATAACGGCATAAGTCGAGATGCGCCCGGCACTGTAGAGGAGCTGTCGGCCCACATTGGCGCCGAGGTTGCGCGTCCCGGCGCCTAGCAAGACCGCGAAGCCGCCGCACATGCCGACGCAATGCGCCGAACCGAGCAGACCGCCGACAAGGACAAGGGGAAGCTCGAGCATTGAGGGACTCAGCGTGTGGCGAGTTGCATGGGCGCGATACCGGGGGCGCGCTCTTCGCCGCAAGGCTGCGGCGCCATTCGTGCAGCGGATGATGCTTCGACCGTCGTCGCCGCTGCTACATCCTTGCGCAAGCGGAGCGAGTTACCGATGACCAGCGCGCTGCTGACGGTCATGGCGACAGCGGCGATGGCCGGATTGAGCCGGCCCGTGGCCGCCAAGGCCACGCCGACGGCGTTATAGGCAAAGGCCCAAAACAGATTCTGGCGGATCACCGCGGCGGTGCGCCGCGCCAGCGCGATGGCCCAAGGCACGCGCGGCAGATCGTCGCCCAACAGGCAAACGGCCGCCGACTCGCGGGAAATATCCGCCCCACAGGCCAACGCGATGCCCAGATCGGCCGCGGCCAAGGCTGGCGCGTCGTTGATCCCGTCCCCCACCATGGCCGTGGCGCCGTGCTCGGCGCGGAATCGCTGCAAAGCGGCGACCTTCTCATCGGGAAGCAACTCGGCCTCGACGGCAACGTTTAACTCGCGTGCGAGCAAACGGCCGCGAGTTGCCGAGTCACCCGTCAGCACGCGCACCTGGCAACCCAATTGTTCGCAGGCCGCCAATGCCGCCGGGGCGTCGGCACGCAGCGTTTCGGCAAACATGAAGGCGGCTTGTATTCTCCCCTGCCAGGCGATGGCCGAAATTGATTCGCCGCGTCGCAATGCCTCGTCAATGCTTTGCGAAAGTGACGCGTCGCATGCCAGTCCCGACGCGGTGAGCCAACGCCAACTGCCCAACCTGGTCGGCTCGTGCTCGCAGGCAAGGCAAGCCTCGACACCGCTTCCAGCCAGCGAGCGGAATTCGCGACGCTCCAGCGCGCCAGCGTGCGTTGGGTGCTGGCCGGTGAAGTCGCGAATCGCGGCGGCGAACACGTGAGTGGAGCCATCGGCCAGCGCCGAAGCGCGGCGCAAGGCTTCCGTACGATTTGCGTCGCTGGCAACAACGAACTCGGCGACACGCGGCTGACCGGTGGTGATCGTGCCGGTCTTGTCGAACGCGATCGCGCGGACACTCGCGAGCCGTTCGAGTGCTTCGCCGCTACGAAACAGCACCTGCGCTTGACTAGCCGTCCCCAGGGCGGCCCAAACGGCCATCGGCGTCGCCAGACCCAGTGCGCACGGGCACGCAATCAAGAGCACCGCCAAAGCCGACATCGTTCCCGATTCCCAGTCTCCTTGCCAGCCGCGGACGGCCAGCGCACCCAGCGCGACCAGCAACACCGCTGGCAAGAACACGCGGGACACGCGGTCGGCCAGGCGCTGATACCGGCCACGGCTGAGCCGAGCCGTGCGCACCAGTTCGAGCATTCGCGACAGCGCGCTCGATGCCGGATCGACGGACACATCAATCAGCAGCTCGCCATTGAGATTCAGGCTACCAGCGAACACGTCATCGCCGCTGGAGCGTTCCTGCGGAGAGCTCTCGCCGGTCAACACGGCAGCGTCGACGGCGGCCTGGCCCGAGACGATGCGGCCATCGACGGCGATGCGTTCGCCGGCCAATACGCGCACGCGATCGCCGGCCGTGATCGATGCGAGCGGCACGAGTTGTTCGCGGTCGCGCGATTCCTGTTCGGTGTGCACCCGTCGCACGTCGCTGGGCAACAACCGCTCGAGTGCGTCGAGGGCCGCGGTGGTCTGGAGCTTTCCGGTGGCTTCGAGCCAGCGCCCCAGCGTAACCATCACGAGCACGATACAACCGACTTCGAAATAGACGTGCCCGGCGCCGCGGACCACGGAGACCACGGAGTAGAGATAGCTGGCCACGACACCCAACAGAATCAGCAAATCGGACGGCAGCACGCCCCGTCGCCAGAGCGACAACCCCTGTTGAGCCAGCGGCCCGCCGAGCAGAAACAGCACGGGCAGACTGAGCAGCAGACATAAGTAGCGAAACAAGTCCGCCAGCGACGCCGCGAGTCGACTTTCGTCGGCGCTCAGTGGATGGTGGATGTCCTGAGACCAAAGCGCCATCGTGAACATCATGACGTTCAACGACAGAAAGATCGCCAGTCCAAGACGGATGAGCGCTGCCTGCGCGAAACCTTGCTCGCCGCGCTGGCCAGTGATTTCGGCCGCGAGCCGGCAGCCGAGACAGCAGAACTGCCGCTGGGGTGGTTCGACTGCCCGCCTGCGTCCCCAGGCCACCACCGCCCCGACTGGCATCGGCAGGTGGCAGTAATGACACGTGGCCGCCGCGCTGGCAACGGGCAAGTCGGCGACTTGGGCGCCGGGCGATGCCGCCCGCTGGCGAGCGATCATGGAGGACTCGTCAGTTCGATGGAGAGCGCCGGAAAGAGGTACTGCACCGTGTAATAGACGGCGAACGCCCAAAACAGCAGCCAAATCAGCCGCACGTACCAGGGGATGCGGTTGCCCGCGTAGTGGTGGAAGCGGTGTTCGGCGCCGGCGGCAGCGGGGTCGGCGGTGGTTTTTTCAGCTTCGGCCATGGCGGCTCCTGATGGCGTACGGCTCAAGGGCCGCGTCGCGCAGTTTCGCGGCGGAAGTCCAGGGACGCGATTCTCGATCGCCAGCGAGCGCGCTTGCTTCACGCTGGTCGAGCCAGCATTCGTTTTCGAGCATGGTCTGTTTCGGGCGCTCGATGTCGCGGAACATGCCGTGCCAGACGGCCCAACCGAACAGACACAAAAAGCCTAGACTCGCCAGCAGGTAATTCACGATCGGCGTGATGGCGAACACGCCGTCAACGTCGCCGCGATAGAGCGCGATGAACTCGACGAACTTGCTGCCAAACCCGTACAGGCTGGGGAGCAAAACGGCCAGCGCCAGCAGAAGCATCAACAGGCGATTCGCGCGACGGACGGGTTGCTGGGCAATCATGGTTCGGTTTCGCATTTCGGGAGAGAGACAGTGCGGGAGCGAGATGGGTCACGCCGGGGGGCGTTACTTCTCCTTCAAGCGCTCGGCAAGCGGCTGGTAGGCCTCGTAGTCGGGATAGCTCTCGAGCCAGGAGCCGAGCCACTGGACGTAGGTAATCAATGCCAGGCCGCGCCGGTTGGGTTTGTCGGGCGCGCCGTCGAACAGCCAGGGATACTCAGGCATCGGCGAAGCGGCCGAGGTGAGCTTGGGCCGGTAGAAGTGCGCGGCATGCCAGTCGTTCGAGCGGCGGCCACCTTCGCGGCAGAGATCGGGCCCGACGCGGCGCGTGCCGAACATCACCGGCCGCTGCAGCTCGTTCTGGTATTCCCAAGTGGCGGACACCGGCCCCCAGCGATCTTCTTCGCGCGAAACCGGCCGCACAAATTGGCTGTGGCAATGCCAGCAGCCTTCGCTGACGTAGATCTGACGACCGAGCCGGAGCGCTTCGGCGCACTGGTCGGTCGTCGGCTCTCCGAAGTGCTGCTTGAACTGCTCCGGATAGCGATAACTGAGCTCTTCGAACTGATACATCAGGTTCGAGTTCTTGGCCACGAGCTCGGCGGTCGTCTGTTCGGGCAAGTCGCGATACATGAGCATCGGCACGACCGCGTTGGACAAGAACGCGAACGCGAAGAAGCCCAGCCCGCCGACGAGCAGGACGCCTGATTTTCCTTCGAACATCGCAGAAGCTCCCTAAGCGTCGCCAGTCAGTTGGCCGCGGTGCCGAGCGGCGCGGCCGCTTCGAGGGGCCGCGCCCCGAGGGCGCGCGACTCGCGCCAAGTCATGTACAGGTTGTAAAAGAAGCAGATCTGGCCGCCGAGGATCGCCAGGCCAGCGAAGACGCGAACGATCCAGAACGGCTGCGAGCCGTCGACAGAGACTTCCCAAGGGGCGAGCGAGGCCCAGTAGAAACCTTGAAACACGCCGCCCAGGATCAAATCGGTCGCCATGACGAGCATGCCGCCGGCCGACAGCCAGTAGTGCCATTCGCACAGCGCGGGACTGTACCACGGGGTGTGCCAGAGCCGCGGGAAGAGGTACGTCATGATCCCCATGAGCCACATCGAAAACACACCGAACATCACCAGGTGGGCGTGCCCCACGACCCAATCGGTGAAGTGGATCAAGGCCTGGAACGTGAGCGTCGTCTGCATGGCGCACTGCAGGCACGTCAGGGCGTAATACACCATGCCGGTATAGAACCAACGAATCGGAAGATTCGTGACGATCTCGCGCCCCGAACCGCGCAGCGTGGCAAAGAAATTGATGATCACCGTCAACACGACCATCTCGACGGCGACGGTCGAGATGATGGCGCCGTGCTGCAGGAACATCGGAATCGGCGTGTAGAGAAAATGGTGGATCCCATTGAGCGGATAGAAGAAGGCCAGGCCCCAGAACCCGACGAGCGACAGGGCATGGCTCCACATCGGCTTGCGCAAGAGGATCGGGACGAAGTAATACATCAACCCCCAGCCAAGTGGCGTGACAAACAGTCCGACGAGATCGTGAATGAACAGTCCGCCGACGGCGCCCGCGCTCGTGCCGGCCAGCGCGTACTGCGGCAGGAAATTGCCCATGGCGTACGTGAGAAAGGTCCAAACGAAGGCGGCCAGGAAGTACCACAACGTGACATACAGCGGACCCGTGGCCTGCATGATCGGCGCCATGAAATTCACGGCCACGAGCAGCAGCCCGGCGAGCGCCAAGGGGTCGATCCAGGTGGGGGTCTCGCCCCACTCAAGCCCTTGCGCTCCGAGCGACCAGCGCAGATTCTGCAGGGCCGGAACGTTGGCCTGGAGCGTCGGCCCGACGACGATGCCCAAGGCGGTCGCGAGCACTACGAATTGCCAGGCGGCGAAAATAAACCACGACAGCGATTGACTGAGGACGGGCCGCAAGGTCAAGCGCGGCACCGCCCAATGCAGGGCACCCAAAAATGCGTTCGCCAGAAAGCCGTAGGCGATGGCGTTGGTGTGAATCATCCGCCATCGACCCGGTGACAACAGCTCGATGCCGCGCAGCGGGTTCCAATGGACCAACTGCAGGGCCATGAGCATCCCGGCCAAGAGTGAAATGCCCATGAACACCAGGGCCGCGACAAAGTAACTGGCGACCAACCGGCGATCGACCAGCAGGTCGTCGGCAACCGGCGTGGTGGCTCGTTGGGTGTCGATCATGTCCCGTCCGTCTCCAAGCGATAAGGGATGTAGCGACCTAGTCGATAGATCAAGAGCATCGTCCAACCAAACACCAGGTGCGTTAGTGCCGCCACCCAAGGTGGAACCTGATCGACGATCCACCTCCCGCCAAACAGCATGGGCTGCAACCAGGAGAGAATGCCGTAGAAGTTGACAATCCACAGCGCCAGCGACAGTGCACTGACGGCGGTCAGCCGAACCGGCGCGGAGAGTTGCGCCAGATAGCGCGTGAGCACGATCTCGAACAGCATCCCGTAGAGCATGCCCGTCGCCAGATACAAACAACAGCCGATGGCCAGGATCAAGCCGTCGTCGACAGCGTCGAAGTGCAGGGCCTGCTCACCCATCGGAAACGTGAGATAGACGCGAATCAACTGCAAGGGGTGCTGCTCGAAGATCAGCGCGCCGACGATGTTGAACAGCAGACTGCTCATGGCGGCCACGGCACCCAGCAGAAAGCCGGTGGTGGCGTGATACGCCGTGTAGTATTCGGTCGCCTGCCAGGGAGGCGCCTCGGGCGCGGCACCGATCACGTCTTCGAGTTCGCGTACTCTGGCGCGCAACGTCTCGAGTTCGCGTTGTTGCTCTTCGCCGCTAGTCATTGGGCCGACTCCTCTTCGGCGGGATTATCCAACGCTACGGGCGGCGCTGGCTTGGGCTCTACCGCGGCGGGAAACTGCACGCCATGGCGCCGCTGATCGGAGAGCTGCAGGACGTAGTGCACGAGGTACCACGTGGCGTCCGGATCAGCAGCCAGGATGTCCTTAAAGGCGGGCATCGGCGTGCCGTTGATGCCGGCATGAATGCGGCGATACACATCGACCGGCAGATTGCCGCCGTGCAGCATGCCCGACGTCAGGTCCGCGGCTGCGGTTTTCTGTCCCCAGGCATCGACGCCAACCTCGATGCCGCCGGCCAGTCCCCCGCGCCCGTCGCGACCGTGACACTTGAAGCACTCGCGCTTCTGAAAGATCTCCTGTCCCTTGGCGACGGACTCGGGAGTGAAGGCTGGCATCTTCACGACCGGTTCAACGATCTGTTCGTCGGCTGCGCGCCATTGGTCGACGATGCTCTGAGCCAACTCTTGCACGCCGTCGTCGGTCAGTTCGCCGTCGCTGTCGGCTTGAGCGGCCAGCAGAATTTCCAGTTCACCGCGGTGTGTCAGCGCTAGCACGTAGTCGACCACCGCGTCGAGGTCTTTCTTTTCCAGCCGTGCGAAGGATGGCATCGAGGTGCCGGTCACGCCGCGCGTGACCGTGCGGACCAGATCCTCGCGGCGCGGCTTGTTGCCGTAGCCTGTCGATGTGAATTTGAAGACCCCCTTGCGATAGTCGCGTGGCTTGGGTGAGAGATACTCGGCCGCCGGGCCCGCGCCGTCGCCGCTGGGGCCATGACATTGCTGGCAGTTCTGGCGGTAGACTTCGGCGCCATGTTGGAGATGGGCGTTGAGCTTGATTTCTCCACCGAAGGCTTCCGGCTCGGCTCCTAAGAGTTTGGGTCTTACGGGGGTGCCCGTCTGTGCGGCCAAGTGCTGCTGTACCGCTTGTTGCAACTGTGCGTCGAGCGCAGCGACCTCGGGGCTGACAACAAACTTGGGCTCGGCCACCCGCTCGCAGCCGCTCAAGAGCGCCAAGGACGCCGCCGGGATGCCGATTTGGCGTAACCAACGCGACGTTCGCAAGTCACCGCGTGGTGTTCGTGACTCGGACTTCATGCCAATCCTCGAGCTGAACCCTGGTCCGGACGGTTCGTGTGCGTGGTTCAGGTCGTCCGGATGCGTGCCGTGCGAACGCACTTTGAGTGCCAAGACTGCTGTCGCCCGGCGTCGTTGCCTGGCCGTGGTTGGCTGGACTGACGCCGCACTTGCGAAGCAAGCGGTTTTTTCGGTTCAAACTGGCAGAACTCGCCGCCGCGCAGCCGCGACAAAACTGTCCGGCACAGGTAGGGCCGGCGTGCGAATCCGCACACCGAGCTGGGCGGAGTCGGCGCGTCGCGCGCTTTGCTGGCAGTGGTTGGCTAGATCGTTGCCAATCCCCGCACGCTCAGAAGAGATGCTGATAAGGACAAACGCGACAGCGAATTCGCGTCGGCCAATGCACGAACTGGCGCGCGGTAGCGATGGCTCGAATCGACAACGCTTACAACGGCGTGAAAAGTGCACGCGCGTGCGGGTCTGTAATTGCAAGGTCCCACGCTCTTGAAATGAAAGACGCGTGTCCCGCTCTTAGCAATCCGAAACAAGGAATCTACTGACGCGGCTCGAGCCGCCCTATCGGCCCCCTCAGTTTCCCTTGCAGGTGATGGCAACATGAAGTTCACTCGCAAATTGACGACGCTCGTGGCAATGTCCGGGCTGCTTGTTGTCTTAACGAATCGCGAATTGACAGCCGCGACTGGCGAAACACCGCACATTGGTCACAAGATCGAGGGCTTCACGCTCAAGGACTACAACGGCAAGGTTCACTCGCTTGATCGACTGGCCGATCGCGAGGCCGTGGTTGTCGTATTTCTTGGAGTCGAGTGTCCGCTGGTGAAGCTCTACGCACCGCGGCTCACGACGCTGTCGAAGCGGTTTGGCGTGCTAGGCGTCGCCTTCCTGGCGATCGACTCGAATTGCCAAGACTCGCTGGCGGAAATGGAACATTTTGCCCGCTCGCATTCGCTGGGGATTCCGTTTTTGAAGGACGTCGGCAACGAGGTGGCGGATCAGTTTCAGGCCGAGCGCACGCCGGAAGTCTTCGTGCTCGATCGCAATCGCGTGGTGCGCTATCGAGGCCGGATCGACGATCAGTACGGATTTCAGTCTGGTGTCGGATATCAACGACCATCGGCGACCGAGCACGATTTGGCCAACGCGCTGGAAGATTTGCTGGCGGGTCGCGACGTGCGCCTGGCTCAGACGCACGCGCCTGGCTGCCTGATTGGTCGTGCGCAAACGACGCAGGGGGACTCGCCAGTCACGTACGCCAACCAGATCGCCCGCATCTTCCAGAACCGTTGCCAGAATTGTCACCGCGAGGGAGAAATTGGCCCGTTTGCCATGTCGAGCTACGACGAGGTTGTGGGTTGGGCCCCGATGATTGGCGAAGTGGTTCGCGAGGGGCGCATGCCCCCTTGGCACGCCAGTCCAAAGTATGGCAAGTTCGCCAATGACAGCCGGCTCAGCGACGAAGAGCGCGAACAGATTCTGACCTGGGTCGAACGCGGCGCTCCTCTGGGCGATATCAGCGAGTTGCCGCCACCGCGTTCCTATACGGTTGGCTGGCAGATTCCTCAGCCTCACCAAATCGTGCCGATGAGCGACAAACCGTTCCTGGTGCCGGCCACGGGCAAGGTCGAGTATCAGTACTTCGTGGCGGATCCCAAGTTCACTGAAGACAAATGGGTGCAGGCGTGTGAATGTCGGCCGGGCAATCGAGGTGTCGTGCATCACATCATTGTCTTCATCGTTCCGCCGGGCGAAGAGCCGAAGCGCATGGCCGAAGGGACCGCCACGCGGCATTTGCTGGCTGGCACCGCGCCGGGCAATCCGCCGACGGTGTATCCGGCCGGCATGGCCAAGCTTGTGAAGGCGGGCTCGCGATTCTTGTTCCAGATGCACTACACGTCAAACGGTCGCGAGCAGGAGGACATGAGCACGATCGGCCTGATTTTCGCCGATCCGGCCAGCATCACGCGCGAAGTGCGCACCGATCTGGCGATCAATCCATTCTTTGAAGTGCCGGCCGAAGCGGGCAACTTCCCGGTGGAGTCGTTCAAGAAGTTTCGCCAGGATACGCTGCTGCTGGGCCTGATGCCGCACATGCATTTGCGCGGCAAGGCCTTCCGTTACACGGTCGAATACCCGGACGGTCGCGAGGAGATTCTACTCGACATTCCGCAATACGATTTCAATTGGCAGAACAGTTATCAGTTCGCCGAGCCAAAGCTCGTGCCGAAGGGTTCGCGGCTGCACTGCGTGGCCCACTTCGACAATTCGGCGGAGAACCTGGCAAATCCAGATCCGTCCAACCCAGTTCGCTGGGGCGAGCAGACCTGGGAGGAAATGATGATCGGCTGGTTCGAGCGCGCACCCGCCAACGAACGCGAACCGGTGGCCGAAGTGGTGAGCGAAAACGGCGCGGAGCCGAACCAGCCGAATTAGGCGCCGATGTGCCCTGACCAGGGTTCAAGTTTGACGGCTATGACGGTGGTGCCGTGCGAGCTGGTTCTCATCAAACGA
Organism: Pirellulales bacterium; assembly: GCA_019745975.1. Lineage (GTDB taxonomy): Bacteria > Planctomycetota > Planctomycetia > Pirellulales > JAEUIK01 > JAIESQ01. The sequence goes on from JAIESQ010000051.1 coordinate 48,900, forward strand.
ACGGTCCTGCCGAAGCCGATGCTTAAACCGCCTGAAGCGGTGTGCATGGACCTCGCCGGACGGCGGCCTTGGATGTGTCCCACGGCCGATCCCGCCAAGTACACCCACTGTCGCCAAGGGGCGTAACCGCTAATCCCGCGCGGGGCCTGCTCGCGACTGCTTGCTGGCAGCAAGCTGGCAGTCGTCTGCAGAAACGGCCCGAAACGATGACGCGCGGGTGATGTCAGCGGGCAACAAGGTGGATGGCAAAACATGACGACCGCGCTGGTGACCCAAGGAGTTGGGGCCGTCAATTCGCAACCGTGGTGGGAAAGTTATTTCGCCACGACCTGGGACGGCAATTGTGGGCGCGTGCAGACCACTCGGTTCATGGAGTGCGTCGTGCGCAACCTGCCGACGCTGCTGCGCGAGGATCTCCAGGCAGGTCGGCTCTCGATTCTCGACTGGGGATGCGCGTTCGGGGATGGAGTGCGCGTGCTCGCGGAGGCGTTCCCCCGATGCCAGGTGGCAGGGCTGGATTTCGCCCAGCGCGCCATCAACGAGTCGCGGCGAGTTTATCCTCAACATGAGTTCATTCACGCGATCGACGGTCGGATCACGCGGCCCTTCGATGTCGTGGTCACGTCGAATTGCCTGGAGCACTTCGACGAACCGCTGGAGGTCGCCGCGGGGCACCTCGCCTGGTGCCAGACCTGGTACGTAGTGTTAGTACCCTACAACGAAGCGAATCTGCTGGACCAGCATCGCAGCCGTTTTACCGAAAGTTCTTTTCCAGAGCGGCTGCACGGATTCGTGAGGATTTGCGTTCGTGCAGTTGACGTTGATCAACGCGTCTGGACCGGTCAGCAACTAATTGCGGTCTACGTGTCGATCGCGGCCTTGCAGCAAAACACAACCTTACGGCGGCGCTTTCTCGAGTGGATCTACCAGCGCAAGTTGCCGGCGACAGCCACTTGCTCGGCTAGGACTGGCGCCAACAACAGCACTCGAGACGGCGCTAGCACGCCGGAAGCGACAAGTACGTTGCCCAGCCGAAGCAATGAGGCCGCCCGCGATGGTTTTGTGAGCGGCCCGTTGCAGAACATGGTGTCGGGCATCGGCAACCTCGAAGCGTGGCTGTTGGAGTCCTTCTTCGAGCGTATCGAGCTAACTTCGTGTATTACGCATATTCAGGCCGAGCACCTGCAGCAAACACGACGACTCGAGAGCCAGCTGCAAGCGTTGCAAGCGCAATTGGCGGCGATCGAACATTCGCGAACCTGGCGGCTGGCTTGTCATTTCCGCACGGCGCGCATGTTGTGCGTGCCGCCACAAAGTCTGCGGGCGCAGAGCGCGCGCGCCATGGTGCGCGGACTGCGAGCCGCTCGGCGCGGAGCGATGGTAGCCGGCCGCGGCGCGAGCGCTTTGTTGCGCAAAAGTCCTACCTTTCCCCAAACGGTTGTATCCGACTTTCGCTGGCTGGCGAGCGGTGCGAAGACTCAAGCCAAGCGCGTTGCCAGGCGTACGCTGCCGCCAGCTACCCGGCAGTGGATACGTCGTGCTTTGCATCGCAGCAGCCAGCCGACTCCAGAAGCCACGCTGCGCTGGCAAACGTTTGTAGCGAATCACGTGCACACGGCGGCGGCGCACAAGCTGGTCGTCATCGTGTCGGGAACCACGTTGACGACGGCCGAGGGCCAGCGACCAACACGGCTGGCACGCGAGTTCGCGCGACGAGAGATCCCCGTCCTCTTCGTTTATTTTCGCTGGAATGAGCGTGATCCGCTTCCCGCGACCAAGTCGCCGTGGGTGCTGGAACTGCCGCTCGATTGGTTCGTCTGGAACCACCCGGCGATACTGTGCGATCGCTCGCTAGGTTCGCTCGAGCGCGCCTTGCTGATGGAGTTTCCGCATCCATCCTTGCTCGAGATTGTCAATGCGGCCAACGCCTATGGTTGGCGGACGATCTACGACATTATCGACGACTGGGACGAATTCCACGCGGTCGGACAGGCGGAGTGGCACGACCCGGACATCGAGCGCTATCTGGCCAATAACGCCGACGTTGTCACGGTCACCTGCGCGGCGCTACGAGCGAAAGCCGCGGGCCGCGATCATGCTGAAGTCGTGCTGTTGCCGAATGCCTACGAAGATTGGTCGGTGCCAATCGACCTGGCGGAAAAGCCTGGATCTGCTGATCCGGTCCGGGTCGGGTACTTCGGCCATTTAACGCCATCGTGGTTCGACTGGGGGTTAGTTGCTCAAGCGGCGCGTCGGCGGCCGGATTGGGTTTTTGAGATCATCGGCTACGGTGATGAATCGGCGGCGCCCTCGCTGCCGAACGTGCGACTGCTAGGCAAGGTGGAGCACGCGCAGTTGCCGTCGCACGCGCGGAGCTGGAACGTGGCAATGATCCCGTTCCGCTCCAGCAAGCTCGCGGCGGCGGTCGATCCGATCAAGATCTACGAGTACATCGCCCTGGGGTTACCCACGGTGGTTTGCGGCATGCCGCACTTGAGCGACTACCCTGGCGTGGTGTGCTGCGAAGGGGCGGACGCGTTTGTCGCGGCCGTGGAGCGGGTTGGCCGCCAACGTCTGTCGGATGCAGAGGTCACGGCCTTCTTGGCCGGCAACCGTTGGGTCAATCGCGTCGACCGGCTGCTCGAACTGGTCGAACGGCCGGAACATCGGGCCGTCATGGGGCGGGCGATTTCCGGGCTGTTTCAGCCGACAGCGTCGCTGCAGGATACCCCGTTGCCGAGGGGCGAAAGCTCGTCGGCCTCAGTAGCAACACAACGAGCTGCGTAGCGTTGCACGCACGACAATGCTCAATTGGCCTGGCGCACGTTTCTGCGAACTTGGCATGAGACGACAACTATGAATTCGCCAGACCCCGTGCTCTTGCCGCTTCGTCCGCGGCTGGCCGAACCGCAGGGCTATCGGCCGCGCGTTGTGTTTTTCTACCAGTTTTGCACGCTAGGCGGGTGCGAGACGGTGCTGAAAACGCGCATGACCGAGCTCTTGGCCCGGGGCGTCGACGCACATGTCGTGTTCCTCGAAGGTGGCGACGGCCAGGCGCTCTTTGACGACATCGCGCCCCACGTGACCATTTCCAGCAACTACCGCCACGTGACGGCAAAACTGGCGGAGTTGCGCCCCGACTTTCTCGTCAGCATCGATACACCGGATGCCCTGCGCTATCAGCCGGGCACCGGATCACGCGCGCGGTGGATTTACGAGGTTCACACAACTTATAGCGAAGGCTTGCGCGTTGCGCGGAGCTTGCCGAATCGCGGAGTCTCGGCGGTTCTCGTGCCAAGTTTCGAGCAGCGCAATCTGGTTCACCAGCTTGTCGGCTCGACGGCAAATCTCAACGTTGAAGTTGTGCCGAATCCACTTTCACCGGCATTTACTCCCACTTCGGTGGCCGTCAACGCAAGGTGCCCGGTCGTCTGTTGGGTGGGCCGGCTCGACAATCACAAGAACTGGCGGCTGTTTGTGCAAGCGGCGTCGCGGGCCGCCAAGCGTGGGATCGACTGCGAGTTCTGGATTGTCGGTGGTGGTAGTGCGGCGCGCGCCGAGAAGGAACAGCTCTGGCAAACGGTTCGCGACCTCGGCCTTGTTGAGCGGTTGCGCTGGGTGCCGCGCGTCGAATACGACGACATGCCCAACATCTACCGCTTTGTCGCCGGCACCGGCGGCTGCCTGATCTCGACGTCGCGGCAGGAATCGTTCGGCATGGTGGCGCTGGAAGCGATGGGTTGCGGCTGTCCGGTGGTCGTACCCGATATCGGCGGCTTCCGCGATTTTGTCGAACACGGCATTAGCGGGCTGCGTTTCCCAGTTGGCGATGCCGACGTCGCCGCCGAGAGGATCGTAGAGTTGTTGTCGCCAAGTCTCCGGCGCGACTTGATGATCAACGCCGCGCTTGAGATGGTTCGAAGCCGCTACACGGCTCCGGCGGTCGTCGATGCATTTCTGCGCGCTGTGTCCAAGATCAGCGCGAAAGCTGCCGCGGCGGCCGCGTAGACTCTGTTCCCCGCACGCTTTAACGGCGGGATCGGCCGCGCAGAGTCACGTCGTCGCGATTGCACGCGCAAGAGCTTCTCCCGCGCGCGGCTTCGCATTTCAGCTCCAGCGATGCACGCTGGTTTCGGTAATCGTCGACACGAAGTCCCCCTCAGCCTGCGCTGGCTGTCGGTTGCGCAAATTGCCGTAGAAAAGTTCTCGACCGCGCCTCAAAATCGGCCCGGCGATTTGCTCTTAAATCACTACGCTGATTCAGCTTGCGAAATGTTTCGCATTTGCAACATTCCGTCGGAATCGCCGCCAACGATTTTGACGGCGATCTGGCAGAACCGCGTTATTGTTTTCCCAAAACATCCAAATTACTTTGAAGGTCTGCCTTCAAGGTAGGGACTACCTCGACGGCGCCGCGAGGGTAACTGGCGGGCGGTCTTTCGCCCGCGCCCCTCTCATCGGATGCATCCACGTTCTGTGGATTCGGCGCTCGGCAAGGCAGGCGTAGCGCAGGGACGCCTTCCCCCTCGTCGCACGCCCTCTAGTTCTGAGGTGGCGCCATGCGCCAGTCGTGGTTCCGCGCCCATTTTGCGCGCTCCAGCCGGCATACCGTGGCCAAGAAGTTCGCGCCGCGGCGGCGCCGGCTGCGGATCGAATGGCTTGAATCGCGGCACATGATGTCGGTCAATCCGATCATGGCCGAGAACCTGTTGCCGGGCACTCCCCAGAGCCAATGGGATCTCGTGGCGCAAACGTCCTCGGAGATTGCCGGCTACACGGCGGACATTAGCTACGACATCGGGCAGACTGTCGAATTCAAAATCAGCACCGCCGCGACCTCCTACCGGATCGACATTTATCGAATGGGGTACTACGGCGGCGACGGGGCGCGCCTGGTCACGTCGCTCTTCGAGTCGAGCCCCAGCCTGCAGCCGGGGCCGATTGCCAATCCCACCACTGGCCTTGAAGACTATGGCACTTGGGGGGTAACCGCTACTTGGACCATTCCCGAAGCCGCGGTTTCGGGGGTTTACTTCGCGAACCTGGTGCGCACCGACGGCGTGTCGGGCGCCAACCAGATGTACTTCGTCGTGCGCGACGACAACGGAAATTCGGACTTGCTCTTCAAGACTTCGGACGCCACTTGGCAAGCGTACAACTCGTGGGGTGGCGAAAGCCTGTATGAGGACGACGGCGACCTCGCTGCCGGACGCGCCTTTGCTGTCAGCTATAACCGGCCGTTCAACAATCGCACGACCGGGATCACCAATAGTGTGTTCTATACCGAGTACCCGATGATTCGTTGGCTGGAAGCCAACGGGTACGACGTCAGCTACTTCACCGACGTGGACGCCAATCGCTATGGCAACCTGCTGCTAAACCACAAGACCTTCCTGTCGGTGGGCCACGACGAATACTGGTCGGCCGAAGAGCGCACCAACGTCGAGGCGGCGCGCGATGCCGGCGTCGACCTGGCATTTTTCGGTGGCAACGACGTCTTCTGGAAAGTGACATACGCCGATGCGATCGACGGCACCAGCACGCCGTATCGCACGCTGATCTCCTACAAGACGTCGTTGGACTATACCTCTTCCGATCCCAATTCTTCGATCTGGACGGGAACATGGCGCGATCCGACGTCCAGCCCGCCGCTCGATGGCGGGTACCCTGAAAATGCCCTGACCGGAACAATGTTCGCAGTCAACGGCGATGGCACGGGCGGTTACGCCATGCAAGTTTCCGCCGAAGAAGGTCAGATGCGCCTCTGGCGCAACACGTCGATCGCCGAACTGGCGCCGGGCGACGTGGCGACACTCACCAATCGAACGCTGGGCTACGAATGGAATATCGATGCCAATAACGGCTTTCGTCCGGCAGGATTGATCAACCTGTCGAGCACGACGATGGATGTCGCGCTCATGCTACAGGATGCCGGCGGAACCTACGGACCGGGGAAGGTCGAGCACAGCTTAACCATGTACCGGGCAGCCAGTGGTGCCTTGGTCTTCAGTGCTGGGAGCATTCAGTGGAGTTGGGGGCTCGACGGCAATCACGACTGGATTCCGTCGGTCCCCGATCCGCGAGTCCAGCAGGCCACGGTGAACTTGTTTGCCGACATGGGCGTGCAGGCCGGCTCGTTGCAGGCCGGGCTCGTGCAAACGACGGCCTCGACCGATTTCACCAAGCCGACTTCGACCATTACCTCGCTCACGAACGGTAGCACGGTGCTGGCCAATGGCGCCGTCTTCATCACGGGCACGGCGCAGGACTCGGGCGGCGGAGTCGTAGGGGGCATCGAGATCTCCGTCGATGGCGGCCAAACCTGGTTCGAGGCCAACGGCCGCCGCAACTGGACCTATCAATGGAACCCCTCGACGCCGGGGGCGTACCGCATCCTGACGCGCGCGGCCGACGACAGCGGCAACCTCGAAATCCCCTCGGCCGGCATCACCGTGAACGTGGTCGCCGCGACCAGCCAGTCGAGCATTTGGAACGACAGCACGCTGCCGGCCATCACGTCCAACCCTGATATCAATCCCGTCGAACTCGGCATGAAGTTCACGACGACCGCGGGCGGGTATCTGACCGGCATGCGGTTTTACAAAGGCGTCCAGAACATCGGGACGCACGTCGGTCATCTGTGGAGCAGCACGGGCACTTTGCTAGCTACGGTCACTTTCGCCAATGAGACCCCGAGCGGCTGGCAGACGGCGTTGTTTGCCACGCCCGTGCAACTGCAGGCGAACACGACTTACGTTCTCTCGTACTACGCCCCGCAAGGCCGCTACGCGGTCACACCGAGCTATTTCAGTGCCGGTGGCGTCACCAATGGAAACCTCCGCGCACTGGGAGATGGCGAGAACGGCAGCAACGGTCTGTTCTTTTATGGCGGCTCAGGCTTTCCGACTGGCACCTATAGTTCTGCGAACTACTGGGTCGACCCGATCGTCGCCCAGGCGAGCGTGACCATCGCACCGGGAGATGGTACCGGCAATGTCGCTGTGGGCAGCACCATCACCGCAACCTTCAGTGCGGCAATGTCAGCCGCGACGATCAACGCGAACACCATTCAATTGCGCGACGGCACGGGCGCCGTCGTGGCCGCGACCGTCAGCTACAACGCCACGACGCGCGTGGCGACACTTACGCCGACGAGCCCACTGTCATCTGGCATGACCTATACGGTGGCCGTTTTGGGCCAGCCGGGTGGTATTGCCGATAGCCAAGGCGTGGCCCTCGGGCGCGACGTGGTGTCGACGTTCACCACCGAAAAAGTGACTTACGGGCCAGAGCAAGCCTTGTGGTCGTCGTCCGCGGTTCCGCAGATGATCGACAGCACCGACGGCGGCGCCGTCGAGGTCGGGCTGAAATTCCAAGCCAACGTCGATGGCTTCGTGACGGGCGTGCAATTCTACAAAGCGGCCAACAACACCGGCATGCATACGGGGAGCCTGTGGACGACGGATGGCCAACTCCTCTCGACCGTGACTTTCACGAACGAGACAGCCAGCGGCTGGCAGTACGCCAGCTTCTCCAGTCCCGTCGCCGTGAAAGCCAATACGACCTACGTGATCTCCTACTACGCGCCCTTCGGGCACTATTCCGTGACGCCCTCGGGCCTGAATTCGGCGATCAGCTCCGGAGCGCTGACGGCGCTGGCCAGCACGGCGGCCAACCCCAATGGCGTTTTTCGCTACGGCAAGACCGGCTTTCCGAGCAGTTCCTACTCGGCGAGCAACTACTGGGTATCGCCCGTCTTTGTTGGCAAGCTGGTGGACCGGATCACTCCGGTCTTTGGCACGACGGATTTCGCCGCCGACGCGCCGATCACCATATCGTTCACGCGCGCCATGGACGTGGCCAGCATCACGACCAATTCAATCCAGCTTTACGACGCGGACTTGAACCTGATGCCGGCCACGGTGACGTACTCGGCCGCCAGCCGCACAGCGACTCTGACCCCGCTCAACGCGCTCGGCAGCAACGCCAGCTACACGGTGGTTGTGCGTGGTCGTGGCCCCGGCGTCAAAGACGCGTCGGGTAATGCCATGCCGGAGGAGGTTGTTTCTCTATTCACAGCGGTGCCGCCGAGCGCGGCGCCACAGTCGGTCTGGACGTCGTCAGCAACGCCAGCGATCCCCGATACGGCCGATCCAGGCGCCGTGGAACTTGGGATGAAGTTCAACGCAACCGCTAACGGCTATATCACTGGCGTGCGCTTTTTCAAGAGTACGATGAACACCGGCGTTCATGTCGGTAGCCTGTGGACCGCCGATGGCACGCGGCTGGCCAGTGTGACCTTTACGGGCGAATCGGCGTCGGGATGGCAGCAAGCGTTGTTCAGCACTCCTGTCGCGATTCAGGCGAACACGACCTATGTCATTTCGTACTACGCGCCAAACGGCCGCTTCTCGATGGACGTGGCCGGCTTGAGCGGCGGCGTCTCCAACGGCGCGTTAAACGTGCAGGGTGGCGCCGACGCGGGCGTATTCCAGTACGGCGGCTCGGCGTTTCCCACGAGCAGTTACCAGGCGAGCAACTACTGGGTCGACGTGGTGTTCGTGAAGTCGCCGATCGCGTCGGTCAGCCCGGCGGCTGGCGCCACGGGCATGTCGCTCACCAGCGCCGTGGCGGTGGCGTTCAACACCGACATGAACGTGTCGTCGATCAACAACTCGACGATCCAACTGAAGACGACGGCGGGCGCTTCGATCGCGGCCAGCGTCACTTATAACACCGCGACGCGAACCGCCACGCTGACACCAGCCACAGAACTTGCGTACTCGACGCAATACACGATCACGGTTGTCGGCGGCGCCAACGGTATCAAGGACAGCTTGAATAACACGCTGCCCGTGGCATTCACGTCGAGCTTTACGACAGTGGCGCCGCCAAGCGTGTCGAGCATCACGCCGAGCGCCGGCGCGACCAACGTCAGCACCATCAGCGCCGTGTCGATCGTCTTTGGCCAGGCGATGAGCGCCGCGACGTTGACGGCAGCCAATCTCAAGTTGCAAGATTCGAGCGGCGCACAGATTGCCATCACGATCATCTACAACCCCACCACGCGGACGGCCACGCTGACGCCTAGCGCAACGTTGGCCAACGGTACGACGTACACCGTCGTCGTGGTCGGCGGCACGAGCGGCGTGCGCGACGCCTTGGGCAATACTCTGCCTACGAACGTCACCTCCTCGTTCACGACCGTGCCCGTGGCGGCTGCTTCCTATAGTGTGTGGGGCGGAACCCCGACGCCGGCCATCGTCGATAGTGGTGAAGTCGCCGCGCTTGAAGTCGGCATGAAATTCCGCGTCACGGCTGACGGCTTCATCAGCGGAGTGAGTTTCTACAAGGCGGCGGCCAACACCGGCTCGCACATCGGGCATTTGTGGAGCAGTAGTGGCACGCTGCTGGCCACCGTGACCTTCACCGGCGAAACCGCTTCGGGCTGGCAGACCGCCCAGTTCTCGAATCCCGTCGCGGTCCAGGCCAACACGACTTACCTGGTGTCGTACTACGCCCCGCGGGGGCGCTACTCGATGACGATCGGCGGACTGGCGAACACGATCGACGCCGGGCCGCTGCAAGCGTTGGGCGGGGGAGTCGATGGCGTCAACGGTGTGTTCCGCTACGGCTCGTCGGGATTCCCCACCGATAGCTGGAGTTCGAGCAACTACTGGGTCGACGTCGTCTATGTGAAATCGCCGATCGCGTCGGTCTCGCCGATCAGCGGAGCGACGGGCGTGGCACTGTCCAGCGCCGTGACGGTGACCTTCAACACCGACATGAACGCGGCGTCGATTGGCGGCTCGACGATTCAACTAAAGACGGCGGCCGGCGCGACCGTGCCCGCCAACGTGACGTACAACGCCACTACGCGCACCGCCACGCTTACGCCGACATCGACTTTGTCGTACTCGACGCAGTACACGGTGGCGATTGTCGGCGGCACGAGTGGCGTCAAAGACAAGGCCAATAACACATTGCCGGTTGCCTACACGTCGAACTTCACGACCATCTCGCCACCCAGCATCGCGAGCATCACGCCCAGCGCCAATGCGACGAACGTCGGCGTTAATAGCGCGATCTCGATCGTCTTCGGCCAGGTAATGGACGCCACAACGCTGACGGCGGCGAATCTCAAGCTGCAAGATTCCACCGGCGCGCAAGTCGCTGTCTCGATCTCCTATAACGGCAGCACGCGCTCCGCCACGCTCACGCCCACAACTTCGTTGGCCAATAGCGCGACCTATACGGTCACGGTGCTCGGCGGTACGGCTGGGGTGCGCGACGCCTCAGGCAACACCTTGCCGGCCGACGTGAGCTCGTCGTTTACCACCGTGCCGGTGGCGCCACCATTCTATAGCGTGTGGGGTGGAGCGGTCACACCGGCGATGACCAACAACGGCGATCCAGCGGCCGTCGAAGTGGGCATGAAGTTCCGCGTCGACGCTGATGGTTTTATCACCGGCATGAGCTTCTACAAGAGCACGGCCAACACCGGCACCCACGTGGGACACCTCTGGAGCAGCAATGGCATGTTGCTGGCCACGGTTACCTTCACCGGCGAGACCGCTTCCGCTTGGCAGACGGCGCTCTTCTCAAACCCCGTGGCGGTCAAAGCCAACGCGACCTACGTGATTTCGTACTTCGCGCCCAAGGGGAATTACGCGATCACCGTCGGCGGCCTGGCCAGCACCATCGATGCCGGGCCCGTACACGCGCTGGGCTCGGGCGTTGACGGAAACAATGGCGTGTTCCGCTATGGCTCAATGGGTTTCCCCACCAGTAGCTGGAGCTCGAGCAACTATTGGGTCGACGTCGTTTATGTGAAGTCGCCAGTCGCCTCGATCACGCCAGCCGATGGTGCTACGGGCGTTCCCCGTTCGACGAGCATCTCGATCGTGTTCAACACGGAGATGGACGCCGCGACGATCAATGCGACAAACCTGCAATTGCGGAACTCCTCGGGCACGCTGATCCCCGCCAACGTTGTCTACAACAGCGCGACGCAAACCGTGATCATCACGCCCGTCAGTCAGTTGGCGCGATCGACAAAGTTCACCCTGATACTCAAAGGTGGCGCCAGCGGAGTTCGAGATCGGTTCGGCAATCTGCTGCCGGCCGACATCAGTTGGTCGTTTACCAGCGGGCTTAATTGACGGCTAGCCCGCTCTGACTGCATGCTAGCAGCGAAGTCGCACGACGGAACTATGCGAGCCTGCGTCGTCAAATCTGCTACGGCTTGCCGAAGCGGCTCAATCGGTGTCTCGAGAGAAACCGATGATGAAAAAGCACGCCTTCTCAGCACACCCCGCCACCGACGTCGGGCTGAATCCCCGCAGTCGGCCGAACCAAAACCCACCCTCCGCACGGCTGCGCCGAAGCGATGCGATTGCTCTATTTCTCACCGGTGCCGGCGGCGAGCTACGCTCAGCGGCCCCATTTCATGGCTCGCGCCTGGCTCGAACGGGGCATCGAATCGGTTTGCTGGGTTGAGCCGTATCCAAGTCGGTTGCCACATTGGCACGACATGCGCCGTAGGCCTTCGGCGAATCAAGGCGAAGCTTTCGATTCGCGAGTGCAGGTGCTGAGGGTGCCCGCCTTGCCTGTCGAGCCTCTACCAGGCGGATCACGCTTGAACCACTGGCTGCTCTGGCGCCCGGTTTGGCGAACGCTCAGCGAATTCACCGCTGCTGGTCCGGCTGTGCTGGGCATCGGCAAACCTTGCCGGCTGGCGCTCGACGCATTGTCGCGACTACCCGCGGATTTCAGCTTCTACGACGCGATGGATGATTTCCCGGAGTTCCATCGCGGCATTTCACGGCGCAGTGTGGCCCGGCTGGAAGCCCAAATTGCGACTGGCGTCGATCTGGTCGTGGCGTCGTCCACGGCCTTGGCCGAGAAATTCTCGAACCACGGGTGCGATGTCGAGCGCGTCTTGAACGCTTACCCCATGCGCGAAGTGCCCCCACACAAGGTGCGTCGCGACCCGCAGCCGCAGCCGATCGTGGGCTATATCGGTTGCTTGGGACCTTGGTTCGATTGGCCGCTCGTACTTGAACTTGCTGGGCAGCTTCCCGATGTGTGCTTCGAATTGATTGGCCCGTGCGCGGTTTCACCGCCACGAAGCCGTCCGGTGAACGTCCACCTGCGACCGGCTTGCGGCCGTGAAGAGGCCGTCGCACACGCCAGTCGCTTTGCCACCGGTTTGATTCCCTTTCGTCGCAACCGCCTGACCGCGGGTGTCGATCCGATCAAGTACTACGAATACCGCGCGCTGGGACTCAGCGCGCTCTCTACCCGTTTTGGTGAAATGAGCGCTCGCAGTGGCGAGCGCGGGCTGTTCTTCCTTAATCCGGGAGAGGGACACGCTCCGATAGTTCGGGCAGCGATGGAGTATCAGTCCAGTCCTGCCGAGGTCGCGACTTTCCGTCGCGAGAATTGTTGGCAAGCGCGCTTCAACGGCGCGCGGCTGTTTCGCGTGATGGAACCCCGCTCACGCCGCGCTGCCTGACGACTCCGCCGCACGACTCCAGATGGCCGCGCGCCGGCGTGATCGTCCTGCCTGCTAGATCGCACCGACCGTCACGATCGTATTTGACACCCCGAGCGGTCGCGCAATGCCAGCCTTGGTCGCTGTCACGCGGGCGGGATAGCGCCCAGCATCTGCAAAGGCGTGCGCGATCGTGGCGCCCGAGCTGCCGCCCACCGTATCGTCGATCGTGCCGTCGCCGTCCCAGTCGATCGCAAAGATGAACTGGTCAGTCGACGCGTAAAACGCTGGGTTCATCGTCAGCGTAAACACGTTCGACACGAGCGGCGCAATCGAGGCGCTCGTGGTCAGCGATGGGCCGAGCGCCGTTTCAATTCGACCAATTGCCTGGTCGACGCTCACGCGCAATTGCGAAGTTCCTTGTGTCTGCACGATCCAGTAGCCCAGGTTTGAGGCGGGGTTGGCGGTCGTGTAGATCGACGCATTGGGAATCGTCACGACCTTCGAGCCGATTTGAATCGAAACGTTGCCGGTGGAACTGAGGATCGTAACACTTTGCGTGGGATCGGGCGTGAGCCGCCACACGCGCCGCCCTCCCGCATCGACGCCGCTGAGTACGTAGCCGTCACCGTAGCCAGCTCCCGTCAAAACCAACGCGGTGCGATTGGCGTATCCCATCAGGCTGTTGATTTCCTGCAGGGCGCTGCTGATCACCGTGCTGTTGGCCGGACTCACCGCCAAGGCGTAGTTCCACCAGAGGAGACCGCGCACTCCGCTGGCCGCCATCTGGAGGATTGCTTCGGTGTAGTAGGTGTAGTTGTTGCCGCTGAACTGGAAGCCAGCGGCGGCCGCGGATGTCAAATAGTCGCGGCTCGAAACCCACGGCAGTTGCGGCAAGCTCGACGAGGCAATCCCGGTGCGCAGGATGTTGACGTCGGTCACGAACGCGTTGTACGGCCGCCAGAAGCCGACAAATGCGCTGCGCGTGGCAGTCTGTCGAATGGTCAAGTCGGTATTCGCCGGTGGCAGGGCCGGGTTGCTGATCTGGAGTTGATAAGTGATTGTCAATCCGTCCGCGGAAACCGAGGCGATCTGGAAGCTGCCGGTGTAGGCCGGGGCGATCCAAATTCCGCCACGGTTCTCGACGGTCATCGAGTCACCGACACGCAACGATGGAATCGGCTGGAAGAAACGGACCACTGCCGTGCCGAGATTAGTCGGCTGGCCATTCGAGCCAAGCGTGGGAATGTAGCTAATCGACTTGATCGAGGCCTCGAACGGGACCGGCGGTTGAATTGTGCCGCTCGGCGTCACTGGCGCACCACTCCATCCATAGAGCGATGGAGATTGGACATTGCCCATCAGGCTTCCCACGGAATACCAACTGTCAATCCGTGCGTAGAATACATCTGTCGGAATGGTGTTCGCACGATACTGCTCGTCGTAGTTGGAAATCAGAGCATTGGGGAAAGCTGCCAGCAGCGGGGCGGTAAACGCCTGGCGCCGGTAATCTGATCCGCGCCGCTCCATGACGGCGTTCCAGATCGCGACTTGCGTCCCCTTGGTATCCCACGTCGCTATGGCCGCCGCAGTAAGGTCGCTAGCGGAGATGCCGGCCGCGATGAGCTCCGCCTTGACGGCGTTCCAGCGCGGATCGGCGGTAATGGACTCCCAGATCGTGCGCGAGGGTGTTGCACCAGGATTCACGCGTAGCTCGCGCGTAACCAGGCCGTAATAATCGAAGCCAAATTCAATGTCCACGACGATCAGGTCGACCTGTCCTCCGATGGCTTTGAACCCGGTCCAGAAGTTCGTCATCTTCGCCGTCGCCTGAGTGACCCATTGGTCCATCCAGATGGTGTAGTAGTCGGACGTTTGCCCGTTGCCATCGAGAGCGTCGACGTAACCGGTCGTGTTGTCGAACATGCCGCTGCCGAAGCCTGGCAGTTCCAAGAAATCGGCCAGGTGAATGACGCGTTGTCCGGCAGGAAGCTGGCTCAGGTATGCCCAAGTAGCTTGCGGCGTTGGCGTGTTCGTGCGGCCGGTGGTATCGCGTTGCCACAGGACGTATTCCCCGACGACGCCGGAGTATCCGCCGGTCGGCGGGATCGTGTAGGCGTTCACGCTTTGCAGGGGATCGCTGGCCGACGACACGATCGAATCGTCGAACAGTTGCAGCAGGCCGCGGGTCGAGTATACGTCGAGGAAAGTCACGCGATTAGCGGCGAACAACGTCTGCAACTGCGACTTGGCCTGCATCGCCATTAATGGTGTGATTCCAGACATCAGCAACGAGCCGCCGCGGGCATTGGCCAAAGCAGTCAAGATGCCGTCGGGACGCAGCGACGTGAGGTCGACGCCCCGCGCGAGCAGCGCGGCCTTAAGCGTCGCGATGGAACTGTAGCCGCTAACCAAGCCATTCTGAATCAGCGCGGTCAGGAATTCGTCGCTCGACATCGAGGTGAACACGCGATCGAACGTGAGCGTATTCACAAGGCTGGCAACCGACGAGTGATAGGTCAGGTTGTTGGCCACTAGGAAATTCAAAACTTGGGAAGCAGTAGGCCGATCGAGCTGGACGGAATCGTTGATGACCAACGCATACGGGCTCGTGACGCTCGACGTCAGCCGCACCAGGTAAGTGCCGGCCTTGGGCACTGTGAATCCGGCAATTCGCAGGCCAGTTGCCGCGGACGTGCCATCGGGCGACCACCCTGTGCCGCGGGCCAACAGCGTGACTCCGTCCGGCGCCAGCAGTTCCAAAGTCTGCCCCGACAAATCCACGCCGCGTGTTGCCACGGCGATATCAACCAACCCACCGACTTTCGAGCTGAGATCAACGCTGTACAGATCGCTATTGTTGCCGGCCGCGCCCGAAACTTGTCCCAGCCAGGCGAAGCGGCCTTGTCCGTTCGGCATGACGCGATACGTACTGGCCAACGTTTGCGGCGAGCCAGTCGCGACCCCCGCGACTTCGATCCCCGCGTTCTTTGCGACTTGCAGCCAGTACGAACCGGCGCCGCCACTGGGCATCGTGAGCGTGATCGTCCAAGTGCCAGTCGTCGAAATAGTGTACGAATTGAGCAATAGAGCGCTTCCCGCGGTGGTCGCATTGTTCACAATGCGAGTGCCACTGGGATCGAACAGTTGAACGCCGACTGACACCGAGTCGGCCCGCACGGCCATCGAGAACGACTGGCCGGCCTGCAAATCAACCGTGTAGCTCACCGAGCCGGCGGCGGACTGCACCGTGTTCGAAACTTGACCTTCATAGACTTGCCACTCGCCCGGCGGCACGAGCGAGAGGGGCACGCCGCCTGTCGATGGAATTGCCAGCACGGCGTCGACCCAGTAGTTGCTGTTCTGGTACGACTGGGTGGGCATGGCGCTGGCGCCGTACAGATAGACG
>JAIESQ010000038.1 GCA_019745975.1 Pirellulales bacterium
CGGTGAACACGGCTGCGGACCATGCCGAGCGGCGGACATCCCGAGGGTGTCGTCCAACTGATCTGGGTGGGTGGAAAAGTGTCAGGAACCAAATCGACGCCTAGAGCAATAAACGGTTCCTGACACCTTTTCTCTGCCTCACCTTTTCTCTGCCTAGCAGTGCGACAGCCCAGCGCGGTGAACACGGCTGCGGACCATGCCGAGCGGCGGACATCCCGAGGGTGTCGTCCAACTGATCTGGGTGGGTGGAAAGGTGTCAGGAACCAAATCGACGCCTAGAGCAATAAACGGTTCCTGACACCTTTTCTCTGCTTGCTGCTTTTCTCTGCCTGGGGGTGGCCCCGATCCCATCGGGGTGCCGCAGGCACAAGAGGTCAATTGGGAAACGTTGCCGCTTGCGAGGTCCGCGCAACACAACTGGCTCTTGTCGCTGCGCGACGAATTGCCTGGTCGCGTAGCGATCGTGACAAGGTCGGTGCCACCCG
The DNA here is from genome assembly GCA_019745975.1 of Pirellulales bacterium. Taxonomy (GTDB): domain Bacteria; phylum Planctomycetota; class Planctomycetia; order Pirellulales; family JAEUIK01; genus JAIESQ01. The sequence continues at coordinate 486 of JAIESQ010000038.1, forward strand.
AACGATGTATCGCACGCCGAAAAATGTACCAGTCCGCACTGCTAGTTCGTCGGCGGATCGCATGTGCCGAGACAACGCACGAACGGCCGACTACCAAGCAGTGGCACACCCGGATGACACCGAAAAACGGGACAGTCCCCTGACACGTCGCACGCCGAAAAATGTACGAGTCCGCACTGCTTGTTCGTCGGCGGATCGCATGTGTCGAGGCAACGCCCTGACGGCCGACTACCAAGCAGTGGCACACCCGCGTTTCACCGAAAATCGGGACACCGATCACCACTTCAGGCCGAACTGTTCCCCGCCCGACGATTTGCCGCGGCCCCCTTTGAGCTTCGCCAGGGCCTTTTCGCGGGCAGCGCGCTGGGCTGGCGTCTCTGTCGGCAATTCGGTCTCGGGCTCTTGGACCTTCAGCGGCGCGGCCATGGCCTTGAGCGCCTTGATCGACAAGCTGATGCGGTGCTTTTCGACATCGACCGAGAGTATTTGGGCGTCGACTTCCTGACCAACCGTGAGCACGTCGCTGACTCGAAACACGCGCTTGTGGTCGAGCTCGGAAATGTGCACGAGCCCTTCGACGCCCGGCTCGATCTCGACGAAGGCCCCGAAGTCCATCAGTTTGGTGACGTGCCCGTGGACCGTGCTGCGCACGGGGAACTTGCTCGTGGCTTGCGTCCAGGGGTTGTCCTGCAAATCCTTGCAACCCAGCGCGATTTTATGGGTGTTCGGATCGATCTTGAGAACCCGCACCTGTAATCGCTGCCCAACCTGCAGGACTTCATTGGGATGATTGACCCGGGCCCAACTGATCTGGCTGACGTGCAGCAGTCCATCGACGCCCCCGAGGTCGACGAAGGCACCGAACGGCTGGAGGCTACGGACGACCCCTTCGCGGACCTGTCCGGGGGCCAGCTCGGTGAGCAATTGGGCCCGCGCCGATTCCTGTTCGCGCTCCAGGTACGCGCGGCGACTGAGGACGAGGTTGCGCTTTTCCGGCTTGGCCTCGGTGACGACACATTCCCACTTTTCGCCGACGAATTGCGAAAAGTCCTCGACGCGATAGAGGGCGACCTGGCTGGCCGGTATGAATCCTCGCAGTTGGCCAACTTCGCACTCGAGCCCGCCTTTGTTATGACCCGTGATGCGGGCTTCGACAACGAGCCCTTCGCTGACTTGCGACCAATCGCCGACGCTGACCGCGCCACCAGGAACGCTCAGCGTGTAGAGCCCTTCGTCGGCGTCAAAACGGGTGACAACGACTTCGAGATCGCTACCGACGATGGGAGGTTCGGCGAACTGCCGCAACGAGACGATGCCTTGGTGCTGGCGGCCGACGTCGACGAAGATACTGTCGCGATGCATGCTGACGATGCGACCGGTGAGCCGCGTGTCGGGGGCCAGCTCGCCAGCGCGGCTCGTGCTGGCCGGCGCACTGAGAAGCGATTCGAGTTCGACGCCCGCCAAGGCGGCGTCGAACTCGGCCTCTTGTTCGGGGGTCAGGCCACGGCGCAGATTCGGTAAGTCCACGGTATGCACTACGCGTTCGTCGGGGACAACAGTGCGCTGGCGGCGCTCGCGCCGTTTTCCGCGTCCTGACGGCTCGTCGACAACGGGAGCTTCCGTGGCAGCCGACATGGGAACAGTGGCGGTCTGCAGAGCGGAACCCGACTCGATCGCACCCGCTTCGTCGATGCCGGATGTGATCGGCATAGGGCGATCGCCCAGAGTGGCCGCTGAGGTCGCGGGCGGCTCCGGCGCTGGTGGGGGGGACGCTGGTGGCGTCTCCGCGCTGGGTGCGGTTACCGCGCGCACCAAATCGGGATCGAAGCCGGGCTTGGGTGTCACGCGCGGTTGAAACTTCTCGCGCTGCGAGCCGATGCGGATCCGCGCCCGTTCGCGCGCTTCGGTGGAACTGGTCGCGTCGCTGGCGGCAGCATCGCTTGCCGGGAGTGTCGCATCCGCGCGCTGTTCGATCGGCGAGGATGTCGTTTCGCCTGATGGTGCGTCGATTGCGGTGGGGGTGGCTGGGACTCCGGGCTCGGTTTGGTCAGCCAAGTTCATTGCTGGTCGATCCTGAAACGGCCTGCGCGATGAGTAACGGCGCGAGCGTTGGCTATCGAGAATCTCGCGAACGTCCGGCGATACTGGGAACCCCTACCATCGCGATTCAGTGTACGTACGAACGCGGGCGACGCCACCCCCGCTTCCAGCCAAATGGCATACTAGGGAACCATGCGCTACATTGAGGTCTTGAGGTCCCCATCACCTCGCGCTGAACGGCCCCGAGAGGTGTGACCGTGTTTCAACTCGACCCAGCGAACTACGGCCCCGTGATCGCCGGACTGCTCGAGCCAAGTCGTCTGCCGGCGCTTGGCCCGGGTCGGCGGGACTCGAAGCTTGCAATGCGGCTGCGGTCTTTGTCGGCCGCCGACCTCTTTTCCCACGCTCGCGTGACCGACACCTCGATGGCCGCGGCCTGCCTGGCTGGTCTCTGGCTCCACGCGGACGGACTCGATGAATCGCACGCGATCAGTCAAACCATCGAGAACGCGACGGGCAGTTTCTGGCACGGGATCATGCACCGCCGCGAAGGGGATTTCGGCAACGCGAAGTACTGGTTTCGCCGCGTGGGCCAGCATCCCGTATTCGGTTCGCTCGGCGTAGGAGCTCGGGAGCTCGCGAAGCGATTCGAGAGCCAAGAGGGCGCCGCCATCGCGCGCCAGTCGTCCTGGGACGCCGGCCGCTGGATCGATCTCTGCCAATTGGCTCAGGAATCTAGCCACAGCGGCCCAACTGTCCAGGGCGCGGACCTCGTCGACTTCTGCCTGAATGTGCAGGTGCTCGAATGGGGATTGCTCTTCGACTACTCGTATCAACGGGCCGTTTCTTGACGGAGGAACTCCAAGGTTAGTTTTTCCAAACCTGATGGCTCCTTGAAGGATGCGTCGCTGACAGGCTAGAATTGACCCGGACGAACCGGCTTCAGAGAGGATCGCTCATGCTGCAATTCGACTTTGAGAACAGTGTCGCGTACTGGATCTTCGCCACCGCCCATCAGTTGGCCTGCACCATCAACGAGGAGCTGGCAGCGCTGGGCATTACGCACCGGCAATGGGAAGTCCTGGCGTGGATTTCGTTTGCCGGCGAGATGTCGCAAACCGAGCTGGCCGACAAAATGGGAATCGAAGCCCCCACGCTGGTGGGGGTGCTCGATCGCATGGAACGCGACGGCTGGATCGTCCGCGTCCCCAGCGAAGTTGATCGCCGCAAGAAGCTGATCCGCCCGACCGAAAAGGTCGAACCCGTGTGGGCTCAAATGGTGGCCTGCGGTATGGGTATCCGGGCGCGTGCGACACGCGGCCTTGCCCCCGATCAACTGCAATCGCTGCGCGACACCTTGGAAACGATGCGGAAGAATCTCGCCAAGCCCGTGACCACGGACAAGCTCGAGGCGGCAGCCAGCGATAAGACGCTGGTTTCGCCCGCGCTGACCGGAGATGTCCCCGCCTGACAAAGCGTGCCGAAGCGCTTGCTGAAATATGGCGATCCAGTTCCGCTGCCCGTGCGAGCAGGCCAAGCTGCTCGAAGCTGACGAGTCGCTGGTTGGGCAAGCGATTCAATGCCCCTACTGCGAGATGCAGTTCTTGGTGCCGGCGCCTGCGCCGGTGGCTCCTGCGCAACAACCCCGTGGCACACGCTCATCGGCTGGCGGAACGGGGCAGTCGCTTCCTAAGCATGGCGGCAGCAGCCGTTCGAGCGCGGCCTGGGAAGGCTCACCACGGCAAGCCGGAACGCTGCCCGAAGCTCCCTCTGCGCCAGCGATCACGACTGGCACACCGCAGTTGCTGCCTGGCGAAATGCCAGGCGTTGTGCACCTCGCCTGCCCTAGCGGACACGAACTCGAAGTTCCGCGGGAGCTCTTGGGGACCGACATCGCCTGCCCCGTTTGCGGTGTGGAATTCCGGCTACGGCGCGAGGACACCGACGAATATCGCGCCGAGAAACACGCCGAGCGCGAGCGCAAGGAGCAGCAGTTCGGCCGCAAGATGATGAATTTCTCGATTGTCGTCGCCGTGCTGGTAGTGCTGGCGATCCTCATCATGGCGCTGTACATCGGGCTGGCATGAAGGGGCCCCGAGGCAGCGCCAGTCAGGCAAATTCGTCGCGGACTTTCTCCAGTAGTTTCTTGGTCGCCTTGATGCCTTCGGGCTCGGGGAGCTTGGACCCTTCGTATTCGATGCCCACGTAGCCGTGGTAGCCGGCAGCCAGCACGATCTTCATCATGCGGCGATAGTCGGTGTGGGCTTCGTTGCCCGCGGCATCGAAGTCGTGGCTCTTGGCGCTCACGGCCTTGGCGTAGGGCATGAGCTCCTCGACGCCTTGGTAGCGATCGTAATCCTGGCCGGCGGCAACGCGGAAATTGCCGAAGTCGGGAAGCGTGCCGCAGTTTGGCAGATTCACGAGCTTGATCGTGCCGGCCAGCCAGGCGCCGTTCGACGACAGGCCGCCGTGATTCTCGACGATCACGTTGATGCCGGCCGAGGCGGCGAACTCACTGACGCGCCGCAAACCGTCGGCCGCCAGCTTCTGCGCTTCGTCGGGCGAGCCGCTCGATTGGGCGTTCACGCGGATCGAATGGCAACCGAGGAACTTCGCGGCCTCGACCCAGGGATAGTGGCTTTCGATGGCTTTGGTGCGCCGCGCCGCGTCGGCATCTCCCAAGGCCCCTTCGCCGTCGATCATGATGAGCAGACTCTTGACGCCGAGATCGGCCGCGCGTTTGCGCATCTCTTCCAGATAGGCCTGATCCTTGGCTTTGGTCTTGAAGAATTGATTGACGTACTCCACGGCCGTGATGCCGTAATCTTCCTTCGACACGCGGGCGAAGTCGAGATTGTCGAGCTTCTTGGCGAACAGTGCGCGATGCAACGACCACTCGGCCAGCGAGATTTCGAACAAGGGCTTGTCCTCCGGGGCCAACGCCCGAGCTGTTTGAGCAGTAGCCGCGATGAAGCCTGCAGTGCCAGCGGCGGCAACGGCGGATTGCAAGAAAGTACGACGATCGCATGGTTGGAACATGCTGACCTCCCGCGGATGCGAAGTGAAGTTGTCCGGGCATTATTAAAGGGCGTCGCCCGCGACGAAGCAAGGGACGCGCGTTGTCGCCCGACGGAATCGCGTGTGGCGTTCAGGGGCCTACGTTTGCGTCTTGCGGGGCCAGCGCGGCCTCGATATCGCGGGCGATGCGCGTGGCGACGGCGGCGTTTCCACGACCATTGAGGTGGCAGGGGTCGATGTAAACGTGCGTGTTGCCAACCCCGTCCAGAGCGTCGCTCAGGTCGATCACGTCCTGAAGTACGGCAAACTCACGGTTGGCCGCCGCGGTAGCCATCTTGGCGCGTAACGTTTGAAGCACCTGCAAGACGAACGCGCGCTCGCCGCGCTCATCGAACTCCCGCAAGTACCCCTGCTCTTCCGCCGAAGGGGAGGCCTTGGTCCACAACGTTGGTTGCCAATAGATCAGTGCGGCGAACCCATAGTGAGCTTGCAAGGCCTTGAGCGTGCGGAGATTGAACGCATAGGCGCGGATCGTCTCTTCTGCCACGTAGCGCGTTGCGATTTCAACGATCACCTTGCTCTTCTGTTCCTGATCAAAAGAGCCCGCCGCGGATCTCCGTGCAAGGTATTCGGCGCGGAATCGCGGATCGTTTTGCAACTGTTCGATGTGGTTGATCCAGGCATCCTTGGTGATCTGCCCTTCGATAAGAATGTAGTTCCGCGGGGAGAAGATTTTGTAGAGCGCGAGACTCTCGATCAGCTCTTGCAGGACATCGGTCGTCGCAGGATTCGTGTACGACCCGAACTCGCGGCGGCGATTGTTCTCGCTCATCGTCAGCCCGGCTTGCACATTCTGATAGGCTGAGAGGCTGTCGTTGAACCCGGAGTACATCACCACCGCGCGCGGCACACGTCCAGCCCGGCACTCAAGGGCCAACGTCGTTACCTCCTGCGTGCTGACATAACCGAGCTGTCCAAAGTTGACGACCTGGAATTGTTCGGGCAGTCGCAACGAGCGCCAGACACACGAGGGGATGGTCTGATCGTCCGGCACCATGTCACCATAAATGGTCGATCCACCGAAAAACGCCAACGTTTGTGGAGTCGCCACCTGCTGACTCACGGGACAAACGCTGCGGCGCACTCCGTCGGCGTTGATCTTGATGTACTGGCCATCGTATGGGCGTGCACGCCAATAGGTGTACGGCGACCAGCGTATTGGAATCTGCTCGAAATACCCGGCCTGGCTCCCCACGAATTCGCGCGCGAGCGCGTTCTGCTCCGCCTCGCCAGCGGCAGGCAACGCCCGCACGGCAGCCGCGCGCAGTTCGTGGGGAATCCGAGTGCGACCGAGCCACCAACGGGCCACGACCTCCAATGCGATCATCAACACCAGAACGATGCCCATGACCAGCCACGTGTAGCGAACGACGGCGAGTAGAGCCCCCGCGAAACGTCGAATTGGCGTACGAGCAGGCGATTTGGTCATGGATCCTCTGGCTCCGCGAATTGACGGGGCAATCACGCGTCGTATTAGAAGTTGCACAATTCGCCCAAGCAAGCTACCGCTTGTGCAAGCGAATACGCAGCAGCGACGTTCGAGTTGGCGCGGCAATTGAGCGATCCATCGACAAAGCCCTCCGTCCAGAGCTAGCTCAATGCTCGCTTGCGACTAAAATGGCAAAACTCACGCGCGAAGCCCCGCGCGGCCGGCTGGCATACACGATTGCGCACATTGATGGCGACAACCTCTCAAGCCGATGAGTCCTCGGCACGTGCTAGCGGGTTAACGCTCTTAGCGGTCTTTGTTGCGCTCCTTGTGACAGGGACGTTCGTCCGCTGGCCATTTGCGCGCGTAGGCCTGCTAAACGACGACTTCAACTTTCTGCAAGAGATCGGCCTACTAGAAACCGGTCGGCTCTCAGCGCTACGCTTCTTGCTGAGCGCACACGGCCCGCATCTGATGCCGCTTTGGGAAGCGATTTTCTGGCTCGAATGGCAACTGTTCGGCTTGGAATTCGCGGCCTGGCGCGTGACGATCGGCATGGCGCATGCGCTGGCGGGTTGCGTCCTATTCGCCATCTTGCGGCGCTCTCAATTGAGCACGCTAGGGGCTCTCACGGCTGCGGCCGCGTGGGGCATCATTGGTGCTGAGAGCTTTGAAGGACCTTTGATTCTGATCATGTGTGGCAACATCACGGTCTCGCTGCTCGGCATCCTGGGGGCGATGGCCTGCGTGGCTGGCGCTGGCGACCGCTCGGGATGGTCGCGAGTTGCGACCTTCGTTGGCGCTGGATTGATCGCTATCGGTGCCTGGTCGACTTCCATCTTTCTGATGCCGGCCAGTCTGTTGCAAATCGTTCTGCTGCGTAAGCGGCTCGGCGTGCGCTATGTGCGCTGGATCTGTGCCTGGCTGATTGTGTTCATGGTGGCTTGCTTGTCAGAAGCGTTCGTGGTGACGATGGCCGGGGGCGAGCGAGCCCACCTGCCTTCCGTCGGCGATGCTTGCCGGCGCGCCATGGCAATCGCCGCGAATTCTCTCGCGGTGCTATCGCACGAGCGGATTCCCGAGTTGAACTATCTACAAGCCGAGATTGAAAAACGCGAGGTTGTCGATCCGCTGCGTCGCGACTTTGCAACGCTCGTTTCAGAGCACGACGGGCGCGGCTGGGCTGGCACGAAGCTGGGCTGGCATGGCTTGCGAACCGGTCTCGGCGAGGCCGCGCTGGCAGCCGCCATCGTCGGACTGGCTGTGCGCGGTCGCCATCGATGGGCGATTCTGCTCGTGGCTTGGACCGGTTGCGTGCCCTTGGTGCTGATGTCGAGCCTCGGTGGAACGGCGCGAAGCATGGAAGAGTCTGCGCAGTACGCCCGGTACCTGTACGTCCCGAGCCTGGTGTGGTGCACAACGCTTGGAGTCACGATTGACAGTCTCTTCAAATGCGCCTGGGTGCCGCGGCGACTATCGCGCTCCTCTGCACAAAAGACCCTAGTCGCTGTGGTCGTGTTCGCCTGGTTGCTGATGCTTGCTCATCAAAGGTACGCCGCCAAATACTCGCGCGACGTGTTCGAGTGGCTATCCGGCGGATCGATGGCGCGTTTGGCGATGCAGCGCGAACTGTTGTCTGCGCTCGCCACTCGCTCCGCCGCGGAACGAGTACCACTGCGGGTCGTCGATTATGCGGTGGACGTGCCGGTACCAGCGAAGAGCTATTGGCCGGTTTCGGCTTTTGCTGCAACCTTTAGACCAACGGCGCCGAGCTCGTTAACCTTCGTTTCGGCAGCTACAGCGACCGACGATGACTGGCGTCGTATGGTCGAAACGTTACGGCAGCAAGAGTCGCCTGCGGCGCTGGCGTTGGCCGACGAAATCGAGCCCCTCGTCCGACAATGGCGCCTGCTGGCGTGGATGCGGCAGTTTGCTGAGCAAGAGCTGCTAGTCGTCAGGCTTCCGGGCATGAAGTTTAGCTTGCCAACTCGCGAATTGGATTGCGATGAGGTGCTGGCAACCGAGGGATACGAAGCAAGCGCGTTCTTTAGCTGCGCGTCAGTGGCCGCGCCCTTAACGGCTACCGAACGCGAAGCGCTGCGCCAGCGGCTGTTGAAGAGTACCGCGCCTGAAGCCAGGACTTGGCTCGCTATGCTGTTTCCGGACCAGTCACCGTAGGCGAAACTCGGCGACAAGCTGCGCCAATCGCTCTTCGAGTACCGCCGCCGGGGCATACTTAAGCAATTGCCTGGCGCGCGTCAGGTCGGCAACCGAGTTGCGCAATTCCCCCGACTGCTCTGGGCCGTGCGTAAAGTTGGGCGTCGTAACGACAGCCTTGGCGATCAGCATCGCCAGCTCGTTGACCGTGGTGCCGCGGCCGCTACCGACGTTGATGCACTGGCCGACAGCCGCTGACTCATGACCAGCGGCCAGGCAGGCCCGTACCACGTCGCTGACGTGCACGAAATCACGACATTGCTCGCCCTCGCCGTAAATCGTGCAGGGAAGCCCCTGCAAGAGCCGGGTGATGAAGATGGTCACGACTCCGACGTAGGGGCTGAACGCTTGTCGCGGTCCATAGGTGTTAAAGAAACGCAGCACGACCGGCTCGACGCCGAACGCGGGAGCCGCCAACAGCACAAACTCTTCGGCCGCTAACTTGGAAATGCCGTAGGGACTCAAGGGGCGCGTGGGGTGCGATTCAGCATTGGCTGTACCTGGCTCGGCGTCGGCATAGACAGCCATCGAGCTAGCCAGCACAAAGCGCGTCACGCCGGCCGCGGCCGCTGCTTTGAGCATCACCAGCGTGCCGGTGACGTTCGTGGTGTTGTGTTCGACCATGAAGTCGAACGAATCACGCACGCTGACGCGCGCGGCCAGGTGAAAGACAACATCGACGGCTTGGCAGGCCTGCTGGGCAAGCTGCGAGTCGCCGACATTTCCCTCGAAAAACTCCGCCTCGTCGGGCACCTGTTCGCGGCGCCCCGTGGCCAGATTGTCGAGCACCCGCACCTGCCAACCGGCTGCCAGCAAGGCATCAACGAGGTGCGAACCAATGAAGCCTGCCCCGCCAGTAACGAGCGCGCGTGGCATGCTGCTAGACCGTGCAAACACCGTCGCAGGTTACGATCGCCCGCCGCAAGCGGGCATTACCGGAAACGCGCGCCGCGGGAAAGACAACGCATTCGGATAGCTCGGCTCCCGCCTCCACCGTGGCGCCATCGCCCACGATCGCCGAAGACAATCTAGCTTGCGGAGACACTTCGGCGCTGGGGCTGATCAGGTTTAACTGCCCATGATCGCGCAGCGCATCAAGATTAATGTCCAGCAAATCGGCCGGTACCGTCAGGTTGACGTCGCCGTCGACGCATTGGGCGATGCGAACTCGATAGCCATCGTTAATCAGGATCTGAATGCTGTCGGTAATCTCGTATTCGTCGCGCATGGCCGTCCGGGGTGTGCGGCGCACGGCATCAAAGATCACGGGCGTGAACAAATAAGCGCCGACACCCTTGAGGCGCGTGGGGGGATGGCGCGGCTTCTCGACGACCCTGCGAACAAAGCCGTCGTTCCCCTCGACGATGCAGAAGTTCCGGCAGAGGGCTTCGTCGTGCTCTTCGTGCACGGCGGAGAGCACGGCATCGACTTTACCGCTGTCAAACCGTTCCAGCATTTCGGCCAACCGTGGACGGCGAAGGAAGATATCACCGAGCATCAGCAAAAATGGCCGATCCAGCAGGGGTTCCAGCCCGCCAAGGCAGTGGGCGATTCCCAGTGTTTCGCGCTGTTCGACGTACTCGATCTTCAAGCCGCAGGCTGGCAGACGTTCGATCTCGCGGACGATTTCGAAACCACGGTGACCAACGACGATGTACACCTGACGGATCCCTAGCGCGGCCAGCAGATCAAGCTGATGAGCAAGGATCGGCCTGTCGAGCACGGGGAGCACGCACTTCGGCAAGGCGGTGGGGAGGCGCGCCATACGGCTCCCCTTGCCGGCGGCCAGAATGACTCCGTAGAGTTCGCTAGTGCTTGCCGTCATAGCGCGGCCGTGATCAGAAGCGTTGAATGATGCGAGCACGATACAACGACAGGCGCAACCGCAAATAGATCAGAAACCGCAGCACCTGCCAGCCGGTTCGCCAGACATGCAGCTTGCTAGCGCCGGCCGCGCGATCCGAGTGTTGCACGGGGGATTCGACGACTCGCGCCCCGTGTTCGTGCAGCTTTATCGACACTTCGGTCGGAAACGCAAAACCGGTCGATTCGATCAACAGTTCTTGCAACAACTCACGGCGCACGACTTTCAGAGCACAGTTCGTATCGCGCTGCCGCACGCCAAATAAGAACCGCACGAGCCGATTCAGCAGGCGATCGGCGCGGCGCCGCAGCCAGCTATCGCTCTTGGCGACGCGATAACCGAGCACGGCGTCGCAGTCGCCTTGCAGTAAGGGACCAAGCATCGCCGGGGCATCGGCGACGGAGAATTGACCGTCGGAGTCGATGGTGGCTACGAAATCACCGCGACAGAGTGCAATCGCTGAGTTTAGCGCGCTGCCATAGCCGCGATTCTTCGGTTGATTATCCACTCGTAGTTGCGGCACCTCGCGACTCAAGCTGGCCAGAATCGCGCCCGTCGCGTCGCGGCTGCCATCGTTGCAGATAACGATTTCGAACGAGCGGTGGCTGCCGGCGAGCGTCGCCGACCATTGGCGCACGACGGCTTCGATGCCTTCGGCTTCGTTATAGGCCGGCGCCGCCAAGGAGAGACAAACCGCGCCAGCGAGCGGTGGTTGGGGGGAGTCGAATTCCGCATCGACTGCACCGAGTTCTGCGCGTCGCGCTGGACCGACGGTGACTGGGCCCGAGCTTGACTCGATTCTTGCCACTTCGATACCTATTTTCCTCGGCAGATGCCAGGCAGTGGCGAAACGCGGGCCGACTCTCCGCTACCGCGCTTGCACGTTGAGCACGTCATGGCAAGTCTAACCGCGCGACATCACCTGCTCTAGGGTAGCTCGTTCCTTGTCTTTCCGCGCATCCAGGGCAGCCCGATAGGCCGCCTGGACCAACTCCCGACCATGCCGGCGTTCGAGGGCCACGATGGCAAAGTGATACCGCGCCACGCGATTGAAGTGATCGGTAAAGGCCGCGTTGATTGCGCCGCCCGAGAGCGCGCCGACAACCGGAACCAACCGAGCCGCCAGTTGTTCGGTGACGACAAACTCGAAGCGCTGCGCTACGCGGGAGAGGAATCGCACCAGCAGCGGCGCTGTCCCTTTCGCCAGCGCCTCGGCAACTTCGCGCGATGTATGGCTTGCTAGATAGGCTTGCGCCTGATGGAGCGCCATCGCCAGGCCCACGCGCGCCGTGAGGTACGCCGAATCCATGTCTTCCAGCGGCTTGGAGCCAAAACTGAAAACCGCCAGACATTCGAGCCGCGTGGCCGGATCGTCGAGATTCGCGCCGTGCTCGATGGCAATGCCGGCGATCGAGCGGAGCATGACGACGGTCGTGGCGGGGATTTCGACCGCGGCCGCCGCAATGCCAAACAATCCGCCACTGACACCGGTCAGCCCCGCCAAGGCCGTGTGGCGATTGCGACGCCACCAGCGCCCGAGCGGCGACGACTGCTTTTCGGCGTACTGCGCCAGGGCCTCGTCCTGATCGGGCAACGTGCGAATGGCCCAGTCGAGCCCCAGCCGAAGTGCATCCATCGAGGTTTGCGAGACCAGCTTCTGCGCCCGATCGGGCAAGAAAGTCATCAGCGCCTCGGCCGGCTTGCCGAGCATGTCCGCGAGCCGGATGAATAGGCCCGGCGATTCGAGATAGGCGGCGGCATCGGCCAACAATTGCTGATCGGCGGCCGAAAGGGTCGTTGACGGGTTGGCGTCGTTCATCTGAGACTCAGCCGAGTAAGAAACCGAATCGTGAACCTCCCAATTCTATTTCGCTGGCGACTCCGAGCCATGTGGAATCCGGGAAAGGCCTCGACTAAGGAGCCTTGCCAAGACAACACATAATGCATTACAGACAAAAGACTTGAGGCTATCTCGGACGTGCGCCTTGGCCTTCAATTCGCCGCCATCGATCTTGCGCAAAAACCGAGCCCGACCCGCCTCTCGGCAGGTCGAGCTCGGTTGTGAAGATCGCGGCCGGCACGCCTGCCGGCAGACTTTGGCTAGTGGCTCAATACATGTCGTAGTCGCCGCCGTGACCGGCACCACCCTTCTTGGCGGCTTCCTTGGGCTTTTCGGCGATCAGCGCATCGCTCGTCAGTAGCAGCGTCGCGACGCTCGCGGCGTTCTGCAGGGCGGTCCGCGTGACCTTGGTGGGGTCGATGATGCCGGCCTTCACCAGGTCCTCATACTTGTCGGCCGCCGCGTTGTAGCCCACGTTGCCGGTGGCTTCGACGACCTTCTCGCAGACAATGCTGCCATCCTGACCCGCGTTGGCCGCGATCTGGATGAGCGGCGACCGGCAGGCTCTCAGCACGATGCCGTAGCCGACCTCTTCGTCGTGCGGCAGGCCTTTGGTTTTCAGCGTCGAAATCGCCCGCACCAAGGCCACACCGCCGCCGGGAAGAATGCCCTCTTCGACGGCCGCGCGGGTCGCGTGCAGGGCGTCTTCGACGCGAGCCTTCTTCTCTTTCATCTCGCTCTCGGTCGCGGCGCCTACGTTGATCTTGGCGACGCCGCCCGAGAGCTTCGCGAGCCGTTCCTCGAGTTTTTCACGATCGTAGTCGCTTGTGGCGTTCTCGATCTCGCGACGAATCTGCTCGATTCGGGCTTTGATGTCAGCGCTCTTGCCAGCGCCTTCGATAATCGTGGTGTTGTCCTTATCGACGATCACCTTCTTGGCGCGACCCAGGTCGGTAATCTTGAGATTCTCAAGCTTGATTCCCAAGCTCTCGAAGACCGCGGTGGCGCCGGTCAGGATGCCGATATCCTCGAGCATCGCCTTGCGGCGGTCGCCGTAGCCGGGGGCCTTGACGGCACAGCACTTGAACGTGCCCCGCAGCTTATTGATCACGAGCGTGGCCAGGGCCTCACCCTCGACCTCTTCGGAGACGATCAAGAGCGGCTTGCCCGCGTTGACCACCGCCTCGAGCACGGGCACGAGCTCCTTGACGTTCGCGATCTTCTTCTCGACGACCAGCACGTACGGGTCTTCGAGCACGCACTCCATCTTGGTCGGGTCAGTGATGAAATACGGCGACAAGTAGCCGCGGTCGAATTGCATCCCCTCGACCCATTCGACCTCGGTCTTCAGGCTTTTGCCTTCGTCGACCGTGATCACGCCGTCTTTGCCGACTTTCTCCATGGCTTCGGCCAACAGTTCGCCGATTTCCATGTCGTTGTTGCTGGCGACTGCGGCGACCTGCGCCATTTCCTTGCGACTCTTGATCGTGATCGACATGCCGTGCAGCTTCTCGGTGACATCGGCCACGGCCTTTTCGATGCCGGTCTTGAGCTGCACCGGGTTGACGCCTGAGACAACCGCCCGCAGCCCTTCGTTGAAGATTGCCTCGGCCAGAACCGTGGCAGTGGTGGTGCCGTCACCGGCGACGTCGCTGGTCTTCGAGGCCACCTCGCGAACCATGCGGGCGCCCATGTTCTCGTAGACGTCCTCGACGTCGATTTCCTTGGCGACAGTTACGCCGTCCTTGGTCACCGTCGGCGAACCAAAGCTCTTCTGCAAAATTACGTTCCGGCCGCGCGGTCCAAGCGTGACCTTAACGGCGCGAGCCAGCTTCGACACACCGCGACGCATCGCGTCGCGCGCCTCTTGATCAAAAGCAATCATTTTCGCCATGACGTGGATTCTCCTGAGAATATCGTGTGATTTGTTTGATGGCCCGGCCGCCGGCCATGTTGGCGCTACCGGATAGCCCTATTCGAGTACGGCGAGAATGTCGTCTTCGCGCATCAGCAGTAGTTCTTGATCGCCGACCTTGAATTGCTCACCGGCATAGGAGCTGAACAACACGCGGTCGCCGACTTTCACCTGGAGTTGATTTCGCTGGCCGTTGTCCAGCAGGCGCCCTTCTCCAACACTCACCACTTTGCCGCGCGACGGCTTGTTCTTCGCAGAGTCGGGGAGCACGATCCCGCCCGCGGTTCGCTCCTCGGCCTCCTCACGCTCGATGACAACGCGATCGCCGAGCGGCTGCAGCCGCAGCTTGCCAGAGGATGGTTTCTTGCCTTTGACGGCGGTGGCTGACGACATGTCGGAACTCCTCCTGATAGGTTGTTGAATTCGATTTCGTGAATTCGATCGTGGTGGGGGCTCGCTGGGCGGAACGCAGGGACGGACCGCCGGACGCTGCCAAATCATGCAAAGCTATCTACAGGTTGCTTGACTGGTGGCAACTAGCGCGCCGGAAGCAGATACCCGCGACACGAAGTCGCCATAAGGCCATGTATAATCGCGTGTTACAGCTTGATGCGACCTGTGGGATCGCGGTCATTGTTATCGAGAGTCCATTCCAGGCAATGCTGCCAAATTGACAGGCTTCGCGACCTCTCCGATAGGTGGCCCAGCAACCCACACCCGCCCAATTACTGAGATGCCGACGAATGCTCCGCGCTAGAGGCACTCGCGGATCGTCGCGTCGAACACCTCGACCATCCGCTGGAGCGCATACTCGCTTTGCATGAGAGCGAGCCCGCGGGCAACGACCGCTTCGCGTTCCTTGGTGTGATTGAAGATGCGGTGGACCGCGGCAGCCAGCTCGTCGGTGTCGCGCGGCTCGAAACGCCAGCCGGTCTGGCCGTGCTTGACAAGTTCTGCGTCGGCCCCTGGTTCATCGGCAATCACCAGCGGGGTACCAAGTGCTAACGCCTGATTGATGGCGAGCCCGACCGCGGCTGGTAGCACGACGACGTCGGCGGCCGCGATCCAGGCGTAATCGTCTCCCTCGGGAACAGGACCCGTGACGACGACCCGTTCGGGGTCGATCGACTTCACGCGCCGGCGAATCTCGTCGAGCATGGGTCCGCCGCCGACGAGCACCAGACGCGTGTCGTCCTGCGTCGTGCGGAGCTTGGGCCAAGCGCCGAGCAAGTCCCAGGGGCGTTTGCGCTCGATCATCCGCCCGATGTAAAGGACCACGCGTTTGTCGGCCAGGCCGTGCTGCTCGCGAAGCTGTTGACCTCGAGCACGGATGACATCGCCGCCACTGAAGACGCGGCGCGTATCGATCGTGTTGGGAGCGACGCGAATCCGCTCGGGTGGGTAGCCAAGGGCAGCAAGCTGTTCGACCGACGACTGCCCATAGCAGAGGAAGCGATCGAAGCGGCGGACGAACATGCGCATGGCGGTGCGGGCCAACAGGCCGCGCTTTGTGCCGGCACGCGGCGAGACTTTCGACCAGCCAATGACCTTGGCCCCCGCGCGATGGGCCTGGCGCGGAAGACTCCAACTGGTGGAAAATGACGCGGTGGCAGTGAGCAGGACGACGGCTGGGCGCTCGCGGCGCAGCACGTCGGCCGCGCCAGGCCAGGAACCGATCATACGACCGAAACGTGGCTGCTCTCGAAACGGAAACTCGTGCAGGTAGGGCCGAGCCGCGACAGCTTCGGCCGAGAGGTCGAGCGGGCCGAGGACCGCGATTTGATAATGCCCTGCCGCCTGCTCGACGAGCGCGTCCCAAAACGGCAAGCGGTAGTGCTTCACGGCCGGCTGAAACACGAGTACGCGCGGCAGCATGGGGTCGCGAAAACTCGGTGACGAAGCAGCAGTCGACATCGAGGTGCCCGGTTCACTCGCAATTGCGAAAATGGGACAGGCACCTCTCGACGACCGTCCGAGTAGTTATCAAGTTTGTCCGGCTCGGAGCCAGTCCCCTATTTCGCCCGGCGCTCACAGCCGACCTGTTTCGATCGTGCGCTCGGCTGCCCGCAGCAGGATCTTTGTCGCTTCAATGAAGAAGCCGAAGCGGGGGTCTTGCGTCAGCCCCTTATGAAAGCGGTAGTAAATCTGCTGCGCGATCACGGCCGTCTTGAAGTAGGCAAACGCGAGATAGAACGGCATCTGCGACACATCGCGACCGGTGCGCTCGGCGTAGCGGGCCGTTAACTCAGCGCGCGTGAGGCTGCCCGGCAGCGTCGTCGGTCCCCAGCGGATGAGCTGCAAGTCGGGCGGATCCGCAGCGTCGATCCAATAGCTGATCGCCGTGCCCAGGTCCATCAAGGGATCGCCGATCGTCGACATTTCCCAATCAAGCACGCCGGCGATGCGCGTGAGATCGTCGGCCGCCAGTACCACGTTGTCGAACTTGTAGTCGTTGTGCACGAGCGCGGCACTGCCTTCGGTCGGCATGTTCGCGGTGAGCCACTTGGAAATCGGTTCCACTTCCGGCAAATCGGCGGTCTGCGAGCCGTAGTAGCGTTTGATCCAACCGGTGACCTGCCGCTCGACGTAGCCGACCGGCTTACCCAAGTCGGCCAGGCCGATCGCCACGTAGTCGAGCCCATGCAGCGTGGCCAGGTTGTCGAGAAACGACTCCCCCATGTGGCGTGCGAGGTCGGGGGGAAGCTCAAGCCCTTCCGGCAGATCCTTGCGCAGGATCACCCCTTTGATCCGCCGCATGACATAAAACGGGGCACCGAGCACTGTGCCTGTGTCGTCAACGCCGAGCGGCTGCGGGGCGGGTGGGTAAGCTTTGTAGAGCTTCGAGAGGACGCGGAACTCGCGCCCCATGTCGTGGGCGCTTTTGACCTCGCTGCCGAACGGCGGGCGGCGCAGGACCAATTCCTGGTCGCCCCAGCGGACAAGGTACGTGAGATTCGAGTGACCGGCCGGGAACTGCTCGACGACGATCGCCCCAGCTACATTGCCAAAATGCTCGCGCAGCCAGGGCTCGAGCTTTGCCAGGTCGAGCTCTTCGCCCTTGCGAACGGCGCGAGTTTGATCGAGAGGTGCAGACATCGTCACTTCAGCTTCAGACCGTAGGGCTTGAGTGCCTGACGGGCGACGACCACCTTATGGACCTCGTCGGCGCCGTCGTAAATGCGCGCGCCGCGCTCGTTGCGCAAGAAGGCAGCCAGCGGCGTGTCGCTGGTAACGCCCAACGCCCCGTGCACCTGAATCGCGCGGTCGATGACCTTGAGCATCACGTCGGCGACGAAAAACTTGATGCAAGAGATTTCGCTCCGCGACTGGTAGAGCCCTTGGCGATCGATCTTCCAGGCGGCGTGTAGCACGGCCAGCCGGGCGGCGTCGATCTCAGCCCGGCTTTCAGCGATCCAGGCCTGCACGATCTCCTTGGTGCCCAGTGGCTTGCCGGGGGCCACCTCGCGCGTGGCGGCCCGTTGGCACATCAGGTCGAAGGAGCGTTCGCAGATACCGATCCAGCGCATGCAGTGGTGAATGCGGCCGGGACCGAGGCGCTCTTGTGCAATCAAAAAGCCGGCCCCTTCGCCGCCGAGCAGGTTGGTAACCGGCACGCGGCAGTTCTCGTAGCGCACCTCGGCGTGGCTGTCGTAGTCGTCTCCGGCGTGCCCCATGATCGGCACATTGCGCACGAAGCGAAAGCCGGGTGTGTCCAGCGGCACGATGATCTGACTGGCGCGTTCATAGGGCGGGGCGTCGGGATTGGTGACCGCCATCACGATGGCAAACGACGCGCCGTCGGCCGAAGAGGTGAACCACTTGTGGCCGTTGATCACAAACTGATCACCCTCGCGTACCGCTTGCGTATCGAGCCAGGTGGGATTCGAGCCGGGGCGCTCCGGCTCGGTCATCGAGAAGCAGCTGCGGATTTCGCCGCGCAAGAGGGGATTCAAGAACTTCTGCTTTTGCTCGGGCGTGCCGAATTGAATCAAGATCTCCATGTTGCCGGCGTCGGGCGCCTGACAATTGCAGGTGTAATGCCCCAGCGGGCTGCGGCCGAGCACTTCGCTGACCATGCCGTGCTCCATGAGCGACAGCCCCAGCCCCCCGTGCTCGCTATCGATCTGCGGCAGCCAGAAGCCGCGCTCGCGGGCCTTGGCACGCAACGCCTGCAGTTGCGGCTGGCTGGCGCGAAAGCCTTGCTCGGCCACGGTTTTCTCGAGGGGCATGATGTCCGACTGCAAGAACTCGCGCAGCTGGCCGAGCAATTCGGTCATTTTGGGAGAGATATCGAAGTCCATGATCGGCTCCTTCGCGGCGGCGAGTAGCGTTAGCGGTAGGTGATCAGATCGGGATCGTCCAAATGGGCGATGTTGTTGAATCGCGACAGCGTGAACTTGTCCGTAGTGTAGAGGAATTCACTGACGGCCGCGTTAGGGACCATCCAGGCCAGCTCCAGTGTCTTGTGTGGTGTGACGCCCAGGGCCTGTTGCATGGCAATCCCCACCGGCCCGCCCGAGGTGATCACGGCCACACGGCGACTGCGCCCCGGCTGGTGAACAATTCGCGCGAGCCCCGCTTCGACTCGCTGGCAAAACTCCCCCCACGGCTCGATGCCTGGCAGCTCGAGCGCTCCGTGCGCCCAGCGGCCGATGATCACTTCGTACATCTGCTGAAACCGGCGAAGCGTGTCGGTTCGGTCCTTGGCGGCACCCACGGCGGCGTGCAGCTCGCGGATCGAGGCATCGTGTTCGACCAGTGTTGGCAGCGATTCTTTGAGCACCGCTTCGGCCGCGTATTCATCGAATTCGGCGGCTACCTGGAGCTCGGGCCAGGCGATCGGCGTGTCGGCGTATTGCTCGCCGGCCAGCCGGGCTGTTTCCAAGTGCCGGCGCCGGGGGCCAGTATACACCTCGTCGAAGCGGATCGCTCGCCGTGCCCAGTACCGTCCCAACAGCAGCGACTGCCGCTGGCCAAGGGGCGAAAGCTGATCGTAGTCGGCCTCGAAGAAAGACGCCTGACCGTGGCGGACGACAACGAGCGTGCTCATGCGGGGCGACCTAACGACGCGCGATGCCCCGGCGCGGAGTTTGCTGAGATCGCGCCCTTCGGTTCGAGCTCCCCTCGCGCGGCGGGGTCGCGCAAATATCGTTCGATGGCACGCGTGAAGTACGCCAAGTCCATCCCGTATTTGAAGGGCATCACGCCAGCATCGCAGCCATAAAGCGATTGAGTCCAACCGACCTGCTTCGTGAGCTTCCGCCGCCAAGCGGATAAGTCCCCTCGGCCTTCGACGCTATCTAGATCGTGTGCCCGCCGTCGGCCACGAAGACCGCGCCGGTGCAGTAGCCGGCCCCTTCGCCGGCCAGGAAGATCGCCAAGGGAGCGATCTCGTCGGGCTGGGCCATGTGGCGCAGCGGCAGCTCGTCGGTAAACTTTTTCAGGATCTCATCCGTCTCCCATAGCGCGCGGCTGAACTTGGTCTTCACCAGCCCTGGGCAGATGGCGTTGACGCGCACGCGGGCCGGGCCCCACTCGGCGGCCAGCACCTTGGTGAGCGATAACAGTGCCGTCTTGCTGACGCTGTAAATTCCCAAGAGCGGCTCGGGGCTGATGCCACCGATGCTCGAGATATTGATGATCGAGCCGCCGCCGCGCTCCTGCATCGAGGGGAAACAGCGCTTCGAAATCTCGAAGGGCCCTTTGACGTTGACGTCCATGATCTTGTCGAAGACGGCCTCGTCGGAGTTGATCACTGGGCCGAAGACGGGGTTCGTGGCCGCGTTGTTCACCAGGATGTCGACACCGCCGAACTGCTTGATCGTTTGATCCACCAGCGAGCGGGCCTGGTCCATGTCGCCCATGTGAGCGGCGATGGCGGCCGATTGTCCGCCGGCTGCGCGAATCTTCCCCGCGACTTCTTCGACCGCCTCCTGCTTGCGGCTGCTGACGACAACCTTGGCGCCGAACTCGGCGAGCCCCAGGGCGATCGACTCGCCGATCCCCTTGCTGGCCCCGGTGACGATGGCGACTTTGCCGGTGAGATCGAACTTGGAACGGATGGATGACATAACTAGCCCTTGGATCGCACGACGTGGCGGTTCGCTCATCATTGCAGAAGTGCTTGGGCAGAATACTAGATGAACTTGGCCACCGCTAGGGTGCCGCGGCATCAGCCATCGTCACCACGTTGATCTCGGGCAATTTCGATAGCCGATAGTCGTTTGTCAGGAATGCGGTCGCCTTGGCCATCAACGCAGTAGCGAGCTGTATTGCATCGGGAGTCCGCAAGTTGTGCGCCGCCCGCAATCGCGCCGCGGAGTCCGCGATGTCGGACACAACCGGATAGACTGCGACGTCCGACGAAGTCGAGAGAATGGACCGATAGCGTGCAACAAGGTCATGCCGATTCTGACGATACGGATGCACAAGCACTTCCGTAATTGTGATAGACGAAGTCACATAGTGAATGCTGCCGGATTCCACCGCCGCAAAGAACTGCTCGACAATCGGCAAGAAACTCGGATGTTCCTCAATCAAGTAGATAAACGGAGCGCTGTCGACGGCAACGATTGATCCTCGCAGAGAATCTAGCCATCCCATGAGTCGCGCTCGCGATTCAAGTACTCGTCGACGTCGATGGTGGACCAAATCTCTTTGCCAAGTCCCTTTAGCTCGAGAATTCGCGGTCGAACCGACGGTGCGTCGTTCGCGCTGACGAGCTTCTCAACCTCGCGCAGTATCTCGTGCTGCTGTTCTTGCGAGAGCAGACGAATCTGATCGAGCACGTCACGAGTAGGGTCGGTTGCCATGATGGTATCTCGATCCACATTTTAGCACTTGACGACGGATCGTGCGGCCCATCAGCCGTAATTCAACCGCGGCGGCGTGCCGCGCTGGATCGGCACGTCGAGCAATCGCGGACGGTCGCCGGCCAGCGAGTCGCGCACGCGATCGGCCAGTTGCGCGGGGTCTTCAATTCGCTCGGCCTCGACGCCCAAGGAGCGAGCGAGACTAACGAAATCGACCTCGGGCCCGGCCAGGTCCATGCCGAGGAAGTTGCCCGCCTTGGCCTGCGGCAAACCGATCTGCCCGGCGCCGACTTTGAGAATCTGATACTGGGCGTTGTTGCAGATCACAAACGTGACGGGAATCTTGTACTTCGCCGCGGTCCACAGGCCCTGAATACCGTACATCGACGCGCCTTCGCCCAGCATGGCCAGCACCGGACGCTCGGGCCAAGCCAACTGGACCCCGATCGCGCAGCCGAGCCCCCAGCCCAGGGCCCAACCGCGATGGCCGAAGTAGCCGGTCGTGTTCTTGAGCATGCCGAGTCGTTCGAACATGTTGTTGGTCGTGGTGACCGCTTCTTCGACAACGGCGACATCGGGTGGCAGCACGCGGGCGATGCTCGTCATCAACGTGAGCGGCGTCAGCGGCCGGGCCGATCGTTCTTTTTCGGCCGCCGATTGCAGCGTGGCTTTCATCTGTTCGCGGACAGCGCGGGCTTTTTCGATGCGCTGGACGGCGGTGGCGCGAGCCGCGTCGGTCAGGCGGCCGCGCAATAGCTCGGTCAGTTCGGCCAGACCACATTTGGTGTCCCCCAAGATGCCGACTTCGACGGGATAGTTTTTTCCGATCTGCCACTGGTCTTCGTCAAGTTGCACCAGGCGGACATGTTCGGGGATGGCGCGCCACGGCTCGAAGTAAACGTATTGCCGCAGCAGGTCCATACCGACGACAAAGATGACGTCGTAGTCGGCGAGCCGTGCCCGCACTTCGGGCGACCAGAGCGGCAATCCAATCGCGTAGAGCGGATGGTCGGCCGGAAACGGCAATCGCCCGTGCGTGGTGCCCGATTCGGAGAGGACCGGCGCGCCGAGCGTTTCGGCCAGGGCGACCAGTTCGGCGACGGCATCGCGTTCGGTGACGCGGCTGCCGGCAAGGATTGCGGGGTTTTTCGCGCCCGCGAGCACTTCGGCTGCTTTGGCCAACGCCTCGACAGGCGGGCGTGTGCGGGTGTTCAAGCGCGGCGGCACCGTTGTTTCCAGCTCTGCGACTTCGGCCTGAACGTCCATCGGGATGGAGAGGAAGACCGGCCCCGTCGGCGGCGTGAGGGCCGCTTGCATGGCGCGCCGCAAGGCCGTCGGCACATCTTGCACTCGGGTGACTTCGTACGACCACTTCGTCCAGGGCTGGGCGACCGAGACCATGTCGCCCCAGAGGATCGGCTCTTCGAGGGCCAGGCGGCGGTCGCTCTGGCCGGCCGTGACCAGCAGTGGAGTGCCTTCACGATAGGCGTTGTAAAGCATCCCCATGGCGTTCCCCAGCCCGCAGCTAACGTGCAGGTTGACGACACCCAGGCCGGCCGACGCCTGGGCGTAGCCGTCGGCAATGGCCATGACGGGGGTTTCGTGCAGTGCGAGGATGTACTGGAACCGCTTATCGGCGGCCAGCGCGTCCATGAAGGGCAACTCGGTGGTGCCGGGATTGCCAAAAATGTGTCGCACGCCGGACTCGGCGAGCATGTCGAGGATGGCGTGGCTGCCGGTGGTTTTCATAGCGGCCAGTGTACGCCCGCCAACCTCCCGAGCCAATGCAATGCGTACTATGCAGCGACGAAAGTTACCTCGAAGCGGCCGAGTGCAGTCAATTCGCAGGGACTCTGCGATTTCCGCGGGCCGGCATACGGGGCGCGAAATACCAAACACCGCGCCGCTCGACCCATTGTTGTTCGACAACGACCGCGTGCGCCGCGTCACCTGCTAGTTCGGAACCGATTCGCACGACAACGCTGGCTCTGCCGTCGCGGTGCTTGACCGAAACCAGGTCGATCGTGCGGATGCTGCGGGCGTCGATTCCCGAGGCGTCGTCGGGCGGCGGTGGTTGCGGAACCGTCGTTTGCGAGTACCAGCGGCGCAGGTCGCGATCGCGCGCCGGATCGGTCATCGCCAGCATGCTCACCAGATCGCCATCGAGCCAGGCTGCCGTTAGCAAGGGCGCACGCTGCTTCAGATTGGGCGGAAAGCTCGGCGCTGTACCCGACTCGGTGCTTCGCTCTCTCAAAATCAAGAAACCACAGAGTGTGGCGGCCGACAGCGCGAGCGCGGGGACTCGGATGGGCCAGCGATGGAACAACCAGACTGGCAGGTCGTGCCCCAGCATACGGAGAATTCGTCGGATTGTCAGTCCTTCGCGCAGGACTACCTCGTGCGACTTCCATGCCGACATAAAACTGCGTGCGACGACACGGATGCGCGATGGACTGCGAACCGCCGCCAGTCGGCCGGCCTCCATGCGAAACCAGCGTCGACAACCTGCGCACCAAAGCAATTGCGCCGATGCGTCCCACACCGACAACCTGCTTCGGCACTTAGGGCAGGTCAACGACGGCATACGGACGGCCGGCGAGCGGTTTCGGTACGCAGGCTGCGCGTGTCCGCTCATAGCCACCTTGCCGACAGGACCCAAGTGGTGCGACGGCGCGGGCGGCCAACGTCGGCGTGCCCGACCAATCGAGCGCTCCACGAGTCTTGAAACTAGGGACGCGCGAAATTGGGGCTCGTTTCGTCTCGGCCAGTGCCGGTCCATAACCGGTTATTGCCGAAGGGGAGCGTGCCAGTCGTCTGCGGCTGCGCCACGCCATTGACCACGACGTAGCCAAGTTCCTCCAAGGTCAGGCTTTCCACGTGATTATCGAGGAACACGACATTGGCGCGGCCGTTATGTCGCGCGTCGGCCGGAGAAAAGTAGATGGTGATGTCGGTCCCGGTTTCGTCGGGACCGTACGGATCAAAGCCGGCGATTTTCGACGGCGATGGGCTGTCAACGGTCAAGCCGTCCGGGCGAACGCGCATGTGGGGCGGATCGAGCGTCATCGAATGGCCGCCGTGCGGCAGTCCTCCTCCACGACTATCGCCGAACGCGATCGTGCGCGAGGCGTCGCGCACGTTGCGCACCGGAAAGTTCAGCACCAAGGTCGACAGATCCCCGTCCACCAGGTTGCGACTGTTCCCCAAGTACTGAAAGTTGTATCCATACGCGCCGTTGCGAATGCTGCGCTGATCGGGAAACGACGGATTGTTCGGCGCCAGTGCGGGATCGAAGAACACCTCCTGATCAAGCGGCACCAAGGTATACGTTGGATCAGTGATGCCCGCGGCCAAAATCACGTCGGGATTCTGCGCGGGGCGACCCACGAAGTCCGAAATCAACCATTGCCAACGCGGACGCACGACGCCGTATTGATTGACAACGGCGGGATCCTCCCAGCGGTAGGGGGGATAGCAGCCGTAGTGATCGTGGTATTGAATGATCGCGAGTCCCAATTGGCGCAGATTTGACTTGCACTGCGTCGAGCGACCGTTCTCGCGCGCCTTGAGCAACGCAGGGAGCGTCAGGGCAGCCAGCAGCGAAATGATGCCAATGACAATCAGCATTTCGATCAACGTGAACCCATTGATGCCGCGGCGGCGCACCGCAGCGCCGCGGCGATTTGCTGACATAGATTTCATGCGACGGCTCCCACGTGCAAACGATTGATTTTGCAGTCGTCGTGACGCCGGGCGCCGTAGCGCATTCACGTTCACGCGCGCGCCGAGGCACGCCGACTGCGTGACTGGTGCGTCAGCGACTAAGCACTTTAGGTGCCGAAGCTTTGTGTTCGCACGCAAGTCGCGTTGCTCGTCCAGGTTGTGTCAAGATGAGACTTGGCTCAGAATAGAACCCTTCGCGTCGGGCGTCGAAAGCGTCGCCGACGTTGGCGAAAAACTCACCGCGCTGGCAGATCGCGCATGCGTTGGCCTCTCCGGCACCAGATCCTTTGGCCCCTGGCGGGGAGCATGCTGGTCACGCTCGTGGCCGCCAGCATGCTGACTGCCTATCTTCAAGCCCGCCAGCAGGAGGCGGAAATCGCAGCGCAGCTCGACGCCTTGAGCGAGACGCTGCGCCGGTCGAACTTTCCACTGACCGACCACGTGCTGGAGCAGATGCGCGGGCTCTCGGGGGCAGAGTTCTTGCTGGCGAATGCTTCGGGACCGCGCCTGGCGACCGCTGGGGTGGCATCGCTCTTGAACCGGGGAATGCCGCAGGCCGCCGAACCGGCCAGCGCCGGGCGGTTGGGCACCACGGTCACGGTAGCGGACGAATCGTACTTTCATCGCGTTGTTAACCTGGGAAGCCGCTCCGCGACGTCGCCGGCCACCACATTGCACGTGTTCTATCCCGAGCGAAGTTGGCGCGAAGCACGGGGCAAAGCGATCCAACCCGCCTTGATCGTCGGGGCGGCCGCGGTGGGGCTTGCGACCGTGTTGGCCACGGTGCTAGCGCGGCGTTGGAGCCGCCCCATCGCCCTGTTGCGGCGACAAATTGCTGGCATGGCCGAAGGCGACTACACGGGGATCACGCTCCCCCGGCGAAACGACGAGCTTCGCGATCTGGTCTCGTCGGCCAACGCATTGGCCGCGCAACTGGTAAGTCTGACCGCGGCGGTCCGGCGCTCGGAGCGACTCGCCGTGCTGGGTCAACTCAGCGGTGGCATGGCCCACGATTTGCGAAACACCGTGACCGGCGCCAGGATGGCCCTGCAACTGCACGCGAGAAGCTGTGCTGCCGACGACGAAAGCCTTGAAGTCGCGCTGCGCCAAATGGGACTGATCGAGGAGTACCTGCGGCGATTCCTCGTGGCCGGCAAGCCCGAGCAACTGCAGCGCGCGAGGACTGACCTGGGCGAACTGATCGAAGAAATCGTACGTCTGGTCGAGCCGGCCTGTCGTCATCGCCGAGTTCGGCTGGAAGTTGAGTTACCCTCAGATTCGTCACCCATTTGGGCTGATGCCGGACAATTACGGCAGTTATTCCTGAATCTCTTGCTTAACGGGTTCGAGGCGGCCGGCGCCGGCGGCTGGGTGCGAGTTACGATGATGCAAGCCAGCACGAGCGCGCGGATCCGTGTCGTCGACAGCGGACCCGGGCTCGACCCCACGATTCGCGATCGCTTGTTCGAGCCTTTTGCCACGACGAAACCCGAAGGGCTCGGTCTGGGGCTGGCCGTTGCCCGGCAAGTTGTTGAGGCTCATGGCGGCACAATCGCGTGCATCGAGTACGACGGTCGGACAGCGTTCGAGGTCGTACTACCCGTGGGCAATGGCGACGTATCGAGGCAACAGCAACCGATCGACGGCGTCCTGCAAACCTAGACATCGAGGTATCGAACCATGAGTCACGTGCTCATTGTCGACGACGAGGAAAGCATCTCCTGGGCGCTGGGGCGCATGGCGCGCGACGAAGGGCACGAGGTGAGTGTAGCTCCCTCGGCTGAGGAGGCGCTGGCCTTGATTGAGCGCCGGCGGCCGGATGTCGTCATGCTCGATGTGCGACTGCCAGGCCTGGACGGGCTCTCGGCACTTTCGCGGATGCAGCCGCTACTGGCTGGTGCGCCGGTCGTCGTCATGACGGCTTTTGGCAGCCTCGACGTGGCAGTCGGCGCGTTTGGGCGTGGCGCTTTTGAGTATCTCGTGAAACCGTTTGACCTGAGCCAGGCTTGCTTGGTCTTGCGGCGCGCGCTCTCCGACGCACAACAAGGCAGCAACAAGTCGGAGCCCCTATCCAACGACCTGGAGTGTTCCGACTTTTTGGGTCGCAGTGCCGCGATGCAGGAGGTCTACAAGCGGATTGCACTGGCGGCGCCAACGGGCGCGCCCGTGCTGTTAACCGGCGAGAGCGGCACCGGGAAAGAGTTGGCAGCCAGAGCCATTCATCGCCACTCCCTGCAGGCGGACGGACCTTGGGTGCCCGTCAACGTGGCCTCGCTCAGCCCGACGCTCGTGGAAAGTGAATTGTTTGGTCACGCGCGCGGCGCCTTCACCGGCGCCGACGCGGCGCGGCAAGGTTTGCTCGAGCTGGCATCAGGCGGGACGGTTTTTTTCGACGAAGTAGCCGACATCCCACTTAGCGTTCAGGTGAAGCTACTGCGCGTTCTCGAACAACAGGAAGTCACGCCTGTGGGCGAGACGCGGCCACGTAAGACGAGTTTCCGCGTCGTCGCCGCCACGCACCGCGACTTGCGCGCGGCGGTACGCGACGGTACGTTTCGCGAAGATCTGTATTATCGCCTGGCGGTGTTGCCCATTGAGCTGCCACCGCTGCGCCAGCGCGCTGAGGACATTCCACTGTTGGCCGAACATTTCCTGCGGCTGGTTCGTCCTGTCGGCGCCGCGCCGCTGCGACTATCGGTGGCGACGCTCGAGGAGCTGTCGCGCCGGCCCTGGGCTGGCAATGTCCGAGAACTGCGCAACGCGGTCGAAGCCGCGGCGCTTTTGGCCCGCAGTGGCGAGATCCTGCCGGAACACCTGCCGACCAACATCGCTCCGCTGGCGAGCGTGCCTGAAACACCTTCGCTGGCGGCTGTCGTGCGGGCTTGGGCCAACGAGCGGCTCAATCAGCCGACGTTGCCGCAGTCGCTTTACGAAGACTTCTTGAAGGGCGTGGAGCCGGCGTTGTTCGCGGCAGTGCTCGAACGTACGAGCCACAATCGGGCCGCGGCCGCCAACGTGCTGGGCCTGCACCGCGCGACGTTGCGCAAAAAGCTCAACGGCGATTAGCGATGCAGATCATCGATGCCACGCTGTTCGGAGCACCCAGCTACGTTTCGCGAAACGGCTTCGATGCCTTGTAGAGCTCAATACGGCTATTGGTCGTATCGATCAGCTTAGTCAGGTGGGCGGCGCGACCTTCCGCGACCTGTTTTTCGGCCTGTGAAGCATATTTGCGCTCGCGCAGGATCTGAATTTCGCTGCGTGCCTTGTCGACAACGCTGTACGACGTTTCGATCGCCTTGTCGAACTGGCCGGCCTCGGCATAGGCGGCGGCCAAAGTATCGAGAAAATCGGGTTCGAGCTGGTGAGCCTTCGCAGCGGCGGCGGCAGCTTTGGTAGCCCAGTCGACGGCTTCGGCGCCATTGCGGAGGCTGTCGTCCGAATTGGTAGACAATAGCCACGCCAGGTTGTTGGCCCAGGTTTGAGCCTTGCTGCCGGGTGTCACGTCGGGTTGTAGTTTCAGGGCCTGGCGGAATTCGTCGGCCGCCTCGCTGTTTTGCTTGAGCATCAAGAGCGATTGCGCCAGGTTTGCGTGATAGGGTGCGCTATTGGGACGGATCGTTAACAGCATGCGCAGCTCAGGCACGGCGTCGGCGTGTTTGTTTTGCCTTAACAGAACTTCGCTGAGCACGAAGCGGGCCTTTTCGTTCGCGGGCTGCAGTTGGGTCAACCGGCGCAGCACGGCAACCGCTTCGTCGTTCTGATTCTGGTCCAAATGCAACCGCACGAGGACATCCAGCGCTTCCACATCGTTGGGGTGGATTTTGAGCAGGTCGTGCAGCACAGCAATTGCTTCGCGCTTACCTTTGTTCTGGATGTGAATGGCTGCGATCCCGCGGTAGGCCTCGGGATGCCCCTTCGACCCGCGCAGCTTGATCGCTTCCTGGTACGAGTTGAGGGCCGACTTCAGATCGCCCATGATGCGATATTGCGTCCCCAGGGCAACGAAGTAGTCCGCCGTGTCGACGTCCAGGCCGACGACTTTGCCGAGCTGACGGAACCAGGTCTCTTCGCGGGCGGCCTGCAGTTGCGCGGCGGCGCTATCAGCAGCGCTCGGCTGAGCAAAGAGATGCTGCGGAGCGTCGAACTCGAGCCAGAGGTTCAGGTCGGTGTTGAGCTGCTCCGGCTCGTGATCGGCAATCGCCTTGGCGAGAGCAGCCTCGTCGATCCGTTGCAAGCGCGAGAGGATAGCGCTGCGATCGGAAGTGCCGAACCAACCGGCCAGGTCCTCTTGCTGCATGAGCCGGTGTAGTTCATCCGGCGTAATCTTATGCAGCCGATCCAGTAATGCGCCGAGCTTGCTGACTTGAAAGAAGCGTAATAGTTTTTCGAAGCGAGTTAGCCGCACGAGGGTCTGCTCGTCGAGAGTGTAGTGTCGCACCAGCAACACGGCCGGGTCGGTCGTGCCAAACCACTTCTGCAAATCAGCCTCCATCTCGGGAATGGAGCGGATCAATTCGTGCAGCTTGACCAATGCCGCCTTATCGGGAACCAGCGGTCGCTTCGAGGCCAGGAGAATCGTATCGGCTCCATTGGCGACCGACACCATTCCGCAATGCGGGAACTCCGTCCGTAGGGTGCGGACGATCGTCAAATAGTCGGAAAGGGTGAAATTGTAAGTTTGAATCCACTGCGCCAGGACGCCATCGTCGGCCAGGTGCTCTTTAGCGGTGCGAAAAAACTCCTTGGTGAACAGATTGCCGACGCCCGCCAGCCAAGGATTCGAGGGCTCCGAGATAATGAGGTCGAACTTCTGATCGCTCCCCTGCAGGGTCGTGCGGCCATCGCCAAAAATGACGTTAAATCGCGCCTGCTTATTGATCTCTGCTGCGGTCGGGCGCTGATCGGCCGGTAGTTCCGCGGCCTTTTTTAACAGTTCCGAGCGACGTTTTTCATAGGGGCGATGATTGATATGCGCGAAGTTGGGCGCGGCCTCGAGTGCAAACGGCTCGATCTCGCAACAGGTCACATTGGTCTCGGGAAACAGCAGGCAGACACCCGAGGTCGTGCCCGATCCAAATCCGATCACTAACACGTTCTTGGCGTCGGGTTTGAAGAAGAAGGGGAAGTACCCGAGGCCCGCTTGCGTCACCATGTCGAGGCCGTCGCTGGCGTCCACCTTGCCGTTGACGCGCAGGCTAAGCGACGGTGTCGGCGTGTTTCGGGTCTTGCACACTAACACGTTGCTCGAGGCGCCTTCCTTGAAGAACACCACGTCGTAGTTCGGGTTGTCCTTCTGAAAGACCTGCTCGCCATACATGTACATGCCGAGGTTCGTTTGCAACGGATTGTGGGGGTTCGAGGCGATGAACCAGGCGATGCCAGCCGCGGCGGCGGCGCCGACCGTCCCGGCTGCTAGCCCCCAGACGCTCTGCCAGGCAACCATGCAGAAAATCACGACGGCATAGCAAACCGTGGCCAAGCCGATCGCACCTGCGGTTCCGATCGACGGAAACAACAACACGGCGGTCAGCGCCGCGCCGGCGATCGAGCCGAACGTGTTCCAAGCGTAGATATCCCCCACCGTGCGACCGACGGCCGCCGCGCTTTGCCTCGTCAAATGAACCAGCAGCGGGAACAGGATTCCCATGCAGATCGCAGGGATAAACTGCACGGCCATCGCAGCGCGAACGCACACCCAGGCGTTGCCAAGCAGTGTCAAACGGTCGGGCCGGGCGCTGCCAGCCCCTTGGCTCAAGGCCGGCAACATCTGATAGCCAATCAGGTTCCAAACGACGAGCAGGCCGACCACGGCCAACGGCACCCACGGATACGACGCGATCCAGCGCAAGCCGAGATGATAGATCAGGCTACCCAGGGCGATGCCAACGAGCACGACGAACAGCGTGGAAGTGTACGCGTACGTCGAGCCTCCCAGGACCAGCGCCAATTGTCGGCTCCAAGTCATCTCCAGCATCAGCGATGCCAGGCCCGAGAGCGTGGCGGCAATGAACACACCGAACAGCGACACGCTTCCGATTACGCCGCGCGGCGCGGCTGTGGGCTGCGGAGTCTCCTCGACACGCTCGGACTTCCGTGCCACGCGCGGTTGCATGCTGGCGCGGCTAATGAGGATCGACGCCAGCCCGATGCCAATATTGAGTGTGGCCGCGGCGTTGTTCGTCCCAAGCAACCCCCACTCGGGCAAGAGCAAGAAGCCCGCCAGAATGCAGCCGGTCGCGGCGCCAAAGGTGTTGATCGCGTACAGCCAACCTGTCGCCTGATCGAGTGAGCCCTCGCGCGAGGTTAGTTGGCGGATCAACAGCGGAAGCGTGCCACCCATCAGGACGCATGGCGGTCCGGTCACTAAGAGCGTCAGGCAGAGCTGCGTCAGGTATCGCAGCAAAGGTTGCTCGGGAATGCTGGCGTAGATGCTGATCGAGGCCTCGACCAAGGCCTGGATTTCCAACGGGATAACGATTGCCAGTGCGCCAATGGCGATTTCACAAGCACCGTACCAGAACAGCGGCCGCTGAATGCGGTCGGCGATCCGCCCGAACAGATAGGCACCCAGCCCCAAGCCGAACAGAAACGAGCCGCTCACCGCGGCAAATGCCAGGCTGGAGCTTCCCCAGACATGAGCAAACCGCTTGAACCAGATGACCTGGTAGGCTAGGCCGGTTCCGCCCGACAGAAAGAAGACGATCGTGGCCACCCAGAACAGTCGCCAATAGGTCTTCGAAGACGCTTGCTGCATTGTCGAGAGCTTCCCAAATGGCAAGAACCCGTCGGTCGACCGGAAGGCCATGGCGCCGAACAGGAGTTACGCAGAAACCGTCCATCGTATTCGCCGCTGAAATGGCTGTCGATAAGGCGGCGCTGCAACCGCGTCGACCGCTATATCCCCGACTTGGCCGAGATTTCGTCGAGCGAAAGTACCGGCTCGCCCGGACTCGTCCTAGGGCTCCGTGGATTCCAGCACTGCCAGGGGCTGGCCGACTTCCAGCCGGTCGTCTTCGCTCACCAGAGTGTCGACCAACACGCCGGTGACCGGCGACGGGAGATCGACCGTGACGCCGTCGGCCAGCACTTCCAGGAGCCGATCCCCTTGGGTTACGCGACTGCCGGGCTCAACGAGCCACAGGCTGGCCGTGATGGGCAGCTCGCCCAAGCCGAGGTCTGGTAGTACGAGCTGGTGACGCATGATGTCAGCCTGGTTGCGAGCGAACGGGGGCACGCTCCGTGCCTTGCAGATTGATCGGCGGCGCTTAAAACGTCTCCGCCATTTCGCGGGCGTGGTAGCTCGAGCGCACGAACGGACCGCTGGCCACTTCCACAAAGCCCAGACGCTTCGCATGCCGACCAAGGTCTGCGAACTCATCTGGCGGGACATAGCGCACCACTGGTAAGTGCGCGAGCGACGGCTGTAGATACTGCCCGAGCGTCAAGAGCTCGCAGCCCACCGCGCGCAGATCGCACAGGGCATCGAATAACTCATCGCGGGTTTCCCCCAGCCCGAGCATTAGTCCGCTCTTCGTCCTAATGGCCGGATTCAGATCTTTGACGGTTGCCAACAGGCCAAGCGTCCAACGGTAGTCGCTCTTGCGCCCGCGCACCTGGCGATACAACCGTGGCACGGTCTCCATGTTGTGATTGAAGACCTCGGGTGCGGCTTCGATCACGCGCAGGAGGGCATGCTTGTGGCCGACGAAGTCGGGCGTGAGCACTTCCACGGCCGCGCCGGTTCGCTCGCGCACCGCTAACACCGTACGATAGAAGTGGTCGGCGCCGCCGTCGGGCAGATCATCGCGCGTCACGGATGTGATCACCACGTGCCGCAGGCCAAGCCGGGCGGCGGCCTCGGCCACGCGGTCGGGCTCGTCGGCCTCCAATGGCAGCGTCTTCCCCTTGTCGACTGCGCAGAAACCGCAAGGCCGGGTGCAGACGTTGCCCAGGATCATGAACGTCGCGGTGCGCTGCGAGTAGCACTCCATGCGATTCGGACACCGGGCGTTGTCGCAGACGGTTTCGAGTCGCAGCTCTTCGAGCAGCCGGGCCGTGAGATGATTGCCATTGCCCTTGGGGACATTGCGTCGCAGCCAGGATGGCAAGCGCCTCGCACGAACCTCGCTGGCCGGTGAGGTGGAGCGATTGACTGACGAAGCGGGCTCGTTGGCCAGGATCGGTAGCGTCAACATGGCATTCACACGAAGCGTTCGCTCCATCAGCCAACGCGACGACGCGGAGGCGAAGTCGCGCCCCTGGGTGTGGTACCGGGTGAAAGGTAGGGATGTCCGCTGTAGAGATGCTGACGCTCCACCTCAAAGGCGGCGGCCAGATGCCCAATCAGTCGCGAGCGCACCAGGGGCATCTTGATGGGTTGTTGACGCTCAACAACCAGCGAAGTCAGCGGCGTGTGCTCGGCTGGATCGGAGTCGACCAGTTGCTGGAGGGTCATCGATGGATCGACGTTTAGGAACGAGCCATGGTAAGTGATCCAGCCGTTGACAGCGACTCCCATGGCTACGAGCTGTCCCGTGCGCCCCCACAATCCATGCCGGCCAGCGTGAGGTCTGGCCGCGATCCCCAGTTCGTTGAGCATCGACTGCCAAGCGCCTTGCAAGCGAGCCATGTATTCGCCGACCGACCAGCCGAATGTCTCGAGGGGAACGATCGGGTAAACGGCCAACTGGCCCGGAGCGTGCACGAGGCAGCCACCGCCGCGATTCACCCAACGGACCGGAATCTGTCGGCTCTCGAGTTCGCGCTCGTCGACGCGAAGGTGGGCCCGCGATCCTTGCCGACCGACGGTTACCGTTGTCGGGTGTTCGCACAGCAGCAAGCGAATCTGGCGATCGTTTCCGCCGCCGGCATCGAACACCAAGCGCCTCGCCAGGCCCAAGGCGCGCTCGAAATCAATCAAGCCCAGCAAATAGGCCTCGAGCGAGGGGCTTTCGTGAATGGGTCGCGAGGCGGAATAGGGCATGAGGAATCGCGGCCCTCCAGCGAGCCGGCGCTTGAATACCGTAGGTACATTCAATCATCGTGTTATAGTTTATCAGACGGTGGCACAGGAGCCCAGTGCGCTGTCGACGTCCAAGCTAGTTCTCGATCAGTAGGGTTATCCATTGGCCAAGCCAGCCAAGCCCAAGAATGTCGATCGCGAGCACGACAACGAGAGGTTGATCGCGCAGAATCGCCGTGCGCGTCACGAGTACGAAGTGCTTGAGACGCTGGAGTGCGGAATCGTGCTGGTTGGCAGCGAAGTCAAGAGCTTGCGCAGCGGACGCATGTCGATCGAAGAGGCCTACGGCCGTGTCAAAGATGGCGAGGTCTGGCTCATCGGCAGCGACATCCCCGAGTACAAACAGGCCAACCAGTTCAATCACCAGCCCAAGCGCCCGCGTAAGCTGCTGTTGCACCGCCGCGAGATCAAGCGGTTTGCCAACCGCGCTTACGAAAAAGGGCTCACGCTCGTGCCGCTTAAGATGTACTTCAAGGAGGGGCGTGCGAAGGTCCTGCTGGGCATTTGCAAGGGACGGAAGACTTTTGACAAGCGCGAAGCGATGAAAAAGGTCGACGTCAAGCGAGACATTGACCGGGCAATGCGGCGATCGTGATATCGACGCGGCTTGCACAGATTTGAGGGTTCCTACTGATGAACGAACCGCGGCGCTGGTCGCCCGGCATCGGCGTGATTCTGGTGTTCACGGCCATTTACATGGCTGCCGCGATTGTCGGCGCCGTCAGCACCGGCAATTCGGAGTTTGTTTTCTACATCGGCGTCATGCTGGTGTTGATCGCGCTGGTTGGCGTCATTCATTGGCAAGTGGGCTTGAGCACACCCGTGCTCGCCGCCTTGAGTGTGTGGGGGCTCTTGCACATGGCCGGCGGCTTGGTCCCCGTGCCCGAAAGCTGGCCAATCGATGGTAAGATCCGAGTACTTTATAGTTGGTGGATCGTTCCCGGGCGGTTGAAATACGACCAATTGGTTCATGCGTATGGATTCGGTGTGACCACATGTGTTGCCTGGGAGGCCCTGCGCTTTAGCATCGCGTGGCGCGTGGGCAAGCGTCCGCCGGAAGTGGCCCCGACCGCGCCATGGCTACTGCTCTGCGGCGTGGCGGGGATGGGCTTTGGCGCCCTCAACGAAGTCGTGGAATTCGCCGCGACGCTTTTGATGGCAGAAACCAACGTCGGCGGATATGAGAACACCGGTTGGGACCTGGTCTCAAATGGACTGGGTTGCGCGCTGGCCGCTATCGGGCTGTGGATCAACAGCCGGCGACGCGCGAGCGCCAACGGATCGCCGGCTGGCAAGCGCTCATGACAAGGCCGATTCAACCGGCTTCGCCGCGTCCACGCGGTTCACGGGCTCGGTAGTTTCGGCTTTGCCGCTGAGCGCGTCGATCAGGGCGTGCACGTCGCGGGTATGCGTCAAGAATCCGACCAATTGCTCGCCGCCGTGCAAGTGCCCCTCGGCGAAGCTCTCTAGCGCGGTACTCTTGACGGCCGAGAGCCGCTGGCGGAGTTGCCGGCGCTGCGTGTCGGTCAGGGCGCCCTGGGATTCCAACGCCAGGGCTTCCTGTTCGATTTCGGTTACCTGATCGAAGTACATTTCAAAGCCAAGCAGGCGACGTCCGCGCCACCAGCGCCATAGCAGGAACGCCGCCAAAGCCCCCGATGCCAGAAAGCTGCGCAGGTTTTCCAGCCCGTCAATAACCTCAATGGTCAGGACGGGATCCTTGCGTCGCAAATAGGTCTGCGTGCCATTGTGCAAGGGAAAGTCGTGGCGCGGGTCGATCTGAGAGGTATTGAGCGCCGCCAGGTTCGCGCGCCGTGAAAAATCGCTCTCGAAGAGCGAGGCCAACAAGGCATAGATTGCCGCATCGGATACGTCGCGATGGGCGACGATGAGCGTCGAAGTCGACACGGTGGGAAGCGACTCAGGTGGGACAGGGGGGTCGAAACCGTACGTGAAGGCAGGAATTACCGCGGGATGCAATCGCCCTTCGCGGAGCGCCATGGCCTCGCCGAACGGCAGCGGGAACATCTGAAAGCCGCGCTGCTGCGCGAACCCGACGCGCGATGTTGCCGGTAGCGGCGATACGACGAAAATGCCGTCAGGCAACTGCTCGACTGGCATGCTGATTAGGTCTTCGCTCGAGAAGAATGTCGCTTCGTAATCTTTGCCCAGCGTGAGCCCCATGAAGTTCAGCACGCGCTCGGAGACGATTCGCGTACCGCTTTGGACCGTGCCGAGGTTGAGTTTCTTGCCGCGCAGGGCCGCCGCGCCGCCATCGGTCGGAACGGAATCGCGCACGAACAAATGTAATGGTTCACGCAAGACCGCGGCCACTTCGCGCAGGTTGGGATTGCGGTACGTTGTCAGCCCGGCGACCATCGCCACGTCGAGCTTTCCGTTAGCGACGAGTTCGAGCGCCTCGTTTCCGCCCATGCTCGGCACGATCTCCAGCTCGAGCGAGAAATGCCTGGCTTCATCGCGAAGGATTTCGGCGAGCTCTTGGCGATGACCGAGCCGATCGCCGGCGGTCATGCGCAGGTAGTACTGCTTTCGCCGATTGCCATGCCAGAGCAGCGCGACCGACGCCGCGATCGCCACCAACGTGACGATTAAGAGCAGTCGATTGCTGCGAATCCGGCCGGCGAAGGCCGCGCGGGCCTTGTCTTGGCGCCACATGAGTGTGTCCTTCGAAGGAATCAGCCCTGCTGGACGATGAAACGGGCGATCTTACGGCCGGTGACGTTCATCGGCAGCGGCTCCATTTCCGCTGGCCGAAACCACTTCGTGCGAGGGCGTCGCGGAGACTTCAGTGTATCGGGCGCTGCAGCTTTGGTCGGCATAGGAATGTGCGCGGCGTAGCAGTCGAGTGTGATCCGAAAACGGGTGACGACGTGCCGGAGCGTCAGGATTCGTTCGCCCAAGGTTACTGGTCCGCGGCCTAACGCAGTGGCTTGTTGCTGTAAGTATGCGACTGGGGAACGGGTAACATCGTCGAGCTCAAAACGAGGGAAATCCCACATCCCGGCCCAACGCTCGCCTGGGCCGCGACGCACGAGCAAGATTCGCCCGTCGGGCCGTTGCAAGACAAGCGCCGCCTGATGGACAGCTTGAATTGCCGGCTTGCGCGATGGGGCGGGGATCGCACTTTGCAGACCGCGGAGCCTCGTTGGGCAAAACTGAGCCAGCGGACAGGCATGACACTTGGGTTCGCGGGTCGTGCAAATCTCGCTGCCCAGTTCCATGAGTGCCTGATTGAATGTACCAATCCGACGGCGCGGCAACAGATCCTCGGCGGCTTGCCACAAATGCCGTTGTCCCGCCGCGCCGCGTGGGTCGTCGCGGTATGCCAACAGTCGACTGAGGACGCGCATCGAGTTGGCCTCGAGAATCGGTTCGCGAGCGTCGAAGGCAATCGAAAGCACCGCGCCTGCGGTGTAGCGGCCGACACCAGGGAGCGCATGTACCGCCTCGCGCTCGGACGGAAACTCACCGCCGTGGCGTTCGCAAATGTGCCTGGCGGCTGCATGCAGCTGACGTGCTCGGCGGTAGTAGCCCAAACCTTCCCAGAGTTTGAGCACTTGCTGTTCATCGGCGGCGGCCAACGCGGCGATCGTCGGCAGGGCCTCGATAAATCGCCGGTAGTAGGCGACAACGGTCGCCACCTGCGTTTGCTGTAGCATCACCTCGCTGACCCAAATAGGGTACGGATCGCGCGTCGCGCGCCAGGGAAGCGGCCGTGCGTGCCGATCGAACCAGTCGAGCAGCCGCCGGGCAAGGCGTCGCTTCCAGGCGGGCGTACGGGATCGTTGCTCGCGTGCCAGGGTGCTCGCGTCCATGCGTCGCCGTTCCTGTTCGGAAAAGTACCGCCGCGGCGTTGCCTGACGCCCAGCGGCTCGAATCGAGTAAGATGTACCGCCTTGAAGTCCTAAATGGCCCTAGGTCGCGAAACGTCGCCTGACGCTAACTGCCGAACGACGTTTCTGCATCGCATCCTGATGGCAGCCAAGAAAAAACGCAATCCCCCGCGCCCAGGGCACTCGGCGGGTAGGTCGAAACCGCCCGCCAAGCGATCGGTTCCCGGCGACCCCTCGTCGCTGCGCGTTCGTCAGGTTCCGGGCACAAGCAATTGGGAGCTTGTCCACCCTGTGTGTGCGCGCGAGCGCGCCGAGGATATTGAAGAAGTGGAGGCGATGATCGCAGCCGGCGAGCTAGAAATCGCTAGCGACGAATTGCGCTGGCTTCTGGGCGGTTGCGGCGAGTTCGTCGTTGGACATCGTCTGTTGGGCGAAATCGCTCTGCTGGAAGGAGACTTACCGCTGGCCCGTGGGCACTTCGGCTACGCATTCGAGCTTGCCGTGGCCGCTATCAAGCGTCAGCGATGCCACGGCCCGCTGCCGTACGCTCGGCCGGCGAACCAAGCGTTCTTCGAAGCCGCGAAGGGCCTGGCGCATTGCCTCAAGGAACTAGGCCACGTACGACGAGCTCGCGAAGTGCTGGAGCAACTCGTGCAACTCGATCCGGGCGAGCGACTTGGGCTCCGGGACATGCTAGCGACACTGCCCAAGGAAGGGCGCGAAGTCG
Source organism: Pirellulales bacterium (assembly GCA_019745975.1). Classification (GTDB taxonomy): domain Bacteria; phylum Planctomycetota; class Planctomycetia; order Pirellulales; family JAEUIK01; genus JAIESQ01. The sequence continues at coordinate 39,010 of JAIESQ010000038.1, forward strand.
AACAAACCAACGCCGCGGACGGTTCGCCCAGCAGCTAACCTAACACCCGCTGCAAGAACTGCTGGGTACGCACGGTTTGTGGTCGATCAATTACTTCCTGTGGGGTCCCCTGTTCGACCACCTTGCCGTCGGCCAGCACGACGACGCGATCGGCCGCGCGCCGCGCAAAGCCGATTTCGTGCGTGACCATCAATAGCGTCAACCCGTCGCGGCGCAAGTCTTCGAGCACCAGCAGCACTTCGTGTTTCAGTTCTGGATCAAGCGCGCTGGTGATTTCGTCACACAAGAGGCCGCGCGGACGCATGGCCAGCGCTCGAGCAATTGCCACGCGTTGCTTTTGGCCGCCGGAAAGCTGATCGGGATACGCGTCGGCGCGGTCGGCAAGCCCAACACGCGAGAGCAATTCGCGGCCGTTTGTCAGCGCGGCTTCGCGATCGACGCCGAGGACCTGTTGCGGCGCAAGCGCCACGTTCGCCACGGCGGTGAGATGCGGAAAGAGCTGGAAATCCTGAAATACCATGCCCAAGAGCCGTCGGACTGGTTCCTTGGGTGCGGCACCGTTGCTGCCGGCCGCTAGCAAGTGCGGGCCGACGCGGATTTCGCCCTCCTGAAAATCGTGCAGCCCGTTGACGCAGCGGAGTAGCGTCGATTTGCCGCCGCCGCTGGGGCCGATCAATGCCACGGTCTCGCCCGATCGTACCGCGATCGAGACGCCGTCGAGAACCGGGCGCTCGCCATAGTGCTTCACGACGTTCCGCAGCTCGATATCGAGACCTGCTTCCGTGCTCATGGCAAAGCTCGGCGTGCGCCGCGCCGCTCCCACAGCCGCAAGGCGATCAAGCTACTCGTAGCTACGACAAGCGTGGCAGTACCCGCCTGCTGGCCGGCCAGCAGGGCGGCGACCACGCCTGCCAAGAGCGCCAGCGTGAGGCCGGCGACGAACCCCAGGGCGCCAGGAAAGAACTCCTTGCGCGTGCGCCCCTCGACGCGTAATCCACTCAGGGCGACGGCCAGCACGACGAGCGTGCCGACGATCATCCCTTCGTAGACGTCGGCCCCGACTTTGATGATCTTCGCCACGGCGTCGATCACCACGCGCAAGAAAACCACGCCCAGAACCGTACCGGGCACGGTACCGACACCCCCCTGCAAGCTACAACCGCCGACGACGGCAGCGGCAATCGCGTTGAGCTCGTAACCGCGCCCCAGCGTTTGCGGTTCGACCGAACTGTTGCTGCTGACATAGAACACGCCGGCCAGCGCGGAGGTCATCGCGCCGGCACAGTAAGCAAACCACTTCAGGCGATCGGTGCGGATGCCACTTAGTCGAGCGGCTTCTTCGTTGCCGCCCAGGGCGTACAAGTGCCGCCCTAGCACGGTGCGACTGAGGATCAGCCAAGCCACGGCAGCTAACACTAGTAGTACCAACGCTGGTATCCAGATACTCGTGGCTAAATAACGGAACGTCTCGTCATGAGTATCAATCTGCGCTTTCGGGTAGGGGAAGACGGACGCGGTAACTTTGTCAACCACTGAGCGACTCAAGCTCCGCAGGCCGACAAGCGTCGCCAGCGTCGCCACGAAGGGAGGTAGTCCCACGACCGTGATCAACCACGCGTGCAAGCTGCCGATGAGAAAGCCGGCCAGCAAACTGCCAGCGATGGCGGCTGCGATCACCGTGCCTCCCACGGGCTCGGAAGTCTTCATCGCCTCGGGAGCCAACAGCAGCATGATGGAGCCGCACACCGTGCCGCTGAAGACGATGACCGAGCCGCACGATAGATCGATGCCCCCCGATATGATCACGATCGCGCTCCCGAGGGCAAAGATGCCCAGCAGCGAGACTTGCCGCGTGATATCGACGGCGCTTGGCCAGGGATTGTGCCAGTAGTTATGGCTACTATCGAAGGCTGCGGTCAGGGCAACGACCATTACGATCGTGGCGGCCAGGCCTAGTTCGTTGCGACCGACGGGCCAACGCGACACGAGTTGCGATCCCGCGCTCATGAACTGCTCAGCCCGCGTTCGTTGAGCCAGCGGCGAAACTCACCCACCTTCATGAATTCAATTCCGGATTCAAACACGTCGGCGGTCGGCTTCGAGCTGTCGTCGGGCACGACGACCTTCAATCCTGTGTCGTACAGATCGCCATCGGTTTGGCCGAACCGTGGCAGGATGCTTGCTCTCGCGGCCTCGTCCTTGTCGGCCAGTGCCTTGAGCAGCCGCACGCCCTGGTAACCCATCTCGTAAGGGTTCTGTACGACCAGCGCGTCGATCTGACCGTCAGCCGTGGCCTTGATGGCACCCTGCTCGGCATCGAACGTGACGACGGTCATACGGTCGCGCACCCCCAGCTCCTTGACGACGTCGACGATTGCCGGCGCGTTGTACGACCAGATGCCGACCAGCACGTTGACGTCGGGGTGGTTGCGAACGGCGTTACGGACGTTCTCACGAGCGCGGGTGCGATCGGTTTCGTCCCCCATGCGGTCGCGCTCAACAAGCTTTTCGCCAGCGCCCGTCTTGAATCCATCCATGCGTTCGATGGCGTTCTGCGCGCCGGTGAGGCCGACGAACTGCACGTAGGCCCCGGCATCGGGACGCAGGGTCTTGGCGCATTGCCCGAGGGTGCGCCCTCCCTTGAGATTGTCGGTGCCGACGAATGCCGTGCGCGCGTCGCGAAACCGGGCCCGATCGACATCCGAATCGACCGCAATCACAGGTATGCCGCGCTTTTGGAAGCCACGCAGCTCGTCGACGATGCTGATATTCGAGGCATCGGTCACCGATAGTGCCAGCCCGGCGATATCCGACTGACTTGCCAGTTGGCGCAGCCTTTCCAACTGACCGCTCGGGGTGCCGTCGTTGGTCTCCATGACCGCGGTGACGCCAAGTTCTGCGGCCGAACGCTGCATGCCGACGCGCAAAGCGTCCCAGAAGGGGGAATCGCCGTTGATCAGAATGACGAACCGGCCACCGCTTGTCTCAGCAGTCTTGCTCGTGCCATTGGGTGCGCCCCCGCACCCCAGCACGAACAGCGCTAGTGCTGCGACGAGCCCGGCTCCCAAGCCCGCGGAGCTGGTGGCTTTTCCGGCTGATCGCCCAATTACTGGAATGAACATCATCTTCCCCCGGCGTAATCCCAAGCATGCCGCCGCGATGCGGTCGGCAGCGCGCGATTGTAAGTAGCACCCCTACACCGGGCAAGCCGACTGGCAGGCAGCTACAATGTTTCGCGCAGGTTTGCGCGAATCATGGTTGCCGCCTCGAGCGGCCAGCAACGTTAAAGCATGGCGCCATGATGCGATTTCTCGAACTCTGGCCAGTACTGATCATCGGCCTGTTGGGCCTGCTGCCGGTGCTGCGAGTGGCGGCCACCCAGCGGCGCGCGGCGGCGCCGCTCGTCGTGTTGTTGGCGCTGGTCGTCGCTGGCGTGGCGGCCGGTATGCGCGCCGCCCATTTGACACCGCCAACACCAGAATCCGTACCACGCCGCGTACGCGATCAAGGCTACGTGTCGAGCGCGGAATGCCGGGCCTGTCACCCAAGCCAGTTCGATAGCTGGCACCACTCCTATCACCGCACGATGACGCAAGTCGTGCGGCGCGACACACTCGCCGCCCCGCGCGGCAATGAAACGGTGGAGAACACGAACGGCCGGTACCACTTCGCTTGGCACAGCGATGAACTGTGGGTGACGATTGACGACGACGGGTGGTGGCAACAAGCTGCGGACGCCGTCCTGGCAAGGGTTCCCGGCGAGCTCTCCGCCGTCGCCGAGCTCGGTCGATCGAAGCACCAGCCGCGACGCGTCGTGATGAGCACGGGCTCACACAATCAGCACGGCTACTGGATACCCATTGGCCAGGGGCGAACCGCAGCGCTCTGTCAATTGCCGATCATGTATCAGATTGCGGAGGGCCGGTTCCTGCCGGATAGCGCCGTTTTCCTGCGACCGCCCGACCTACCGACACGGCGATTCGCCATGTGGAGCACGAATTGCGTGTATTGCCACAGCACGGGTGGACAACCCGGTTTGGTGACTAACGACACGCGAGTAGGCGAACTGGGGATTTCGTGCGAGGCCTGCCACGGCCCAGCCGACGAGCACACGCGCGCCAATCGCGACCCGGCGCGGCGCTACCGCTGGCATCATTCGGGGGCGCCCGATCCGACGATCGTCAATCCGGCGCGACTGGATAAGCAGGCAGCGGCGGAAATCTGTGGACGGTGCCACAGTTTTTCGTACATGAGGGTCAGCGAGAGAATCCCGGAGTTCGGCGTCGATTACCAGCCCGGGCAAGGGTTGGAGCCCGACCTGCACGTGCAGCGGCTCGAAGAGGGAGGCGCTCCTGGAGATGATCTGGAGTCGAAGTTCTGGCCCGATGGCACGGCTCGCGTGGGCGGCCGCGAGTTCAATAACATGACGCAGTCCGCCTGCTACGAGCGTGGTCAATTGACTTGCTTGACGTGCCACTCCATGCACGCTGCGGCACCCAACGATCAATTAACTGCCGCGGGCCAGACCAATGAGAACTGTTTAAGTTGCCATCTGGACTATCGCGAGCGGATCGCCGAGCACACCCACCATCCGATCAAGTCGGCAGGCAGTTTGTGCTACAACTGCCACATGCCGCACACGAGCTACGCATTGCACAAGGCCATTCGCAATCATCGCATTGATAGCCCGGTGGTCGACAACACGGTTGGCGCGCGGATGAACGCCTGCAACCTATGCCATCTCGACCGCACCTTGGCCTGGACCGCCGAATGGCTTGATAAATGGTACGGTCGCAAGAGTGTTACGTCGACCGACGACGACCGAGAGTTAGCCGTCGTGGTCCGCTGGCTGCTCGAAGGCAACGCCGCCCAGCGGATCGTGACCGCCTGGCACCTCGGGTGGCAGCCTGCCCGCGAGGCCAGCGGTGACGATTGGGTCGCGCCGTACCTGGCCGAATTGCTGGTCGACCCCTACGAGGCCATTCGATTCGTTGCACAGCGGCAACTTGCCAGGTTCGGCCTGGACTCGCACCTGTCGTATGATTTTCTCGCGTCTGCGCCAGAACGAACCACTGCGGCGCAGCGGCTCATCCAGACTTGGGAGCTCCAGCCGTCTGGTGCGCGGCGTACTGACGCCGAGTTGCTGTTGGGCGTCGACGGCCATGTCGATCGCCAGGCGTGGCAAGAACATCTGGGCCGGCGCGACAATCGCGCCGTGCACATCGAAGAATGAGCCGCCGCTCGCGCCATACCCGACGCAACGAAGTACCGAGCGCGGCGACGGTGCGCCCTGAACAGCAAGCCGACGATCAGGAAGCTGGTCGCCGGTCGGACCTCATCGAGGACTTCGCCGATGCGCTCAATGCAGATTCAGGCGACGGTGCCTCGACGTCCGCGGGACAAGCTCTGGTCGTACGGCGCCACTTGCGCTTTGGATGGTGGTCGTTACTTGTATTCCTCACGCTCGGAATCGTGCTCGAGGCGCTGCACGGACTGAAAGTAAGCTGGTATCTCAGCGTCGACAACGACGCTCGCCGGCTGATGTGGACCTTAGCGCATGCCCACGGCACGCTGTTGGCGATCCTGCAGTTGGCGTTCGCCGGCAGCGTTCGACTGGTGCCGGGTTGGAGCGCTCGTGGACGTGTGATCGCCTCCGGCTCGCTGCTCTCGGCGGGCGTGCTGGTGCCGATGGGCTTCTTCCTAGGCGGGCTGAACCCCCAGGGTGGCGACCCAGGATTGGGAATCGTGCTGCTCCCCGTCGGCGCGGTCCTGTTGTTCGCGGCGGTGCTGCTCACGGCGTGCGGCATGGCCGGTCGCTCGTAGTCGACTGCTAGCAAGCCTGACTAGCAAGGGTATCGGGCGGCGACGGACAGCTTGCCTCAACCCCGCGATCGATTCGACCGATACCAACGGTAATCTCGTTCTCATCGTGTTGTCGTCGGCTCAAGGGGGGCCCGATGGCTTCGATCGTGACATCGCGCCAACTCGCGGCGCAAGTTCCTGCGGCGAATTCACCGAGCGACTCGACCGAGTCCGCGGTCAACCTGACCGTTCTCGCTGGCGGATGGAGGTTGGTCCAAGACGTTCATCAGGGTTCGCTCACGGCGGTCTACAAGGCCCGTCCGTCGGCTGGAGGATCGATCGACGCAGCTTACGCACTCAAGCTGCTCCTCCCCGAGTGGGAACAGAACGCGGCCGCTCAGGCACTCATCCAGCGCGAGGCCACTATCGGTCGACTGGCTGCGAGTCCCCATTTGGTTCCGGTTTTGGACGCCCGCACGCACGAGGCGCCCTTTTATGTCGTGATGCCTTGGCTAGATGGTGCCTCGCTCTCGTACGTACTCGAACGCCGCGGCCCCCTGCCGCTTGCACTGGCCCTGTGGGTCGCTCGACAAGTCGCCGAAGCCCTCGCAGTGCTACACGACTGCGGCTGGGTCCATGGGGACGTCAAACCGGACAATATTCTGCTGGCCCCCTCGGGACACGCGACGCTCGTCGATCTCGGCTTCGCTCGACGCCCCGGTGACCTCGGCACGGGGCTCGACCGGGTGGCCCTCGGCACCGCTCACTACCTGGCCCCGGAGTGTGTTAACAGCCAGCCGCGTTTCGACGCCCGGAGCGACCTGTACGCATTGGGAGTGACACTTTACGAGTTACTAAGCGGGCCATTGAGCCTGACGGTGACGGCCCCGTCTGTCCCCGGCATAGATCCACCCGCGACAGCGCGGCGCTATGTCGACCTGCGCCAGCGCGCACCCTGGGTATCGCGCGAAGTGGCGAAGTTCGTCGCCGGCCTGACTGCGCAGGAGCCGTTGCGTCGGCCGCAGTCAGCTCGAGAGCTCGTCGATGAACTGATCGGCTTGGAGATCGAGCATCTGGCCGATCGCTTGTCGGCCGCCTGACTGCAGGCGACTTCTCTGTGGCAATCGAGGCGTTTCTCGGTTGCCCGATGGCTTTGACCGACTTACCTTGGCGCCTTTGCCAGAAGCGCCGTTTCGCGCTGGCCTGTAACTTTGCCAAGGTTGCCGTATGAGACTCAAGGATCAGGTTGCGGTCGTCACCGGCGCGGGCTCGGGGATCGGTCGCGCGATCGCGGTGCGGTTTGCGGCCGAAGGCGCTCGCATCGTCGTCGCGGAACTAAACGCCGAATCCGGAGAGCAGACGGCGGATTTGCTCCGTTCGGCAGGGCACGATCCGCTGGTGGTCGCCACTGACGTGACCGACCCCGAGGCGGTCCGTCGGCTGTTTGCGGCGGTCGACGAGCGCGGCTGGCCAGTCGACGTATTGGTGAACAATGCCGGCACGGCTGAAGCCGGATTGATGCCGACGGCCGAAGTGCCCGACGATCGTTGGCACGCGCAGTTGCGCGTGCACCTCGACGGGACGTTTTACTGCATTCGCGAGGCTCTGCGGCGGATGGTACCTCGGCAACGCGGCGCGATCATCAATCTCGGCTCGGTGGCGGGGCTCGGGGGCCTGCCGGGAGCGATCGCGTATACGGCGGCCAAGGGAGGCGTCATTGCCCTGACGAAGGGGCTGTCGCAAGAAGTTGCTCCGCAGGGGATTCGCGTCAATTGTATCGCCCCCGGCTGGATTAACACGCCGATGCTCAATCACCTGCCCGAGAAATGGCGCCCCGGCATGCTCAAGCACACACCACTTGGCCGGCTGGGAGAGCCCGAGGACATCGCCGGCGTGGCGTTGTTTCTGGCCAGCGAGGATTCGGCTTTTGTCGTAGGGCAGATCATCAGCCCCAATGGCGGCATGTATCGGTAGCCGTATGCAGTGACTCGGGCTGGCTGCGCTGGCGGCGACCAGTGGACGAAGGCCAAGTCAGCGGCTAGGCTGCCGGCACGGATACGGTCGCCGTCCTGATATTCTTCGCCTGTGGAGCTCCTTCGATGAAACTCCTCGTTTCGCCGTTCGTTGTGCTGTTTTGCCTCGTGGTAGCCGGCGCGAAAATTGGCAGTGCCGCGGATTTGAAAGAAGGAGACGCCGCTCCCGACTTCGAACTGCAAGGGACCGACGGCAACACCTACAAGCTCAGTGATTTGACGAGCAAGCAAGCCGTGGTGATCGCCTGGTTCCCCAAGGCCAAGACAGGTGGCTGCACCGCCGAGTGCAAGTCGATGAAGGAGTTCGGCCAGTCGCTGCGGAAATTCGACGTGGCTTACTTCACGGCCAGTTGCGATATGCCGGCGTTCAACAAGGAGTTTGCCACGGAGCTAGGGCTCGATTACCCGATCCTGAGCGATCCTGAGCACAAGGCTTCGGACGCTTACGGGGTGACCGACGCCGAGCGAAAGTTCCCGCAGCGCTGGACGTTTTACATCGGCAAGGGTGGGAAGATTCTGTATATCGACAAGAAAGTGCAAACGAAGAGCCACGGCACCGACATCGCGGCCAAGCTAGCCGAACTGGGTGTGGCGAAGAAGTAGTGCGTCGGCGGGGCACGAAGACTGACACGTCGACCAATTCAATCGAGCCGCGGAAAGCGATCGCGTGCCGCCACGGCCCAGCGGTCGACGATCATTCCGTCACGGGCGACGAGAAGTTCAGGGTAGAGCGCAACCGTCGGACAGACGTGATAGGGCAGCGCGTACAACACATCGCCGACGGCCAGTCGCGTCGCCGAAGGGGACTCAAAAACCAAATGCTCTTCGCTGTGGATCACCATCTTGGCATCGGGCAAGTCCAAAAAGAGCGCCCTCGGGTTGGGGTTGTCGGAAGCAACCGACTTGAAGCCTAAATCGACGCAGGCGCGCGTCGGAGTCGGCCGGCTGACGACGCGCGTCACGAGTACGGCCGCCGGCAACATATCGAGATCGGGGTACTTCTCGAGGTAACTGGCGTCCCAGAAGACAAAGGTGCCGGGACTAACCTGGCGCCGAGGATCGCGCGCGTGAATTGCGAACGTATTCGATCCGCCGGCCACGATCGCTCCTACTGGCAGCTTGGCGGCGCTTAAGCGATCGATCAGCCACTCTACCGGAGCGAAACCGGCAGCCACCGCCAGCGATCGTTCCGCGACGTCGCGCTGCTTCAGATGCCCATCGTAAATGTGCAAGCCGGCGGCACGCAGGCCGGGCGTGCGGATTAGCTCGTTGTACATCGCGAGCGCCCCTTCGCCGGGCGCGACACCTGTACGATGCATGCCGACGTCGAGGTCGAGGAACACGTCAAGCGATTGCGGCTCGCGAGCGAAGCGGGCGCCGAGGGCAGCAATGGCGCCGGCGTCGTCGGCAATGACCGAGAACCGTGTTTGTGGGAACCGGCGCGCGAGGCGAGCCAACAGTTCGACACTCGGTCCAACTGTTTGATAGGCAAGGAGCACGTCGCGCGCACCGCACTCGGCCGTCAGAGCAGCCTCTGCGAGTGTGGCACACTTGAACTTGTCGATGCCGGCAGTCAGTTGCTGCCGAACGATCTCGCGCGTCTTGTGGGTCTTAACGTGTGGCCGCAGGCGCTCGACGCCGCCGGCCAGGGCGATGGTGCGACGCAGATTCTCGCCCACGCGATCAGCATGCACAACGAGCGCAGGCGAAGGGATCGCCGCCGCATCGACCAAATGGTACCAAGGCGCGGACATGCGAACTACGTGCGCGTGCCTGGCATGATTCGCTTCTGCACATCCGTTTCCAAAACGCCAAACATCTGCTCGTGTCGCGCTAACGTGAGTTGCAAGGCGTGCAGCAGCCGCTTGGCTGTGTAGAAGTTAGTGATAATCCGCTGACTGATTTGCACAGGTTCACTCGGCACTCCAAACGGTTGCGCCGTCAGCCCGAAGTCGATGATCAGCTCCTCAGGCGTGCTGGTGACGCGACAGAAATTGGCGTAAGAGGCCACAGAGCGCGTGTCGTCGATTCGTACCTGCGGGGGGCGTTGGCCGGCGGCTTCGCTTTCGGCAGGCCCTACGGGCTTTTCCTCGGATTTGGCCACGGTGTGAGTTCCTCCTCAGAATGGTACGGGTCGGCACGCTGACAGGGCACGCCACGCGCGCTGCCCAATTCGCGTAGCGTCCTCCACACGGAGATATGAGTTTACGGGTCGCCGCCCGAGGGCACTAGTGGCTGGGTGATCCAGCTTGTGGAGAGCCATGGAATTCGCGGCTTGCGAGCGAAGGGGACGGCCGACCGCAAGTCGTGTTAGGGCGTCGGAAAGGCGCTCGAATTGAATCCCTGTGCCGGATCGAAAACGACCGGCTCCGTGGTGTCCGTCGATGTCGTCCCTGTGACGTTGAGCGCCCGGACGCAATCGGCCACGTCCTTCAGTTCGAGGATCAGCGCGTCGCGAACAGCACTCAGACCCCCGATCACCCCGATGACCAGCAAAGAGATGAGCAGAATCCACTCAAAGGAGAGAAAACCGCGTCGAGCCTGGCGGCCGGCGACGCGACGCCGATTGACGACCCTAGCCATAACAACTGCCTGGGTTGCTGGTTTGCGGACGAAGTGATACGCCTGATTGGCCCGGCTGGGCCATGGCTAACAGAAGAGCACTTCGTGCGCCAGTTTGGAGAGTTTCTGCCAGCAGGCCGCCGGGCAATCATTTGTTGCGATGCAAAGCTGGCTGACAATTACACTTCGGCAAGGCGTGCTCTCCAGCCGCAGTGTCGAATGGAAGGATTGCCGCAGCGAGTATCCGCACCGAATGTTGCCTAAGCACAACGCCAGGATGGGGCGATGTTTCAATCCAGCAACACAACACCATCGCTGGCTTGGCCGAATCGCGCCGTCGCGCGAGGGCGCCTTCGCCAAGCAATCCCGGGACGACAAGTTGGTTGCCGGACGGCGTTACGGTGCGGCAGCCGCTTGGGTCTGCGGGAGAATCTTACGCAACTCGTCGAACTTAGGCCGCTCCAGCGCCGAAATCGTGGACGCATTCAGGCCCAATTTCTGCGCCTCCTCGAATGTCTTGGCGGCCGACACGTCGTCGCGGCTTTCATGCTGCGCCCAGGCGAGGTGAAACAGCTTGATTCCACTCGGCGCGCTTTCGCAAGCTCCCTTGAGGTCCTCCAGCGCTCCGGCCAGGTCGCCTTTGGCGAGTTTGACCACGCCGCGCGTATCAAGAAGCTCGGAGACCGGACTGGGCAACCCCGTCGCCTCGATCGCTTGATCAATGAGCGGCTCGGCTTCCTTGGCATTTTTGTCCTTGACCGCAAGGATGAACGCCAGATTGTTGTAGACAGTGATCCTGGCGAACTTGTCGAGCTCCTCTCGATCCTTCAACTCTCGATAGACCTTCACGGCCTCGTCGTAGTTGCCGCGCAGATCGTAATACTGCGCCAACTGCAACTGTAGTGCGATATCATTGGGATCAGCGGCCAGCCCCTGATTGAGCCACTTTTCCGCATCGGCGAACTGCGCATCGGTCGCCTTCGCGTGATAATCGTTTAACAGCGTCATCGCCAGGCGCGTGGTCGGCTCGATCGGCAATTTGCGCTCGATCGCCTGCCGCATCACGTCAAAGGCACCGTCCAAATCGCCGCGACGGCCTAGGAACTCGGCCAGCGACAGTACATCGTTTGGTACTTCGCTGACGTATTCCCTCAAGAGCTCCTCGGCTGCGACGTTGTAGGTATCGGGCTCTGTACTCCCGCGCCCTAAATCGATCAACTGCACGGCTACCGTCTTTAGCAATGGCACTTGGTTAGGTGGCAGTGGTCGTACGATTTGACCGCGCAGCAAAGCGATCGCTTCCGCCGCTTTATCCTGCTTGCTGAGTAGGCGGGCTTTGATCGCCAGGAACAAGGGATCCCGAGGATGCGTCTCTTCGAGCTTGTTAATCAGGCTAACAGCGTTTTCCGATTCACCGTGGCGCAACAACATGTCAGCGTAGGTCAGATTGACCTCCGCGTTGTCTCCTTGCATCGATATCAAAGTTAACATCTCATCTTTGCACTCCGCCCAGCGATTATCGCGGTCAAGCAGCTTGGCCAGTTGCAAGCGATCCGCGACTCGCGCGGGGTCGTCGAGCAACAGGCTTCGCGCCAGGTCGATCGCCACCTGCCTGGAGCTCGGATCACCCAATCGCGCGAGCAGGCCAATCTTGATGCTCACGTCATCTGGTCCGAGCTTGCCATCCGCATTGGCGTTACGATCGAGCAGTGCCAGGGCTTCGTGCAGAGATTCCGTGCGACCTTGCTGGGCGGCTAGCGACACCAACATGCGATTGGCCCAAAGAATGTGCGTCCGATCGTCATCCGAAATCTCCGACGGCTTGGTCCGGCGGCCGCGCTCGGAAAGCTCAGTCAGCTCCTTATTGAGAGCTTCCGTGTTCTTCCTCCGGGCGTAGAACGAGGCCAACTCACGTTTGATTAGCAAATTGTCGGGGTCGGCCGCTACGGCTTGTTGGTAGTGCTTTTCGGCTTCTGCCGCGTCACCGACCATTTCCAGGCATTGCGCCATTACTAGCGGTCGCGACTTTTCCGCGACATGCTTCTCGATATTAGGTAGCAGCGTGCGGGCCTCTTCGGTGCGCTGACGCTCGACGAGGAAACGAAACAAGCCCATCCAACAATCGGAGCTCTCTGGCCCCAACTCCGTTGCCCGGCGAAAGGCCTTCTCGGCCTCGTCATAGTAGCCCGAGTTCGAAGCAATCATGGCGAACCAGAGCTGCAGTTGCGCGTTTTCCGCATCCTCGGCCAAGGCCTCGGACGCCAGCTTCATGGCGTCTTGCACGTCGCCATCGAGCAACTTCATCACCACCGACAGCCGCGGACCGAGCGACTCGCGCGGGTTGGGGACGTTGGCGAGGAGCGCTTTGGCTTCAGGCCCGCGGCTGCGGTTAATCAGCAGCACGACAAGGCGACGAAGCAATTGGGGGCTGGTGTCGCCGAGCGAAACCGCACGCTTATAGCTGGCGATCGCCGCGTCCACGTTTCCGTCGCGCTCGTCAATTTCGCCGCGCAGGCTGAGCAGCAGCCCCCAGTTCGGACGCTGCTGGGCAGCTTTGTCGAGCAACTTGCCGGCTTGCACCAGCGCATCGGGCTGGGCCTTCCCCTGTACTACCTCCCAGACGAGGGCCGACGCCCGGCAGAAGAGGAAGTAGCTGTTGTCTTCGCCGACCATTTCCTTGATGCGGGCAATCGCGTCCTGCATCTTCGCTTCGTCGTTGGCTTCGCGGGCCACGCTGAAGATCATCAAGAGCGCCGTCAAATCAGCAGGGTCGCGCTTGGCGATTTCTTCGTAATACTGTCCCGAGCGCGAGAAGTCGCGCAGCCGATTGAACGCCGCGGCCGCCGATTGCAACAGCGGAATCCGCTCGGCCTCTGGCAGTTCGTCAACCTTGGCAACGATGTCAACGATCTTCTGCTTCGCGGCATCATCGCCAATTTGGCTTAAATACGAAATCTGCTGCAAGCGCAAATCGTTCGAATCACCCAGCTTCTGCCGTGCCGCATCGAGCACCTTGAGGCCTTCTGCGGGGCCCGACTTGATGGAACTCACTTCCGCTTGGGCCCGCCAGAAGATGGCATTGTCGCCGAACTTCTCGCTGCTCGAATTGAGCAAGGCGAGGGCCGCATCGGGTTGGCCCTTCTTAATCAAGTAGTCGACTTCGATCGCCAAACCGTTCACATTGTCGGGGTTCTGCTGACGAATCTGTTGCACAAGCTCGTCGGTCTTGGTCCAGTCGCGCTGAGCCTCGGGACTGCGCAGATTGCGCACCAAGAGCGCCTGATATAACAGCGATTGGGCGCGGATGTCGGCACTGACCGACTGGAGTTCTTGGATGGCCTCGTCGATCTGGCCGTTCATCAGCAGCGCGCGTGCCAGGTCGATGCGCGTACCCGCGGCCAGCGGATTGACTAACAACCGGTGGCGATAGACTTCGATCTCACGGTCGGGCTGTCCCAGCGCGCGGAAGCACATGGCACGATACACATCGACCTGCTCTTCAAACACGGGCGAGCTGGCGACCGCAGGTCGAATCCGATCGAGAATCGCTTGCGACTCGGTGTACCTCTTTTCCTGCATGAAGATCAGGGCGCGGAGAAACTCGACCTGTTCCTTCGGAGTGCCGGCCTTTTCCAAGCGGGGAATCAGGGCCAGGGTGCCGTCCAGGTCGCGCGTCACGACCTTGAGATCGGCCAGCATCCATAGCAAAGCCCGGTCCTCGCCGGCGTTCTCTTCTTTGAGACCCTCCTGGATCCACTTCTCGGCTTCAGCCACGTCGTTCTGAGCGCGGGCTGAGGTGGAAAGGCTCATGTAGACGTCGCGCGCGTTGGGGTGAGCTTCACGCGCCCTATCGAGGAAGCCGCGAGCTTTGTCGAATTCACGCGCGGTCGATGCACGTTCGGCTGCGGCCAGCAGCACGCCCAATTGCGTTGGTTGAAGTTCCAGAGCGCGGTTGAGATCGGCGTCGGCTTCCTCGCCGCGATTGTGAGATTTCCTGTACTGGTAGCGCGCCAAGTAGGCCTCCCAACTCTCGGGATTGGCGCTAACCATTTCATCGATGACCTTGGCGGCTTCTTCGGGTTGCTGTTTGCCGTTCTCATAGACGACTGATAGTCGACCGTAGATGGTGATATCCTGCGGCTTATCTTCGATGGCGGAACGCAACAGTTCGATCGATTTGTCAAACTCGCGCGAGAACAAGTGGCATTCGGCGAGTTTCTTCTTGGCGTCGGCGTTCTTCGGCTGCAACGCCAACAGTTGCTCGAAAAGCGGTATGCCATCGACCGCGCGTCCCAACTTCTGATAAAACGTCGCCAGTCGATCGAGGATTTCGGGGTCCTTGGGGCTGTTACGACGCGCAATTTGCAGTTGGTTGAGCGCCAACATGAGGACGCTCTTGTCCGATTGCGGACTCTCGGCCAGATCGCAGAGCCTGAGAGCATAGCGCCGTTGAATCTTGACATCGTCTTCGTCGTAGATCAGATAGCGGCGAAGTTGTTTGAGCTCCTCGGGCAAGTCACCCTTCTTGGCAGCTTGATCTGCCCAGATAACGTGGTTCCTGGAGTTCCGCCGCATCTGGAAGTTCCAGAGCAAGCTCACGCCAATCACGAGCACGAGCGCCGTGATCACCAACAAGGTCAATAGTTTTAGATTCAGCCTTTTCATGGAAGCTTGCTCGAATTCGACGGGATGATGAGTATGCGGCGAACCAAGCTAGCGGTTGCCGCTAAGCAACGATCGACCGGCCGTCTGCAGACGACCTTCGCCGCTTGTAGGATAACCAAGGGGCGAATCCAGAGCTCAACGACCAGCAGACTCGCCATGCGCCGGCCGCCAATGCCTTTTCACGACTGGTGACTAGCACCGCCCTGGAGCTAAGGAACTCGACGCGCCCGGCCTACGGCCGATTGTGCGGCCGTCCCATGGCATCATACGCTATAATCCCTTGTCCGCTTGCTTTACGGGTCCACGTGCCCCCAAGGTTCGGTGGGTGCATCGAGCAGCCGTCTCCGACACCGTTTCGGCTGATTGCTAGCACCGCCCCCCGGCGTGCGATCCGGCTGACACCCCTTGGGAATCATCCTATCTGGCGGGCGCGCGCTGTCAACTAAAGGCACGCGTCTTTCCCGGCATTTAATGCCTTGGGGCAAAAGACCTTGGCGACTCCAGAACCAAGGCGTCGCCGGTATTCGCGCCAAATCTCCTATCCAGCCGGAATTCCCCCTCGTCGGAACCGATTTAGGAATTTCGGAACTCCGATGCAGGCTTTGCCGATTATTGAAGCAGTATCGCCTGCGCAAACTTTGCGGGTGCGGTCTCCATTGCGAGGAAGTCGAAATGACCAACCGACGCCTAGGGCTTCTACGGGCGGCTGCCACTGTCACGCTCGCCCTACTGGCACTGCCATCCACAGCCGACGCCGGCGTTGGGCCGAAGTTCTCCCTCCGGTATCACTGGCCCTATCTGCGCAAGCGCGTCGAAGTGCCTCTCAACCATGAGTTCGGTTATACGCCAACCTTTTGGCGGCGGTGGGACGAAGACCCGGAAATGCCGCTTTCGCCCCCCGAAATGATGATCCAGGAGACCGAGGTCGTTCCCGGCCGTGAGGAATCGCTCCCGGCGCCAGGCGAAACCACTGAACCGGGCGTGGATGAATCGACTGAGCCGACGGAAGAGGGGACTTCACCCGACGAAAGCATGCTCCCCGGTGGAGCAGAACCGGAACTCCCGGCGTTACCGACGGAAGAGCCGAGTTTCCCGGTCGAAGAAATGCCGGGCGAGTTGCCGGCGGAGCCCGAGCAGCCTGCTGCTCCCGAAGGTGAGACGGCGCCTACCGAGGAAACCGAACCAGCGCCAGCGCCTGAAACCACTCCCGAGGGCGAACAGCCGCTTCCGCCGCCGGAAACGCCGTTTGAAAACCCCGAGCCACCAACCGCCGCGCCCGAAGAACCTAGCGCCACTCCTCCCGATGCCGCCGCGCCTAGCACAACTCCGGAAACCGGTCGGCAGGCGCAGCGAATGGATGCTATGGAAGAACCGCAAGCTGCAGCAGATGCATTCACATTTCCGGCATCGCATGCTGCAGAACTAACGGCCGATGCGGACGCAGGGTCTGAAATCGACTGGCCCGATCCAAACGAAGACGAGGAAGCACGACCGGCATCGGCCGATCAATTGAGCGAAGTGGGACTTGGCTTCAGCCGGGCGCGGACCACGCCGACTGGCGACTTGCCCGAGAACGCAATCCACGACGAGCCTTCGACATCACAAGTCAAGTGGGCGACGCCACGGCACCCGCCTGCTACTGCCGATAGCTCACCGCGGGCGCTGTCGATTCTGGATGGCCCCCAACTGCAAACCGAAGAGGCGTTGCCTGACGAGCAGTCGCTGCCGGTCTCGGCAACAGACCAGCCCGGCGCAGGCGCCGCTTCGCAATGGCGCGCCGGCTCGCCGCGTCCGATGGTGAATGAATCGCGACAATGGTCGCGACCAAGCGCCACGCGCACGTCCGGCGCCAATCGCGGGTCGAGTTCTACCAGCGCGGTGCCATTAAGTGAGCGTGGCGGTCAATCGCGACGAACTTACTATCCCGGCTCGAATCGCCCGCTTCCCATGCAAAGCACGCAGACACAGCGGCGAACCTCAGATTCTCACAGCGAGGAAATTCAGATGGGCCGGGTCGCGCCTGCCAGCTACTACGAGAAAGCCAAACCACGAAAGACGAAGCAAGGCGGTCTGTTCGGCGGACTGCTGGGGTTGGGAAAGTAGCCATACTCCAACCGACTGCCGGCAGACGTTCGCGTGGCCGTCAAGCCTGCTTTGACGCCTGTCGGTCAGAATCCTAGACTGGCACACGAGATCGGAGATCGCTCGCAACCAAGGATCGATCTCGAAGGGCGCCGCCGGGCTCGGAACGATCGATGACTGCCATTCTTGGTATTTCGGCTTTCTACCACGACTCTGCGGCCGCGTTGGTCGTCGACGGCCGAATCGTGGCGGCCGCTCAGGAAGAGCGTTTTAGCCGCATCAAACACGACGATGGGTTCCCGCAACAGGCGGTTGACTATTGTCTGGTCGAGGCGGGTGTCGGTCCGGGCGATCTCGACTGGGTCGGCTTTTACGACAAGCCGCTGCTGAAGTTCGAGCGGCTGCTTGAGACCTACTTGGCCTACGCACCGCAAGGATTTCGCACTTTTCGTCGGGCACTCCCCGCCTGGGCGGGCGAGAAACTCTTTTTGCCCAAGGTACTATCCCGAGGACTCGGAGGCCGGTATCGCAAGCGGTTCGTATTCACTGAGCATCACGAGTCGCATGCGGCCAGCGCGTTCTTTCCATCGCCGTTCGACGAAGCGGCTATTCTCACGCTCGATGGTGTGGGCGAATGGGCTACGGCCAGCTACGGCGTGGGCCAAGGCAATCGTATCAAGCTCACGCATCAAATGCGGTTTCCGCACTCGCTCGGTTTGCTCTATTCGGCCTTCACTTACTACTGTGGTTTCAAGGTCAATAGCGGTGAGTACAAACTGATGGGGTTGGCCCCCTACGGCCAGCCGCGCTACGCCGATTTGATTCTGCAGCACCTGATCGATCTCAAGCCCGATGGATCGTTCCGCCTCGACATGCAGTATTTCAACTACTGCCAGGGGCTGACGATGACCTCGCGGAGATTCGACAGACTGTTCGGTGGGCCGCCCCGCACGCCGGAGTCGCCGCTGACCGAGCGGCACATGGACCTGGCCGCCTCGATCCAGCAGGTGACCGAAGAAGTGATGTTGCGCAGTGTGCGGCACTTGGTCGAAACCACCGGTCAAAAGAACCTGTGCCTGGCCGGCGGCGTGGCGCTCAACTGTGTGGCAAACGGCCGCGTGCTGCGAGAAACGCCGATCGAAAACCTCTGGATTCAACCCGCCGCGGGCGACGCCGGCGGTGCGCTCGGCGTGGCGTTGTTTATTCAAAATCAGTTGCTCGACGAACCGCGACAGCCGGAGCGCTACGACTCGCAGCGTGGTTCTCTATTGGGCCCCGAGTTCAGCGACGAACAGATCGAGCGGCGCTTGCGCGGTGTCGAGGCCCGTTACATTCGCTATGCCGACGACGAAGCTTTGACCGAAGCTGTTGCGGAACACTTGGCGGATGGCAAAGTAATCGGCTGGTTTCAAGGACGCATGGAATTTGGCCCTCGGGCGCTCGGCGGTCGGAGCATTTTGGGAGATCCGCGGCGCCCTGAGATGCAATCGACGATGAACCTGAAGATCAAGTTCCGCGAATCGTTCCGGCCATTCGCACCGTCGGTGCTGCGGTCGCGCGTCGATGAGTTCTTCGAAATGCGCCCCGAGGAGGACAGCCCGTACATGTTGCTGGTGGCGCCCGTGCAGCCTG
This sequence comes from Pirellulales bacterium, assembly GCA_019745975.1. GTDB lineage: Bacteria > Planctomycetota > Planctomycetia > Pirellulales > JAEUIK01 > JAIESQ01. Next base: position 57,786 of record JAIESQ010000038.1, read on the forward strand.
ATAAACGCACCCACGACGCCGGCCGCGAGCAGGGACTTACGGGCATCGCGCTTTTGAACTGTCCGCGCAGCGAGATCCCGGCGGTGACACACGTCGACTATTCAGCCCGCGTGCAAACCGTCGACCCCGTGCGGCACGGGCGGTACTATCGGCTGCTCAAGGCGTTCGAGCGGCGCACGGGTTGCCCGGTGCTGATTAACACCAGCTTCAACGTGCGCGGCGAGCCAATTGTCGGCACGCCGGAGCAGGCCTACCGCTGTTTCATGGCCACGAACATCGACGTGCTGGTACTCGAGCACTGCGTGTTGTTGAAGGAAGAACAAATGGAAGCCACCGTGGCGGACGCCGACGCGTACCTTAAGCAATTCGCTTTGGACTAGCAGCATTACGAAAGCAACACATGGCGCTCGTCAAGATCAACTGGCAGCCCGATCGTAAGATGCTCGGCGAGTTTTCGCAGGCTGGCATGTTCTTTCTGGGCATGCTTGCCTGCCCGCTGGCGCTGTACCGCGGACATGTCGAGCGCGGACTAGCCTTTTGGCTCGTGGCGGTCGTGCTGCGCATTATTGGCATGACGCGGCCGGAGTGGTTGCGGTGGCCGTTTATTGGGCTCAGTGTAGTTGCCTGGCCAATCGGCTGGGTGGTTTCGCATTTGGCCTTGGGCATCATTTACTATGGAATCTTCACGCCGGTAGCGCTGGTGTTTCGACTGCTAGGACGCGACCCGCTGAACCGGCGGCTGGACCGTCAGGCCGCCAGCTACTGGGAGCACTACGAGCCCGATCGCGGCGGCAAGGCTCGCTATCTGCGACAATTCTAGGTATTGATAGATAGACCGCTTTGGTAGTCGCACAGTCTGGTCGCGGCGGCCGAGCCCACACAACCCGCCCGAGCGATTGATCATGAGCAAGTCGGACAAGCAGCAATTTGAGGACCTCTCACAAGCGCCGCAGCCTGGCCTGGTAGCCGAGTTCATCGACTTCCTGAAGCACAACAAGAAGTGGTGGCTGCTGCCGATCCTGATTGTGATCGGTCTGGTGGGGGCGCTGGCGGCCTTCTCGGCGACCGGAGCTGGGCCGTTCATTTACACGTTCTGGTAACGCGATATTCGACGCTGTTGACAGCGGAGATGCGACCGGCCTCGGTGAGGCCGGCTACAGCGCTTCACTTCAAGCGCGGCCCAGCAGTGCGTCGACCGCCGCGCCGATGTCGGTGGCGCGCATCAGGCTTTCGCCCACCAGCATTGCTTGCACGCCGCCACGTTCGAGGCGCAGGGCGTCGTCGCGCGTGGCGATGCCGCTTTCGCCGACCACGATGTGATCGGCGGGAATCTGCGCGCGCAGTCTTAGCGTGTGTTCCAGATCGACTTCGAACGTGTGCAAGTCGCGGTTGTTGATGCCCACCAGCAGGGCGCCAGCGTTCAGCACGCGCGCGAGGTTCGCCGGCTCGTAAAACTCCACGAGCGGGGTCATCCCCAGTTCGAGCGCCGCGTTGTGCAGGCTGCGCAGCGAACAGTCGTCGAGGCATTCGGCGATCAACAACACGGCATCGGCGCCGGCAGCCCGAGCTTCGAGCAGTTGATAGCGATCGAGGATGAAATCTTTGCGCAGCACTGGCAGCTCGACCGCCGCGCGCACTGCGGTGAGATGCTCCAGGCGACCTTGAAAGTGAGGCTCGTCAGTCAGCACGCTCAGGCAGGTAGCGCCGTGCGCTTCGTAAACGCTGGCGACCGCCACGGGATCGAAGTCCTCGCGGATGATCCCCTTCGACGGGCTGGCCTTCTTGATCTCCGCGATCAAATTGATCGGGCCTGGTGCGGCCAGCGCGGCGAAAAAGTCGCGGGGCTCCGGAGCGTCGGCCAGCCGCGCCGCCAGCTCGCGCTCAGCGAGCGCCGCTTTGGCGGCCGCGATCTCGCGCCGCTTGTCGGCGACGATCTGGTCGAGAATGGTGCTCAATGCTTGAAATGCCTGCGACCAGTGAACAGCATCGCCAGGCCGCATCGGTTGCAGGCGGCGACGACCTCGGCGTCTTTAACCGAGCCGCCCGGTTGAATCACCGCCGCGATGCCGGCCTTGGCGGCTAGCTCGATCGAATCGGGGAAGGGGAAAAACGCGTCGGAAGCCAGCACAGCGCCTTTGGCCCGGTCGCCAGCCTTTCGAAGGGCGATTTCGACCGAGTCGACGCGGCTCATCTGCCCGGCGCCGACACCGACCAGCGTGCCCGCTTGCACCACGACGATCGCGTTGCTCTTCACGTATCGCACGATCGCCCAGGCGAAGGCCAGTGCCGCGAGCTGGGCATCGATCGGAGACTTCAGCGTGGCAACTTTCCACGCAGCCGGATCATCGGACCCAGCGTCGCGATCTTGCACAAGTACGCCGCCATCAATCGAACGCAGATCGAGAGCCGCTGTGGCGCGACTCTCAGCCGCCGGCATCAGTTCGCCAACCGCCACGAGCCGGACATTCGCTTTCCATTTCGGTTTTGTCGTGAGGATTTCGAGCGCGGCCGGCTCGAATGAGGGGGCGACGATGGCCTCGACAAAGCGGCCCGGCTCGGCCAACACTTCGGCGGCGGTCGTGTCGACCGGACGATTGAATCCCAGCACCGAACCGAATGCGCTCACCGGATCACCATCCAGGGCGCGCCGCGTTATTTCGCCCAGCGACTCGCCCGCGCTCGTCGCGATTGCCGCACCGCAGGGGTTGTTGTGTTTGATGACCGATACGGCCGGACGGGCAAGGCCGCGCACGATCGCCAGCGCGCTGTCGAGATCCAACAAGTTGTTGTACGAGAGCTCTTTGCCGTGCAGCGGCGGAGCCAAAGCGAGCGAAGTGCCGCTGCCATGGCTCGCGTTTCGATTCTGATCCTCGGCATCAACGTACAGCCCGGCGCGCTGATGCGGATTCTCGCCGTATCGCAGGGCTAACTTGCGGCGCAGTGCAATGTTCAACTGCTCCGGCAGGGCATCGGCGGCGCCGGCGGCATCCAACGTCGCCGTGCCAAGTTGCCCGGCAAACCAAGTTGCAATCGCCGCGTCGTAATCAGCCGTGTGGGCGAAAGCGGCAGCGGCCAGTTCGCGACGCAGCTCGGGCGACGTCGCTCCGCCAGCTTTGATTTCGGCGGCAATCTCTTCATACCGCGCCGGGCTCGTGGCAATCGAGGTGAAGGCGTGGTTTTTGGCGGCGGCTCGCACCAACGACGGCCCACCGATGTCGATTTGCTCGATCGCTTCCTCGAAGGCCACGCCCTGCTTGGCGACCGTCTCGCGGAAGGGATAGAGGTTCACCACCACAAGCTCGAAGGTGCGAATGCCGTGCTCGGCCAGGCTCGCGCGGTCCTCGGCGTTGTCGTGCCGGCACAAAATGCCGCCGAAGACCTTGGGGTGCAGCGTCTTGACCCGGCCATCCATGATCTCGGGGAAGCTGGTATAGGCCGAGACGTCTTGCACCGGCAGTCCGGCCGCTTCGAGGTGTTTGCGGGTGCCACCAGTGCTGTAGATTTCGACGCCGGCGGCAACCAACTGATGGGCCAACGGAACCAGGCCCGTCTTGTCGCTAACACTGATCAGGGCACGCTGAATTCGAGGTGAGGACATTTACAAGGGCTTTGGCGCTGAGAGTACGAATGACTCCGAATGCTCGATTATTAGAACGCGCCAAGGGCGGCCATAATAGGGGCACGGGTTGACGGCTCAACGAATCGATGCCCAGAATGATCGCGCGAAACGATACGAACACCACTGCTACCGCGAGCAATCCCGCTGCCTTGCCGAACGCAACATGCCTACGAACGAAGAGCTATACGACGAAGCGACGCGCCTCAAGGATCAAGGCGAGAACGAGGCTGCCATCGCCAAGCTCAATGAGTTGTTAGCCCAGGACGAGAAGTACGCCCTGGCTCACTCGGCGCTGGCGGTACTCTACACGCGCGTCAAGCAGCACGACCTGGCGATCAAGCACGCGCAGCGCGTTTGCGAGCTGGAGCCGAACGAGGCCTTCAGCTTCACGGCCATGAGCGTCACCTACCAACGGGCGGGCAAGATCCCCGAGGCCGAAGACGCCATGGCCCGGGCCCGCATGATTCAGGGGCATTAGCGGCGACAGCGGTCCGGCGCCGTAGCGACGCCTCGGCACGAGCGGGCTGTTCCACGCGGCGCGAATCGCATATCCCGATTATCCGTTGGCGTTGGTCCATTGCGCCGAGAAAGTGCAGTCGGAGTCGGCGGCGCTTCGATACTAAATCTGCTAGCAAGCACTCGGCGCCGGCGAAGTCGTCTTGCGGCCAAAAGCCAATCCCCGCCTAAACCACGCTCCCGGTTCGCGCTCGCTCGCCCTGCCAGGATGGCGCGGCGCTAGTCCGCCGGATGAGGATCTGCGCCGTGGAAATCAACCGCCACCAGTGGTTCATGATCGGTTTGATCGTATTGGCCCTGGGACTGCAGTTTCGACTCGTCGAATCGTACACCCTGAGTCAGCGTTCCACGCAGTTTCTGGCTGAAAGGGCCGGCAAGCCGGTCGACAAGACTGTACTCGGCATGAGAACCATGCTCCCATCGGCCGGCCCGCAAGTACGCAAAGTCGTGCGGCCCCCCGATTGGCTCGGCTGGGCACTCGTTTCGACCGGCGCGGTGCTCGTGCTGCACAGCCTGGCGATGCCGCGCCCCGACTGACCGATCGGCGCCGCGGTTTGCCGCGTGTTACACGGTCATGAGCTCGTCGAGGTCGCCGTCCGACAGCACTTCGGCGAGTGATTGCGAACGGGCACGGTCGATCCGCGCGAGCCGCCGCTGAAACTGCGCCATCGCGTAGCCGACAAATTCGTTCACATCCAATTCGAACGGCGCCGGCCGATCATAATACGAAAACAGCTCCTCGATCATGCCGGTCGCCGGCACGATGAGCTCGTTCATCCGCCGCTGGATCGCCTGCCAGGCCGGCTCGCCGTGCTCGGCCACCAGCCGCGATAACAGGAACACCCCGTAGGCCAGGTGCCGCGATTCATCGCGCTTCAGGTTGTCGACCACCTGGAGCATGCCCGGCAGAATGCCGCGCCGCCGCATCACCGTGTACGAGGCGTGGTAGCCCGTCTCGGCCAGCACTCCTTCGACGATCAGGTTGTAGGTCACCGATGCTTCGACCTGCGCCTCGGGCGAGGCGTCGTGCCGCAACCGCCCCAAGGCCGCGGGGAGCATGTCGTAGAAAATCGTGCGGTACGACGGCGTATGGTAGTGCGACAAGTCGGCGTCGGCCTGGGCGACTTCAGTCAGAAAGCGGTCGAAGGCCTCGACGTGCTTGGCCTCTTCCCAGAGAAAGCTCGTCAAGTAGATCTCTTCTTCGAGCCGGCCTTCGGCGGCGATCACCTGGATCAAGGGGAGCAGGTCGAGCGTGACCGCCTCTTCGCCCCCCTGAAACAAGGCGATCAGCCGCAGCAGGATGTCGCGCTCGGGATCAGTTAGCGCGACCCAGTCCTGGCGATCGCGGGCCATGTCGATATCGCGCGGATCCCAGATGCCGAGTTGCTTCGATTTCTGCCAGAGCCGGAAGACGGGGTGCCTCTTGTCCAATCGCCCGGAGCTGGTCGTCTGAAAGGCGGTGCGGAGCATGGCGGGACAGGGGGAATCGGGGCCACGGGTCTGCGGCGACGTAGCCGCTGGTACAATCTCCCGCTTTTCCAAGGGCAGTTCAACTATTGGGCCAACGGCTGCGATCGAACTGTTAGCGCCAACGTCCGCAGCGACACTGCGGCATTCGAGCGCACACGGAAGGGTCCGTCCGCGTTGTCTCCTGCTCTCCTTTCTCCTGTTCACCTTCTCCCGGCCACAGGCCGGATGGGGGTCCCCCAGAATAAAGTTGTCCGGGAATTTGCGTCCGGGTGCGTCCGGGTGGCTTCCTATTGGACCGTAAATCGAATAGAGGGCACAACTTGCGGCGAGTGTAACACCGGGCATTTTGCGTCCGGGTGATCGTCCGGTTTGCGTCCGGGTGTTTTGCTATTGGACCCGAACTCCAATAGCAGGCACAACTTGGGGCCAATGTAACATCGTGAAGTTTGCGTCCGGGCGGGCGCCAGCCCGCGGTGAGCGGAGCCGAACCGTAGCCGTCGTTGGCGTATCTAGACTGGCCTCTCGCCGGCTCCGACATTTTGCGCCTGCGAGCAGGGTATTTCATTCCCCCTCTGGTCTCTGGCCTCTCACCTCTTGCCTGACACACCAGATTTCGCCGAGCGCGCAGATTGGCAACTGGCGAGGGGAACGAAGCCCTGTTGAGGATCAGTTCGCTTCGGCGGCGAGGGGAAGAAATGGTCTCAGGATGTCAGGAACCAAAACGCCGCTTCTTGGGACGGATGCACGGCGGAAATGCCGTTATTTGCTCGGCAGCGCCTTGGAGCATTCGATCAACAGATCGAATGTGCGCCAGGGTTCGTCACGTCGGGCTGGGGCATGGCCTGCGCGGCGATCGGGCTCTTACTCCGCTTTTGGCTGTTCGCGGTTCTGATCCAGCATCGCATGTTTCGCTGCCCGTAAAAGTCGCTCTTGGAACGGCCCCGTCGCCTCTTCGGCCGCCAGCTTGATCCGCAGATGGGCCAACTCGCGCCCATGCCCTCCGGGACTGTAAATCTCAACGAGACAACGAACCGCCAGGTCGTGCTGACGCGCGCCGGTGCCGAGTTGGTCGTCCGGATCGACGACGGATAATCGTTGCAAGAGGGCCGGCACCGCGGGCACGCCGATTGCCGCCAAGGCGACAAAGACCGGGTAGCGTTCCTCCAGGGCGAGCTCTTCCCGCTTGTTTCCTTCGATTGGCGTGTAGGCGAGATGTTCCGATAGGGCTGGGATCAGCTCGGGCGCTCTCAGTTGGCCAGCGACTTGGACGCACTCCACCAACTCGTCGCGGCGCGTCAGGTCGCTCCAAATAAGCTGCTCTTCCAGCTTGGTTTGGACGGCACGGACTGCGACGTTCAAGTCCGCTAACAAGTCCTGAAGGCTGACTCCATCAACAACACCATCCGGATTAATCTCAAGCGGACGATGAACTCCTTGGGGTCTAGTGCTCCCAGGTTCTTGCTCGCTCAACTTCACTAGGAGTGGATTGGATGCGGCATACAACAAGCGCTCCCGCTGAACGCCCTCCGCCTGCGCGGCAGCCACCTCCACCAGCAACTTGGTCAAGCTCGCGCCGTGACCGCCCGGGTCGTAAATACCCTGTATTCCATACAGCGCCAACGCGTGCTTTCGACCACCGTAATGCTCTGAATCCGTGTAGTCGGTTGCGCGAATAATCTCGAGCAGCGACGGGACGGCTGGGGTGCCGATGCCGACCATGGCAGCCCACGCGGGAAACATCACTTCTGAGGGCACTGTGGAAGGCGGTACAGGACGCACACTGTACCGGTTGTAGCCTAGGTGTTTGCTGAGCACAGGCACCAGCGACACGTCTCGCAGTATTTGCGCAGCGTCGAGGTATTCGAGCAGTTGGTCGTGACGTGACGCGTCATCCCAAATCAGTTCATCTTCCAGCGCCTGGCGAAGCGATCCGGCATCTTGCAGATCCGTCGGACATTTGTCCGCTGCAAACGCCATCGTGCCAGACATGATCCAAAACAGCGAAAGCCGAAGCCACACTGGTCGACACATCCATTGTTCTCCGCTAATTAGGAGGGATCAACCAGCGAGAACCCGCCAATCGAATTTGAGGTTCCGTTATCGTTCTTCATGTAGACCTCCCACCCATCGCTTGGGCCGGCCGTTGTCTTGAAGACAGCATGTATCTCGGTCAGATCGCTATAGTGATGTGCGGCGTCGGTCTCTTTGACGAGCACGTTCTTGGCTGGAAACAGCACTTGAGTATCCCTTTTCAAGAACACATCACCGATGAGATTAGTACCAGTGATGACAATCGTGACATCCTGTCCGCGTGTGATCTGCATCCCGCCGCCAAGCACGTTTGTTCCATTGGCCGACAGCGTGGGAGTTGGAACTGAGTAGTTCTTATCGATGTGACTTTCACTGCCGATGCGGACTTCGTTCGTACCAATGCCATTATTCGGGAGGTCGACAATAAAAGTGGCCTTGCCCTCGTAGTTCAGCGCGGCATCCGCGGACATCGACCATTTGACGTCGATTGAGGATCGTTCATGCACTCCCGCTAGGAACGAATACGAAGCGTGCTCGACGAAGTTCAGGCGCCGATGTACGAAATGGTCTTTGATACTGAACTGTATCGCCGGACCGTCAAGATCAGTAATAGTCGGCCTGTCGTTTTCAGGGTCCGGATTCACATCTTGGAACGCCTCGAAACTGTCGTCTTGGCCTTGAAAAACGGTAGCTTCAGAGTGGATGAGGTTCCCGTCGTAGTAATCTATTGCGTCGACCGTCCGGCGAAACACGAATCCGAATGTTACAGTAGCATTGCTCTCGGAATCTCTAGCGAACCCCGTCGTCAGCGGTGTGTCGAACGAGTCTCTATCTAGGTCATTTGGCGAAATCTGGCCTCGAAACAGTATTCCGCCCAAGGCCATTGAATCGCCATATGTGGTGTTGGCAATGGCACGCTGCATGCCAAAGGGGTGAACGCCTGAAAGTTGGATTGAAGTCTCCTTTCCCTCGTAAATAGGACTGTCGGGAAGTTGCGAATCGGGGGACTCCGGGTCGGCAGACGCCGACGCACTTAAATCCACCCACAGCACAGTCACATTGATCCAGTCCTTGTAAGGCGCGTTGTTGTCATCCTTGCGGACGCGCAGGAAATC
>JAIESQ010000062.1 GCA_019745975.1 Pirellulales bacterium
TCTCGCAACCGCAGCTTGAGGGAAGAGCCGTTTTTCATGGAATACCAGTTACCGACGATTTCTCAGAAAGTGCAGGACCAAACTGGGCTTGAAAATATACATTGGTCCCAATCCGCAACTCGCGTGGCCAGTGTTCGCCTTGCTTTCATTCCTCGCCTGGAAAGCCGCGTGGGCTTTGGTCGAACGTCGGCGCGCTCGGCGAGCAACACTTAGGCAAGACACCACCCATCCGCCACTCGGTTGAGGGATCGTACGCCGTCTCCTACAATATCCTTTGGCGGCGTTGGTCGGCTCGATTCCCCCGTTCTGAAAGTCCTTTCCGCGATCGCGCGCGCTTGCCAGGGCAGAATACCCGGCAAGCGGCGGTTGCGACGAAGGGATTTCGCGCCGCCAGGCCCACCTGAGTTGCCCCCCCTCCCGACGCATCGCCGAAAGGGCGCAATGAGCGAGCTGATGCACGAATGTGGGGTCGCTGCCCTCTACCATTTGCCAGGGCGCGACCCGAGCCCGCTTTGCACGCCCGACGGTCCCGAGCAGATTTCCAGGCTGATGCCCCGGATGCTCTTGGACATCCAGAACCGCGGCCAACTGTCGGCTGGCATGACGACCTACAGCGATCAGCGGCGCCAACTGCTGCTCACCTACAAGGAACTGGGCAACGTCAGCGAAGTGTTTCGCCTGAGCCATCGCGGTAAATTCGAAAGCCTGATGCGCGAATTCGCCGGCCGGGCCGCCATCGGCCACACGCGCTACGCCACCTGCGGCGACGACGACCTCAGCTACGCCCAGCCCTTCGAGCGGCACCATTTGCAAAAGTACAAGTGGTTCAGCTTTGCCTTTAACGGGCAGTTGGCCAACTACCTGGAACTGCGCGACGAGCTCTTGGCCGACGGCGAGAACTACCTCGCCCGCGAGAACGACACCGAAATCATCATGCACGCGATCAGCCGCGAGCTCTCGACGGCCGACCGGCCGACGCTCGTCGAGGCGCTCGAGCGGATCTGCGGCCGCTTTGACGGCGCGTACTGTCTCGTGGTCCTCAGTGCGCTGGGCGACATGCTCGTGGCTCGCGATCCCCTCGGGCTGCGACCATTGTGCTTTGCCTTCGACGGGGCGCTGTTTGCCGCCGCCAGCGAGAGCGTCGCCCTGCTGAACCTTGGCTTCCCCGCCGAGCAGATCAAGTCGCTGCTGCCCGGCCAGGCCGCCACAATCGTCGACGGCCGCTTCGAGGTGGTGCGCTTCACTCCCAGCACACGGCGGGCGCATTGCTTCTTCGAGTGGATTTATTTCGCCAACGTGGCCAGCACGCTCGACGGCCGCAGTGTGTACGTCTCGCGCACGGCGCTCGGCGAGGAGCTGGCCCGGCTCGAGACCGTGCCGGTCGACGATGACACAATCGTCGTGCCCGTGCCCGACACGAGCAAAGCGGCGGCCGACGCCATGGCATTCCGCCTCAAGGTGCCGGCGCGCGAAGGCTTGATCCGCAACCGCTACACAGGGCGCACCTTCATCGAAGGGACCGACAATCGCAAGAGCAAGGTGGAGACCAAGTACACCCCCTTGCGCGAAGTGCTCGCCGGCAAGCGCGTGTTTCTGGTCGAAGATTCGATCGTCCGCTCCACCACGATGAAGGCCCTGCTCACGCGTATTCGCGACCTCGGCGGTGCCCGCGAGATCCATGTTCGCGTCGCCTGCCCGCCGATCGTGGCGCCCTGCTTCTACGGCATCGACATGTCGACGATCGGCGAGCTGTTCGCTCCGCGATTCATGGGCGACGGTCCGCTCACCGACGAAGTGCAGGCGCGAATGGCGGCCGCGCTGGGGGCCGACTCACTGCGCTATCTGCCAGTCGAATCGATCGCCCGCGCCATCAACCTCGACAGCGATCAGCTCTGCCAGGCCTGCATCACCGGTGAGTACCCCACCGCGTGCGGACACGAGCTCTACCAGGTGGCGCTGGGCAACGCACGGCGCAACGTGCAAGAGCGAACCTACGAAGTCGCCCGCGCCCCGCGGTAGCGAAACTGGGACTGGCTCCGAGTGACGCACACCTCGGCGGTGGCAACCAACCCCATCGCGAGGTGCCTGTCCCACTTTCGCCGCGAGGCTGCGCTACTTCTGCTCACCCCGCAGCGCCTCTTGCGCCGCGCGGTTCTTCAAGAACGCCACCAGGTCAATGAACTCCTGGAAGCTCAGTTGCGCCACGACCCCCTCGGGCATCAGGCTCGTGCGGCTTTCGACCAGCTCGTCGATCTCGTCGAGGGGGATCGTGATGTCCTTGGCCTGGGCATCGCGCAGCACGACTTCACGCTCGTTGGCCGAGATTTTCAGCCCCGTGTAGACCTGCCCGCCGTTGGTCGTGGCGGTGAAGGCCGCGTACCCTTCCTTGATCTCTTTTGACGGATCGAGCAGGGCTTCGAGCAGCTTGGCCACGCTTTGCGTCTCCCACACCTTGGTGAGATCGGGCCCGACCTGGCCGCCGGTCCCTTCGAGCTTGTGGCAGGTGACGCATTGCCCCTTCTGCGTGTTTAGAAACACGACGCGCCCTGCCTGCGGATCTCCGGTCGTCGTCACCAGCGATTCGACGCGCGCCGCATCCGCCGCTTCGGCCGAGCCGAGCAAGCTCCCCTTGTAGGCCTGGGCCAACAGCGCCGCGAGCTTGCCGCCATGGTCCTTTTCGAGATGCTGTTTGAGCGCGGCGGCCACTTGCGGCAGAAACTGCCGATCGATCTTGCCGGCGGCGAACCGCTCGCCGAGCTCCTTGGCGGTGTCGGCGCTGGAGCCCAAGGCCGCGATCGCGGCGCGCACACAACCAGCGTCGTCGCTATCGAGCAGTTTTTCGGCGACAGGGCGCGCCCGACCGAAATCGACTGCCGAGAGCATCTGCACCAGGTCGCCGCGCACATCGGCGGCCGCGGCATCGTCGACCAGTGCAAATAGCGGATCGAGCACCGTCTCAACACCCGGCGGAGTCTTGCCTCCCCAGGGCAACGACTCTTGCCGCAGTTTGCCGAGCGCCGCCACGGCGGCCTGTCGTTCGGACAAATCGCGCGAACCATCCTTGAGCAGTTCAACGAGCCGCGCCGACGCGCCAACGAGGTGGTTGTCGCCGATCACGCGGATCGCGGCCAACCGCATCGCCGGATCGTCGCTGGCCACCAGACCAAGCACCACGGGGAGCGTCTTTTCGGCGTGCGCGCCGCCGACCTTGGCCAAAGTTTCGAGCGCGGCCAATTTGACCGCCGGGTCAGCATCGGGATGCGCCACCAACCAATCGCCAACCGGCGTAGCATCAACCGGCGGCTCGACCTGAATCTGCCGGTAGGCCACTAGCAGGCGAATCCGCTGATCGTTAGTGAGCTGATTATCCTCGTCGAGCAATTCCTGGTACGCGAAGACCGCGGCCGGCGTGCGCAGGCATTCGAGCCCGGCGATGCCTGCCTCGCGATCGGCGGCGTCGGACGATTCGGCCCAGCCGATCAAGGCCGCAACTAGCACGGCTGGCGTTTGCTCCGCGCCGCGAAACAGCCCGTCGCGCAGATAAGGATCACTCGGGTCCGCCGCTCGCCAGTTCTTTAGCAGATGGACAATCCGCAGCTGGTCCGACAGAGCATCGTCGGGCTCAAGTTCACCTTCAAGTTCAAAAAAGGCCGACACCTGTCCTAGAGCCATCCCCGCGGCACGGCGTACTGCCGGATGAGGATCGTCAAGGTACCCACGCAGCGCAGAGCATACTCGCGCACGATCTGGTTGTTTGCCGACTAAGCCGCGAGCAGAATCAATCAGCGTGGGGGTGCGACCGATCAACTCGGCCGCCAGCCTCCGCATTTCAAATGATGGGTCCGAAAGTACCTTGGTTAACGCTTCGCAAGCTCTTCGCGCCGCGAATTGGCTTCCGAAATCACTTCTAAAATGGCACAGCGCCGCCGCGGCCATTGCCCGCGCCGGCTCCGGCCGCTTCGTGTCGAGCGTCACCAAGATGAACATCTCGCAGCACGCCTTGAGATTGTTCTTGCCGCGCGCGAGCAGTTCGCGCTGCACGCGCCGCCGAATCTCATAATCCGGCGTGTCGAGCAACTTCCACAGCGCGTCGTCGCTAAGCTTGGCAATTCGCTGCCAAGAATCGATCGGCTGCCGCGCGATCGCCGGCACGTCGGGCGTGCCCCCCCACGTCAGGCGATAGATGCGGCCGTGCTTGCCGTCTCCCCACAACCGCCCCGCGCCGCCGCTGTCGGTTCGCCAGTCGGCGATGTAGATCGCGCCGTCGGGCCCTTGCACGGCATGACACGGCCGGAACAGCCCGTCGTCCGACTTCATCAGTTCGAACTGCTCGGTGACGGTGAACGTGCTCCCCGCCCGCTCAATCCGATAGGCCCGCACCATCTTGCGGAACACGTCAGGATAAATGAGCAGCCCGCGGAAGAACTCGGGAAACGCCGTCCCTTGATAGATCAACAACCCGGCCGGCGAACCGCGCCCCGTTTTCAGCATCGAGGGCAACCGACCGGGCCGCTCGCCAAACACCGAGCCGCGATCAAAATCGGTGCGGCAGCAGATCGTGCCGCCCGCCAGCCGCCAGCCGTAGTCGGCCCCTTCGGCCACGTGCATCAAGCGCACGCCCTGGAACTTCGAGCCATCCTCCTGGTCATTGTCGACGTGAAACACGTTGCCCAAGTGGTCAAAGGCCACGTCGCGATACGGATTGCGAAAGCCGCGCGCCACCTCATGCAAGTCGCTGCCATCGGGCCGACAGCGAAACACCGCCCCCGTGCGCAGCACAATCGCGCGGCTACCGTCGGAGCCTTCGCCCCGGTTGTCATCGTCGCCCGAAGTGATGTACAGCCAACCGTCAGGCGAGACCGTCATGCCCGAGGCCTGGTGATGATGAAACCCGCACAGCCCGCGCACCAGCTCTTGCTCTTCCCAACCCCCTTGTCCGTTGGGGCGGCGGCGCACGATATGTCCCAAGCTAGACAGGTAGACCCAACCATCGTGCAAGAGCAGGCTCGAAGGGATCTCCAGGTCGTCCATCACGACCTTGGCCTGGTCGTAGCCTCCGTCGCCGTTGGTATCGGCCAGCGTTTTGAGCTCGTCGCGCTCGCTTTTCTTCATCCGGTTGACGATGCCGGTCGTGCCGTCGCGAAACTTGACTTCGTAAGTCGTGTGCTCCGACTCGCGGGCGAAGCGCCACTCGAGCACGTACGGCGTGCCATCGTCGGCGAAGGCCAGCCCCACCGGGTTCACCACCGCCGGCTCTTCAGCGACGATTTCGACGCGGACCCCCGCGGGCGTATGAATGCCGGCGAGCCGCGGGTCGAGCGACCCTTGATCGATCAAGCGCACCCAACCGGGCGCGGGGCGCGCTTCGGTCTCGTCGCGGTTGTAGTCGACCGGAGCCGGTGGCGGGCTCGGAGACGTCGTTTCCGCGTGAACTTCTAGAGCACTCGTCACCAGAAGCGCGACGACAAAACAGGCGGGCAATTTGACTGCTGGCATGAACCGTTCGTGGGCAAGAGCGTGTGGCGATCCACTGGCCAAGACGAGCCTCGACCAGCCGAAGTTTGAGCTAACCAGATAACGACTTCGGTTGATTAAAGGCTGCCGCGCCCCGCAGGGTCAAGCGGCCGACCGACCTAGCTGGGGCGCCCGTCGACTGATAAAATCCGGCGTCACCATAACTTCGACGTGCACCCCTCTTTCGACTGCAAGGTACCATGGCCAAACCACATCGAGTTTTGAAGAAAGCCAACCACGGCGCCCGGCCCGCCAGCAGCAAGGCCCGTCGTCTGAAGCGCAAGCCCGTGCGAACGTAGCGTGTGGCCGCGCGATTCCGTCCGGCGTTTGCCGCGTCGGTCAGTCTGAGTTGAACCGGCGACCGAGGTCGCGGCGCGACTCCCAGGGCTCGGCACGCGCCCAGCCGAGACGGTCCCAACACCGGGTGCGGCGCCACTGGCAGGCCGTATATCCGTGGAGGTGGTTATCGTGTCGAACAAGGAACGGATCTTCGAGTTCTGCGAACTCGACTTCAATTCCATCATCGCCGATCAAGACGAGATTCGCCGCCACAATCCGCAGCGATTCGAAGTCGAGCAGTTGACCGGCATCGTCTTCGAAGACGACGTCCGCAAACGCTGCGTCGGCTACAAAGACGTGACCGACCGCGAATTCTGGGTCCGCGGCCATATGCCCGGCATGCCGATCATGCCCGGCGTGATCATCCTCGAAGCCGCCGCCCAGCTCTGCAGCTACTACGTACACAAGTTCAAGCTGATGGGCCCCGGCGTGATCCTCGGCCTGGGTGGGCTCGAGGAAGTCCGCTTTCGCGACCCCGTCCGCCCTGGCGATCGCTTGATCGTGGGCGCCGAGCTGCTCAAGATGCGCTCCGGCGCGATGTGCGTTTGCCGTTTCCAGGCCTACGTCGGCCAGTCGCTCGTGGCCGAAGGCAAGATCAAAGGGGTCGCGCTACCGATCGACGCGCTGGCCCACGTGTCTGGTACGGTCACCTGACCCGCGCCGCTCGTCGCCGCCGGCCATGACGAGTCGATCCGAGAACCGCTCGCGAGCGGCGTTTGGCCGACAACGGACCACGCGACCGTACCATGCCCTTCTTCCCCATCCGCGACGACAATCCCAGCCATCGGTTGCCCGTGGTCACCTTGGGCATCATCGGGGTGAACGTCGTCATGCTGGTTTGGCTGGCGCGGCTCCCCCCCTTGCAACAGCAGTTGGTCGTTTACGAGCGCGGATTCGTCCCCGCGCGCATCGGCGCCATGCTGCGCGGCCAGGCGCTCGACGTCAAAATCGGCCAAACGTTCCGCCACCCGCGCTTCGGCGTGCCACTGCAGGTGGTGCGCACCTACGAATTGGGTGCCAGCCCTCGCCGCGTCTTCGCGTCGCTCCTCACCACGATGTTCTTGCACGCCGGCTGGCAGCACCTGGTCGGCAACATGTGGTTTCTCTTGATCTTCGGTAACAACGTCGAAGACCGGTTAGGCCACATCGCCTACTTGGGCTTCTATCTCTTGGGAGGACTGCTCGCGACCGCCGGACACTGGGTGCAAGATCCCGCGAGCATGACGCCTGTCGTCGGCGCCTCGGGCGCGGTCGCGGCCGTGCTCGGCGCCTACGCCGTGACCTGGCCCTGGGCGCGCATTCATACGCTGCTGCTCTTGGGCTGCATTCCCCTGTTCCTCGACTTTCCCTCGCTGGTCGTGCTGGGGGTCTGGTTCGTCGTGCAATTGCTGTCGGCCCGCGCCGCGATCGGCGTCGAAATGACCGGCGGCGTGGCCTTTCTCGCGCACGCCTGCGGATTCGTCGCCGGCGCGGTCCTCATGCCACTGGCCTGTCGCCTGATTCCCGACCATTCGCCGCGCCCGGCCCCGCGCTGGGACGACGACGATGACGACGACGAGCCCTCCTACATCGACGAAGACGTCTGGGACCGCCGCCCCTATCCGTGAGTGTGCCACGCCGATGCCGCGACGCGCTCCCCGCCGCGTAGACCCCGCGCTCGATCTGGGGCGCCATCTGCTCGCGCCCGACGATCTGCCGCGCCCCTGGGACGCCGCGCGCTTGTTCGGCCGCACCGCCCTTCTGGAAATCGAAGTCGGCTCCGGCAAGGGGCTCTTTCTCACGGCCGCCGCCCAGGCCCGCCCCGACGTCAACTTTCTGGGCATCGAGATCGCCCGCAAGTTCGCCGAGGCCGTGGCGGCGCGGCTCGCTCGCTCCGGCGTGACCAATGCGCGGGTGCTTAACGGCGACGCGCAGCGGCTATTTGCCGAGCTGCTCCCCGACGCTTCGCTGGCCGCCGTGCATGTCTATTTTCCCGATCCGTGGTGGAAAAAGCGGCATCACAAGCGCCGCCTGATGAACGACCGCTTCGTGCGCGATGTCGAGCGCACGCTGTCCCCCGGCGGAGTGCTGCAATTCTGGACCGATGTCGCAGAGTACTTCACCGCTTCGTTGGAACTGATCGCGCGATCGACTTCGCTCGGCCCGCCGCGCCCGGTCGCCGAGCGCGCCGCCGAGCACGATCTCGACTACCGCACGCACTTCGAGCGGCGCATGCGGTTGCACGGCCAGCCGGTCTACCGCGCCGAGTTCGTCAAACCCGGCTGACGCCAGCGGACTGGTACATCGTTCGGTCTCCGGCTCTGCGCCCGGTGTGCCACTGCTTGGTCGTCGGCCGATGTCGCGTCGTACTATCGATTTGGTGTCCGCCGACGAACAAGCAGTGCAAGTCACACGCAAGATACTCGGCACTGCTTGCCGGTGCGGCATGTCTACGAGACTCACTCTGGATCGACCGGCAAGCAGTGGCACACGAACCGTGCCGGGGACTGTCCCGTTTTTTGGTGCGCGATATCGCCCCAATGGCAGTAGCGCCGGCCTGGAATGCAGCGATGACGATGAGCGGCAGCTACAATGTCACGGTTCGCTAGAAGCGGTTTCAAAACCTGGTTTGGGTGCCACTGCTGGCTTGCCCAGCAGTGCAAAGTTCGACACGGCACTGCTAGACGTTTCTTGCAGTGGCACCCGACGTCGGTTCATCGCCGGTTTTGAAACTGCTTCTACTCACAGGAGATTCCCCATGCGCCCCACCGGCTGTTCCGTCGCTTCCCGTTCGACCCATTTCCTTGTGGCGCTGGCGACTATCGCGGCGCTGGCGTTGGCTTGCAGCGGCATCGCACCCGCCCGTGCCAACGAACCCAACAACCGGTGCCCCACGTTCGAGAGCGTCTCCTACGGTCCGCACGAGCGCAACGTGCTCGATTTCTTCCAGGCCGAGTCGCCGCAGCCCACGCCTGTGCTCGTGTTCATCCACGGCGGCGGCTTCGTGCAAGGCGATAAGTCAGGCATTCACAAGAACCCGGCTGTGCGCAAGGCCCTCGACGCCGGCGTTTCGTTCGCGACGATCAACTATCGCTTTCGCGATCAGGCGCCGTTGCAGGACATCCTCCGCGACGCGGCCCGCGCGATTCAGTTCCTCCGCAGCCGCGCGGCGGAGTGGAATATCGACCCGGCGCGGATCGCCTCGTACGGTTCGTCGGCCGGCGCCGGCACCAGCATGTGGCTGGCCTTTCACGACGATCTGGCCGATCCCGCTTCCGCCGATCCCGTGCTGCGGCAATCATCGCGGTTGGCCGCCGCCGGCTCGCTCGACGGCCAGGCCTCGTACGACTTGCGCGACTGGGAAGCGCTCGTCGGCGCCTCCCCCTTCCAGCGCGGCGCCGCCGAACAAATGCAGTTCTATGGCTTCAAATCCGCTGAGGAGGCCGCGTCGCCCGAGGCCGATCGCGTCATGAAAGATTGCGGTATGATCCACCTGATCAGCCGCGACGATCCGCCGGTGGTGATCGCCTGTGCGGTTCCCAACGATGAGCCGGGCACGCGCGGCGACTATGTGCATCACCCCAAACACTCGATCGCGCTGGCCGAACGCTGCAAGGCCAACGACGTCGAGTGCCGGCTGATCCTGCGCGACGAAACGGCCGGCGACCGCCCCCAGCAAGCCGCCCTGGCCGTGGAGTTCCTGCTCGAGAAACTCAAGCGCCCGGCCTCCCAATAGCCACACACCACGAGATCACAGGGAGGTCCCCATGTTCGACGTCGACCTCGAAAAACTCTCCGCCGACCAGCGGGCGATGCTTGATCTGTGGGAAAAACACCTGCAAGCCGAGTTCCGCGACAAGGATGCCCGCGCATCGTGCGACACCATGGTCGAGACGCCCTACGTCAATCATGTGCCCGTACTCACCGGCGGGCTGGGACGACGACAGCTCGAGAACTTCTACGGCAAGTATTTCATTCCCAGCATGCCGGCCGACGTGGAGCTGGCGCCAATCTCGCGCACGATCGGCTACAACCGCATCGTCGACGAGTTCGTCTTTTGCTTCACGCACACGACACGGCTCGATTGGCTCCTGCCTGGCGTGCCGCCGACCGGCCGGCGGCTGCGAATTCCAATGGTGGTCGTCGTCGCATTCGAGCAGGGCAAGATTTGCAGCGAGCACATCCATTGGGACCAGGCCACGGCCCTGGTGCAACTGGGGCTGCTCGATCCGGCTGGCCTGCCTGTTGCCGGCGCCGAGACCGCCGAGAAGCTGCTCGACCCCTCGTCGCGGCCGTCGAATCAGATGATGAAACGCGCGATCGACGACCCGCTCTTGTAACGCGGCCGGAAATCGCTTGCTGCCGGCGCAACCTACGACCTGGTGACGACCAACAAGCTAACGGGACTCGTTTCCGAGCAAAGACCAAGCGCACGGGGCGACGCGGGCCGGAAACGACTCCCGTCCCCCTCCGCGCGGCATCGGCCAGGGCGCTGTCCCAACAATCGCCGCCTGATCGAGTTACACCCCTCAGGCGACTACGGCTTCGCGGAAGCTCAGCGTGCGCTCCGCGCGCGTGTCGCAACCAGCAATCAAGAATCGTATTGAACCGCGGAGGCCGCGGAGTAAACCGCAGAGGCGTTTCTCTCTCCGCGATCCTCGGCGCCCTCGGCGGTGAAGATATTTGCTCTCGGATACGGACTGATAGGAGAGGTCGGGCACACCCGGACGCAAACGTCGCGGTGTTACATTCGCCCCAAGTTGTGCCCTCTATTTGAGTTCGGGTCCAATACCAAAATACCCGGACGCAAACCGGACGATCACCCGGACGCAAATCGCTCGGTGTTACATTCGCCCCAAGTTGTGCCCTCAATTCGAGTTCGGGTCCAATATCAACACACCCGGACGCACCCGGACGCAAATTCCCGGACAATCTTATTCTGGGGGGGGCCGGCGCGGCCTGCGGCCTCCGGCCGAGAAAGTTGATTCACAAGCGAGTAGAAAGTGGTCCTGTCAATGAATTCGACATTGCGAGCTCGCAGCAAGTGACACCCCTGTTGACCATGACTTCGATCGGCAAGCGGTTCGGCGCCACCCGGGCGCTGGTTGGCGTGTCGCTCGACGTGCAGCCCGGCGAAGTCCGCGCCCTGATCGGCGAGAACGGCGCCGGCAAATCGACCTTGATGAAAATCGTCAGCGGCGTGCATCAACCCGACGCCGGGCGGATGACCTTGGCCGGCGAGCCGTACGCTCCGCGCCATCCTGCCGACGCCTTGGTCCGCGGCGTGGCCATGATCTACCAGGAGCTGAACCTTGCGCCCGATCTGTCGGTCGAGGCCAACATTCTGCTCGGGCAGGAGCGCAGCCGCTGGGGCTGGCTGCAACCGCGCGCGGGCCGCGAAGTCGCCCGCGCGGCGCTGGCCAGGCTATCGACCGACGACATTCCGCTCGATGCCCCCGTCGGTCGCTTGCCGATCGCCGCGCAGCAGCGCGTGGAGATCGCCCGCGCGCTGGTCGGCCAAGCACGGGTGATTGTCTTCGACGAGCCGACCAGTTCGCTCACCGAAGAAGACACGTGGCGATTGTTCGAAGTGATTCGCGAGCTGCGCCGCGCGGGGCTGGCCGTGATCTATATCAGCCACTTTCTCGAAGAGGTGGCCGAAATCAGCGACACTTACACCGTGTTGCGCGACGGGCAGAGCGTGGCCGCCGGTACGTTGGCCGGCACGTCGCTCGGCGAGATTGTCCGCGCGATGGTCGGCCGTGACTTGACCGAGATGTTTCCCCGCGTGTCCCACGCCGCGGGCGCTTCACTCCTGGAATTGCGCGGCTTGAGCGGACGCCCGTCGCCGCACGATGTGAATCTGACCGTGCATCGCGGCGAAATCGTGGGACTGGCCGGGCTGGTCGGCGCGGGGCGCAGCGAACTGGTGCGCACGATCTTTGGCCTGACGCCGGTCGAACGAGGCGACGTGCGCGTGGCCAGCGTCTCGGGCTGGACGCCGCTGGGGCGATCCGCGCGCGGCAGCATCGACCATGGAGTGGGCCTCGTGAGCGAAGATCGCAAAGCCGAAGGGCTCGCGCTGGAGCTATCGATCGCCGACAATCTCACCTTGTCGCGTTTGGCGCCCTACCGCCGCGGCGGCTTGCTCAGCCTGCGCGCCCGGCGCCAGGCAACGAGCCAGTGGATGCGCCGCATGGGTTGCCGCGCCGCGGGCACTGAGCAGCTGATCGGGCAACTCTCGGGCGGCAATCAGCAAAAGATCGCCATCGCGCGACTGCTGCACCAGGACGCCGACCTGCTGCTGTTGGACGAGCCGACTCGCGGCATCGATGTTGGCACGAAGGCCGAAATTTATCGACTCATTGGCGAGTTGGCCGCCTCCGGCAAGGGTATTATCCTGGTCAGTTCGTACCTGCCAGAACTGTTGGGCGTGGCCGATCGCATTGGCGTGATGTGCCGTGGCCGCCTGGTCGATGTCCGCCCGACTTCCGCCTGGACCGAAGACACGATCATGCACGCGGCCACGGGCAGCCGGTCGCTCGCGGCCGCCGATTCAACCACTTAGCACGAGATCCGCGGGAGCTGGTTCAACTTTGTCGCTCGCGCCTGCTGATTCATCGACATCCGAGTTGCCGACGCCGCGCGCGATGCGCGCCGGGCCCTGGCTGTGGTCGCTCGTGGCGCCATTCGTTGGCCTGGTGGTGGTCGCGGGCATCTTCTCGGCCCAAAAGCCGCTCGACAAGCCCACTCGGTTCTTAACGTCCACTCGGATGGCTCTCGTCGCGAAACAATCGGCCATCGTCGGGGTGGGTGCACTGGGGATGACAATCGTGATCATCGCCGGCGGCATCGACCTGTCGGCTGGATCGGTGCTGGCACTTTGCTCAGTCACTCTGGCGGTCAGCCTGAAGCAGGGCTGGCCTGCGCCGATTGCCGTGTTGCTCGTGTTGGGTGTTGGCCTCTTGGCCGGCGTTGTGAACGGGCTGTTGGTGACGGGCCTGCGGCTGGTGCCGTTTATCGCCACGTTGGGCACCATGCTCGCCTTTCGCGGAGTGGCGGAATGGGTTTCCGAGCAAAAGAAGATTCAGGCCGATGCGCCCGCCTGGCTCAGCACACTGTTGGATCGTCCGCCTTCCGACAGCCATCAATTGTTGCCCACTGGCGTTTGGCTCGTGCTGGTGCTCGGCGCGGTGTTGGCGATCGTGCTGTCGCGCACGGTTTTCGGACGCTACGTGTTCGCGATTGGATCGAACGAAGCCACCGCGCGGCTCTGCGGCATTCGCGTGCCGGTGGTCAAGGTAGCAGTCTACGGACTGGTCGGGCTGTTCATGGCCTTGGCAGGCATCTTCGATTTCAACGATCTCAACAGCCAGGGGAGCCCGACCGCGGGGCTCGGGCTCGAGCTGTCGATGATCGCCGCCGTGGTGATCGGCGGCGGCAGCCTGAGCGGCGGCCGCGGCAGCGTGTTAGGGTCGTTGATCGGCGCCGTGACGATGACGCTGTTGCGTAACGGCTGCGTCTATGCCGGCGTCAGCGATCCGATGCAGAAGGTGATCATCGGCGGCATTATCCTGGCCGCCGTGACGATCGATCGCGCACTAGCCAGCGCGCGATAAGCGGCGCGACCAAACCGCGCCGCGCGACTCGCCTCAACCGCCCGACGAGCGCCCGCGGCCACCACCCCGGCCGCCGCGCCCCGATCGCCCGCCGCCCCGGCCGCGGCCGCCGTCGCTTCCGCGAGGATTACGTGCCCGCGCCTCCATATTGTTGGCGATCATGACATCAATTGTCTCCTGCCACGAGGGAATGCCACGATGCGTGGGGCGTGCGACCAGCTCTCCGTCGTCCTCGAGCTCGTCACCAAACCCGCCATCGTCGCCGGCGTCGGCGGCAGTTCGCCCTGGCTCGGCCCCGTTCGGAGTACGACCATATTCGACGACTTCATCGAGGTCGTCGCCCTCTTCGCTTTCGCGATCCTCCGACACGAGCGGCTTGTCAACGCCTTCCTCGGACGTGCGTCCCCGACCTCGTCGACGCCCGCGGCGGCGGCGACCGCGGCGTTCGGAGTCACCTTCGCGTGGAGTGGTTTCTTCACGCGGGCCCGCGTCGCTTCTGCCGGAAGCGGTCGCATTCTCGGCTGGTTCGTCGTCGAACTCGGCGTCAAGATCTCCCCGCAGATCGGCGCCGGCGCTGGCTTCATCGAGGTCGAACTCTGCATAGGGAGACGCGAACTCATCGCGCTCAGTCGGGGCAGGACCGCGCCCTTCGCGCGATGGGCCGCGCTCGCCCCTGCGCTCGCGTCCACGTCCACCTCGCCGTCGGCGCCGCCTTCGGCCAGTTTGTTCGCCCGCTTCAGATCCTGACTCCGATTGCACATCGCGCCCTCGCGACATCTCGGAATCGATGAGATCACCAGGCTCATCGGCAAACCCGGCTTCGGCTACTTCCTGACTCGATTCGACGACCTCGATATCCCACGGTTCTTCATCCCAGCCCGCCGGCGAAGTGGTTTCGCGCGTCGCTGGCTCGGTTGCTGGGCTGCGGTCGTCTTCGTACCGTCGCGGCGGTCGGTCGCGCTGCGCGTCTTCGTCACTATGAGTAGCGCCTCGACCGCGCTCGCGACCGCGACCTTCCGATCGACGCTCGTCGCCACGTCCACGACCGCCCCGCCCGCGGCCTTCGCCGCCACGACGTTGGCGCCCGCGACCACGCTCCTGGCCACCGTGCCCCTGGCCACCACGGCCACGCCCGCGAGACTCGCTACGCCCCGAGGGCGCGTCGGAGTCTGCGTGTCCAGATTCCGTATCGCCACTCGATGGCCGGACACCACCGCCTTGCGCGAGTCGTTCGCGAACCGAATCGCGGAAGACCGGCTTGGACGTAGCACTCTCGGTAGTCTCGGTGACCGACCGTACGGCGGAACTGCTGACTTCTGGCTCGGGCGGCGGCGTAATCCCCAGCTCCGAGGCTAGCGAACCCCAATCGGAGGCTGGCTGCGCCGAGGGCGCCGATTCAACGCGGCGGCGACGCGGTTCGCTGGGCGGGGCTGGCGATTGAGCCGGCACGGCGGCAGGCGGGGCCGGTTCGGCTCCCAATTCGGAAGCAAGGTTTGACCAAGGGTCGGCCGGATTGTTGTCAGACATGGGTCGGTACAGACTTCTCTCAGGTTGGCGGAATTCTGGCACTGGCGATGGGCACGAGCATCGTGCGCAACCCCTAACACTCCAGAAGTATAGAGCCTCGGCGAGATGCGTGAAAGTGCCGACTGATGCGGGCTTTACGCAACACTGAACCTCCGCCTGCCGAATGCCGCTGGGGGCCTCCTTCCCAATCGCCTCGTAGAATAGACGTGGCGCGCCGCAGTCGCACGGGCGCGCCCGCTCGGGAGCTCTCCATGAACTGGAAATCGTTGTCCGCCGGGTCGCAGCGGCAGGTCATGCGCGACGAGCCACTCGTCGAAGATGTCGAAATCCGCGGTCACATTATTGACAGCCTGATCTTGCCCAAGGTGCTCGATCAGATCACCAGCCGTGGCGGATCATTTCGCGTCAAGGACATCTCGATCGGCCAGGGCCGGCACGATCCGAGTTACGCGCTGATCGAAGTGCAGGCCTGCGATCGTGGGCAGCTTCGCGAGATCCTTGCGGAAATCGCCGATCACGGAGCGGTCCCCACCGCACTGCATGACTGTCGCCTTGCCACGGCCGACATGGATGGCGCCTTTCCCGAAGGCTTCTACAGCAGCACCAACCAGCGCACCGAAGTGCGGCTCGAGGGCGCCTGGATCGAAGTCGACAAGCAGGAAATGGATTGTGGCATCGTCGTCGACACGGCAACGCGTACGGCCTGTTGTGTGCCGATGTGCGACGAGCGCCGCGGCCAGCAGGTGGTCATCGGCCACGCTGGCGTGCGCGTCCTTCCTCCCGAGCTAACCAGCGAGCGACAGGCGTTCGAGTTCATGGGCTCGGCAGTTTCGACTGAGAAGCCCAAGGGAGCGGCCATCCGCGAGATCGCCGCCGAAATGCGCCGCCAGAAGGCGACGGGCGGTAAGATGCTGCTGGTCGGCGGCCCGGCAATTATTCACACCGGCAGCGGCGAACACGTCTGCCGATTGATTCGTGCGGGCTTTGTCGACGTACTGTTCGCCGGCAACGCCCTGGCCACACACGATATCGAGCAATCGCTGTTCGGCACGAGCTTGGGAGTGCGGCTCGATCACGGCGGTTCGGTCGAAGGGGGGCACGAGCACCACCTGCGGGCCATCAATCGCATCCGCCGCATTGGCAGCATCCGCCGCGCCGTCGAAACGGGACAACTCACCGCGGGTGTGATGTACGAATGCGTGAAACACGACATCCCGTTTGTGCTGGCTGGCAGCATCCGCGACGACGGTCCGTTGCCCGACGTGATCACCGACGTGCTGGCCGCGCAGCAGGCGATGCGCGACCACCTCCCGGGAGTCACCTTCGCGCTGATGATCGCCAGCACGCTTCATTCGGTGGCAGTCGGGAACTTGCTGCCGGCCTGGGTGAAGGTGGTCTGTGTCGACATCAATCCGTCGACGGTGATCAAGCTCAGCGACCGCGGCACGTTCCAGACCGTGGGGCTGGTGACCGACGTCGAGCCGTTCCTGCGGGCACTCATGCAAGAACTGAATCTATAAATCGTGCGAGCAAGCACACCTGGCAGGAACGTAGTCGATGGCCGCGCCACAGCCCTGGATCTTGATGTGCCGGCCCGACCACTACGGCATCGAGTACGAGATCAACGCCTGGATGAGCCGCGAACGGCCCGCCAATCGCGAACTGGCCGCGATCCAGTGGCAAGCCTTGCACGACTTGCTCTTGGCCGCCGGCGCGCGGATCTCGCTGTTGGAGCCGGCGCTTGGTCTGCCCGACCTGGTCTTCACGGCCAACGCGGCGATGATCTACCGCCGCACGGCGGTCCTCGCGCGTTTTCGCCATGAAGTCCGCCAGCGCGAAGTTCCCAGCAACGAGGCCTGGCTGGCCGCCGCCGGTTTCGACATCGCGCACGTTCCGCCCGACACTTACTTTGAAGGGGCCGGCGACGCGCTGTTTTGCGGCGACACGCTATTTGCTGGTTACCGACTGCGGAGCGACGCCCTCGGGCACCAGCAAGTCGGGGCGCGGCTAGGCGTGCGCGTGATCCCGCTTGAGCTGATCGATCCCTACTACTACCACCTCGATACGTGTTTCTGTCCGCTGTCACCAGGCGAGGCCATCTGGTATCCCGGTGCCTTCGACGAGTACGGTCACCGCGCCATTACTCAGCTCGTAGAGCATTTGATCGAAGTGCAGCGCGACGAGGCGGAGCACTTCGCCTGCAACGCAGTGGTGGTCGGCCGCGAGGTAATCACGAATATCGGCTGCCCACGGCTGCACGCCGCGCTTGCGGCAGCCGGCTATACGCCGCGCGAAACCGAGTTGTCGGAGTTCGTCAAAGCGGGCGGCAGCGCGAAGTGCCTGACGTTGCGGCTCGACGGCGA
Source organism: Pirellulales bacterium (assembly GCA_019745975.1). GTDB lineage: Bacteria > Planctomycetota > Planctomycetia > Pirellulales > JAEUIK01 > JAIESQ01. Next base: position 17,342 of record JAIESQ010000062.1, read on the forward strand.
GGAAGCGGCCGCGTGGCGAGACCGGTAGCCCGATGCTGCCTACCCCTTCCCCGCCATCTTCTTACGCAGCTCTTCGATCACGTCCCAGGGGACGAACCGCGCCAACTCATCGTCGCCGGCGATCGGCGTGATCTGCTTGATCAGTGAGCTCGAGATGTGATTGAACTCCTCGTCGGCCATCAGGAACACCGTCTCGATGCCGGGGTCCAACTGCCGGTTGGCCATCGTCATCGTGAACTCGGCCGCGATGTCGGTCAGCGGCCGCACCCCACGGATCATCACGCGGGCCTGGCACTCTTCGCGTACGAACTTCACGGCCAGCCCGTCGAACGTCCGCACTTCGACGTTGGGGAACTTTCGTGTCGTGCGGCGCACCAGTTCCACGCGTTCCTCAGGTGTGAACATCGGCTCCTTGCCGGCGTGCAAACCAATGCCCACGATCAGCCGATCAACCAGGCGGCTGCTGCGCTCGATCACGTTCAAGTGGCCGAGCGTGATCGGATCGAACGATCCGGTGTAAACGGCGATGCGTGAGTCGAATTGCGACATGCTTTTCCGCCTGGGTGCCGAACGGGCATATCCGGACAACGCCCACGTGCGATCGCGTCGCCAGATGTCGGCACCATGATGCCGCCTGCCGGCGGGGTTTGCAAATTCGCGCGCCTCAGACGCCCTGCAGGACGCTTACCAGCCGGATCATATCCTGCTCGTCGTTGTATGCATGCGGGCTCACGCGGACGCGACCGCCGCGGCAGTTGACCACAACGTCAGCCGCCAGGCATCGTTGGCGCACCGCTGCGGGACTCTCTCCCGGCCACTCGAACGACACAATCGCGCTGGCGTGCGCGGGCCGGCGGTCGCTGGCGATCACGGCCCCCAGCGCCGCGAGCCGCGCGCACAATTCGTCGGAGTAGGCGATCAAGCGTTCGGCGATCCGCGCCGGTTCGCAGGCGACCAACAGTTCGAGGCTGGCCGCCAACGCGCCAAAACCCGCCAGATTCAGAGAGCCGCCTTCAAAGCGGGCAGCCGAGTCCTTCAAATCCAACTCGATGTGGGAGAAGTCGCCCGAGTGGCGCATGCTGTTCCAACCGATGCCCCAAGGGCGCAGCCGACCAAGCCACTCGCGGCGAATGTAGAGCACGCCGGCTCCTTCGGGCCCAAGCAGCCACTTGTGCCCGTCAGCGGCCAGAAAGTCGATCGGCGTGCGCGATATATCGAGCGGATTGACCCCTAGGCCCTGGATGCCATCGACCACCAGCGCCGCGCCATAGCCATGAGCGACATCGGCAAGTGCATCCAGGTCAGCCCTCCAGCCTGTCGCGTAGCCGACCCAACTGACGGTCACAGCGCGCGTGCGCTGGTCGCAAGCGGCCGCCACAAGCTGGGGCTCGAGCCGTTCCAACGGGCACTCGATGCGGCGCACCTCGACGCCCCGACTCGCCAGAGTCATCCAAGGATATTGATTCGAGGGAAAGTCGCTGACCGGCACCACGACGTTGTCTCCCGGTTGCCAGTCAAGCCCTTCGGCAACCAGCGAAAGTCCCGTCGTGGTGTTGGGCACTAAGGCGATTTCGGCGGCCGACGCGCCGAGCAACTGGGCGGCGAGCTGCCGGGCACGCTCGGCCCGCTCGCGCCATTGGTTCCAGTTGGCCGCGCCGTTGGCCGCCGCATCCGCCGACCAATCGGCCAGGTACGTTGCGGCCGGCGCGGGGAGCGGCGCGACCGCCGCATGATCGAAATACGCCCAACGCTTGGCCACCGGCATCTGGGCGCGCAGTGTCTGCCACGGCTGCGTGCTTTCGGCTTGGCTCTCGGTCGACGACATGTCGCGCAGGTCAAGGATTGTAGGGAAAGGGTCGGGCAGATGACAGCCGCGCGACGCCAACTATACTAGGGACCAGGTCTCCAGAGTAACGCGCCGCGCCAAGTAGAGTTGGTTGATGCCCAAAGCCCTCGCCATCTCAGGACTCGTCGTTGCCGTCTTGCTATTGCTGATATCCGGGATGGATCTAGCGGTCGGCGTTCCGCTGGGGGGCGTCAGCAAGGCGATGGATATTACCTTCCTAATCGCCGCCGCGATCATGGCCTACGTCGGCTGGATGACGTTTCGTGAGCAGGCCTGAAGCTATGTTGCGCTCGAGCTAGAGTTCGCCGTTGATGCGGCGATGCGATGTTGCGCACCATATCACGAGGCCTGGGCTTCCAGCCGATCGAGTGACTCTTGCGCGCGTGGAAAGTTGGGTTGCAAACGCAGCGCTTCGCGGAAGCATGCGGCAGCGGCTACCGGATCCTTCTGCTCGAGTCGCACCAAGCCAAGGTAGTAGTGGGCCGCAGCAAAACGGGGGGCTTGCTCGATGGCCGCTGTCAGGTGATTGGCCGCTTCGGGCAGCAACCCTGCCTGCAGAAAAATGGCACCGAGTCGGGCGTGAGCTTCGGCATTGTTGTTGTCGAGGGCGAGCACGACTTCATACTCGCGCTGAGCGTCATCGATTCGATTCTGACGCAGGTAAAGCCCTGCCATTCTCAGGAAGACCGCGATCTGATTGGGGACAATCGCAAGGGACTCTTGATAGCGAGCAATAGCTGAATCGGGATCGCCGGCGCGCTGACGCGCGTCGCCGGCGCGCAGCGCGGTCACGGCACGGAGCATTGGTTCGGGGTCGATCGCCGACCGCGCCAATCCGAGCAGGAGGGGCACGCCTGGCACCGCGACGCATAGTCCCAAGACGAGCGCGAATCGATGAGTCATCGGCACGCGCAAGGCTCGCCAAACTTGAACCGCCAATACGAGATAGGCGATCTCAATCAGGCATTCGTTCGTTTCGCCGACATCATGAGCACCGGGATAGTCGCCAGCGACCACTTTGCGATTCGTAAGTGCGAAGTACAGGCTGGTCGCCACCAGCACAGCCACGGCCAAGTGCCCAGATGCCAGAGGCAGCCTGAGTCGAGCTAAATACCGATCGACAGTGGGAACCGCAATCGCCAACAGCGGCAATGCGCCAAGATATGCAGCGGACAACAATAACCACACGAACTTGAGTCGGTTCTCGTCAAGCTGGGCGTGGACGAATCGATTGTTGTGCAGGTTGAACTCGTGCTGAATGTTGGCGTCGAGCCACTGCTCGGGAACGTGGAATCCCAACAGACGCTCTCCCCAATTGATCTCCTCACCGAACATGATGACGAGCATCGCCGCGAGCAGCAGGCACCAAATGCTCCGATTCCCGCCTGGCCGTGCAACGCGATCATTACTGTGGCCGAGTCCATCCGAATCGGTGGAGGGTTTGGGTTGGAAGAATGCAGCGAAAAAGAGTACCGCTCCCGCCAGGCAGCTTAGAGCGCCGAGGGTTTCGAGCGGCCCGTCTTCGTGGACCAGCCAGACGACCGCGCGCATGTATTCCAATCGCGATAGGAGCGGGATGGTCAGGACTGCCGCGACAACCGACCCAGCGGCCAGCGCGGGACGCCAAAGCGTGTGATGGGGCATGCGCATCGTGTCGATTTGAGCGAATTTCCGTTGTGACAAGCGGTTACGTCAGCGGCCAGCCGCTTGACAGGGTCGCCACCCAGATCATAATCGAGATTCCCATTCGACGGGGGGCGGTCCACCGACAGCCACGTGCGTTGGACGAACCAATCACCGTCTCGGCGAAAGTTCTCGCCTTGTCTGGTGAATGGAAAAGAGGAGTCTCCATTCCAGGAACTCAATTCGAGTTGCCTATTTGGCACGGAACACGAAAAGGCAAGAATCTCACAGCTTTCGGTGTCGTCGTAGCCGAATTCCGAAATGCTCAGGGGTGGAAACAGAGTTGAGTGGTGGTCGCGAGTTGCGACCCCTAGGTAATCGCACATCATTTCATGTCATGGATTACTTGCCGGTTCAGCTTGCCCCAAGGCGTATCTAGTTACAACGCCTGGGAGACGGCATCTCCTGAGTGAGAGTCGGCGAAGCTGAATGGAGCGCAAGGTCGCGCGCCGCGAGCAGTCCAGATTCGGGTGAAGCACTTCGCAGCACTGCCAGCCGGAACCCTCGGCCCAGTAGCAGTTGTGCGCCACCCATGGGGACGGAGTCTGCGCAGTATTCCGCAACCATAGTATCCCGTAGCGACGATCGGATTAAGTTTAGGTTGAAATGGCTTCAACAATAGCCGCAACCCCGAATTGCACGCCTGCCGAAACACAGCGGCGGATTGAACCATCATGGGTTGCAGCCGCTTTGGTGCTCGGCGGATCATTCCTCTGGGCTTACTGGCCAACGCTAACCAACATGGTGACGACCTGGAGCCGTGAGCCGGACTATTCGCACGGATTTCTTGTCGTACCCTTTGCGGCGTATTTGCTATGGGCAAGGCGTGATCGTATGCCCACCGCGGCGGGCAAGCTCTCCTGGCTGGGCCTGCTTCCCATAGCACTGGCGGCGGTCGTTCGCGTAGTCGCTAGCTATCTGTCGTTTGAGCCCTTGGACGGCTACACGATCCCGCTTTGGGTGGCGGGCGTGGTGTGGTTTTTGTGGGGACCGCGCGTGATGTTATGGGCGCTGCCTGTAACATTGTTTCTGGCGTTCATGGTTCCCTTGCCGTGGCGCATCGAGTATCAGCTTAGTGAACCGATGCAGCGAATTGCGACCGCGGCCAGTTGCTGGCTGTTGCAACTTCTGGGACAGCCGGCTGTTGCTCGCGGACTGACGATCGTCGTCGACGAAGCAAAGCTTGAAGTCGAACAGGCTTGCAGCGGCTTGCGGCTGTTCATGGGCTTCTTTGCCGTGTCGGCCGCTTATGTGCTGATCGTCCGTAGGCCACTGTGGCAGTCGATTGTGATCATGTTAGCGGCGGCACCGATCGCGATCGTGTCGAATATCTTGCGGATCACCGCGACAGGTTTGGTTTATCGCTACTCCGGTGGCGAATGGGCTCGCAAGGTCTCTCACGATGTCGCGGGCTGGGCGATGATTTTGCTTGCTAGCGCTTTACTTACATCGCTACTATGGTACTTGAATCGGCTTGTCGTTGAGGTGCGGGCGGTGCGCACTTACGGGTTATCGGAGGGGGATCGCGCCCCCCGGTAGCAGGTGGCTGGTGACGCTAGCTTTTGCTGAGTTTTACAACTTTGTTTCTCCGCTCCTCTGGCCAGTATGACGGTTAAATAGCCGATGTTTGGAAACCACCACGCATCGCATCTGGGGGCAGGCAGCGCGCCACCTGGAATCGACGCTCCGGTCACAAAGCCGAAGTTTGGTCCGCAAGTAGTCTGGCACGCCATCCGCAATTGGTGGCTCTTGGCGACACCGCCGGGATTGATCTTGGCGCTGTTGGCGGTCGGTGCCATCTGGTTGCTTTTCGAGCCCGTGTATCGCGCGACGGGCCTGTTGCGCATTACTGCGCGGGAGTACGTCGCGTTTCCGACGCAAGAGGAGTTGCATCGCTTCGTCAAGTCGCAGGTCGAGTTCATCCGCAGCCGGGTCGTGCTCAATCAAGTGCTGACGGAACCGGCCATCGCGCGACTTCCAGAAGTCTCCGAGGAGGAGGATCCGCTCGAGTACCTGGCCAAGAATATTGCCGTGCAGTCGCTCGGCGGCTCCGATCTGTTCGAGATCCGCTTCGACTCGCCTTCGGCGGAGGCATCGACTCGCATCGTCAACGCGGTACTCGATGCTTACTTACGCACGCAGCGCACTGAGAATGATGATCAGGCTGTGCGCCTGATCAGCATTCTCGAAGACGAACTCGCGGCGCGGCGCGGCACGTTAAATCAGCTCAAGGCTCGAGTTCGCGACCTGGCCAAGAATCTCGGGCCGCAGGATTCACTGGTGCAGACTAACAAGCGCCAGCAAGAAGTCGAATCGGCTGCCTTGACTACATTAGGTGAGATTCACCGGCAACTGCTCAACTCCGAAGTTAGTCGCGGCGTGCTCGAGGTTCAACTTAGAATTGCCAAGTCGCGACTTGAAGGCAAGCGGGAGGACGAAGTCCCCGAGTACATGATCGACCAGGCGCTGGCCGAGCTGCCCGAAGCCAAGAGTCTGGAGGAAGCGATCGCGCTAAAGCGAATCAACTTACACGAGCATAGCGCGGCTGGGGGTGAAGACGTTGCTACGGTTCGCATCTTACAGGAACAGATCGGCGCCTTCGAGAAGAAGCTTGCCGAACTGAAGGAGTCGAGCCGCGAACGGGTAGCTGCCGACATGCAAGAACGCTTACGCCGGTTGCGGAAGAGTGAGTTGTTCGACCTCGAGACGCAAATCACCAACGCACAACTGCTTGAAGAACACTTGCGGAAGAAGCTTGAAGAGGAGCGCAACAAACTCACGGAGGTTGGCGGCGAGTCGGTGGACCTGGAGTTCGCTAAGGAAGAACTGAATCGAGCAGAAGAGGTTCACGACAAGATCGCCACGCGCATCGAAGAGTTGCGCACGGAAATGAGCGCGCCAGAGCGCATCAAGCTCGTGGATAAGGCTGCGTTGCCGAAAAAACCCTTGGAAGCGGCCCCCTACAAGAACTTGATTGCGGCGGGTCTAGGTGGTTTCTTATTCCCATTTTTCCTGGCGCTGCTTTGGGAAATGCGGATTCGCCGGATCGCCGATCCCGAGCAGATCTCGCAGGAGACGAATCTCTGCGTGCTGGGTGAAATCACCACGTTGCCAATGCAACCGTTGGGCGCGGCGCGCGGCCATGGCAAACGCTTTGAGCTCTATCGCGATACCTTCGAGGAGAGCATCGACTATTTGCGCACGAGCTTACTGCTCTCGCATTCGCTCGACTCGTCGCAAGTAATCGCCGTCGCCAGTGCCACGAGCAACGAAGGCAAGTCGAGCCTGGCCTCGCACCTGGCGGTCAGCCTGGCGCGCGCCAGTCAAGAGCCAGTGCTGTTGATTGACGCCGACATGCGGGCGCCGGACGTGCATCGTATGTTCGGTATTGCTGGTGAGCCTGGTCTGGCCGAGGTGCTCGATAAGCGCGCCCGGTGGAGCGACGCGCTAGTTAGTGAAACTGGCGGCAATCTGCACTTCCTGCCTGCTGGCCGCCTGAGCAAGAGTCCCCATATCACGCTGGGTGAGGGGCGTTTTGCCTCGTTGCTGAACGAACTTCGGCCCGCGTATCGGCACATCGTGGTCGACGCTCCACCGGTGTTGCCGGCCGGCGATGCTCTAATCATCGCGCAGGCTGCCGACGGCACCTTGATCTGCACGATGCGCGATGTAAGCCGAGGTCCGCAAATCAAGCTCGCCTGCGAGCGTCTGGCCCGCGCCGGGGCGCGTCTGTTGGGTGCCGTGCTAAGTGGCGTCCCGCCGCAAACGTACGTTTATCGTTACGGGAGCTATCGGTATTCATATCCCCGCGTCGAATCGAACGGGAATGGCAACGGTTCGTCGCACGCCGAGGAATCAATCGACTCGCTGGCGCAGACCGACGGTTCGAGCCAATTGATTTGACACGCTTGCCTTGTCTCTATCGGGCTGCGTCGCGTGTTTCTCAATGTAGGGATCTTGTCAGCACAGGCGGCTAAGCTGAGTGACGGCAAGACGATGCATCAATTAGAGATTGCAGCAAAACTTCTCCCCCAAATCGGGTGATCGGAGCAAGATCTGCTGACCTGCCAATGGCGTCGATGAGCGATAAGCCTACACAGACACCCCTTGTGCGTTCGGCCGTAGTTGGCACAGTTCAGCGGCCAACGTCGGGCGCTGATCCGGCGGAGCCGATGCGCTATGCCGTCAACCATCGGTTGCTAGTCGGCACCATCGTGTTGTTGGCCGTGCTGGCGCCCGCGGCGTACGCACTGCACGCGTATCAGGTACAGCGGAACGCTGCGATGCTGTTGGCCTATGCGCAGCGCGCTCAGAAGAACGCAGAATCGCTCCAAGCCAAGAACGCGACGCGCGACGAGATTCGACAGCAATGGATGACCGCCGCCGACTATTTCCAGCGGTATGCGAAATTGCGACCCGAAGATCTGACCGGCCGCATTGGCGTCGCGAAGTGCCGTGATCGTCTTGCGCTTACGCCACGCCAAAAGAACCTGGCGAGCGAGCTCTATACCCAGGCGCTGGGGTTGGCACCCGACAATCTTGAACTGCGTGGCCGCAACGCCGAGCTGTTGCTCGAATTGGGCGCGTTGCAGCGCGCCGATGCGGAGGCAGCCCGTGTGCTTGCCGCACAACCGCATAACACCGCCTGCCTGCGGGTGCGTGCCTTAGTCGCGTACAACGGAGCGCGGGCTGAAGGTCGACAGGCGGACTGGACGAAGGTAGCGGACTCCTTTGAAAATGCTCTGGCACAGCAACCCGCCGACATCCAACTAGCCTTGGGTTTGGCCGATCTCTATCGCCGGATCCTGGGTGAAAACCAACCAGCGGAGTACGCAACGCGTGCTGACGCGGTGATTGATCGTATGGTGCGCGCCGCCCCAGATCGGCCCGATGTGTTGGTTGCACGCTGTCGCTATCGCATCCGTTTTTCGTTGCCTGGGGCTGACGACGACCTCGATCACGCCCTGCAATTGGCGCCACGCGACCCTGGCGTGCTCTTTGCCGCTGGTGAACGCGCGCGCCGCGCTGGCAAGCTAGAAGACGCACGCCAGTACTTCGAACAACTTGTTGAAGTCAGCCCGTACGACCGCGACGGTTATATCAACTTGGGCAAAGTACTCGTGGCTGCGGGCGCGCTGGACGAGGCCCAGCGTCTTTGGGAACGTGGTTTGGAGAAGGTAGGCCGCGACGACGCGGCGCTTAACCTTGAAGCCGCGGTATCGCTATTGGCCGCGGGCCGCCTGTCCGAAGCCGAATCGCGCTTGATTAAGCTCACGGCCATCGCTCGCGGCCTGGCCCCACGGTTGCCGCAAGTCGAACGGACCAAATTGGCCGCTACGCTCGACTATTTGCAGGGCTACTTGCACACGGCGCGGGGGAGGTATCTCGAGGCGGTACCGCTGCTTGAACGCGTCCTCGTCACGTTCCAAGGCGCCGAACCTGGTAGCGTCGAGGCGACACGCCGCATTCAAGTGTTGTCCAGGTTAGGGTTGTGTTATTCGGAGCTCGAGCAGTGGGACCGCGCCGCGGCGGCTTACCAGGAAGCAGCCACGCTCGAGCCGGATTCGACCGAACTGGTCCTGGCGACAGCGAAGGTGTGGGCCCGCGCCAATCGCTTTGATCTGGCTCGCGAGCGCTACGAGCAAGCTGGCCAGTACGGCCTACCCGCCGACGAATGGGTTTTTTGGGCCTTCACTCGTCTGCGTCAGCAACTCGAACTGCCGGCCGCGGAGCGAGACGTGACGGCTTGCCGGACAATCCTCTCCGAAGCCAAGGCGAAAGCCCCACAATCCGCGCGGTTGAAGCTGCTCGAGGCCGAGTTCGAGGCCACGGTCGATAACCTCGACGAAGCCATCAAGCTCGCCGACGCGGCCGCCAAGGAACATCCCACTGATCCAGAGCTCTGGCGGTTCCTCTGCGTTGCCTATCAGACCTGGGGAGAATCTGCTCGCGCCGAAGAGGCGCTCGCGCATTTCCAGACGCTACCGGGCATCACGCCGAGCGAAGTCCTGCGGGCTCAAGTTGACGTCGCGCAACGCCGTCCGGAATTCGCCGAGGTCGAGCGACTCCTGCGTCTGGGTTTGGAAACCGGAGAGCATGCGGATCAGATTCAGGCCGGTTCGCTCCTGGCTGATTTTCTGATCGAACGCGGCCGCCGCGACGAAGCGGTCCAAGTGCTCGACTCGCTCGGTGCCCGCTTCAGCGACGACACCGCGCTATTGCGCCGACTGGCGGACCTCGCCTGGGAGGCGCGCGACTTGAAGCAGTTGGAGCACTGCGAGGTTCGCTTACAGAAGCTCGAAGGGCCCTCGGGAACGTGGTGGCGCTACTTGCGGGCGCGGCGCCTGATGGAGCAAGCGAAGTCGCCGAGCGATCCGGGTTTCCTCGAGGCTGTTAAGCTTGCCGCGGAACTTGATGCCCAACGTCCGAATTGGTCGGGCACCTACGTTCTCAAGGGGGAAATCGCGCGATACCAGAATCGCACAGTCGACGCCATAGCGGCCTACGAGCATGCCTTGCACTACGGCGAACAGAACTACAGCGTGCTCACGACGTTGCTCGTGCTGCTGTACGGCGAGCGGCGCTATGCGGAGGCCGAGAAGTGGCTCGCCGAATATGGGCGGCCCCTCGCACAGTCGCAAGATCTCTCGCGATTGGCGATCTCGTTGTCGCTCGAACGGGGTCAGCATACCGAAGCCGTGCGGCTGGCCAGGGAAGCAGTCGCACAATGGCCCGACGATGCGATGCAAAAGGTGTGGCTTGGGCAAGCGCTCGCATTGGCGGGCAATCGGTCCGAGGCTGAAGAGCAGTTGCGCTCCGCCGTGCGGCAAGCACCTGACGATTTTCGTACCTGGGCCGGTTTGTTGACATTTCTGGTGCGCAACAATCAGGTAGATGACGCGCGCGGAGTACTTCAGCGCCTGGCAGACGATGATCGACCGATGGTTGCCCAGCGCGCACTGGTGCTAGGACAAGGTTTTCAATTGTTAGGTGACCTTGGACAGGCGTACAAGTACTTTCAGCGCGCCGCGCAACTTGGCGTTAGTGATGCATCGATTCAAGTTCAAGCGGCGAGATTCTTCGTACAAGCGGATCCTGGTCAAGCCGAGGTGTGCCTGAGGCAAGCTCTCGCGCTGTCGCCAGCCGAGTCCGAGGCTCGGCAACTGCTTGCTCGGCTGCTGACGTCACGTGGAGGTCAATCCAGTTGGCAAGAAGTCAAGAAACTAGTTGGCAACCCTGGAGGGCCGGTCGCTGAGCGTCGCACCTGGGTTGCCTTGCTTTTGGCGCGTGGCGGCTTGGAAAACCGCAATCTGGCGACGCGGATGCTTGAGGAGTTGGCGCGCGACAGTCGAGACGCGTTGCCCAGCGACCGCCGCTTGTTGGCAATGCTCTTCGAAAGCGAGGGTCGCATCGAACGTGCCAAGGAGCACTTGCGAGTATTGGCCGACCGCGACGACGCCGAGCCCGAGCAACTGGTCGACTATGCGGCTTTTTTGTTGCGTCAGAAACTGAACGACGAAGCTGCGCCCTGGATCGCGCGCCTGGAACGCAAGGATCCCGATAACTTCTCTGTGGTCGCGCTGCGAGCCACCTGGCTCAAGCAAGTCGATCGCCCAGGAGAAATCCCCGGACTCATCGAAGGGTACCGCGATCGTCAGTTGCAACGCTCCTCGTCGCCCCCGGCGCAGAGCGAGATTTGGACAAGAGTCGGCGACCTCTATGCCGGATTGGAACTCGACGTTCCGGCGGAGTCGGCCTACCGCGAAGCGCTCAAACTCGATTCCACACAGTATCGACCGTTGGCTGCCTGGCTGGCTGCGCATCAATGCCATCGTGAAGCTATCGAACTGTGCGATGGACCTCTTAAGTTGGATGAGAACCTGCCACACTTCATGTTTTTGGCTAGCTTGTTGGGAACCGGTCAGCCGTCGGCCGAAGATTACGCGGCTGCCGAACCGCTGATTGATCGAGCACTTCGACAGCACCGTCGTCGCCCCGATGTGCTCCATGCTGTGGCGACGTTGCGCTATTTGGCAGGTCGCGACGACGAAGCAATTGCGCTCTATCGGGAAGCCCTCGATCTGAGCCCCGATCGAGCTTTGACGCTCAATAACTTGGGCATGTTGCTGGGCGAGCGCTCCGATCACTATCAGGAAGCGCTGACCTGTGTCCAGAAGGCAATCGATCTGGCGGGACCACGAACCGATTTTCTTGATTCACTTGGCATGGTGTACCTGGCGCAAGATCGTGTCAACGACGCGCTGCGAGTGCTGAAAGACGCCACGGCAGACCCTGCCGCGGATTCGCGCTCGTTCTTCCACTTGGCAGTCGCCTATCAGCGAACGAGCGCCAAGCGCGAAGCGCGCGAAGCACTTGCCCGCGCTGAAGCCAAGGACTTTGACAAGCAGCCGCTCTCGAAACACGAACGACAGCTATTAAGTGAACTCAAGCGAGATCTCAGGCAATAGTCCACTTCGGCCCGTCGATCGCCGCAGCCGTGTTGCACTCGACCCGCGAGGAAATCTGATGCAGCGTTCTACCTTGCTTCTGGGGGTCACTCTGATCGCACTGACAACCGTGGCCACGGGGGTCGTGACCGGCACGCTTGGCAACCGTTGGCAGCGGCCGCACGATCTTGGCGCGGCCGCCAAGTCGCTCGATCTCATCGCCAAGACGTCGGAAGTCGGCCCGTGGAAATTGAAAGACTCGTCCCGTCTGTCTCCCGAGATCGTCAAGCTGTTGCACACTAGTGGCGACGTGAGTTGTAAATACCAGAACGATCAAACGGGAGATATTGTCGAGTTAGTCGTGTTGGTTGGCGAGACGGGTCCGCTTTCGACGCATAGTCCTGAAGTGTGCTACTCAAGCCGGGACTACCAGGTTGTTAGTGAGCCGACATCGCAGCAGGTCGAAGCGCGCGGCGTGCCGGCAAACTTTTTAAGCATGACGTTATCCAGTGACGGGTTCGATGGCAGCCTGCTACGCGTCTGGTATGCCTGGCACAACGGCCAACAATGGTTCGCCCCGCGCAATGCGCGGATTTCGTTGAGGGCCGAGCCGTTCTTGTACAAGATTCAAATCTCGACCTACCTGACGGGGCTGGAAGACGAACGCCGGCCATCCACTCAAAAGGCAGCAACTAATACGGCTGACGAGGCTGTGCGGCAGCGGGAAGTATGTCGCACTTTCTTGATGGATTTCCTGCCTCTGCTCAACCGGGCCCTGGGTCAACATTCGACGACGTAAGCTGGCCACGTACTAGTCCGCGCATTGCAACTTCGACGAGCTACGAGGAGCGCCGAATGTCGTTTGCAGTCGATCGTGTGGAGGTGATCTCGAATTCTGGGGTTCGCGCTGTCCGCCACGAATGCGTGGTTCCCGGCGCTGGCCTGCCGGAGGCTGTTACGGTTCGGGCCGAGGAGATGCGACCCTATTTCCGCCTTAAGTATGCAGCCGGGCGGGTCATGGCGGCGCTATTACTTGTTCCGGCGCTGCCCCTCATCGGAGTCTTGGTCTTGCTGGTTCGCGCGACGTCGCGTGGACCGGGCATCTATCGCCAAGTCCGCGTCGGCGCGGGTGGACGTTCTTACGTGATGTACAAGATTCGCACCATGCGTCACGACGCCGAGGCCAGCTCTGGTCCCGTGTGGGCGGCTCCCAATGACGCGCGCATGACGCGGCTGGGGCACTTTCTTCGCAAGGTGCATCTCGACGAGTTTCCGCAGTTGTTTAACGTCGTCAAGGGAGAGATGGCTCTCATCGGGCCGCGCCCCGAGCGCCCGGAGTTTACCGAGATCTTGACACAACAGTTGCCAGGGTATCTGGATCGATTGCAGGTGAAGCCAGGCATTACGGGTTTGGCGCAGATCAACTTGCCACCCGACACCGATCTCGACAGCGTGCGCCGCAAGCTGGTGCTCGACTTGGAGTACATCCGGCAGGCGGGGGTGACTCTCGACCTGCGGATCTTAGCCTGCACGTCGTTGCGGTTGGTCGGTTGCTCTGGGCAACTGGCCAGTCGCTTGACGCGTCTTGATCGCTACATGATCTACGTTGGTCGACTGTTTCGCGATCAGGAGGCAGCCGCTCGCCTGCGTGCAAAAACCGCACAGCAGAGTGCCGAGCGCGCCAGCCAGGCTACTCGAATCTAAACGTCGCGGTCCGCCGTGCTGAATGCGTTTACGGTTGACGTCGAGGATTACTTTCAAGTCTCGGCTTTCGAGCAATACGTCGACCGCGCGCATTGGCCACACTTCGAAGGTCGCGTCGTCGACAACACGCACCGCTTGCTAAACCTCCTCGAGCGACGGCAGGTGCGCGGCACCTTTTTCGTGTTGGGTTGGGTCGCCACGCGCTACCCGGAGTTAGTCCGTACGATCCATGCTGCCGGGCACGAACTCGCGTCGCACGGCTATTGGCACCAACTGGTTTACGAGCAGACTCCCGACGAGTTTCGCCGCGACTTGAAAGACGCGCGAGCGGCGATCGCCGAAGCGTCCGGAGTCGAAACGACGATGTACCGCGCGCCAAGTTTTTCGATCACGTCAGCCTCGTTGTGGGCGCTCGACGTGCTCATCGAAGAAGGCTTCACGCTCGACGCGAGTGTATTTCCCATTCGACACGACCGCTATGGCTTGCCCGACGCCTGCCGAACACTGCACCGAGTCAACTCTCCAGCCGGTGCGTCGATCTGGGAGTTTCCGGCGTCGACGGTGCAATTGGCGGGGTGGAACGTTCCAGTTGGCGGCGGTGGTTACTTTCGCCTCTATCCATGGACGTTGACGCGGCGATTGTTGTCGCGGTTCAACCGCGAAGAGCGACAGCCCTTCGTTTTCTATACGCATCCCTGGGAAATCGACCCGGCCCAGCCGCGGATTGCCGGGCCAGGGTTGCGATCGCAGTTTCGGCACTATGTCAATCTGGCGAGCACCGCCGGCAAACTCGAACAGTTGCTCGACGCCTTCGAGTTTACGACCCTGGGGAACTTGTTGAACCAGGCGACCGCCGCGTCGTTATCGCCGCAGGCATCCGAGGCATCGTGCCCGGCGTGATACCAAGTCTCCGTCCGCGCGTATTAATGCTGGTGCATCGAGTGCCGTTAGCGCCTGATCGCGGCGACCGCATTCGGTCTTATCATTTGCTGCGGTTCCTCGCCGAGCGCGCGGATGTGTGGCTCGCGACGTTGGCCGATGAACCCTGCAATCCCCAGCTCGTTGCGGGGCTCGAGCAGCTCTGTCCTCGACTGGCGATCGTGCCGCTCTCGACGATGCGCTGGCTGCGTGGGGGCGTGCGGTTGGCTCGAGGAAGGTCGGCCACGAGTGGACTATTTGAATCGCCAGACCTTCATCGTACCGTGGCCCAGTGGCATCGCGAGACCAAGTTTGACGCGGTGTTGGTGTTTTGTTCGAGCATGGTAGCCTATGCTCCCTGGCCGCGGCCCGACTGTCCGGTTGTTGTTGATCTTGTGGACGTCGACAGCCAGAAGTGGTCGGACTACGCGGCGCATGCGCGAGGATTGACGCGGTGGCTCTTTGCGCTCGAGTCGCGACGGTTGCGATTCCTGGAGCAATCGCTGGCTCAACGGAGCTCGGCGGTGGCGCTGGTCAGCCAGGCGGAGGCCGCGATATATCGTCAGATTGCCCCCACTGCCCGCGTCATCGCCATTCCCAACGGCGTGAATCTCGACTTTTTCAACCCGCCAGCAGCGGTCAATTCGCGCGAGATACCCGACTCGTGCGTCTTTGTCGGCGCGCTCGACTATCGGGCAAACGTCGACGGCCTTACCTGGTTCGTCCGGAAAGTTTGGCCGAGCGTGCGTGCGCAGGTACCACAGGCGCGATTGAAGCTTGTCGGGCGTTCCCCATCACCCGCCATCGAGCGCCTCGCGCAGCATCCTGGCATCGACGTTGTAGGAACCGTAGCCGATGTACGGCCCTATCTGGAACGTGCCGCAGTCGCAATTGTGCCGCTCCGGATCGCGCGCGGGATACAGAACAAGGTGTTAGAAGCGGCCGCCATGCGCAAGGCGATGATCGTTTCGCCGGCAGCCCTGGAAGGATTGGCGATGGTGGCGGACCGCGACGTCCTGGTTGCCAGCGACGCGCAGGCCTGGTGCGATCATCTGAAGCGACTCTTCGGCGACGGCGCAGAGCGGCGGCGTTTGGCGTCAGCCGCCCGCGACTATGTCGAACGGCAGCACTCGTGGACGGCGTGCCTGCAACCCTTCGCGGAACTACTGCAGTTGCCTGGTGTAACGTCGGAACCGCTTCAGCCGCGATTGGCTGAACAGACCTCGCTGGCGGAGACGCCGACGTGAACCGCGGAGGCTCCGCAAACTTTAATGAATCGCCACCGCGACGTTGGCACTTCGTCGTGGCGGCAGTCGGCTACCTGACGTTGGCTGTTTACGGAAGTTTGGTGCCGCTGGCGTATCGAGCGCTCGGTTGGAACGAAGCACTCACTCGCTTCGCGGAAATCCGCTACCTGAATCTCGGCATCGAGTCGCGCTCCGATTGGGTTGCCAACATCTTGTTGTTCGTGCCATTGGCCTGGCTGACGATGGGGGCCCTCTGCGTCGATCGCTCGCTAATCTGGGCCGCACTGTGCGCGATCGTCGTGGCGGTCACCTGCCACCTGTTAAGCTGGTCGATCGAATTCGTGCAGTTGTACTTTCCAGCGCGTACGGCGTCGGTCAACGACGTCGTAGCAGAATCCATCGGCGGGACGATCGGCTGTGTCGCCTGGCTGGTCAGCGGTCAAGCGATTAGCAATTGGTGCCGGCGGGTCTGGTCGCTAAATCGCGCCGCGAGCGCGCTGCCAGCCTTGGTGCTGCTGGGGTATCTGTTTGTGTTGGTGTTGATCCACTTGATGCCGATGGACCTGACGATCAGTCCAGCGGAGGTTTATCGCAAATTCAAAGCCGGCCGCATCCTGCCGATTCCCTTTTCACAGGTGGACCGTGGCCGGGAATTCGCGCAGGGTACGATCTGGAACATGATCTACTTTTGCCCGCTGGGTTGGCTGTTAGCGGCCCTGCGGAAGGCCGACGGAAGCTTCAGATTCGGTCTGCTGGCAATTGGAGGAGTCGGCGTGCTGACAACGTCGGCAATTGAAGCCATGCAACTGTTCGTATATTCGCTTCGCAGTGACACGACCGACATCGTGACCGGCACGGCAGCGATCGTTGCGGGTGCCGCTGCGGCGCGCTCTTGGCCGGCACCCGCCGTGATGCCAGACTTGGCCGACCCGCCGGATAGGGACGCAACTCTAGGTCGGCGTGCGGTCCTGCCGACGCTAGGGCGGCGAGGCAATTTGAGCGCAGCGAAAGCGCTAGTGTGGTTGTTGCCCGTCGCCTGGTGTGGCGCTCTTGCCGTGCTGAATTGGTGGCCATTTCGCTTTACGACCGCGCCACTTCCCGAGGCCCACGGTGTGCCGCTGCCGCTCTGGCGAGCGCGACGAATCTATTGGCTCCCTTTCAAAGACTATTATTGGCGAGGCGAGTTTGCGTCGTTTGGCCAGGCATTGGAAAGAGGAGTCGCCTTCGCAGCTTTAGGAGCAATATTGGCAATGGCCTGGCACGTGCGCTCCATTTGGCTGGCTGTCGGGTTCGCTTTGTTCGTGGCAAGCGTGTTGGAATTCGGCCAGTTCTTCATCGTCGCGCGCTATCCGAGCGTGAGCGATGTTTTGGTTGAATCGCTGGGTGCGTGGTGTGGATTTGTGCTTTGGCAGCGCTGGCAGCGGCCGGAGATCGCGGCCATAGCTATTTCGAAATGATCAATCGTAGGCGGCACAGCACACGATGAAGGGCCTGATCTTTACGTTGATGCTTACGGCCGGCGGCGCCGTCGGGTCGCTCTTCGATCCCTTCCTGGGACTGTTGGTCTACGTCAGCTTTGCCATCATTAAGCCCGAGTCGATGTGGTTCTATTCCGTGCCCCTAGGGGGCAACTACAGTCGAATAGTCGCGCTGGCGCTCTTGGCCGGTTGGGCAATTCATGGTTTTGGGAACTGGGACTTCGGCCGCGGAAATCGCGTAGTCAAGATTTTCGTTGGTTTTCTGATCTGGGCGATGCTCTCGGCGGTACTTGCCCCCGATCAGAGCTTGGCATGGGTCTTCATTCGCGAGATGGCCAAGATCGTGCTTCCGTTCGTCGCTGGAGTCACGCTGCTGACAAGCGTCGCGCGCCTCAAGCAACTTGCCTGGACCATTGTCTTGAGCCAGGGCTTCGTGGCGCTGGAACTCAATCGAGCCTACTACAACGGCTTCAATCAAATGCAAGAGATTGGATTCGCAGGCCTTGACAACAATAGTGTCGCAATTGCCATGGTCACGGGGTTCGGTTTAGCCTGCTTCCTTGGTATCTTCGCCGAGAGCATCTGGCTGCGGGGCATCGCCTTGGTCTTGGCCGTGTTGATGGCCCACAGTGTGATGTTCGCGTTTTCACGGGGCGGCATGCTCGGGCTAATCTCCATTGGCGTCGTGTCCTTCGTGCTCTTCGTGCGCGAGCCAAAGCACTTAGTCTACGCGGTCGTTATCCTGCTCTTCATGTTGCGCCTGGCTGGGCCCGAGGTTCGCGAGCGTTTTTCGACCGCGTTCGTTGAGAAGGAGCAGCGCGACAGTTCAGCCGCCACGCGGATTGAGCAATGGGGGTATTGCTGGGACACGATGCTCACGCATCCACTGTTTGGTGTTGGCCCTGATCACTGGATGCAAACGTCGGCAAAATATAGCGAAGGCAAGCGCATGGAAGCCCACTCACTATGGTTTCAGACTGGGGCCGAGTTGGGCTTTATCGGCGGCGGACTCTTGGTTGCGTTCTACGCTGTGGCCATCGTCAACCTGTGGCCCATCGCCCGCTCCTGGCGTAGCCAAGGAACCTGGTCGGAATCTGGTCTGCGCTACCTGGCCGGTGGGGTCATCGCGGGATTGATGGGCTTCTGTGTGTCGGGGAGCTTTGTCACGCTCGAGGGTTTGGAAATCCCCTACTACACCGTGCTCTTAGGGGCGGGGATAATCAAGTTAGCGGGTCGCACGGCCGATCAACCGACTTGGCGTCCCGCAGCGACGGTCGGCACGCGTTGGGCCATCCCGGCTTAACCCACCTGCACTTGCGCGCCGCTACCGACTGGACTCGCGAGCCAGTTTTTGTTGAGATTCTGCGTCGCAAGATTGATTTCCCGGAGCACACGTGAGTCGCGCCGCTGTCGATAGCAGGAACAAACCGACGCTTTCTAGCGCCGGCGAACGAGGCACTGGGACACAAACCGACGACGACCTCGGGCGCAATAAACCCTATCACCGCCGCGGCAGGGGGCGCGTGCGCCTAGCCGTCATCAGCACCCCGCGATCAGGCAATACCTGGTTTCGCCTGCTGTTGCACTCGGCATTCGGCCTCGAGGAGCGCGGCGTTCATAATCCGTCGGACCTTGAATGGTCGCGTCTGCCCGAGCGCTTTGTTCTGCAACTGCATTGGCCGCCTACCGAAGCGCTGCGCCAGCAACTGACTGCCCACGGGTTTCAACCGATCACCCTAGCGCGGCATCCGCTGGGTGTCCTGATCTCGATTCTGCATTACGTGCCGAATCACCCAAAATCAGCGCGCTGGCTCGAGGGGACTGGCGGCGACGAGCGATCAATCGTGGGGGCACTGCCGCGTAGCGGCGCCTTTCTAAAGTATGCGACGGGTTCGCGGGCGGCGGCCCTGCTGAACGTCAGCCGCGACTGGTGGATGGTGCCCGGAACGTGCCAGGTACGCTACGAAGACTTGGTGGCCGACCCAGTGGTGACGCTGGAGCGGCTGTCCAACGATCTAGGCATCGAGCCTGTCGTGCCACTCGCGGAAGCGGTCGAGGCGTTCAGCATTGGTCGGCTTCGCGACGCCCGCCGCGATCAACACGCGTGGCGCGGTGATCCCGATTTGTGGAAGACGTTGCTTCCGGCGGCCGAAGCCCGACAGATTTGTCAGACACACGACGCTTGCATGCGAACTCTTGGCTACCAATGCGACGCCGACGCCACGCTCGAGCCGGCGCAGGCCGACTTGAACTGGCTGAATGCCGAGTTTGCCACGCTCTGGGACCATGTCAATCGCGTCAAGGATCGGCTGGCAGCGCTCGTCGAGGCCGAAGAGCGGCGACAGCTTGGTGTGCTCGGGCGGCTAAAGCGAAGTCTTTCGGCGCGCTTTCCGCGTGCCGTCGGCTGGCTCAAAATGCGGTTACTACGACCTTGACGCTGCAGTCCGCGGTGGTTACGCAGCTCACTTCAAGCGACGAGGTTGAACAAAGGTTGTCGTTCAAAGAGCGGTTGTTAGCAGCTTGCAACGGGCCTTTGGGCGTCGTGGGCGTCGAGTTGGTACCGGCCTGGCGGCGGCGTTGGTGGATGTGCCAGCGTTCGTTTCGATTCGGTGGTCGTGAGCTGCCCTATTTCTACCATTCGTACAACTGCGGTTGGCCTCCTTATACGAGTGAGCGCACGGTAGAGCTGGCCCTGGCCGATGATTGGCTCGAGCAGCATTCAACCGACCGTGTAGTCGAGATTGGTGCCGTTACGCCCTATTATTGGCCGGGACGCATCCGCGAAATGGTCGATCCGTTTGATCCGCATCCTCGGGTAACATGCCGCCGTTCGTTGCTCGAAGTTGACTTGCGCGGCGCCAGCGTATTGTCGATCTCGACGTTTGAGCACATCGGCACCAGCGACTATGCAAGCCAGGAATCTCCCGAGTGCGTGAACGACGCAATCGAAAAACTGCTGGCCGAATCACCGGGGTTCTTGGTCACGATGCCGACCGGCTACAACCGTCGTGTTGACGAACTACTGTTTGAATCGGCGGCCTGGCCGGCGGATGTGTCGGTCGACTTTCTCGTTCGCATCGCGGGCGGCGAGTGGGCGCAGGCCGAGCACGCTGAGCAAGCACGGCGTCCCTATGGAGATGCACGACTCCAGCAGCGTTTTCCCGATACTTGCATTGGTCGCTGGGCCAACGCCGTCGCGGTACTCCAGCGGTCCGCGTCGCGCGCTGTCGATTCGCGCGGACGCGATTCAGCAGTACAGAAAGTCGGCACCCTGTAACGCGTGGCACCACGGTGAAGGTCGGCATCTATCAATACTATTGGGGGGGCGTAGGCGGGGCGCAGCGCTACGTGGCTGTTGTCGCCGAGTTGCTTGCCCATCACCATGATGTCGAAATCGTTCATCACCGCCGCGATTTCGATCCCGCGCGAGTGGCCGAAGCCCTCGATGTTGATCTTTCACGCGTGCGCTTTCGCTTTGAACCGGAACGACTGCATGGCCGTTGGGGAACGAACAACCCCTGGAAGCGGCTGCGTTGCGAGGCGGAGTGGTGCGCCGACTTGAGCGCGCCGTACGAAGTATTCATCGATTCCAGCGACCGCATTCCGTATTTCTGCCATGCCCCTCGTGGCGTGTTGCTGACGCATTTTCCGTTGGTGACGTTCGAGGAATACCACGGTCGCCTCGCTCCGACATGGACGCACCGGCCGTGGCCGCTGCGGGCGGCGAGGGCCGCGTTCCAACGCTTGGAATGGCGCCGACGATTCGCTACCTACGATCTTTGCCTCGTGAACTCACAATACACAAAGTATTGGTTCGAACGCCTGTGGGGGCCACCTGCGCAAGTGTTGTATCCCCCGCTACGCGAGGGCTTCGCGCCTCAAGCCAAGCAACCACTGATTCTCGCGATCGGGGCGTTCCATCATTCGTCGCACAAACGCCAGGATGTCTTGGTGCAGAACTTCGCCGAACTGTGCCGCGCCGGCCTGGCCGATTGGAGGCTGGTGCTGGTGGGTGCTGTCGGGCCAAGGCCAGAGGACCGAGCCTATGTCGAACGACTGCGCTCCGAGGGCAGTGATCTTCCCATGGAAATCCGCACCGACGTCAGCGCCCGCGAACTGAGGGATCTGCTTGCACATGCGGCAATTCTGTGGCACGCCATGGGCTACGGGGTTGACGCCCAACGTGATCCAAGCCGACTGGAACATTTCGGAATGGTGATCACCGAAGCGATGGCGGCCGGTGCGGTGCCCATTGCCTTTCGCGGTGGTGGCATCCCAGAAATGATCGCCCAGGGGGAAAATGGTGTCCTTTGGTCGAGTTTCGACGAGTTGCGCCAGGCCACGCTCGAGGTTGCTGGCGACGTCGCCTTGCGCACGCGAATGGCTGCGGCCGCGGTCGAGCGCTCGCGAGACTTTTCAGCCGCGAGATTCCAAGCCCGCCTGTTTGAGTTGCTCGCGGCCGTACTCCGGCAACCAGTAGCGGCATGACCACCAGATTCCAGTTGAAGCCGCTCGACGATTCAGCTCCCTGATGACTGCCACCTGCGAAGTCGTTCGGATGACGGGTGACATGATGGCAAGCCGGCGCACGCGCGTGCTGTTTGTCGCACACTCCGGTTTCCAGGGAGGCGCCGAGCTGTGCCTCGACACAACCCTCGCTCACCTCGATCAGGCCTGCTTCGAGCCGTTCGTAGTGTTTGCGGGAGACGGCCCGCTCGTTGCCAGGGCTCGTGACTATGGTTGCCATGTCGAAATCTGGCCGCTGAGCTGGTGGCTCTGCTTTGAACCCGGCTGGTGGCATTACAAGAACTTGTTGGGCACGGTACCACGTGTCGCGCGCCTGGTTCGCTTCTTGCGATATCACCAAATCGACCTGGTTTACACGAACACGGCCGTGCTGTTCGAAGGGGCCCTCGCGGCCCGCCGCGCTCGACTGCCCCATGTGTGGCACGTTCACGAGGTGCTCACAGCCGAACACATGCGTCCGCGCATGCTCCCACTGTCAGTGATCGCGGGACTCATTGACGGGTTATCCAACCGGGTAATTTTTGAGTCGGAATCGAGCCGCCGCATCGCGTCCCGGTGGATTGCCCTGGAAAAATCGACGGCCATCCATAACTCGGTGCGGCTCGTTCCAACGGGCGCCATCGATCGTACCGCGGCGCGGCGGCGAATTGGTGTTCCGGCTGGTGCCACGGTATTTGCCTTCCTAGGTCGGTTTTCCGATCGCAAGAATCCGTTATTGTTGGCCGAGGCCTTGGCGCAACTGCCGCGCGACACCCCGTTGCACGTGATGTTTGTGGGTGAAGGGCCCTTGGAAACGCAACTACGAGATCGGCTGGCCGCCCTTGGATTGAACAATCGAACGACCATCGTACCCTTCCAATCCGACGTGAGCGAAGTCCTGGCGGCCAGCGACGTGGTGGTCCTGCCATCGAATGAAGAGTCGTTTGGCCTCGTATTGGTCGAAGCGGCCGCGTTTGCCCGCCCTGTCATCGCCACGCGGACTCAGGGTCCAAGCGAGATTGTGGTTGACGGAGTCACGGGGTTGTTAGTGCCGCCGCGTGACGTGGCCGCCCTGGCCAGCGCGATGCGAACGCTTGTAGACGACGCTGAACTTCGAGATAGGCTAGGGCAAGCCGGCGCCGCGCGTGCCGCCGAATGGTTTTCGGCCCCCCGCAACACGCAACTCATCGAGCAGACGCTTGTCGATGTCTTGGACAACGCGCGATCCGCGAAGGGTCGACCACAGTGAATCAGCTGCTCGTCAGCGTGGTGATTCCCGTCTTCAATGGCGCCGACTTCCTGCCGACCGCGCTTGACCACGTTTTCAATCAGACCTATCAACGTTTGCAGGTGATCATTGTCGACGATGGCTCGACGGATCGCACGCCCGAGGTACTCGCACGGTACGCGACACAGATCGAGGTTCAGCGTCAGCCAAACCGGGGCGTGGGCCACGCGCGCAACACGGGGATTGCCGCATCTCGCGGTGATTATGTGGCCTTCCTCGATCAGGACGACTGGTGGCATCGCGACAAGATTTCCCGACAAGTCGCTTGCTTCGAACAGGACGGAGGTGTCGGGCTCGTGCATACGGGCGTCGACTATTTCGACCAACGCTCACGAGCGATTACCAAGCCGCTTAATCCGGTCGCTCGTCCCGAACTGTTGCAAGGCGACTGCTTTCGACGACTGCTCGAAGAAAACCACGTCCGCAATTCGAGCGTGATGGTTCGCCGCCGGTTGTTAGCCGAGGTCGGGGCCTGCGACCAGGCGATCTCGGGGAACACGGTCCAGGATTACGACCTGTGGCTGCGTTTGGCGCGTGTCAGCCGCTTTGCGTATTTGCCAGAATCGTTAACAGTGATTCGCCTGCACCAGCAACAAGGAACCTGGGATCGCCGACAGATGCTCGGCGAGGAGGCGCGATTGCTAGAGCGCCTGCGGGCTCGCGAGCCCAGCCTGACGCAGGGCTTACGCCGCCGCATGGCAGGGCTCTATGACTCGCTGGGAGTTGCCCATCTCGACGCCGGCGAAGCGCGTGCCGCGCGCCGCGCCTTCAGACGTTCGTTGAGCGAACAGTTCACGCCGCGCGGGGCAATGCTCTATCTATCCACGCTCCTGCCAGCCAGCCTGCGAGAGACGTTGCGTCAGAACCGACGCCAACTGGGAGACGCCTTGTGAGCGCATCACTACCGACGGCGGAGCGAGCGCCGCTTGAGCCATCGCAGCGCCGCGCGCAGCCGCCCGCGGAGCGCTCGCCACTGAAGAGTGCCGCAAAGCGCATCGTGGGCTTCGTCGCGCTGTGTGTGGTGATTCCGGCATTCGTGGTCTACTTGATCGGTCGCGCCATCGTCGGTCCGGTAAGAGCTTTTGCCACATGGTCGCAAGCGTTTAGCCTCGTGCCAGGGCTGCCTGGCGAATACCTGCGCAGGGCGTTTTGCAAACTAACGCTCGCCCATTGTGGCGACGACGTATGCATCACCTTTGGTACGTTGATCTCGCACCCGACCGCCAGTCTGGGAGACCGCACGTATGTCGGCGCGTATTGCATGCTTGGCGATGTGACACTCGAAGAAGACGTGCTGCTCGGCTCGCACGTTTCGATCATCAACGGCGGCGCTCAGCATGGCACCGAGCGGCTCGACTTGCCGATTCGTGAACAGCGAGGTCGGTGGCGACGGATCACAATTGGGCGCGATACCTGGATCGGCGATCGCTCGGTGGTGCTCGCCGACGTGGGACGGCATTGTGTCGTAGGCGCAGGCTCGGTAGTGGTCTCGCCCTTGGCCGACTACGCCGTCGCCGTGGGCAACCCAGCTCGCGTGTTGCGCTACCGGAACGAAGAAGCTCTCGGACCAATCAACGCGTCAGGCGAGTCGTGACCGAACGCCGGAGCAAAGACCCAATGGGCGGCATTGCCGGAGGTCTGTACGCTGAGCTAACTCGGCCCGTCGACCCCGCCGTGTCGCGCGCGATGGGAGACGCGATTGCTCATCGCGGTCCAGATGGCGGAAGCTATTGGCAAGCGCCAGGCGTGGGATTGGTGCGTCGCCGGCAGTCGATCATCGACCTGGCAGTTGGCGAACAGCGACTGCGTAACGAATTCCGAACGTTAATCGGGTAATTAATCCGGTCGTGGAGGAGATCGCCTCCATTCCCCTAGAGAGTTCGACACCTCAGGCCGCTAGCGGCGTAAGTAAGGTTGTGCCAATGGACCCAAGCCGCATGGCGAGTAAGAAGATATGCTTGGCTGGGTAGTTCCGCACTTGCGTGTCGACAGCGTGCTCGATCTAACGGTCGAAGAACTGTCGCGATTTCGCTTGCGCGGATTGCTACTCGATGTGGACTGCACCCTGAAGGATCATGGCGCCGCGGAATTCCGCCCGGAGATCGCGGCTTGGATCGACAATTTGCGCACAGCCGAGATGCGCATGTGTTTGTTGTCCAACGGCCGACCGCGGCGCATCGAACGGCTGGCCAGTTCGCTGGGCGTGCCATTCGTTGCGCAAGCGATGAAGCCCTGGCCGAGCGGCTGCCATGTCGCGGTGCAACGTTGTGGTTTACCGTCGCACGAGGTCGCTGTCGTGGGGGATCAACTTTTCGCCGACGTGCTGGCAGGGCGCTTGGCGGGGCTATTCACGATCCTGGTGAATCCGACGTCAAAGGTCGAGCCCTGGTTCACGAAATTGAAGCGACCGTTGGAACGCCCCGTACTATCCTGGCTCGATCGCCGTGATCGTCGTCGTGCCGCACGTCAAACCAAATCCAGTGAGAATCAGACGTCGTGAGCCGCCTGGCAGAACCTACTGACCCGCAACTCTCCGATAGCGCTGCAACGGCGCCGCATGTCGTGGCTCGCACAGGCACGTGGCACAAGCTGCTACCGTACCTGTCGATTGCACGCCCCGACCACTGGATTAAGAACTCCTTCATGGGGCTAGGGGTGCTGTTGGCGTTCTTTTATTACCCCAACTTGCTGGATTGGGAAGCAGCGGGTCGGGTGCTTTGGGCACTGATGACGACCTGCCTTGCAGCGTCGAGCAACTATGTTCTCAACGAGATTCTCGACGCCCCCAAGGATCGGCATCACCCTGTCAAGCACGCGCGGCCGATCCCTTCGGGACAAATCAGGCTGCCGATCGCCTACATCGAATGGCTCTTGTTGGGCGGACTGGCGATGGCGGCCGCCTGGCAGTTGAACGTTGCATTCGCCGCGTCGGCGGCGGCGCTGCTCTTCATGGGGCTCGTTTACAACGTGCCCCCGGTGCGCTCAAAAGAGCTGCCCTACGTCGATGTGCTAAGCGAGTCAGTCAACAATCCCTTGCGGCTGTTGTTAGGCTGGTTCGCCGTCACCGCGGCCACGGTACCGCCCGTCACGTTGATGGTCTTTTACTGGATGATCGGTGCTTTCTTCATGGCCAGCAAGCGCTTTGCCGAATACCGCTCCATCGGCGATCCGGTTGTGGCGGCCAGCTATCGCGGTTCGTTCCGTCACTGCAACGATCAGCAACTGCTCATTAGCATGTTCTTTTATGCCACCGCGGCGGCGCTGTTCTTGGGCATGTTCATCATCCGCTATCACCTGGAACTGATTCTAAGCGTGCCACTGATCGCCGGCTTCTTCAGCATGTACATGCGGCTCGCGCTCAAGAAGGACAGTGCCGCGCAGAGCCCCGAACGTCTCTACCGCGAAGCGGGCCTGATGATCTATCTAGTGGTCTGCGTGGTCGTCTTCGTCTGGTTGATGTTTGTGGAAGTACGGTACTTGCACGAACTATTCAACGTGCCTAAGTCGGATATGCCGACGTTGTGGCAACTCTGATGGCGACGGCTGCCGAAACCGTGCGGCTCGCCGCGCAGGACTCAACGGCCGCGAACGTTGTGGGTCCGGCCAAGTCCGTGCGTAAGGACTGCGCGCCGCCAGCAACACTAACGGGGCTTCTTGTCATTCTGCTCGTCGGCCTGCTCGTACGCGCGCTGCTTTGGAGCTGGTTTGCCGGGATCGAAATCCACGACGACGAGCGCGACTACGACGCTTTGGCGGTCAGCCTGGCACTAGACAATTGTTATCGCCTGCAGGGGCAGACCACGTCGATCCGCCCGCCGCTCTATCCCTTCGCGGTGTCGTTGGTGTATCGCGTCGTGGGCGTTGACGAGCCCACAGACCTTGCACGAGCGCGGCACATCGTCCGGGCGCTGCAGGCGGTTCTGAGTCTGGCCACGGTTTGCGTGGTCTATCGACTTGGAATCGATCTGTTTGACGGGCGCGTCGGATTGTGGGCGGCGGCGATCATCTGCTTCTATCCATCGCTGATGGCATACAACAATTTGATACTTACCGAAGTGCTATTCACCTTTTGGTTGACGCTGGCCGTCTGGCTGGCGGTTAAGTACCTGAAGTGCGGCGATTGGCGCTGGGCGCCCGCGACCGGAGCCGTGATCGGACTGGGGTCGCTCGCCCGCAGCGCCTTGTGGATGTTCCCGCCGGTATTAGGCCTATTCTGGTTGGTGCTTGGTCCGGGCGGACTGCGATCGCGCCTGGCTGGGCCTGTCTTGATGATCGGCAGTTTCGCCGTTGTCATTGGTCCATGGGCGGTGCGGAACACGCGGCTCGAAAGCACCTTCATCACGATCGACTCGATGGGCGGACGTAACATAATGATGGGCAACTACGAGTACACACCGCTGTGGCGCGCCTGGGACGCGATCAGCATCGGGGGGGAGCAGGCTTGGTATCGAGTGCTCGCGCGCCGCTACGAGAACTTCCGCGATCTGACGCAAGGACAGCGTGACAAGCTCGCCATGCGCGAAGGTGTTCGCTTTGTGTTGGCCAATCCGGGACTAACGGCTCGGCGCGACGCGGTCAAGTTCTTCAATTTCTGGCAGCTCGAGCGCGAAGTTGTCGCCGCTGCAGGGCGAGGACTCTTTGGTGACTTGCCTACGGTTGTCGTGCTACTGATTACCCTGCTGGTATTTGGCTCGTACGCGCTACTCCTGGTGGGGGCGATCATCGGTGCAATCGCGGCCCCGCCATCCGACTGGCGCGCGCACCTGATGTGCGCGCTGGTTATCGCTTTCTTATGCGCGCTGCACACCGTCGTGTTCGCGCATTCGCGATATCATTTGCCGCTGGTGCCGATTCTGGCGTGCTACGCGGCGCAAGCGCTCGTCGCGCGGCGGGAGATTTGGGCTCGGCGCCGGCGCCGACTCTGGGTCGCGGTGGTTGTTGTCGGGGTATTCGTGGCCGGTTGGCTATTTGAGATCGCCTACGTCGACTTCGACAAGTTTGCCGAAATTTTGCGGAGCACATGAGCTGAATGCCGGGGATTTGCGGATTTCTAGCTAGCCAGGCACCAAGCGACGCGACCGAACGCTTGGCCCAATTCGTTAAGCCGCTCGAGCTGTACGATTGGTACCGCAGCGAATCGCACGCAGACGACGTCGCGGGGTGGGGTCTTGCTCGCGTGTCGCTCGGCCTTGTGAACACAGCGTCGCAGCCTGTTGCCAGCGACGACCGCACCCGCTGGTGCGTGCTCGATGGCGAGATCTTCGACACGGCTCCGCTACGCGCCCAACTGCACGCCGATGGCTGCCAGCTACGGACCGACAGCGATGCCGAATTGCTTTTGCAAGGCTACCAGGCTCACGGTTTAGCGTTCTTGCGGCAATTGAATGGCAAATTCGCCGCGGCCATTGTCGATGTACAGGCACGCCAGGTAACGCTCCTCAACGACCGTTTTGGCATGAAGCCACTGTATTTTGCCACCACACCCGATGGGGTGTTGTTTGCGTCGGAGATCAAGTCGCTCTTGGCAGACAGGCAAACTCCAAGGCGGCTCAATCTGCGCGGCGTCGCGCAGTTCTTCAGCTTTGGCCAATTGTTCGGGCAGGACACACTCGTCGAAAATATCGTCGGACTGCCGGCGGCGGCGTGCGTCACGATCGACGCTTCCAGCGGTCAAATGGAGGCCGCACGGTATTGGCAGTCGGCAGAAGCCCCGTTAGCCCCCCGCAGCGAAAGCGAATGGCTCGACGAAGTGGATCGCCGCTTGGCGGTCGCCGTCGAGCGGCAGTCGCACGATACTCCCGGTCTGGGGATTTCGCTATCGGGTGGGCTCGACTCGCGTCTGATTTTGGCGCTTATCGATCACTCGCGGGTGCCGGTCACTTCGCTCAGCCTTGGCATGGCTGGTTCGCTCGATCATCGGTGTGCCGAGCGCATGGCGGCGCTGACCAACCGCCGGCATTATAGTCACGTGCTTAGTCACGATTTTTTGCACGAATTTGCCGGCCACATGCGACACATGGTCCACCTGACTGACGGACATTATCTCTCGCAGTGCATTGTCATCCCCACACTTCCCATCTATCGGCAACTGGGGATCGGAGTATTGCTGCGCGGTCACGCGGGCGAGCTGCTGCACATGGGTAAGGCGTACAACTTTTCGCTCGATGACGCGGCCCTAGGCATCTCGACCGCCAGTGAACTGGAAGGCTGGCTCTGGAAGCACCTGCGCGCTTACATGCTCGAAGCGGTCGACAGTCCACTGCTGGCCGCGGCCGACACGGCTGAAGTCGAATGCCTGGCGCGCGAATCGCTGCATAGTGCGCTCGAACCGTTGTCGACGGTCGACCCGGTCCTACAGCGCGTGTGGCACCTGTTCGTGAGCGAGCGATTGCGGCGCGAGACGGCGCTGTCGATGGTCGAATTCGGTTCGGTCGTCGAAACGCGGCTGCCGTATCTTGATAATGACTTGGTCGATTCGCTCCTGGCCGCCCCACCGCATCTCAAGCTCGGAGAGACTCTGCAGCAATACATGCTCGCGCGGCGCAAGCCCGAGTTTCTCGATATCCCCAACGCCAACACGGGCACGCGGATCGGAGCGGGGAAGCTCGCGCAAAGACTGGCCACCCTGCGGATGAGAGTATTCGCCAAGGTCGGCGTACCGGGCTATCAACCGTACGAGCGGCTGGGGTTGTGGCTGCGGCGTGAGCTGGCCCCCTGGGTGTGTGAGCTGCTGTTGGCCGACCGCACACTGCAGCGCGGTGTCTTTCGACCCGACACGTTGCGATCCGTCGTACGCCAGCACCTCGATCACCAGCGGAATCACACGTTCTTGCTCTTGGCACTGATGATCTTCGAGCTTGGACAACGCGAATTCTTGGATGGTGAAGCTTACGAGCCGGCCCAATTGGCCGCCATCGTGGCGACCAATCAGCCATGAGTAGCGTGCCGACACAAGCCGCTCACGAGGCAATGCGCCTTGCCAGCGCCCCACGTGTGCCGTCCGGCCGGCGCCCTCATGCGCCGCGTGTGCCTCACATTTGCCACCTAGTCCACGGTTTGACTGTCGGAGGCGCCGAACGCTTGGCGCTGCGCATGGGCGAGCACCTGCCGGCTGATCAATACCGCGTTAGCTACCTCTGTCTCGATGAGCTCGGAACGTGGGGCACCGAGTTGCGCGCCGTCGGAGGCCATGTGCATCTGCTCGGGCGCCGCCCTGGTCTCGATTGGCGCTGCGCCAGGCGGTTGGGGGCGCACTTGCGGCGCGAAGGCATCGACCTCGTTCACGCGCATCAGTACACCCCCTTCTTTTATGTGGTAGCCGCGCGACATTTCCATCGTCGCCCGCCGATTCTGTTTACCGAGCACGGGCGATGGTTTCCCGACTTTCCGCGTCCCAAGCGCATGCTGTTCAATCGCCTGTTCATGGGAAGCCGCGACCGCGCCGTTGGCGTGGGTGAAGCGGTTCGCCGCGCGCTCGTCGACAACGAAGGCTTGCCCCCCGACCGCGTAAGCGTGATCTACAACGGAGTCGATCTCGCGCCCTACCGCGCTTGCCTGAGCGACCGGCAAGGCATTCGGACCAGAGTGCGGGCGGATCTAGGTGTCAGCGAATCGGAACTTGTGCTCGCGCAAATCGCTCGTCTCGACGACTTAAAGGACCACGCCACGGCGGTGCGAGCCATGTCGCGGATCGCTGCTGCAGTGCCAAGCTCACTGTTATTAATCGTCGGCGACGGCCCCGAGCGCGCCATCATTCAAAAGCTAATCGGCGAGTTGGGCGTGGGGCGAAACGTGCGACTAATCGGTACCCGCTGTGACGTGCCTGAGATCCTCCAAGCAGCGGATTTGTTTCTACTTTCCAGCAAAAGCGAGGGGATTCCTCTCACGGTGATCGAGGCCATGGCCGCCAAATTGCCAGTGGTTGCGACCGACGTAGGTGGCCTAAGTGAGATCGTCGTGCCTGGCGTCACGGGGTGGCTTATGCCGGCCGGCAATGACGCCGCCTTGGCCGCGGCAGCGATCGAGCTGTTGCAGAACGCATCGCAGCGCGCAGCCTTCGGCGAACAGGGATTTGCTCGCGCCTGCGAGAGGTTCGACGAGAATCGCATGCACCGTGAATACCAGGCCTTGTACGCCGAGTTGCTGGCATGACGCGAGCGGTAGCGACGTCAGCAGACGGTCCGAATCTTACGGCGTCTGGCGCCGTCACGTCCGGCGTGAAAGCTAGCGGCGTCGGTCGCGAATTGCTGGTTTTCGCCGACGATTGGGGGCGGCACCCTTCGAGCTGCCAGCATCTCGTGCGACGCTTGCGGGATGAATACCGCGTGCTGTGGGCAAACACGATCGGCACACGTAGCCCCAAGGCCGATGGATTTACGCTGCGCCGTGGTATCGAGAAACTCAATCAATGGCGGCGTGGACTACAGCAGGAAACGCCGACAATGGCAGTGCTCGATCTGCCGATGCTACCGCGCGTGGGCGGCCGCATCGCCGAAGCTGCCAACCGGACGCTCGTAGGGACTCGGTTGCGCGTGGCTCTGCGGCAATGCGGCATGTCGCGTCCAGTAGTTCTGACGACGCTGCCATTCGTGGCCAACCTGGTGCGCAGAGTGCCTCGGAGTGGTCTGGTGTACTATTGCACCGACGATTTCAGCCAATGGCCGGGTGCCGACCGCGAATCACTCTTGGCGGCCGAGCGAGAAACGCTAGCGCAGGCCGATTTAGTGTTGGCCGTATCGCGTGCCCTGGAAGAGCGACTCAACGCAGCGACTCCGACCCGCACACGCGTGCACTACTTCCTGCATGGAGTTGACTGTGCGCATTTTGAACAAGCGCGACACGCTGTGCCAGCGACGCACGTTGCTAGATTATCGGGCCCTCGCATCGGCTATTTCGGATTGATCTACGAAAAGATCGATTTCGAGCTGTTGACGGCCGTCGCAAAGCAATGGTCCACGGGTAGCCTGGTAATGATCGGCCCTGTCGACTCTTGCCCCGACGAGTTTCGCCGTCTGCCGAATGTGCATCTGATGGGCGCTCAACCGTATGAGGATCTGCCAGCGTGGCTGGCAGGACTCGACGTGCTGCTGTTGCCGTACGTGCGCGACGAAATGATCCGACAAAGTTCGCCGCTCAAATTGCGCGAATGCCTCGCCACGGGAAAACCGACCGTCAGCGTCGACATCGCCGAAGTGCGTCGCTTCGAACCCCACGTGCGGGTGGCGTCCAATTGCGACGAATTTGTCGCCGCCGTACGGCAATCGCTCGAACCCCAGTCTGCCAGCGCCGCGCGCGAGCGGCAACTCGCGGTAGCCGGCGACGATTGGAACTGTCGTGCAGTCGAGTTACGGCAGTTGATTGAATCGCTGCCGGCGCGCGAAGTATATTGAAGTTCGTACCTTAAGCACCGGCGCTTTGCGCCCGCTGCGTTTGGCCGGGAGTCGTCAGTGCCACGCGTCTTGCATCTGCGCACCGTGACTGGTCATGGCGGCGGTCCCGAGAAGACGCTGCTCAACAGCCCGCGCTTTATCGACTCCGAGTATGAGCTGCGACTGGCCTATATCCGCCCCGCCGGCGACCGCAAGTACGATCTGCCAGAGCGGGCAGCACGGTTGGGCGTGCGGTTGATTGACGTGCCCGAGCGCGGCCCGGCCGACCCCCGCACCTTGTGGCGCTTGGCGGCCGCGGTGCGGGGTTTTCGACCGGACATCCTACATCCGCACGATTACAAGACCAACGTGCTGGCGGTGCTGCTGGCCAAGATGTTCCGGCTGAAGGTTGTCACTACGCTGCATGGCTATGTGACGGTCGGTGGCCGGCTCGATTGGTATTATCGCATCGATCGCTCGGCGATTCGTCGGATGGACCACGTCGTCGTGGTGAGCGATGACCTATTGGAGGTGGTTCGCCAGATTGGCGTGCCCGACCAGCGCGTGACCTTGATCGAGAATGCCATTGATGCCGGCGAGTATCGTCGTCGCGGCCCCGTCGCGGCTGCTAAGACTCGGCTCGGTGTCCCGTCAGGTCGGTTTGTGATCGGAGCCGTGGGACGGCTGGCCCCCGAAAAGGGCTTCGAGGCGTCCATCCAGGCTCTGGTGCGCCTGGTGCGCGACGGTTGGAATGCCGAACTGTGGATCGCCGGCGACGGCGACGAGCGCGAGCACCTTGCGCGGCTTGCGGCCGAGTTGAATCTCAGCGAGCGCGTGCGCTTGCTGGGTCACCGCACGGACCTGATCGACTTGTACCAGGCTTTTGACGTTTTCGTGCTCAGCAGCCTGCGCGAAGGGTTACCCAACGTATTGCTCGAGGCGCTCGCCACGGAAGTACCTGTTGTGGCTACTAATGTGGCCGGCGTTCCTCGGCTCATCGAGAATGGCCAGAGCGGTTTTATCGTGCGCTCGGGCAAACCCGAGGAACTGTCCGCGGCAATTAGCCTACTGTTGGGCGACGAACCGCTGCGGCTGCGGTTCGCCAAGGCGGGCCGGGAGACCATCGAGCAGCGCTACAATTTTCGAGTGCGCATGGAGAAAGAAAAACGCGTCTACGACGCCGTGCTGGGGCGTACCATCTCGCAGCCGCGCGAGCTGCCAAGTCAGAGCGTTGAGCCCGAGCCCCCGCGTCCACCCCGGCCTCAGCCCGACCGAACCGGCACGGAATAACTCCGAGCGCTTCATGTCACTGGGGCGCGATCCTGCATCGTTGAAATTGCCCGCCAGCCCTTCGGCCATGCTCGACCAGTTCGATCAATCCGAGATCGTCATTCGCGACGACGCGTCGGACACGGCTTGCAGTGAGTTCCTCACGCGGCGTGACGGATCAATTTATTTGTACCCGCAATGGGACAGAGTCTTTGCCGTATATGGGCTCGAAACGCTCAGGCTCACCGCCTGGCGGCGCGATTCGCCGGTTGGACTCCTCCCCCTAGTCTGGCAGATGAGCACATTGCTAGGAACTCGCTTAATCAGTCTGCCATGGTTTGATTCCGCTGGCGTGGTCGCCAACGACGAACCCGCTGCCAATCGCCTGGTGATGGCCGCACGCGAGGCAGCGATGCGGCGGCGCGTGCCGACCGTTGAGCTGCGGCAAGCACGGCCCGTCGACGGGTGGCCCCTTGGCGATACCGATAAGGCGCTGTTGCGGTTGCGATTGACGGCGGATCCCGACGAGCTGTGGCACAAGCTGCCTTCCAAAGTGCGCAATCAGGTGCGCAAGGGTGAGAAGTCGGGGCTCTCGGTCGAAGTATCGCACGATGCACAATCATCGCAGCGACTTGTGCCGGAGTTCCACCGCGTTTACGCCACGAATATGCGCGACATGGGGAGCCCGTCGCACAGCTTGCGATTTCTGGAAACCGTGGTCGACTCGTTCCCCGACAAATGCCGTTTGGCGATTGTCAGACTCAACGGAAATGCAGTCGGTGGCGGCCTTACGCTCGCCAGCGGCCGTGCCCTAGAAATCCCGTGGGCGTCGAGCTCGCGCCAGTTTGGTTCGTTATGTGTCAATCATGTCATGTACTGGCAGTTGCTCCGCACTGCCTGTGTCGGGCGGTTTGAGTGGTTTCACTTTGGACGTAGCACGATCGACAGTGGTCCTTATCACTTCAAGAAGCAATGGGGTGCCGAAGCCGTGCCGCTGGCGTGGCACGTCTGGTGCCAGCAAGCAACCGGCGGATCACCGCGTCACGACCGACGCTTGCAATTGGCGGCCAGGCTTTGGCGTCGGTTGCCGCTGTCCGTGGCACGTCGGCTTGGACCTCGAGTGATACGGCATTTACCCTGATCGCTAGCGTGAACGCAGTAGAACTCGCTGCAGTCATTGCAACCGACTTTTACCGCAAAGTCGGCGGCAGGCTCGTGCCGATAGCATAATGGCACCGCGCAACCTTTTGGGCCGCTGCTAGTTCCGGTGAAATGGCGAGCCTACGCAAAACCTGATTTCCGCCAAGTAGCTAGTCGGATAGAATGATAGTTAGATCTTGCCTGCGGGCAGAGCCGCGGTTGCCCTGGAGGTTTTGGCGATGCTTCGAACTGCTGTCCTGACTGTCGCCTTGGCTGCTATCGTTCTGACACCCGAGGTCGTCTGTGCACAGAATACCTACCGCGGCGGCGGCATGAACCGCTTGCAGTACCCCTACATGAACAAGCCTGCCGTTACCCCCTGGCTTGAGCTGTTCCGGCTCGCTCCGATGGAATTGAACTACTACAACCTGATCAAGCCACAGCTTGATCAGTTGGATGTCAATCGCCGCACGGGGGTAGAGCTATTTCAATTGAATCGCGGTCTCGATCGGCTGGATCAGAAGCAGGACCTGCACGGTGGCAATGACCGCGGGATCAAGACCGGGCATAGCGGATCGCACGGCAATCATTCGCACTTCTACAGTGGAGTCGCACCGGCTGGCGGGCCTACCACGGGCGCCGTGGGTGGCCGAGGGATGTCACGACGATCGAGCACGCAGGGCCGCGCTCCCAACTACGGCCAGTTGCTCTCTGGCCAGTTTGGCGCGAATTATAGTGCGCGCGGCGCCGCTGCATCGGCCACGGGCGGAGCGATCGGCACCGGCAGCTAAAGTGCTGGGGCGCTGCTGCCGCAAGCGTCGTACCTTGAGCGCGAGCTTGTCCTAGCTATCCATGCATCACGCCAATTCTCTCTCGGCGCTGCCGGCGTGAGCGTCTCCACGAGGCACGTGGAATCCTCCGAGTCTAAACCGGACTCGCCGCGCGCATCGGTTAACAACCGATGGCGGCATTTCGGGCCGCTGCTGCTCGTGTTGGCCGCTTGGCTCTGGTTCGTTGGCGCGTTGGTCAGAGAACCAGGTAATCTGTTTCTCATCGATACGTCGCTGATCGATGTGCCGTTTCGCGTAACTGCCGCGCGCATGATCCGGCAAGGGGACTTTCCCTTCTGGATATCGCAAGTCGAGTGTGGCTTTCCACTCTTCGCCGATGGACAAACGGGAATTCTCTATCCGCCGTTCGCGCTCTACCTGATTAGCCCGACCCCTGCCATGCACGACTTTTTCATGGCGCTGCATTACCTGGGCGCAGGGTTGGCAATGTACCTGTACCTGATGGGTCGACGGGTGCAGCCCCTTGCTGGGGCGTTGGGTGCTGCGATCTTTCTCGGTGGCCCCGTGTTGTTGGCCGCCCACGTCGTACCAGGTATCGTCTGCACGATCGCTTGGATCCCCTTGGCGTTGTGGTGCATCGACCGAGGCGCACAAGGGCACCCCGCCGCGCTATGGTGGTGCGCTGCCGTCAATGGATTGGT
This sequence comes from Pirellulales bacterium, assembly GCA_019745975.1. GTDB lineage: Bacteria > Planctomycetota > Planctomycetia > Pirellulales > JAEUIK01 > JAIESQ01. Next base: position 53,728 of record JAIESQ010000062.1, read on the forward strand.
GTTGCTGGCAGGCGTGCCAAACACGGCGCTTTTCTGCATACTCGTCGAGGCCGTCTATCTAATCAGTGTGTTGTGGCGCCGCGGCATCTGGGCAACGGCCCGATCGGGGCTGCTCCTGCTCGGCGTGGGGGCAAGCTTGGCCGCGGTCCAACTTCTTCCGACGTACGACTATTATCGGCAGTCTCACCGCGAAGCCGGGATCGATTGGGCGACCATCGAGACTAACTGCGTGAGGACACCTCGCGAGATTGCCACGATGGGAGTCTGTCGTGCTGTCGACATTCCCGGCAGTTGGCCGGGCTACGCCCTCGTGGCAAGTGTCGGAACCGCGATTGCGCTCACGAATCGGTCGCGGCGCGCGGAGTCCTGCTTCTGGCTGGCGCTGGCCATCTTTGGATTGCTGATCGCCACGGGTACTCCGCTGTTGCGGCTATGGTACTTGCTACCAGTTGTCTCGTGGTTTCGTTGGCCGATGCTCTATGTCCTGATCACGCATCTGGCCGCGTGCGTACTGATCGGCCTCGGAGCGGATGTCGCCTTGCATTGGGCAGCCTGGCTCTTGCCACGTGCTCGTTCGTTGGGCCGACTGGTCTTCGTTTATGGCGCATGTTCAGCGGCCATCCTCGCGGCCTGCTGGAATACACTCGGGGAGTGCCAGTCACCGCCTGGGTTCTACGAGCTGGGATCCGCGGCCATCCTCAAGGCGGCTCACGACTCGCCCGACTTTCGACTACTTCCTCTCTTGCACGGCTCCATCGAGGGGCGCGAGCTCCCCTACGAACAGCGGTTCTGGTCGCTGCGACGGCAACTCGACAGTGCCATCGTACTGGCACCCGATTATTCGTTACTGCATGGAGTGTCGGCGGCGGTTCTCAAGAATCAGATCGACGCCGTGACGCCACGTGCCTTCACCGAATTGATCACGGCCGTGCCGCGGCTGACCGCGGCCTTCCTGCGTGTGGCCGCCATCACGCACGTCTCCGATATCGAGCCCGTCTCGGGCTCGCTTGCACAAGCGCTTGAGGTGCAGTCAACCGATCCGGCCTTTCTCTACACGGTGCGCGAGCCGCAGCCTCGTGCGTGGCTGGTCGGCGAGACTAAGACAATACCGGACGCTGTCGCCAGGCTGCGGCACATCCTGGTTGGTGATTTCGATTGTCGGCAGACGGCCGTGGTCGAAACACCCGACGCGGCGCTCCCAGTTCGGCCTGAGGTTGCGAGCGAGCCGGCTCAGGCGGTCGACGGCGAGGTCGAGCTGACCGAGCCGAATCCCGGTCGTCTGGTCATCCGCGTGCGCGCCACGTCCGAGGCCATGCTCGTGGTGGCCGACCGCTACGCACCGGAGATCGCGGCGGAAGTCGATGGTCAGCCTGCGAAGCTCGTTCGCGTCAATCACGCCTTTCGCGGCGTGCGGCTGCCTGCCGGCGAGCATCTAGTGGAAATGCGTTATGTGCCGACGGCATTCTGGCTGGGCGCAGCCATTTCAGCGCTCGCCGCCGTCGTCACGGTTAGCGGCATCGTGGTTTCACGTCGTCGGTAGCGAGCAACTCTCCCCCTCTGGCCTCTGGCCGCCACTCGGGGGTCCCCCAGAATAAGATTGTCCGGGAATTTGCGTCCGGGTGCGTCCGGGTGTCTTCATATTGGACCGTAAATCGAATAGAGGGCACAGCTTGGGGCGAGTGTAACATCGCACATTTTGCGTCCGGGTGATCGTCCGGTTTGCGTCCGGGTGTTTTGACGTTGGACCCGAACTCGATTGGAGAGCACAACTTGGGGCGCGTGTAACACCGCGCAATTTGCGTCCGGGTGGGAAATGCGTACCAACCGCAAACCGACGGCGACGAACCCTCGGTTGGCGCAGGGGAATCTTGCGTAGAGCGTTTCCACAGCAGTCGCGCAGCGGGGTCGTTACGATCGCGTCAGAACTTCGAGTCGGTGACGCGTAGAATCTGGGGTGCGAGACCGCGTAACCACTGCGTTGTCCGATGCCGGAAACGCGACTCGAGTATTTCAAGATTGATTCCATGAAAAATGGCGCACTTGCGGCCATCATCGCAGCATTCTCGCTGATTGCTACGGATTGCGTCATTGCGGACGACGCTCAACCGTCATTTGGCAAATCGGTGGCGGCACCGCCGCTGCACCATGGTGGCGCCGCAATCCTGAAGGACCACGGAGCGTGGGATGACGCTTTCGCGCTGGACGCTGAGGATTATCTGGTGCTCAGGCGCGATGACGAGTGGTTCTCGTTATCGCTTACTGGGCAAACCGAGCTCAAGAAGCTGGCGACGACACCTGGCGCGAATGGATCGAGAATCATCGCCGGCGCGCACGCGAACGATCGCCTGTGGCTGTTTGTTCAATCAGCAACGGCGGCTCCGCGGGCCATCGACGCGCAAACTGGCAAGACGGTTGTCTTTGAGATACCAGGGTTGACCATTCCCGGAACCCACGCCCCGGTGATTCAGGCTTTCAGCATCGTGCCGCATCGCATGGCGGCTTTTCTCATGATCACTGGTGGTGATCGCGAAACCTGGCCACGCGACGGCAATCGACCAGTTTACTTCTGGTTCGATCTGAATTCAGCGAACGTGATTCGCTTTCCCATCGGCTGCGATCTTTGGTATTTCTCAGCGGATCAGCAGATCGCGGTATTGGGAAGGGAGCATAACGACGCGGAAGGATTACGCATTTTTCAACAATGCGATGTCCAAACCGGTGAGTTTCTGGAAAAGGCGCCACACGTTACCGATGAGGCGCATTTTCCCTTCGATTGGACTGAATTCACGGACAATCGACCGGTCCATGCTCTGTACCGAAGCCCAACCCGCCTCCGCCAGGACCTCTTCGCAGGCCTGACAGTCGATGGCCAGGTGGTGCGGCTGGATCTCAAGTTTCCTGGAACGTACTACCTGTCGAAAGCGAAGGAACGGAATGGGTTTGTCGGGTTAGAATTTCGCAGCACTGGCAACTATGAAGCAATCAGTCCACTCTGGATGATGCCCTTCAAGCGGCCCGAGCAAGTTGAGAAACTCGAAGCTTCCGTCGTCGATTTTGCGATGCTTGGCGACGGTAACAGCTTGGTCGTTACAGCGGGGCATGGACGGGATGGCGACTCGATGGAGGCCTTCTTTCACAAGCGTAGCGACAAGTCGACTTGGAACCTACTCGAAGGCATCGAAAGGCTACCGCCGCTGAGCGCGGAATTCGCTGGTGTAAAATCGATTGATGACCGCATGACCGTACGACTCATCGATAGTTTCGGAAGTCATCCACAACGGTCGCAAGTGCTGTGCATAGCATCTCAGTTCCGACACGATCGCGACAGCGGGCCCAGGCTTGGAAAACGATTGGCGTTCGAGAAGTGGCAACGCGCTTTGTTGGTGACATCGGACGGTCAACGCCAGCTAACCAGTCTCTTTCGTGAGACCATGCTTACCACTCCCGGAGTACTACCTGAGTGGCTCTGGCTTCACGATTCGGGAAGGATCGTCGTCGGGAATCTGATTCGGGATGAATCCGGCCGCCCGGTGCGACATCCCGTGCAGCTCAGCACGATTGTTCACGAATCGACACCTGAGTAGCTGCCGAGCCAGGTTTTCCCAGTCACGACGCGAAGTCGCCATGTCTTGGCCACGGCCAGGAGCCGCATGGGACCTGGTCTGCGAGTTTATTTGATAGCTGCGCAGTGAATGAGCCAACTGGATCGCTTTCGATCTAGGCTCTCGGCCTTCCGCTGGTCGGCCGGTGCTCATTTGTAGCGCAGCGAGGAATAAGTACTGCGTACGTGGCGATGTGAACTCGATCGTAAGCATGTCCACACGGCAAGCGTAGATATGCCACCGGTTGCGGCTTGCGCGACAGGTGCTCGATCGAGAGAGCGAAGTTCCAGAATCGACCGGTCCTGTTATGGATTGCCGACGTCGAATTTTTGAACACGGTGGTTGAAGGCGTCGACGACGTACAAGAATCCCTGGCTGTCGATCGCGAGGCCGTGCGGAGCATAGAACTCTCCGGCCTTGGTTCCCTCCTGGCCGAAGCCCTGCAAGTATTCACCGGCGACGGAAAACTGTTGAATCCGTCCACCGATCCCATTGACCCAGAGCCGACCACCGGCATCAAAGCAGAGGCCGGTCGGGCCGCGCATGTTTTGTTTCTCGAACGCCGTAAAGTAGTGGCCGAACCCGCCGGGTTTCGCTTCACTGCTTCCCCAATTGGCGAGTGGCTCTCCCTCGGAACTAAACTTCTGCACGCGACAGAGAATGGCTTCCGTGGTGTAGACATTGCCATGGCGATCGCAGGCCACAAATGTGGGGCCGGCAAAGAATGCCTTCGGGTGGGGGTCGCCACCGAACTCGCCCGGTCGAAAACCCTTCTGTCCCCACTTGGTTAGAAACGTCCCCTCGGCATCGAAGACTTGCAGGCGGCGATTGCACTGGTCGCACACGTAGACGCGGCCATCGCTACTGATCGCGAGCCCGCCTGGCATATCGAACTCGCCATCGCCGCTCCCGTACTTTCCCCACTCCCGCAAAAGTTTGCCCTGAGGAGAGAAGGTGGCGATCTTGTCGCGTTCGCGCGGCTTGTCGTATTTCGAGGGGGGAATGCCGGCGTGCGCGACGAAGACGTTTCCTTCACGATCGAGGGCCATCCCACCGGGGAAGGGCGACACCGCGAAGGCCGCGATGAACACCCCTTTGTCGGAGAACTTTTGCACGCGCGCATTGTAAAAATCGGTGACAAACACCTCGTCGGCGGAATTGATGGCAATGCCAATGGGAAAGTTGAACTGTCCCGGGGCGGATCCTTTCTGCCCCCACTCCAGCAGGAAACCCGCTGCGCGCTTCGGCCCGTCGTCGGCGGATGCGGCGGGCGCGCAGCAGAGGCAGATCAGTAGCACAACCGGCGCGATATTTCGTAGTGCAGAATGCCCGCAAGTCATCGAGCGTCACGCTTTCGTCGACTTCCCATTCCAGTCGCCCCCAGCAACCTGGCAAGATTATCTTCACAGGCCAATTGAGCGACAAGCTGCTGACCTCCGTTGCCAGCGGGTGGGGCCGGGACGTCGCATCCATGGATTGTTGAGAAAGGGCCGTCAGAACTTATATTGTGACGGCAGATCGATCCCGGGAACAGGTCGGGTCTGGGATCACACACATCGAAACCTTGCCGTGCCAAGCCCAGCGCCTTCGATTCACGCGAAGAGGCCAACTCACTATGGGAAGAATCTTCGAGAAGCGCAAGCAGTCGATCTTCAAGACGGCGGCTCAGAAATCGAAACTCTATGCCAAGTACGGCAGACAATTGTACATGGCGGCCAAGAATGGCGTGCCGGACCCGGAGGCCAATCCGGCACTACGTAGCATGGTCGAAAAAGCCAAGCGTGAGCAGGTTCCCAGCCATGTGATCGAAAAGGCGATTCAGAAGGCGAGCGGCACGGGAGGCGAGGACTTCCAGGCGGCGCGTTACGAAGGATTTGGTCCCGGCGGCACCTTGGTGATCGTCGATTGTTTGACGGACAACAATCAGCGCACGATCTCCGAAATCCGCAATTGTTTCACGAAGACCGGTTCCAAACTCGCGGCCAGCGGCTCCGTGGCGATATCGTTCGACCACGTGGCCGTTCTCTCATTCAAAGGAGACAACGAAGACCAAGTGCTTGAGGCGATGTTCGGCGCTGATGTCGCTGTGGAAGAGATCGAAAGCAAGGACGGCTACATTACAATCTTCGCCCCACCCGCCGAGTTCTACAAAGCCAAGAAAACTGTCCTCGATTCGTTCCCAGACGTAGAGCTGGAAACCCAAGAGATTACTTTCCTCCCGCAGGCCACCAAGACGCTCAGCGCAGAGGACCTGCCCCAGTTCGAAAAGCTTCTCAATATGCTGGCGGACTGCGACGACGTGCAGGAGGTCTACCACAACGCCGCGCTTTCCAGCTAGCAGGCCTCTGACGTCGTTCAAGCACCGCGTGACCACGGCGACGACCGTCGACCGAGCACCGCGCATTCGCTTACCATTTTTTTCCGTGCATCGGTCCCGCAGGCTGCAGGAACTTCGGAAGACCCCTCACCCGTCAGCGACAATGAATTGTCGCTGATACCCTGTGTTTCTGGGCTTGGACCCGCAAGCGGTCCAAGCAGTCTCACGAGGGGAGAGGAGTGTAAGTGCACCGCGAAGCTCGTGTGGCGCGCCTATACAGAGCCAGCGCTCATGCGTCGCTGGCTGCTCGGGCCGCCCGGTTGGTCGATGCCAGTTTGTGATATGGATGTGCGCGTGGGGGGTAAGTATCGCTGGCGCTGGCGCGCCGACGACGATGGCAAAGAGTTCGGTTTCAGCGGCGAGTTCGTGGAGGTCGCGCCGCACGCGAAGCTGGTGTATGCGCAAGACTACGACCCGGGGGACCTCAGCGATTCAATGGGGCAGGAGGGGGCGGTTGTGTCGGTCGCATTTGAGGAGCGGGGCGGGCTTACGCTGGTGACCACGACGATTCGGTTTGCCTCGAAAGCCGATCGCGACGCGGCGGCGTCGACCGGCATGACCGACGGCATGGAAATGAGCTATCAGTTGCTCGACAGCGTGCTGGCCAGCTAGAAACTCGCGTGCTTCGTGAGGATGACAGCAAGTAAGACAGTTGGTCGATGACCGACGAGGAATTTCTCGCGGCGTTCGAGCAGTGCACCTTGCCTGAGAAGGAGTGGACGCACCGCGCGCACGTTCGCATGGCGTGGATTTACCTGCGGAGGGGGTCGCTGGCGGCGATGCTGCCGGTCGTGCGGCGAGGAATTCAGCGCTACAACGCGACGCTCAACAAGCACCTGGGCTACCACGAGATGATTACGCGCGGATTTGTAATCTTGATCGCCGACCGGATCGGGCGCGGCGCTGGGGGCATGTCGTTTGAGTCGTTCTGTGCCGAGAACCCCGATTTGCTGGACAACAAGTTGACGGCGCTGTTGGCACATTACCGCCGGGAGACGCTGTTCTCGCCGGCCGCGCGCGAGGGTTTCGTCACGCCCGATCTGCGGCCGCTGCCAGGCGCCAACTTCTAGCGGCGCGCCGGGGCCGAATGGCTTTCGCAAGTGTCTGGCGGCGACTATCCTTGGTCGATTCCAGAATTGGATCGGCGAATTCTGCCAGCGTCACTCGTGAGCGGGAACCTTTGATGTCAGCGGATGCAGGCAGGCGCCAGTTGCGGGCCTTGACCGGGGTTCGCTACCTGGCGGCCGCGCACGTCATGGTTTTCCATATCGTCGTGCTGTGGGTGATTGTTGCGCCCCAGAGCGCGGCGGGGGGGAAGCTCTTTCAGCCCTGGTGCGCCGAGGGAGTGGCCTTCTTCGATCGCTTCTGGCCGCTGCGCGGGATCGCGCTGTCTGGCTTTGTCTCGGTCGGGTTGTTCTTCGTCCTGTCGGGCTTCATTCTCAGCTACACGTCGATGGATGCCGACAACCGGGCGGCGGTCAATCGTCGGCAGTTTTGGGCCAATCGCTTTGCCCGCATCTATCCTGTTTATCTGCTGGGGCTGGTGTTCAATCTGCCGTTGTTCTTGGTTTGGCTGGCCGGGCTGAAACCACCGCTAGCGAGCGGCGCGGCCGTGGGCGTGGCGGCTTCGGCGATCGGGCTGGTGCAGTCGTGGTGGCCACTGGCGTCGGCAGCCTGGAACCCGCCGGGTTGGTCGCTATCGGTCGAGGCATTTTTCTATTTCGTATTTCCGTGGTTGATCTTGCTCGTCGACCGGTTGCCGCGCCGCGCGCTGTTGCCGTCGCTTGCCGTGGCCTGGGGCGCCACCTTGGTCGCGCCACTCTGCTACCTGGCACTCGGCGGAAAAGTGGACTGGGAGAGTGAAAGCGAAACCTGGCTGCGCTTCGTTGAGTTCAATCCCATCTTGCGCTTGCCCGAGTTCTTCGCGGGCATGGTGCTGGGCAAGTTGTTCGTCAACCGGCAAGAACGGCGCGGCGACGCACCCGGTGGCGGCGCGGCGCTCTCCATCGTGGCCACGATTGGATTGGCCGGCGTACTGGCGTACTCCGAGCAGTTCAACCGGCTGCTCTTGTATAACGGCCTGTTGTTGCCGCTGTTTCTGCTGTTGATCTACGGGTTGGCGCTCGAGGGTGGCCCGATCGCGTGGATTCTCTCGGGGCGGTTGTTCGTGCTGTTGGGCGATGCCAGCTATGCACTTTATATCTTGCATCACGGGGTGATCTTTTACGGCGTCGTCTGGGTGTGGCTGGCCATCGGCGGAAGTGCCGAGCTCGAGCGACAACTAGGCAAGCAGCCGGCGACTGGCAACGCCGCGTCGCCCACGGTTGTCGAGGACGGCGATGAACCGGGCTCCGCCGGACAAAGCGGAAGCGTGACGGACTTTTCGAAGCCTGGTGGCGAGACGATCGAGCCGAACGAGCACCCGCCGACGCCGCTCGGCTTTCTCGTTGGCCTGGTGGCTCTGACGACCGTGGCTTCGATCGCCGTGTTCAAGTTCTTTGAAGTACCATGCCGGAAGTTCTTGCGTCGCACGCTGGGTGGTCGGCGCAGTGCTCGCGAACCGGAGCAGATGGCGCAATTGCCTTGAGAACGCGCTATTTGGCCTGGCGATTCGAGCTAGCGCGCGGGATAAATCCCGCGGCTAACAAGGAAACTCGATTCTTGCGGTTCGTCTCACTGCAGCGCTTTGGCGTTCGCTTGAATCTTGCGGATCGCGGCGGCGACTTCGTGCATATCCTGTTCGTCGCCCAACAGCGCGTATTGTGGTAGCCAGTAGCATTGCCAGGCGGCGCGCTCGGTAACCGGATACGCGCGTTTCAAGAAGGCGTGTTCCTCGGCCGCGTGATCGGCGGCCAGCCGCTGGCGGTACGAACCGTTCTTGAACAGGTCGAGCGCGTGGATCGGCGGGTAGGCCGCCTGGTTGGGAATGCCCTCGGCGTTCATCGCTTCGATAAAGCGTTTGGTTGGCACGCCGGCGAACTCGGCCGCGTCGTAGTAGAAAATGTAGGCGTAATGTCCGTTGCGGGTGCAGCGCTCGTCGAGCCGCTGCGGGGTGATGCCGGGGATGTCGGCCAACAGCTTGTCGAGCAGTCGGGCGTTGGCGTGTCGGCGGGCCGTTTGTTCGTCGAGCCGCGAGAGCTGCACCCGTAGCACGGCCCCTTGCCATTCGCTGAGGCGGTAGTTCGACCCGTAGGCGAAGTGGCTATAAAACCACTCGCCCGGGAGCCGGCCGCAATCGTGAGCGCTGCGAGCCCGGCGTTCGAAGTCGTCGTCGTTGGTGATGATCATGCCCCCTTCGCCGGCGGTCATCAGCTTGCTCTGCTGAAAGCTGAAGGTGCCGGCGATGCCGAAGTTGCCTACGCCGCGGCCGCGCCACTGGCTGGCGTGGGCGTGGGCACAGTCTTCGATCAGGTGGAGCTTGTGCCGGCGGGCGATCTCGACGAGCCGATCCAAGTCGGCCGGATGCCCTCCCATGTGGACCGCCGCGATGGCCTTGGTGCGCGGGCCGATCGCCTGTTCGACCAATGCCGGGTCGATGCACTGGGTGGCGAGGTCGATATCAACCGTCACGGGCAAGGCCCCGGCAAAGAGCGCGGCGCTGGCCGTGGCGACAAAGGTACTGTCGGGGACGATCACCTCGTCGCCGTGGCCGATGCCCAGGGCGGCCATGACGACTTCCAGGGCGTGGGTGCCGTTGGTGATGGCGATGCCATGCCTGGCGCCATGGAATTTAGCGAACTCTTGCTCGAAGGCGAGTGTCTGGGTTCCTGGAGTGCGCCACCAGACGTTGCTTTCGAGCACGTCGAGCAGGGCCTGGCGCTCGCGCTCATCGTGTTGCGGCCAGGCGGGGAACGGCTTCGTTTTTGTCTTGGGACCGCCTAGAAGTGCTAACGCAGACATGGGGATATCGCTTGCGGGTCGAGTCTCGTACTGATCTGAAACCGATTGCATGGGTCCGACGACGCATCGCTCGTGGCACGGCCATCCTGGCCGTGAAATACATGAGCTGGAAGCTCATGCCACGGCGCATCCGGCACGCGGAGTTTAGCAGAACCGGGCGCGCGGTTTCAGGGGCCTGACAACCGGCAAACGCGGCCAAAACTTGCTTTCCCGCTTGGGGCGGGAAGCTAAAATGATACTGCCCAGCGCGGCGGACCCGGCGTGCGGCCCGAACGGTTGCCATCGCCAGGCGCCGTGCTGAATCAACCTGGGAGGACGCTCAAACACGTGACAGAACTCAAACGCACCGAGGGCGTGGCTCGTGAGAACGCCATCCTCGTCGGAGTGGTGCTCCCCGATCGGCATGACGCAGGCGATCCCCTCGAGGAGCTCGCCGGGCTGGCCACCACGGCCGGCGCCCGCGTCGTCGGGCAGGTCGTGCAGCGCCGCGAGGTGCCCGACAAGACGACCTACCTCGGCAAGGGCAAGGTCGAAGAGCTCAAGCAGCATGCCGCGGCCCTCGACGCCGACGTCGTGCTCTTCGACAACGATCTCTCGCAGGCCCAAACCCGCAATCTCGAGCGGGCGCTGGAAGTCAAGGTGCTCGATCGTACCGAGTTGATCTTGGACATTTTCGCGGGGCGAGCTCGCACACACGAGTCGCGGCTGGCCGTCGAGTTGGCACAGCTTCAGTATGCGTTTCCACGATTGAAGCGGATGTGGACCCACCTGTCGCGTTTGAAGATGGGGATCGGCATGCGCGGTCCCGGCGAAAAGCAGTTGGAAGTCGACCGCCGGCTCGTTGAAAAACGCATCCACGACCTCAGTGACGAGTTGAACGAGATTCAGCGCCGCCGGCAGCGCCAGGTCGAAGCCCGCTACGACCGCATGACGGTCTCGCTGGTCGGCTACACGAACGCCGGCAAGAGCACCTTGATGAACGCCATGACTGGCGCCGGCGTGCTGGCCGAGGACAAGCTCTTCGCCACGCTCGACACCCGCACGCGCCGCTGGATGTTGCCCGGCTGGGGGCCAGTGCTATTGAGCGACACGGTCGGTTTCATCCGCGAGTTGCCGCACCATTTGATCGCCAGTTTCAAGGCCACGCTCGAAGAAGCCCGCCAGGCGAATCTGCTGTTGCACGTGGCCGACGCCAGCAATCCGGCGGTGCTCGACCAGATCGCCGCGGTCTATGGCGTGCTCAAAGACCTGGGTATCGAGGAAAAGGACACACTCCTGGTCCTCAACAAGATCGATGCCTTGGCCGATCGCGGGCCGCTCGATCAGCTCGTGGCGCGCTATCCGAACGCGGTGCCGATCAGCGCGCGCTCGCGCCGCGGCTTGGATCAACTGGCGCTTGCCGTCGGCGAAGCGCTGAGCCGCGACTTTTTGGATGTCGATGTCATCGGCGGGGTTGAAAACGGCAAGCTGCTGGCAGTGCTGGCCACGCACGGTGAGGTGCTTTCGAAGCAATACACTGACAGCCAGGTGATCGTGCACTGCCGACTGCCGCGCCCCGCGATTGGCATGATCGAGCGGACGGGGGGCGAGATTCGCCCGCACGTACTTGAGCCGGGGATGCCGTTTACGGCCAAACCGCTTGGCGGTGCGATCGAGCCGGCGATCGAGGATGTGGCATAAGGGAAGTTTTCAGTGTTCAGTTTTCAGTGTTCAGCAAGAGAAGCCTGAAATCCGAGCACTGAAAACTGAACACTAAAAACGCCTACCCATTCTCGCTGCGGTGAAAGTGGACGTGGCGCCACTGGCCGTTCTGCCGATGCCAGACACGCGTCTCCTCAAACGTGGCGGTAGCCGGGCGGCCGTCGGCCCCGGTGCGTTGCACCAACCGCACGTAGCTCACCACGGCCGAGTCGCCCAGCACGCGCACGTGCGGATCGACGAGCGTGGTGTTCCGCGGACCACTGGCGGCGCCCAAGTCGAAGTAGAACTTGTGGAACGCCATGCCGGGGACCAGGTGGCCGCGGGCCTCGGGCTCGAAGCAAGTGATCGAAGGATCGCACAGCCGCTCATAGGTCGCCCAATCGCCGACCGCGATCGCATCGAGCAATTGGCGCGAGAGGGTGAGCAGTTCTTGTTCGGCCGGCTCCAGAGCGTGCGACGTCATGAGTCGATCCCCTCGGCGGCGGTTTCGGCGCCCACGTTGACTGCCGCCTGACCTTCGTCGACCAAGAGCCCCAGCCGCTGGAGCTTCGCGCGGCACTCGTCGCGTTCGCGGTTGCGCTTCTGCGCTTGCCAGGTGACGTCTTGCACGGCGAGGAAGTCGGCTTCGCCGCCGCGCGCGCGGCCGCTCGTGGCCAGGCGCTCGACGAGCCGTTCAATAACTCCCCGATCCAGCCGTGTGAGGTACATGGCCTCGAGCCGGTAGTCGACGAACGCTTCCCACACCAACGGGAAGAGCGGCCGCACAATTTGTTCGCCGATCACGGTGGCGTACTGGCGGATCTCCCACTGGGCGTGAGCATCCATCCGCAGCGCCAGAAAATGCAGCAGGTTGTGCAGGTCGATCTTCCAGTACGCTTCGGTGTAGGTCGACAGCGGCAGGTCTTTGCGGGCCTGCTCGCGGGCGACGCCGTGCTGGAGCCGCTGGTCGTACAGCTCGCGGGCGCGCTGCTGAAACTCGGCTTCGCTGCGAGACAGCTCCTCACCCACTGAGTCGTCGAGCAGCCCTTCGCTCCCCTGTCGATTGCTGGCCGACTGCGAACGCCAGGCGTCGGGCGGGGTCGCCTGGGCCGCGTCGATGGCCACCGAATAACGCGTCGAGTACTCGTTGACGCTGGCCGATCGGTGCCGAATCCACTGCCGCCAGGTGTCCATCGGCACGCGCACCAGCAGCTTGATCTCGGCCATCTCGAACGGCGTGGTGTGGCGGTGCCGCATCAGGTAGCGGATCAGTCCGCGATCGTCTGAAACGCGCCGCGTGCCGGCCCCGTAGCTGACGCGGGCCGCTTCGACCACGGAACTGTCGTCCCCCATGCAGTCGACGAGGGTGACGAAGCCATCGTCGAGCACGGGGAGTTTCTGCCAGCGCAGCTCGGCCACGCGTTGGGAATTCGACGGAGAGACGTTCGACGACATCGAGTTACAACCACTTTTCTGGTAACCGTTAACGAACGCCACGCAAAGCTGATGCGGCGACGCTGCAGGGGAATTGTACCGTGAGCGAGCGAGCGCCGGAATGAGCTGCCGTCGGTGGCTATCGCCCAAGTCGTGAAGGTCGCGCGAGGCCCCGGCGCGGCGCATCGCCAAAGTTGTCGTCACGCGGTAGACTGGCGCGCGCCGCGCGGCGAGCGAGGCACGTCAGCGGACGCTCGCCGGCGGGACACTCTACGGAATTGAGCACACGAGCGCTATGACATCGTTGGCGGGTCGATTCCTGGTGGCGGCGAATATCCTCCGCGACCCGAACTTTCTGCGCGCGGTGGTCCTGCTGGTGCGGCACGACGACGAGGGTGCGTTCGGCCTGGTGCTCAATCGTCCGATGGACGCACAGCTCGACCAGATCTGGGCCCAGTTGAGCGAGACTCCCTGCCAGCGGAGCGAACCGCTTTATGTCGGCGGGCCGGTCGAGGGGCCCTTCACGGCGCTGCACACCAACGAGGAGCTTTCCGATCTGGTTGTCTCGACTGGCTTGTACTTCAGCGGCGAGAAATCGCACCTCGAACAACTTATGGATAGCGACGAGCCGCTGGCGCGATTCTTCGTGGGCTTTGCCGGCTGGGGGCCCGGGCAGCTCGAAGCCGAGCTCGACGAACAAGCGTGGCTGACGGCGTCGGCCACGATCGAGATGATCTTCAGCGATCCGGCCGACTTGTGGGAACGGGTAAATCGCGGCATCGCCCACGAAGGCGTGCTCTCGGCGCTGCACATCAAGCACGTGCCGCCGAATCCGTCGCTGAATTAGCGCTGTCTGTAGGGCGCGTGAAACGCACCGGTCTTTTGCTGCTCGTTGCAAACACAGGGAGGGATTGCAACCCCTGGGCTTTGGTGTGCTGCGCACACCCTACAAGGCTGTAGGGCGCGTGAAACGCACCGGTCTTTTGCTGCTCGTTGCAAACACAGGGAGGGATTGCAACCCCTGGGCTTTG
>JAIESQ010000041.1 GCA_019745975.1 Pirellulales bacterium
TCGATCAGCCGAGGCCGTCAGGCCTCGGTACGGTGCCCCAGCGTATCTCGGACCTGTCAGGTCCGTTCATGGGCCCTGCGGTCGCGTGAATCGGTCTCCACGCGTTTGGACCAGTCGCGATAGAATTCGGCCATGCGTTATTTGTCCCCGCGCCGCTGGTTGCAGTTTCGCCTGAGTACGTGGTTTGTACTGGTGGCGATTCTCGGTTGGGCGATGGCTGGCCCTCATTCATGCACATACGCCCAGTCGTCCACGCGCTCTAATGACCCGCCATAGCCGTGCACAGGATAGTTTTGCCTTGGAAAATAGAGAATTTGATCGAAGTTGAATCCACCGCTCGGTGTAAAGACGGATAAAGCCCAAGGGTTGCCAGCGTAGTCCTTTCGCGCCTCTGCGCCGGTGTGATACACGAATCGAGGGTATGCCATCATCCCTGTCGTTGGAACGGCTGGTAGGTATTTTGGCACCAGGTCTTCAAGGGTCGTTGGTGGAGCCGACTGATCCTTTTCAAATCGCTGAATCGCGCTGATGAGCGGTTGACTGCGCCGAGCGAACGCCCGCATGCCCGCCATGCGGGCACTGTGCCCCAGTCGGATACCAGCAATGCAGCATGGGACAAACAGAACGGTAAAGAGCAGGTAGAACAGCGCGCGATGGCGTGTGCGTGGCAGGATGGCGCAAATGATGAGAACAGGAAACGCTAGAACAGAGACCAGCAATACGAAGCCGTAGAGAGCTTGAAACCACAAGAAGAAGTCAGTCCCGACCTTTGTCGTTGAAACCCATTGCGAGAATGGAAAAAAGCCGATTGCGGACACGGCGAGAAGAATCAACAGCATCCGCCCTTGACGTTTCATGGTTCGTGGTTCGGCGCTTGGTGGATCAGCGAGTGCCGACGTAACTCGACGTCGGAACGCGCTGATGGCACAGTTTACCATCGTTTGCATGGCAACTGAGTCGACTACGTTGTCAAGTGCATCAACCCCAGGATGTTCTATCCCGCAGTCGCTCGGTGATCTTCGCCGCACGGCCAACCTGCTGCTAGATCGCTACCGTCGGTGGCGCTCGCTTGACAATTCGTGCCCGGGCTAGAATGCCGAGCATGGGACGATTCCCGCTGACAGCCACGATTATTGCCTTCGCAATCGGCGTTGTGCTGGGCAAGTTGTTGCTTCCTTCGATGCGATGGCATCGAGGCTTGGTCGAAGGACCACAATGGTTCGTGGTGATTGTTGTTACCACGATTGGAACGCTCATCGACTGGTGGCGCACTCACAGGAATTAAACTGAATTCGACGCCGTGATGCCCGCGCGGCAGAATGACAAACATGGACAGGAAGCCCAAGAAAAGCTGGTTCCGCTTCCGTCTCTCGACGGTCCTGATTCTGACCGCGATCGCGGCGTGGGGGATGCCTCTGTGCGAGCGTTCGCCAGTACTTGTTATGACACGCCCGACGACTGGTGAATTCATTGAGATTGACCACTTTCTTGGCCATTCAAATGAAATCGAGAAGATGCAGATCCAGTTTCCCCGCTGGCAGCCATCAGTTGAATATCGTCTCGTGGTTGATGCGCGTATGATTCAGCCCACCCTAGCTCTTTTCGCCTTCCTCGCCTGGAAAGCCGCGGGGGCCGTGGTCGAACGTCGACGCCGTGAGGTCCTGCCCGAATGAACGGCCCCTGCGGGGCCGGGAATGATCCAATGATAAGAAATGGGGTTGTTGCCGCGCGTGTCCCAGGCCTGGCGGCCTGGGCTGGTGTGAAGCGGCCTGTCAGGCCGCGATACGACTGGTGCGAGATCACACGCGAGGCCGAGGGGGACCGGTACATATTTTCGGCCGGCGCGGGCTGGTTCGCACAACATCGCACGCCGAAAAATGTACGAGTCCCCGGCGCGGCCGCATCACGCGGGGTGCGGCGGGAAACGGCTGAAGAGCTGTGGTGCCGGCTGCCAGGCGGCGATCTCGTCCCACGGCCAGAGCGGCCGCGTGATCCGCTCATAAGGATAGCGCCAAAAATCGCTCGGCGCGCAGCCGGGGGCCGAGGTGTGAATGATTCGCGCCGCGATCGGCTCATAAACCGCGCGAAAACCGCACGGGCTTTTGGCGACCAGCACGGCGGCTTCCCGTGGCTCCAAGCCGGCCGCGCGGAACAGCTCAGGGGCGAAGTGCGGCCCTGAGCGCGACGTGATCACCACGCGCACCTGCCTGCCCGCACCAGAGCGCAACACCGCTGCGCGCCCCATGTCGATCGGCAGGTTGCGCGCCAAGTGCCCGGAGAGCACGAAGCGGGCATCGAACAGCTTCTCGACCGTGCCGCGCAAGGCCAGCGGCTTGCTGAAGCGTGTGTCGCGCACGCCGCCCAGTTGGACATCGACCGTCGCGCCGAAGCCGGCCGCCTCCAGTTGCCGCACCACCTCGGGCGAGACGAGCGCGGCCAGCGCCGGCCGCGGCCAGTCGTACTTGAGCAGTTCGGCGATGATCGCGGTCGCGTCGCCTGGCGCGCCTGAGGTCGTGGCGTCGCAACCATCGCCCAGCACGACGAGCCCGGGGCCGTGCTCGAAGGCTTCGCGCACCGCTTGATCATACGGCACGAGCGTCGGCAGGTACTCTTCACGACGACTCCACACCACTTCGGCGATTCGTGCGCAGTGCTCAGCCGCTAGCCGTGCGTCGCCGTCGGTCGTCACCAGAACTGTGGAGGCCAGGTCGGGCACGTCGAGCCACGGCTGCACGGTCGCCAGGCCGGCGCTGAGCACGCCTGGGGTGGCTTCGAGTGCGATGAGCGCTTGCTTGAGCTCCCAGCTCAAACCTGCGCCGCGTTCGGTGTTCGCGCGTTCGGCGGGAAAGACCACTGGCACGTGCTGGAAGGCGGTCACGGGCCGAGCGCCGTCGACGAGCATCCGCCGCAGTAGTTTCGCGCCGCGCTGGCCGGTCTCGAAGACATCGACGTGCGGCGCGGTGTGAAACAGCACCAGCGCGTCGGCCGCGCGGGCCATGGCCGGCGTGACGTGGGCGTGCAGGTCGAGCGTGGCCACCAGCGGCAACTGGTCGCCGATCGACTGGCGAATCGCGGTGAGAAGTTCGCCTTCGACGTCGGGATGTTCGTCGGCCACGAGCGCCCCGTGCAAGGCGAGCAACACCGCGTCGAGCTGGCCAGCGCGCGCCAGCGCCGCCAGCAGTTCGTCGCGCAGCCAGGCGAACGTGTCGGCAGTCGCCGGACCGCTCGGCCAGGCCGGCAAGCGCACCAGGCCGACAATCTCGGGCTGCTCGGGCCAGGCGCTGAGGCTTTGAATGAAGCCCCCCAGCTCGTTGGTGTGCGCCAACTGCGCGACGATCTCGGCGCCACGCAGCACGCCGAACTCCTCGAAGTCGGCGCGCGTCGTCGGCAGCGGGTTGAAGGTGTTCGTCTCTTGCCAGAGCTGGCCGATGCCGATCCGCATGAGGGGCTCACGGAAGTATTCTGGGTTCAAAGCGCCGCGGCCAGGCGGGCGATGGCGGTATCGAGCCGGGCCAGGGCGTCGTCGACGTCGGCCTCGGTCATCGCGGCGCAAAATCCATGATGGCAGGCCGCGCCGCCGTAGTCGTGGAAGTAAACGCCTTCGTCGATCGCGGCGGCGATGAAGCGCAACATCAGCGCGCGATCGTGCTTAAGCGCGTCGCGATAGTTGCGCACCTCGCCATCGATGCCGAAATAGATGCCGAAGCGGGCCCCCAAGCCGACGGCACGCCCCGGCACGCCATGCCGCGCGAA
Source organism: Pirellulales bacterium (assembly GCA_019745975.1). GTDB lineage: Bacteria > Planctomycetota > Planctomycetia > Pirellulales > JAEUIK01 > JAIESQ01. The sequence continues at coordinate 3,754 of JAIESQ010000041.1, forward strand.
GGCCGCGTTCAGCCCGCCATAGAGCCGCTCGCCGACGCGGTTGATGTGTTCGTAGAATCCCGGTTCGCGATAGGCGGCGTTGGCGGCGATGCCGGCCGCCACCGCCACGGGATGGCCATTGTAGGTGCCGCTGTGCTGGCAATCGCCGATGGGCATCAGGCGTTCCATGATGTCGGCGCGGCCGCCGAAGACGCTCAGCGGATAGCCGCCACCGACCGCCTTGCCGAGCGTACACAAGTCGGGCGTGATGGCGAGGTGTTCCTGGGCGCCGCCGGGCCCCATGCGGAAGGCGCTCAACACTTCGTCGAAGATCAACAGCGCGCCATGATCGCGCGTCGCGCGCCGCAACGTGCTCATGAATTCGGCGGTGGGGCGAATGCAGCCGGCGTTGTAGTAGATCGGTTCGCAGATCGCGGCGGCCAGCTCGCGGCCGTGGCGTTCGAAAGCGCGCTGGACGAGGTCGGGCCGATTGTAAGGGACCACGACCAATTGCACCGCTAACTCTGGAAGCATGCCAGTCGAAGCTGGCCAGACCGTCGGGTTGGTCTCGTCGCCCAGTTGTTCGCGCGGTGTGTTGATCGAGAACATCACCTGGTCGTGATAGCCGTGGAAGTTCCCCTCGAACTTCAGGAGCTTGGTACGGCCGGTGAAGGCGCGGGCCAGGCGGATGCAGTGCAGCGTGGCTTCGGTGCCTGAGCCGGTGAACCGCACGCGCTGGCAACAGGGGACCGTTTCGCAGAGGCGGCGGGCGAGCTCGCCGTGCAGCTCGTTTTCGTACGAGCAGGCGGCGCCGCGGGCGATCACGTCGGTCACCGCGCGGGCGACGCGCTCGTCGCCGTGGCCCAACAGTGTCGCCCCGTGGCTGGTGCACAAGTCGATGTAGCGCCGGCCGTCGAGATCCCAGACGTAGGGCCCCGCGGCCCGATCGAAGAGCATGCCGCGGCCGATCGCGCGGTTGACGCGCGTCGACGCCGAGACGCCGCCGGCCAGGTACTGGCGATGCTGCTCGAACTGTTGGCTGGTGCGGCTCACGGTTTGGGTCTCATGAAGCGTCTCGCAGGCGTGACGCCGTAGCACGGCCATCTTGGCGGTGGTTCCAAATGGGCTAGAAGCCCATGCCACGGACTACTTCGCGACGCGGTGCTTTTTGACTGGCGCCTTGGCGGTCTTTTTCGGTGTTGATTTGGCGACGGTCGTCTTAGTTGCTTGCCGCTTGGTGGCTTTTCGTTTGGCAGCGGCTCGAGTCGTGGACTTGGCGCTGGGCGTTTTCGCGCTGGGCTTCTCGGCAGTCGGGCCGCGCTTGGGGCGGCTGCGCATCTGGCCGAGCACTCGTTCATAGTTGGCGATGTAGGCCGCGGCCGACGTGCGGCGCAAAGCCTCGGCGATGACGTCGAGCGCCAAGTCTTCGGCGCGCTGGAAGCGGATGCAGCACTTGCCCATATTCAGTTTCTTGCCGGTCTTGGCCCAGGCCTTGTGAAACCAATCCCAGTGCGGGCCGTCGCCGTAGACCGACATCAGGTAGAGCGACAGGTAATTCTTCTGCGACGCCAGGCAGGCCAGCGGCAGCGGCTGCTTTGGATTGCAGTGATAGCCCGGCGGGTAGACGCTGTGCGGCACGTAGTAGCCGATCATGCCGTACTGCATTCCCTCGGCAAAGCCGGAGTCGAGATTGTCGAGAATCACGCGGCGAACCGCTTCGACTGCGCGGCGGCGATCGGCGGGGAGCGACTTGAGATAGGCTTCGACGGTAGTCGCGGAGCTTTGCATGGCGATGGATCCTGCGCTGGTGCCGTGTGGCGCGATTGCTAACGGAGTTCGACCGCCAGTTTCGCTGGCGACCCCTGCCGGTCGCGGCGGCGAAACGCCATACTACAACGCCTCGCCGGGCGGAGCGAGCGTCGACGCGTGCGAGTGCGCCGGTTGTAGCAACGCCGCATCGATTGCGAAGTCGCGCCGCCTACCTTCACGCCCGAATTCCCTCCCGCCTTTCATTACTCACGTCTCATGTCGCCAGAAAAATTCGACATCGTGATCGTCGGGGGAGGGCTGGTCGGGCTGGCGACCGCGATGGCGCTGACCCAGCAATCGACGGCGCGCGTGCTCGTGGTCGAGGCCGAGACGGAGCTGGCCGCGCATCAGAGCGGCCACAACAGTGGCGTGATCCATTCGGGGCTGTACTACAAACCGGGCTCGCTCAAGGCGCGCAATTGCGTCGCGGGGCGGGAGCTGATGTACGCGTTTTGCGCCGAGCACGGCGTGGCTTACGACCGTTGCGGCAAGTTGGTCGTGGCGATCAACAGCAGTCAATTGCCGGCGCTTGACGAACTGGAGCGCCGCGGAGCCGCCAATGGGCTCGCCGGCCTGTGTCGCGTGACGCCCGAGCAGATTCGCGAGCGCGAGCCGCACGTGTCGGCCGTGGCCGGGCTCGAAGTGCCCGAGACCGGCATCGTCGACTACAAGGGGGTCGCGCGCGAGTACGCCCGATTGGCCCAGCAGGCGGGCGGCACGATCGAGAAGCAGGCGCGCGTCGTGGCCGTGCAGCAGCGCGGCGACGGACTGACGATCGAGACCACGCGCGGCGAGTTCGCGTGCGGCAACTTGATCAACTGCGCCGGGTTGCAGTCGGACCGCGTGGCGCAGATGTGCGGCGTCGAGACTGGCGTGCGGATCATTCCTTTCCGCGGCGAGTACTATCAATTGATTCCGTCGCGCGAGTCGCTGGTGCGCGACTTGATCTATCCCGTGCCCGACGCGCGGTTTCCATTCCTTGGCGTGCACTTTACGCGGATGATTCAGGGAGGAATTGAAGCCGGCCCGAACGCGGTGCTGGCGTTGGCGCGGCATGGCTACACGCGCACGAGTTTTTCGCCGCGCGACGTGGCGAGCCTGGTGGGCTATGGCGGATTCTGGCGGATGGCCGCCCGTTACTGGCGCACCGGCTGCGGCGAGCTGTATCGCTCGTGGAGCCGGCGGGCGTTCGTGCGCGCTTTGCAGATGCTGGTGCCCGAGCTGCGCTACGACGATATCGTGCCGGCCGGCGCTGGGGTCCGCGCGCAGGCGGTCGCTCCCAACGGCACGCTGGTCGACGACTTTGTGATTGCCGAGCGCGAGCGGATGATCCACGTAGTGAACGCGCCGTCGCCGGCGGCGACCGCGTCGATCAGCATCGGCAGGACGATCGCCGAGCTGGCTGTGCGGAATTTCTCGCTGAGCATGCAAAGACGGTTGTAGTTGTCAGCGACACGCTCCACGCTACTTTGCAACTGGGTGGCCCTGACCCCGTCAGGGTGCCGAAGGCACAAGAGGCTACTGAAGAGCCGACTGTGATTCGAGCGGTCGCGCACAATACAAACCTCTTGTCGCTGCGCGACACGGACAGGGTCCGTGCCACCCCGATTCACTGCGTTGCCCGTTCCCTGCTGGCTCAGCCGCGCCAGAAAGCCATGACGATCTCGAAGGCGATCAAGAGCACAATCACGACTTCGAGAAACTCCGCGCGCCAGGTGGCCGTCTGGTCGGAGAGTGTGCGATAGACCTCTTCGACCACATCAAGCGAGCGGCGAATGCTCTGCTCCCACTGATCGAGGTGGAACCGCGCGGCGACGAGCCGATAGACGCGCGCCAGGTACTGGTCGCCGATCAGCTTGAGCACGTTGCTCGCCCGGTCGGAGACGGCGTGCGCTTCGATGCGCAAGTCGCCCAGCTCGCGCAGCGGCCGCGACAGCGACCGCCAGAACGGCAGCCAACTGCGCGCCAACGGATGGATCAAGCGATACGCCTCGGCGAGCCGGACGTCGAGCTGTTGATCGGTGTAGCGAAATTCGAGCAACTGCAAGTTGGCGAACTCGATCGCTTCGAGCGTCTCGTCGCAGTCCTCGTCGACGAGCACGGCCGCCGACCAGTCGGGCACGAAGAGATCGCTGGGCGCATAGCGCAATTGCAAACGCAGCGCCTCGCGGACCTCGTCGGCGGAGAGCGGGCCGGCTTCGAGCCGCACGAGACCGGCCAGCCAGTCGGCCTCGCCCACCAGCAACTGGTCGATCGCCGGCAGCGGCGGCGCGGGCGAGAGTTCGAAGACGAAATACTCTTCGCTGGCCGTGGAGAGCTGCGCATCCTTGATGGCGGGGCGAAGCCGCTCGAAGACCGACTCGACCAGCCCACGCGCCGTGGCGACCAGCGGGCCCGGATCGGCTAACTCGCCGGCCAACTCGGCGAGCTGGGCGCGCGTGGCACAAAGCGGCAAGCGCACGCGCACGCTGACAGCGGCGAAATCAAAGATTGTCAACTCGGCCGTGGCCGCGGCGTCGCGCAGTGCTGCGAAATCGAGTGCTGGAGCGGGCAAAGCCAGTCGCAGCGGGGGTGGCAGGTATTCGATCGACGACGGGGTGCGCCGCCGCCGCCGCAAAACATGTGGCTCGCCGCCGATCAAACGCGAAGCCTGCTCGAGATCGATCTCGTCGCCCCAGTCGAAGGCGACAAAGATGTTGAGCCGGCCGTGAATCGGCTGGTCGGCGGCGAGTTCGGTCGCTGGCATCGTGGTATCCGCGAAAACACCGGGGGCGTGCGGCGAGCAGGTTCGCAGAACGATTGTAGGAGAACACGGCCACGATGGCCGTGCCACGACATCAGGAGAACTGCAAAGTCAATAATGCGAGGGGGACAGGTACATGTTTTCGGCCGACGGGAGTTGGCAGGGATGACGTTGGCGAGCCGAAAAATGTACCAGACCCCGACTTTGCAGTTCGCCGTGCAGCGACACGACGAACCTTTCGCCTGGGCAGGCCTCCCTCTACAATGCCGGCCTTGAAAATGTCAAACCGACGGACGGATGCCAGCGGCGCCTGTGCCCCCGCGTTCCGCCGCCACGCCGAGGATCGCTTCTTTGCTGCGCACAACGACTTGCGGCCAATTGCGGACCGAGCACGTCGGTCAGACTGCCACGCTTTGCGGCTGGGTCGATAGTTATCGCGACCATAGCGGCGTGCTGTTCGTCGATTTGCGCGACCGGTACGGGAAGACGCAGGTCGTCTTCGGGCCAGAAAGCGGCGCCGACGTGCAGGAAGTCGCTCGCTCGCTGCGGTCCGAGTACGTCATTTCGGTTACCGGCGCCGTGGCCGCCCGGCCGATGGGCACGTCCAACCCCAAGCTGGCGACCGGCGAGATCGAGCTGCGGGCGACCCGGCTTGAAGTACTGAACAAGAGCGTCACGCCGCCGTTTCAGCCCGGCAGCATCGACACGCCGAACGAAGACCTGCGACTCAAGTATCGCTATCTCGATTTGCGCCGCCCGCGGATGCAGCAGACGCTGCTCCTGCGGCATCGCATGATCAAGGCGATGCGCGATTACTTCGACGAGCACGATTTCGTCGAGATCGAAACGCCGATGCTGGGGCGCAGCACGCCCGAGGGGGCCCGCGACTACCTGGTGCCGAGCCGGGTTCATAAGGGCTCGTTCTATGCGCTGCCGCAGTCGCCGCAGCTTTACAAGCAGATTCTGATGGTGGCCGGCTACGACCGCTACGTGCAGGTCGCGCGCTGTTTTCGCGACGAAGACCTGCGGGCCGATCGGCAGCCCGAGTTCACGCAGCTCGACCTGGAGATGACCTTCGTCGAGGCCGACGACGTGATCGGCATCATCGACGGGTTGGTCGCGCGGTTGGCCAAGCAACTGCTGGGGCGCGACATTCCCACACCCTTGCCGCGGATGACCTACGACGAGGCGATGGAGCGGTTCGGCCACGATGCGCCCGACCTGCGCTTCGGCATGGAACTGATCGACGTGACCGACATCGCCCGCGAAGCGGAGTTCCGCGTGTGGCGCGGCGCGGCCGACGGTGGGCAGCGGGTGCGCGGCATCAACGCCAAGGGGGCGGCTGCCAACTATTCGCGCAAGGGGATCGACGATCTGACGGCTTGGCTCACTCAGGATTTCGGCGTCAAAGGACTCAGTTGGTTCAAGGTCGAAGAGTCCGGCACGCTGGCGTCGCCGATCGCCAAGAACTTCGCCGCGCCGCTGTTGGCCAAGATCGCCCAGCGCTTGAACGCCGAGCCGGGCGACCTGTTGTTGTTCGTGGCCGACACGTTCCCGATCACCTGCAAAGCGCTCTACGCGCTGCGCAAGCGGTTTGGCGAAGAGCTGAAGCTGTACGCGCCGGGTTCGATGCACTGTTCGTGGGTGGTCGAGTTTCCGATGTTCGCCTACAACGAAGAAGAGAAATGCTGGGCGGCGATGCACCATCCGTTCACCGCGCCGCGTCCACAAGATGCGCCGTTGTTGGCCAGCGATCCGGCGGCCTGCCGCGCCCAGGCGTACGACCTGGTGATCAATGGGCTCGAAGCGGGGGGCGGCACGATCCGAATTCACGATCAGACACTCCAGCAGCAGGTGTTTGGTCTGTTGGGAATCGACGCCGAGGCGGCCCGCGAGCGGTTCGGCTTTTTGCTCGACGCGCTGGAGTTCGGCGCGCCGCCGCATGGCGGGATCGCGCTGGGGCTCGATCGCTGGGTGATGCTGTTCGACGGGCTCGATAACATCCGCGATTGCATCGCCTTCCCCAAGACGCAAAAGGCGACCGACCTGATGACCTCGGCCCCCGGGGCGGTCGAGGCGAAGCAGTTGCGCGAACTGGGGATCAAGATCGACTCGCCGGCAAAGTAAACGCCGCAACGGGATCAGGAGTCGCTTCTACGACAAGTCCGGAAAGTTTCTGGCCGTGTGCCACTGCTTGCCCTGGCGGCAAGCAGTGTTCGTATCGAATGATTGCACTGCTTCTACGAAGCAGTGGCACACCGACAAACATTCTGCCCCGAACAGGAATGATCCGGCATAGTCAAGGCAACTACACGAACGTAAGCCAAAAACGACCCCCGTCCCCCTCCGCGCGAAAGGATTCACCATGACGCTGCGTCGCGCGATCGTGCAAGAGCTCGAGAGTTACGCCAGCGCCGGCGTGACCGAGGTGCGCAAAGGCCGGCGTCGCGCGAAGTCGTCGCAGCCAAGCACGCCGGCGAAAGCGGCACCAGCCACAATCGCCACGACGACTGGCCGCGCCGCCGCTAGTCCAAAGACAACGGCCCCGCCGCGCCCGGCGCCTGCGGCTACCAGTTCGGCGCCCTCGGCTTCGTTGTTTGACGCGCAAGCGGCCTGGGCCAACGAACCGCTCGATCGCGGTCAGCGCGTCGCCGCGCTCGAAGTGCTCCAGCAGCAGGTGGCCGGCTGCACGCGCTGCCGCGAGCTGGCCGACACGCGCACGCAAACGGTGTTCGGTGTCGGCAATCCGCAGCCGCGGCTGGTCTTCTTGGGCGAAGCTCCGGGGGCCGACGAAGATCGCCTCGGCGAACCGTTCGTCGGTCGGGCCGGGCAACTGTTGACCAAGATCATCGAAGCCTGCACGCTCCGCCGCGAAGATGTCTACATCCTCAACGTGCTCAAGTGCCGGCCGCCGGGCAATCGCACGCCGACTGATGAGGAGGCCGCCCATTGCTGGCCGTACCTCGAACAGCAACTGGCGATTTTGCGCCCCGAGTTTATTTGTTGTTTGGGGGCCGTCGCGGTGCGGCGGCTGTTGAGCGTGACGACCGCGGTCGGCCGCCTGCGCGGGCAGTTCTTCACTTACCAGGGGAGCCAGGTGCTGGTGACCTACCACCCGTCGTACTTGCTGCGCAATCCGCCGGCCAAGAAAGACGTGTGGGAAGATATGAAACTGTTGATGGCGCGGATGGGGATCGAGCTAGGGGCCAGGGATAAGGGGTAAGGGGACAGGTGTCAGCTCATGCCGATCACGTTTGCAACGCCGACTTCTCGTGACACGCTTGTGGCGTCGCTGGCCGAGCTCGATGCGCAGGCCGGCGCGCTGTGGCGGAGCTTCACGCCTGAGGAGTTCTTCACGCGGCCGCCTGGTGGCGGCTGGTCGCCGGCGCAGAACGTCGCTCACTTGCGCACGGGGACCGTGCCGATCATCTGGACGCTCAAGATGCCGAAGTGGCTACTGCGAGCGCTGTTCGGGCGTGCCAAGCGGGCGTCGCGCGGTTACGAGGAAATCCGCGAGCGCTATCATCAGGTGCTGGCCGCGGGGGGCGGGGCGGGGGCATTCACACCACGAAAGAAACCGCTGCCGCGCGATCCGGCGCAGGCTCAGGCCAAGGCGCTCGAAGCGTGGCAGCGACTGATCCCGCGGCTAGCGGCGGCGATCGTCACCTGGCCGGAAGCTGAGCTCGACCGCTACAACGCGCCGCATCCCCTGCTGGGTAAGCTGACGGTCACGGAGATGCTGTACTTCACGCTCTATCACTTGTCGCACCACGCGAAGGTCGTGGCAGGGCGAAGGGAGCAGTCGACGTAGGTAATGCGCCACGAGCACGCTTTTACCGCGGAGGCCGCAGAGGCACGCAGAGTGCTAATGATGCGGATAACGGTGGTCATGCACGGGAGTGCATGAGCTACGGCGTGCAGCACATCAGTACCAAGCATCGTCCGCGTCGGCAATCCATTGCTCGTACTGGACGATGACGCATTGTAACTCGACTTCCAGCCTCTGAACGTCCGTGTCGCTGGCGGCCGCTGCGAGCTGGCTCTTCAGCGCTTGAACCTTCACCTCGCGCTCGTGCAGCAACCACTGGACGTAGCGCTCGTGGCCATCGGATACGAAAGGGGCCATACAACCTCGCGAAGCGTGTCATGCGGACGAGCAAAACACATCATACCAGCGTGGTTGTCATGCACGGGAGTGCATGAGCTACTAAAATGGCCTCATGGACAAGCAGCCCAAACGCCATTGGTTTCGCTTCAGGCTGAGCACCTGGCTGGTGCTCTTTACGCTGCTACCGGCTTACGCGGGAGGAGTGATTAAGTTCCTGACCACCATCGCCGTGGGTGGCTCGCGCAACATCTCGCGCGGACCAATCGATGACGGTTGGCCCATGATTTTCCTGGTCATCTTCCTCGCCTGGAAAGCCGCCTGGGTAGTCGGACCACGACTGGTTCGACGCCGCCGGTCGGTCGCGCCATGAACGGCCACTTACAGGGCCGAACGCGATCGTTGCAACTAAGATCATGGGGCTGCCACCGCGACACAGGCCTGACGGCCTGTGCTGTTAGAAGCGGCCCGACAGGCCGCAAGACAGATTGCAAACACGCGCGCGGCGACGAGGCAGGACGAATTCTGGCCTGAAGGGCCAGTTCTGTCAGCCGAGGCCGTCAGGCCTCGGTACGGTAGCAAGGAGACCTCCCGACCCTGTCGGGGTCGTTCATTCGCCGTGTGGATCGAATTCGCGCAGCGGGCGATCGTGCGCGCGGCGTAGAATCGAGGCATGCGCTTGCTGCCACCGCGCCGCTGGTTCCGCTTCAAGCTCTCGACGGTCCTGATCCTGACCGCGATCGCGGCGTGGGAGATGTCCCTTTCACCCTATTTCGAAGAAGGGCCGGTCACCTACTACCGTCAAGTATTAGAAGTTCCACCTGGTGCATCGATAGCCTACGGCCCCGAAATTAAGGTGAGAAGCGGCGAACCACCTCCCTTTCGTCATGGCTATCAGACACCCCATGTCTCTCGTCGCATGTGGCAGAAAACGCTCGCGCCGCAATTGAGGTATCCCATCGTCGCGCTGGTCGTCTTCCTTGCCTGGAAAGCCGCGTGGGTCGTCGGACCACGACTGGTTCGACGCGGCCAGTCGGCCGCGCCAGAATAGGGCTATGGACGAGAATCCCTACCGGGCGCCCGAAGGCATCGCCGACGCGACTCGTGGCAATCGACCGCGGGCCTCGCTGCTGCGAGACGTGCTCTGGCTCGGAGCGTTTGCCGTATTGTTGGCGCTCGGTTTGATGTTGCTCCTTGTCCTTTTCGGAGGTGTGTTGTTGTATCTCGGCAGTTTGGCGTGGTAGTCAGGTTGTCATGCACCCTCGTGCGTGACCTGCGGCAACTGCCGGTTGACAAAAGGCGACGCGAACTTGCCCTTGCTGCGCTTCGGGCTGGTGTGGGTTTGGTGACACCCCAGTCGCGCGACGAAAAATGCACCAGTCCCAGACCTGGCGGGCCTGCGCACCGCCCGCTTGCGAACCCCCAGGCGGGCAAGCTAGAATTGCTGACGAACGGGATTTGCGGCCGCTTGCAGCCTTTGACCTGCTAAAGTGCCATCGGCCTCCGCCAGTCGCGCGGAGACGATCCAACTGGACCAGTGCCAAGCCGCGAGCGCGAACCATCGTGCTGTCGCGGTTTTTTTGTTGCTCGTGGCCGCTATGCCGTTCCCCGCCGCGGTTGCGCGCCGGGCGCCACACGCTTCGTTCGCGGAAAGCAAAGCCATGAGCCACGATGCGGGCCACTCGGGTGGCACGCCGCGCAAAAGCGGTTCGTCGACGGTCGCCGTACACGCGGGGGAGAGCCGTCACAAGTTCGGCGACGCCATCACCGATCCGATCTTTTGCGCCGCGACTTACACCTTTCCCGACACACAGTCGGTGATCGACTTCATCGAGCAGAAGCTGCCGCGCGAGGAATACGGCCGCTACGGCAGCCCGAACGAGAAGGTCGTCGAGAGCAAGCTTGTCGAGCTGGAAGGAGCCGAAGCGGCGGTGCTGTATTCGACGGGCATGGCGGCCTTCGTGGGGCTGTTAATGGCGCGCTGCAACGCCGGCGACGAGGTGGTGTTCTTCGACGAGTGCTATCACCGCAGCCGGGAGTTCTGCGCGAAGCACATGTCGCGATTTGGCGTCGTCACGCGGCAGGTGCCGACCGGCGACTACGAAGCGATGGCGGCGGCGATTACTCCTAGCACGCGCCTGCTCGTCAGCGAGTCGCCGACGAATCCGCACCTGAGCGTCGTCGATATCGAGCGGTTCGCCGACCTGGGACGGCGGCACAACATCGAAACCGTGATCGATGCCACGCTGGCGACGCCGTTCAATTTGCGGCCGATCGAAGCGGGCGTCGACTACGTGCTGCACTCGGCCACCAAGTATCTGGCCGGCCACAACGACCTTTTGGCAGGCGTGCTCTTGGGGCGGGCAGCCGCGCTCGAGCCGATCCGCAAGCTGCGCGGCATCATGGGGGCGATCAATTCGCCGCACAACATCTACCTGTTGCAGCGCGGGCTGAAGACTTTTGCCTTGCGGATGGAGCGGCACAACGCCAATGGCCTGGCCGTGGCCCGCTTCCTCGAGCAGCATCCGCGGATCGAGAAGGTCTACTATCCCGGGCTGGAGAGCCATCGCGATTACGACATCGCGCGGCGGACGATGCGCGGATTTGGCGGCCTGGTGACGTTCCTGGTGCGCGACGCCGATTGGCGCGCGACGGCGCGGGTAGTCGACGCCTGCCAGGTGCCGCGGATCGGCCCGAGCCTGGGGGGAGTCGAATCGCTCATCGAGCAGCCGCTGGTGATGAGCTATTACGAAGTGCCGGCCGACGAACGGCGGAAGTACGGCATCGCCGACAACATGATCCGGCTGTCGTGCGGCATCGAGAACACCGAAGACCTGGTGGCCGACCTGGCGCAGGCACTGGAGGCGTAGCGCTGGTTACCGGAAGGGGCTTCTGAATGGGTGGCCCCTGCAACTGGTTGCCGGGGTGCCGAAGCCACAAGAGGTCTAGGAGAAGACGAAGACTGATCAGCCGCGTCGCAACACGATTCCTCTTGTCGCTGCGCGACCCAGGCACGCTGCGCGTCTCTGGGCCACCCGAAGAGCACTGGCAGAGGCAGTGGCACTCGATGTCCGGGGTCGCAGACGTCGCTGACCCCGGCTATTGACAAAGAGTTCGCTATGGAATTTCGCACCCGCGCCATTCATGTCGGTCAAGAGCCGGACCCGCAAACGGGGGCGGTGGTGCCGCCGGTCTATCTGGCCAGCACGTTCGTGCAGCCGGCCGCCGGCGCGAGCACTGCGTACGATTATTCGCGCAGCGGCAACCCCACGCGGCACGCCTTTGAAACCACCTTGGCCGCGTTGGAAAGCGGCTGCGGCGCGCTAGCTTTCGCGACCGGCATGGCGGCCACGCACTGCGCGACGATGCTCCTGGAGTCGGGCGATCACGTGGTGGCCGGCGCTGATGTTTATGGCGGCACGTTCCGGCTCTTGAAGAAGATTGTCAACCGCGCCGGGATCGAAACCACACTCGTGCCCACCAACGACCTGGAGCGCGTCGCGGCGGCATTCACGCCGCGCACGAAGCTGCTGTGGATCGAGTCGCCGGGCAATCCGCTATTGTCGATTACCGATATCGCGGCCTGCGCCGAACTGGCGCATCGCTACGGAGCGCTCTTGGCAGTCGATAACACGTTCGCCACGCCGGCCCTGACGCGACCGCTCGAGCTGGGGGCCGACATCGTCATGCACTCGGCCACAAAATACATCGGCGGGCATAGCGATCTGTTGGGCGGGGCGCTGGTGCTCAAAGACGCCGAGCTGCGCGAGCGGCTGTACTTCATCCAGAACGCGACGGGCGCGGTGATGGGACCGCTCGAGGCATTCCTTTGTTCCCGCGGACTGAAGACGCTTGAGCTGCGCGTGCGCGAGCAATCGCGCTCGGCCGCCGCGATCGCCGCGCATTTGGCCGCGCACCCACGCGTGCGGCGCGTGTGGTATCCGGGCCTGGCACAGCACCCGGGCCACGAGATCGCCGGGCGGCAGATGCAGGGGGGTTTTGGCGCGATCGTGAGCGTGGAGCTTGACGCCGACCTGGCGGCGACGCGGCGGTTTGTCGCGGCGACGAAGCTCTTCAAGCTGGCGGTGAGTCTCGGTTCGGTCGAGTCGCTGATCGAACAGCCGGCCAGCATGTCGCACGCCAGCTACGACCCGCCCGAGCGTCGGGCGCAGGGGATTGCCGACGGTCTGGTGCGGCTAAGCGTGGGGCTGGAAGACCCCGGCGACCTGGTGACTGACCTGGAGCAGGCGTTTCGCCAGGTTTTCTAGAGCGCGCTGCTTGTCGCATCGGACCGCCCAGATTCCGAGTCTGGCGGAACTCTCTTTCCCAATCGCGCGCCTCTTGCGCAGCTTCGCTGACCGGCCCGGGAAAGTTTTCCGCCTGGGCGAAGATTGTCGAAAGTTCGGGTTATGCCGGCACCGATAGATTGGCCCAGCCGGGGGCATGCGCCTCTTTTGAGCGCGCAGGGGTCTTTGGTTGCTTGAGGTGCTAGCGATGAAAGCGGTTCGCCGAATTGCGTTCGCCTGGCTGATTGCCCTGGGGATGTCGGCGCTGGAAAGCACGCCGACGTTGAGGGCGGCCGATGGTTGGCATAGCGCCGGCCAGAGTGAGTCGAACGACGACGGCCGTTCCATCCTCCGTTCGTCGAGTTCGGCGGGTCGCGCGAGCGCGGGGCGCCTGCCCGCCGTGTCGCGTGTGCCGGTAACCGCGCCCGAGGCGTCGCCGGGTCGCCCGACAGCGACAAAGGTGGCAGCCACGACGCCAGTCAACCGACGCCGCAGCGATCCACCGCCGGAAATCGAAGAGCGGCGTCCGTATCGCGAAGGGCTCGATCCGGTCGACGACGTGTTCGCCGACGTGTTTGAGGATGGCGCCGCGGCGCAGCAATCGGCGCCGCAGAGTGACTATCAGCGTTCGCACCAGTCCGCCGCAGCACAGCGCGGCTCGCGCGTGCAGGCGGCGGCTTACCAGACCGCGCCGCGGACGATGCCTCCTTCGGCATTCGGTCCTGGTGGCCCCGCGAATCGCCCGCGTGAAGTGCTCCCCACACCGCAACCCTCGCCGCGCTACGCTCCGCAACCGTCGCCCGGTTACGCGCCGCAGCCGGCGCCCGGTTACGCGCCGCAGCCGACGCCGGCCGACGGCTCCGGCATGGAATGGCTCGAGGGCTCGCCCGCAGGCCCCTATGCCGAAGGTTACGTCGACCCCAGCATGGGCTGCTCGAGCTGCGGCGACGGTTTTTACGACGACGGCTACTGCGGCGAATGCGGTCAGTGTGGCGATTGCTGCCAGGACTGCGGTCCCTATGCCTGCCCGTCGTGCGATATGTGTCACGACTGCTACGGCGGCTTCTTGCAGTACACGACGCTGTTCGCCGGTCCGCAGGCGTTCAAGGGCCCGCTGGACTTGGGCAAGAACGGCAACTTCGGCTTCCACGCCGGAGCCAACTTCGGCGCCCCGATCTGGTTCGCCAAGAACATCGGCGGGCAGATCGGCGCCCAGTGGGTGGGAAGTGACTTCTCGGGGACCGGCGTGCCGTACGATTCGAGCGGCAACTTGATCCCCGGCGGCTACAACACGACCAGCCGCAATCAGTTGTTCCTGACGGCCGGCTTGTTCCACCGGGCCACCTTCCGCAACCCGTGGCAATTCGGCGCCGCTTGGGATTACCTCGACGATCGCTATTACACGAGCACGAGCTGGTCGAAAGTGCGCGGCGAAATCAGCTTCGTCGGCTCGGCCGGCGACGAAATCGGTGCCTGGGCCAGCGTGGCTGTGACCAATATCACCGTGCCGGCCAGTCAGTCGCTGCCGACCGTGAACAACCAGCCGCTGCAGTTCCAGGCGTCGGACCTGTATGCCTTCTTCTATCGCAAGTACTTTCCGCGCGGGGCCACGGCCCGCGCTTGGGCTGGCTTTACCAACGGCAGCGACGGCATGGTCGGCGGCGACATCCGCATGCCGCTCTCCGACTGGTTTGCGTTGGAAGCCAACCTGAACTACATCATCCCCAAGTCGAACACGGCCGAAGGGCCTTACAACCGCGAGTCGTGGGCGATCATGTGCAACCTAGTCTTCTACCCGGGCCTCAACGCCCGCTGCATGACGTGGAGCCCGTGGCGTCCGCTGTTCGGCGTGGCCGACAACTCGACGTTCATTCTGCGACGGCAGTAGTTCGGCTGCGGCGAAGGATCGACGCCCAGCGCCAGGCGCCGGGCTCGATCAGTCGTACGGCGAGCAAGAGTCCGACCAGCCGCGCCGCGAGCGTGACGTAGAACACCGCCTGGAAGCGATCGATGCCTTCAGCGGTCAGCCACTCGTCAATCGTGGCCAACCAGGGCGGGGCCGATGCGGCGGCAGTCTGTGGATTGAGGGCATCGAGCAGCCAGCCACCGGCTACTGTGGCCGCGGCATACATCGCGCCTGTCACGCCAAAGTAAACGGCGATCGAGGCGGCCGCGCCCCCCGCCGGCGCCATCTTGATCAACAGGTTGTAGAGCGCCACATTGAGCGCTGCGTACATCGCGAAGCAGGCCCACGCGCCAGCGAGCCAATACGGCTGTTGGGGCGTGCTCGCCAGATAGAACAGCGGCGCCAGCACCAGCGCCACCTGCGTGAGCACGATGAGCGGTCGATTGCCATAGCGATCGGCGACCGCGCCTGCCCACAAGCTGACGCCAATCTGCCCCAAGCGCATGCCGGTGCGCATGGAATCGAGCGGCAAAACTCCCAAGCCGAGGATCGCCTTGGGATAGATGTTCTGCGCGGCTTGACCCAAACCGTTAAAGAGCGAAAGCCAGCAGCCGTACCACAGCAGGCGGCGGAAGGCGGCACTTTCGAGCGCTCCCCACCAACTGGCGATACCGCCCGGCGCGGCGCGCTGGCCCGCGACCGACCATTCGCGGCGCGCCGCGACGGCCATGCGGCGGGCGACGGCCGGATCGCGCGGCGGCATCCAGACGAGCGGCGCGAGCGACGCCAACAGAAAGCACGCTCCCACGGCGTTGGGAATCGCGTAGCCGAGCAAAAGCTGGTCATGTGTCGCGGCTTCGGGGCGATGACGCCAATTGTCGACGAACCAGCCCGAGGCCAACAGCGTCGGCACCAACACGACAAGCTGCAGGGCCTGGCGGCGCCCGAAGTAGCGCCCACGCACTTCGGGTGGGACGAGCTCTGCCAGCCACGACCAGAGGGCGGCGCTAGCCAACGATTCGAACAGTTGGTGCGCGGCCAACAGCCCGATGAGCAGCCACAGCGCCTGCCCGCGCGGCAGGAAATTTGGCAATCCTGTCGCCGGCAGCCCCCAGATCAGGGTGTAGCTTACGAGCGAAAGCAGCAAACAGGCGCGCTTGGCCGTGCCGGTCCAGCGGATGATCCTCGGCGCGGCGACGCGCAACACGCTGACAATTTGCGGCGACGCCAGCACCAGGCTTAAACCCAACCCGCGCGCGCCGAGGTCCATAGCCAGGTAGTTGACGAGCGTGCCGGTCGTCAGCCCGTTGCCGATCGACCAGAGCATGCCGTTGACGTGTCCCAGCGCCAACGTGCGTCGACGATCGCGGTGCGCCACGCGGTTCACCTAGGGCGCGACGCGTTGGAGGTAGACGTCGAACTCGCCGTCGCGCTCGGCGATCCAGGCCAACTGGCGGCCGTCGGGGTGCCACTGGGCGTAGTCGTCGCGCTCCGCGTGATCGGTGAGTCGCGTGAGCCGCCCGCCGTCGACGCCGACAACATACAGCTCGTAGTTGCCGTCGCGCAGGCTAGTGAAAGCGATGCGCCGGCCGTCGGGCGACCAGGCGGGGCGCAGGTCGAGGCCGGGGCTATGGGTCAAGCGCCGCGCATCACCGCCGCCGGCCGCCATCAGGTAGATCTCAAAGTCGCCTTCGCGGCTCGAACCGAAGGCGAGCTGGCTGCCGTCGGGCGAAAAAGCAGGCCAGTCGTTGATGCCCGCCGTGTCGGTCAAGTTGCGGCGGTCGCCAGCCTGCGTGTCGATCGACACAAGCTGCTGCCCGGAGGGCTGGGGCAAGCTGAACACGACGCGGCGGCCGTCGGGCGAGATCGTTGGCGAACCGAGGTGTGCGCGGTCGCTCCCCGGATCGAACAGCGCTTCGCGATTCTCGAGCATGTCGCGCAGCAGCAGCTTGACGTTGGTGACGCCGCGAAATTCGACCCAGGCGCGAAACCGCCCGTCGGGCGAAAACGCCGCTTCGATCTGGCTGGTGGCGGCCATCGGGTGCAAGCGCGTGGGCGTGCCCGCCGGCAGCTCGACGTGCATCAGACTCGTCATCGTCTGGCTTTCGACCACGGCATACACAACCGCCCGACCGTTCTCGACGATCCGCAAGTCGCGTTTCAAGCGACCGTCGTGGGTGACGCGCGCGGGTTCGGCGGCGCCTGCGATGCCAGCCCAGGGCAGACAGCAAACCGTCACGATCGTCGCGATGTTACGCCACGGGGCGTTTATGTCTGCCTGCACTCGGCACTGCTGGACAAGCCAGCAGTGGCACCCAAGCCAGGCTGATAACTTTGCTGACCTACAGCAGCTCATGGATCACCCGCGCCCCTTCGAGCACCTTGAGCTCGGCGCGCTGCGGCGAGCCGACACCGGCCAGCTCCAAGAGCGTGGCACCGACCATCGCCGGGTAGATCGGCTCGGTGACCGGCTGTTCGCCGCGCGGGTCGCTTTCGCCGATCACGCGCCCCGGCACAATGCCGGCTCCGGTCCAAAGCGACGAGTAGCAATCGGGCCAGTGATCGCGCGAGGCCAGGTTGTTGATCTTGGGGGTGCGACCGAATTCGCCCAGGCAGACCACGAGCGTCGACGCCAGCAACCCGCGCTCGCCGAGATCGTCCAAAAGCGCGGAGAAAGCGCGGTCGAAGATCGGCAGATGCTGGTCAGCCATCAGATTGAAATGGTGCGCGTGCGTGTCCCAGCCAAAGCCATATGGGGGCGGGCCGACTTCAACGTACTGGCTCCAGTTCACCTGCACGTAAGGCACGCCGGCTTCGACCAGGCGTCGCCCCAGCAAACAGCTCTGCCCGAACGAGGTGTGACCGTAGCGATGCCGCGTGCGGTCAACTTCGCGCGCCAGGTCGAGGGCCCGGCGGGCGTCGGGCGAAGTGAGCAGGGCATAGGCCTGATCGAAAGTGCCGCTCCACTGCCGGGCCGAACTGGCGTCGAGCGCGCGGCGGCCAGCATCGAACTCGGCCAGTAGCGTGCGGCGATCGGTCAGCCGATTGGGAGACAGCCCGTCGAGCAAGCGCAGCGCGGGGATCTCCACCTGGCCTTCGGCAGAGCAGTCGACCAGGAAGGGATCGTAGGCTTTACCCCAGGTGCCGCCGCCGTAGCCTTCCATCGGAGCGCGGCCGTCGGCGATCGGCCCACGACTCATCGAGATGAAACCGGGGAGATCGCCTCCGCCACGATGCCGCGCGAGGATCGATCCGAAGTTCGGCGGATGCCCGGCCGGCCCGGCCAGCGCTCCGGTCAAGCCAACCGAGCCGGCTACCAGATGATCGGCGCTGAGATTGCGATTCGTGCGCACCAAGGAGTAGCGGTCGCTGCGCTGGGCCAGCCTGGGGAGCAGTTCGCCGCAGCGGATACCGGGGGTGCGCGTCGCGATTGTGCTAAAGGGCCCGCGATATTCGGCCGGCGCGGCCGGCTTGGGATCAAACATGTCCAAGTGGCTCGGACCGCCCCAGAGCCAGACCACCAGCACGCTACGGGCTTTGGCCAGTTCGGAAGCGCAGGCGCCCGGTGCGAATGCTGAAAGACCTAGCCCCACCGGCACGCTGGCGGCGGCGCGCAACAGCGCGCGCCGCGAAATGCCGGCACACGAGCGCGTGGCAAAATTGCCGACCTCGACAAGTGGTTTCAAAACCGGCGATGAGCAGGCGTCGGGTGCCACTGCTAGCTCGTCTAGCAGTGTCGTGTCGAACGTTGCACTGCTGGGCAAGCCAGCAGTGGCACCCAAACCGCGTTTTGAAACTGCTTCTCGCATCGTCTCGCCGGCATGGAGAAGCCTGCGCGCGTGGCGTTCGCGTCGCCGCGAGCAGATCGCGCCACGCCCGACGGACATCGTAGCGTGGAGCACGGTACGCGGCAAATTCACTCAAGATCGGGGACGTTGCGTGACTGAGTGCCACGCGTTACGGGTTGTCGAGCTGGAAGCCGGATTCGGTCGTGTCGCCGGCGGCTTTGGCGTCGGCTTCCTCCTCCGCTTCGTCGTCGATTTGAAACGTATTCAAGGCGAGCCCCAACACCGGCTCGAATTCCACCTCAGGATGTTTTTGCTTGAATTGCTGCTTGGCTGCTGCCGTCACCTGCGTTCCCGAGATCAATAGCTCCCGCAGCGTCTTGGCGCCCGCGAGTTTTTCCAACCCGGCGTCGGTGATCTTGGTATTGGAGAGATTGAGTGTTTGGAGCTTGGGAATTCGCGCCAAGGTCGTCAGTCCGGCGTCGGTGACCGCCGTGTCGGACAAGTGCAGCGTGTCGAGCTGGGACAACTCGGCCAACGGCGCCAAGCCGGCATCGGTCAGTTTGGTGTCACCGAGGCTCAATAGCTTCAATTTCGCCAGCGCTGGGAGCGACTTCAGACCGGCGTCTGCGAGCGGCGTGTCATTCAGGTAGAGGTGCTCGAGCTTGGCGAGCCGGTTGAGGTGCGCCAAACCGGGTCCGCGAATCTGAGCGTCGTTCAGGTCGAGATACTTGAGCTCGGTCAGGCCGGCCAGGAAAGCGAGTCCTTCGTCAGTGGCCCGCTTGGCATGCAGACCGAGATGCTGCAAGGCGGTCAGCGCCGCCAGATTGCGTAGTCCGTCGTTGCCGACGTCGAGATTCTCGGAATCGATCCGCAGGATGCGGAGTTTGGTCAGGCCCCGCAGGTGCGCGATGCCCGCGTCGCTAAAGTTCCCTTTCCAGACTTGCAGCTCGCGCAGTTGGGTGAGGCCGGCCAGCGGCGCCAGGCCCGCGTCGGTGAGCTTGTTATCGAACAGGTGCAAGGCTCGCAGGTTCTTGAGCGCTACCAGGTGCGCGGCGGCCGCATCGTCGAACGTGCGTGCCTCGTTGAGCGACAAGCGCGTGAGCGCGGTCATGCTGCCCAGCGAAGCAAAACCGGAAGGGCTGATCTTGGAGACATCGAGGATCAGGTGCTTGACTTGAGTTAGTTTGCCCAGTTCGGCCAGGCCACGGTCGTCGAAGCCGGTGTCAAGCAGCGTCAGCATCCGCAAGTCGGCCAGACCGGATAGCGCGCCCAGCGTACTGCCGAGCACATTTCGACAACCGGTGACCTGTAATCGCTTCAGATGCGTCAGCGGTTTGAGCCGCGCGACGGCAGCATCGGTGATTCCTGGCTGTGGTGGCTTGGCCCGCGAGCCATCGCTGGCGACTGTGAGCGCTTCAAGGTTCGACCAGTGGCCGATCTCGCCCAGACTGTCATCGCTCAGTTCGTCGCCGTAAATGGTGAGACCCTTCGGGCCCAGCCAGTCCTTCAGGCTTTTGAGCTGCTCGAGCGACGGATTGTCGAGCTGCAGGCTGCCGAGTTGTTGCAGAGCTTTCAGCGGGGCCAGCCCGGTGTCGGCCACTGACTTGCAGGCGAGGTAAACTCCTTGCAGGTCGTCGATCTTGCTGAGGTACGTGAGGCCGGCCGAGCCACCTTTCCACTTGCTGGCTTCCAGGATGATGGTGATGCGCACCTTGCCCGACTTGTCGCGGCTGGCGTAGGCCGCGCCACCGAGTTTTTCAAGTTCGGCCACGGCCGCGCGCTGGGCGTCGCTACCGACTTCGCGCGCGGGGACAGGCGTTTGCGGATTGGCGATGAACTGGCCGGTGATCTGCGCTTCTTCATCGTCCTCCCGCGCTTGCGCTATTGAAGTGAATTCGATCACGTCGTACGCCGGCAAGTCGAGCGTGCCGCCGGCGGTCTCGGGTTGCTTGGGCTCGGTTGCCTTGCCCGCGGGCGGTGCTTCGAGACTAAGCCCTGCGCCCGGGAGCAGCAGAACCATGAGCAGGGCAGCCACGAACCAATAGCCCAGCGGCATGCGCTTACGAAACGTGGCTGACTCACGCACCAGATGCGCCAGGCGCTGCGCCGTGAAGCTGAGCATCGGCATGCCGGCGGGAGCCCAGGCTGAGCGCCGGCACGGCGCCGCTTCGAGCACTGCCAAGAGCGACCGAGCGTAGTGCGTGGGGGGGCAGGCGAGCCCGGCGACGACTTCTTCGTCGCAGGCGCGTTCGCGCTCGCGGCGCATCTCGCGATTGGCCCACCAGACGAGCGGATGAAACCACCAGCCGATTTGCGCCAGCATTTGCAGCAGGCCGACGAACGTGTCGCCGCGCCGCACGTGAACAACTTCGTGTGCCAAAACCGGTTCGAGTTCGGCGGCGGCGCGCCGCTGGCCATCGAATGACACGAGCGCCGCGCGTGGCAGCACAACCGTGGGGCGCAGGACGCCGAATACCAGCGGACCGAGTGGTTCGGCGGTCACGACCAGGTTGGGACTACGCCGCATGCCCAACCGCGCGACGAGCGACGCGAGCTGCCGGGCCAGGTCGTCGCTCGGCTCAGTCGCATTTCGAAGCGTGCTCCGCAGTTGAAGATTCTTCGCGAGCACCACGACGGCCAGTCCGACTGCGCTGATCGCCCAGACGCTTAGCGCGATCGCGGGAACCGTGCTGTTGCTGGTCGCGGGGATTGCGACAGCGGCCGGCGATAACTGCGCGATGGGGGGCGGATTCGGAGTAGTTGTAGTTTCGGCCGTCGCGGATTCGGCCGCCAGATTGATCGCCGGCAGCACAGCGGGCGCCGCCGCCAGCGGCGCGCTGCGCTCGGCCAGTAGCCAACTGAAGGGGCTCAACCGGCTGGCCGCGACGGGGGGCGCGAGACACTTCGCCAACACGACCAGCCACAACAGATAGGCGAGGTGCGGCTGCCGCCGGCAAATCGTGCGCGTCAGGAGCCCGACGAGCACCACTAGCAGCGACACCTGCCAAAGCTGCGCCACCGCTAGATCTGCGAGCCAGGTCACGTTAGCGGAATTCATGGTTGAAGCTCCTGTCGCGAAGCGGGTTTTTTCGGCGAGCGCTGTTCGGCCTGGTCGAGCATCGCGCGCAGTTGCGCCAGCTCGTCGTCGGTTAACCGCCGGTCTTGAATCAAATACTCCACCAGCGGCAAGGCTTCGCCGTCGAACAAGCGGTGAATGAAATCGTTGATCGTTTCCCGCACAACTTGCCCGGGGCGCACGCGCGGCGTGTAGAGGATGCCGCGTCCCTCGCGACGCGTGTTCAGATAGCCTTTGGCTTCCAAGCGTCGCAGGTAGGTTTGCACGGTTTTGTAGTCGAGATCGCGCCCGGCCGGCAGGGCTTCGAGCACCTGGCGGACCGTGGCCCCCTTGCGGCTCCAGACAATCCGCGCGACTTCGAGCTCGGCTTTGGAAAGGCTGGGACGGGGCGTCATGCGAGTTTCTTTTGGGTATGGCGAAGCGACGGTGGCGTGAGCGGGCCGCCTGCCCGGGTGCCACTTCCAAGTCTTACAACTGAACGACACAATATCGTACAAATGTACGATGTCAAGAGAATTCTGCGGCACGAGGCCGAAGATGCCCCGCGCGTGCAGCTCCCGACAATCGCACGCTACAATGGCGGTCGCTCCCCCGTCTAAGTGCTGAATCTCGCGACTCGCAACCGCCAATGAGTCCCCCGTTCGACAGAGTCTGCGCACGAATCGAGCTGGCAACCTGGCTGCTGGGGTGCGCGGCCTTGGTCGCCTCGGCGGCATACGGCGCGGAGCCGGCGCCCGCCGATCTCGAGTTCTTTGAGAAGCAAATCCGCCCCGTGCTGGCCCAACACTGCTTTGAGTGTCACGGCCCCAAGAAGTCGCAGGCGAGCTTACGGCTCGACGTGACGAGAGGCTGGCTTACGGGCGGGGATTCCGGCCCAGCCGTCGTCCCCGGCAAACCCGCTGAAAGCCTGCTCATCCAGGCGATCGCGTACGACGGCGAAAACGTCGAGATGCCGCCGACGGGCAAGCTGCCTGCCGAAACGATCGCGCTGTTGACCAGTTGGGTGAAGCGTGGGGCGCCGGCCCCGGCCGAGCGGGACTCGGTCGCCTCGGGGCGCGGAGCGATCGACATCGAAGCGGGCCGGAAGTTCTGGGCCTATCAAGCGCCGCGCGACGTGCCACCACCCGAAGTGCGCGACCTTACCTGGTCGTCCCAATCGATCGATCGCTACGTGCTCGCGCGGCTCGAAGCGGCCGGCTTGCGTCCGCAGCCGGAGGCCGATCGCGCGACGCTCGTGCGCCGCTTGTACTTCGATTTGTGGGGTTTGCCCCCCGCGCCGAGCGAGATAGACGCTTTTGTGCGGGACGAGGCGAGCGACGCCTACGAAAAACTCGTCGATCGGCTGTTGGCTTCGCCACGGTTTGGCGAGCGCTTCGCCCGGCATTGGCTCGACCTGGCGCGGTTCGGCGAATCGCTGACGTTGCGGGGTTTCGTTCTGCTCGAGGCGTGGCGCTACCGCGACTACGCGATCGACTTTTTCAACGCCGATCGACCGTACAACCAGTTTGTCCGCGAGCAGATCGCAGGCGATCTGTTGCCGGCGGCGACCTTGGCCGACCGCCAGCGGCAACTCATCGCCACCACGTTTTTAGCACTTGGCAACACGAATCTCGAAGAGCAGGACAAGCTGCAGCTCGATATGGACGTGGTCGACGAACAGCTCGACACGCTGGGCAAGGTGTTCCTCGCGCAGACGATCGGCTGCGCCCGCTGCCACGACCACAAGTTCGATCCCATTCCCACGCGCGACTACTACGCGCTGGCCGGCATCTTGCGCAACTGCCAACTGCTCGAACACGAGAACGTGTCAAAGTGGGTACAGGCGCCGCTGCCGCTCGAGCCTGCCGAAGAGGCGATCTATGCCGAACACGCCGGGCAGGTCGCATCGCTCGAAGGCCAACTGAAGGTCGTGCGCGAGAAGCTGGCCGCTCTGGGGGGAAGCCGCGAGCCGCCAGCGATTGTCGCCGCCGCCGAATTGCCCGGCATCGTGATCGACGACCGGCAAGCGAAAAAAGTCGGGCGCTGGATCGAGTCGACGAGCGTGAAGCCGTATATCGGCGAGGGGTACGTGTATGACAACCTCGCCGACAAGGGATCGAGCACGATCACGTTTGATCCCGAGTTGCCGGAGACGGGCCGTTACGAAGTGCGCTTGGCCTACACGCCGCACAGCAATCGAGCGCCGCGCGTGCCGGTCACGGTGTTTAGCGCCGAGGGGGAGAAAACCGTCGCGGTCGACATGCGCGAGCCGCCCCCGGTCGAAGGCCGCTTTGTGTCGCTCGGCGAGTATCGCTTCGAAGTGGGCGGGCAGAGCTTCGTGATCGTCGACAACGCCGACACCAAAGGACACGTGGTCGCCGACGCCGTGCAGTTCTTGCGCCGCGACCAGCCCGAATCGCCGCCGAGCGACGACCAGAAACAAGTTGCCGTGGCGACGGCCGAGGCAGCGCCAGAGCTTGCCGAGCTCAAGACGCTCGAAGCAGAGCGCAAAGGTCTGGAGAAGCAATTGAAGGAGTGCCGTGCCGCGGCGCCGCGGCATCCCGAAGTGATGACGGTGCGCGAACGCGCCGAGGTGCGCGATCTGCCGATTCACATCCGCGGCTCGGTCCACGCGCTGGCCGAAATTGCGCCGCGCGGGTTCTTGCAAGTCGTGGGGCCGGCGGCCGCGGCGCCACTGCCGTCGGTCGAAAGTGGCCGCCGCGAACTGGCCGACTGGCTGGCGTCGGCCGACAATCCGCTTACGGCCCGCGTGTTCGCCAATCGCGTCTGGCAGTGGCTGTTGGGCGAGGGGCTGGTGCGCTCGGTCGACAACTTCGGCGCGACCGGCGAGGCGCCTTCGCACCCCGAACTGCTCGATCATTTGGCGCTGCGTCTGATCGCCGAGCGCTGGTCGACCAAATCGCTGGTGCGCTCGATCGTACTGTCGCGCACTTACCGACAGTCGTCGGCCGCGCGCGAGGATGGCCTGGCCGTCGATCCCGAAAATCGACTGCTGTGGCGCGCCAATCGCCGCCGACTCGAAGCCGAGTGCCTGAGGGACTCCATGCTTTCGGTCAGCGGCCAGTTGGATCTCGCCATGGGGGGGCCAACGATCAAGCCGGGCACGGCGAACGACTACGGCTACACCATCGCGTCGAATCGCCGCAGCATTTACTTGCCGGTCTTGCGCAACGCGCTGCCGGAAATCTTCGAGGCCTTTGATTTTCCGGATCCAAGCCTGGTGGCCGGGCGGCGCAACACGAGCACCGTTGCCCCGCAGGCGCTGTTCTTCATGAATAGCCCGCTCGTGAGCGAACAAGCACAAGCGTCGACCGAGCGGTTGCTGGCCCAGCCGCTGCCCGACAACGAGGCGCGGATCGATTGGGCATTTCGCCTGACGCTGGGCCGGCTGCCGAGCGACTCCGAGCGCGCCGTGGCCCGCGAGATTGTTTCGCCAGCGGGCGGAGCTGCGGCCGACGACGCCGCGACAAGCGATGCCGCCGGCCGCTACGGCCAGTTGTTCCAGGTGTTGTTCGCGTCGATCGATTTTCGTTATCGTGATTGAAGTTGATAAGAGAAAGTTGGTTAGACGGCCGTATGAACGCTGCGAGCTTTTCCCGACGGCGGTTTCTCGAGCGCACGGCGTGCGGTTTCGGCGCGTTGGCGTTCTCGGCGCTGGCGAGCGGGCGCGCCGCTGGAGCGGCGTCGGCAGCCGCGTCTTCAATCGGAATGCAACACGCACCGCGCGCCAAGCGGGTGATCTTTCTGTTCATGCAAGGGGGCGTGAGCCAGGTCGATTCGTTCGACCATAAACCCCGTCTGGCCACGGACGACGGCAAGAAGATGCCATTCGACGATGCGCGGCTGCGGGCCAACACGGGCAGCGGCGAATCGGCACATCGCGTGATGAAATCGCCATGGCAGTTCGCGCAGCATGGCGCGTGTGGCCGCTGGGTCTCGGAGCTGTTTCCGGAAACGGCCCGTCACGTCGACGATTTGTGCGTGCTGCACGGGCTGCACACCGAAGGGGTGGCGCACGGCCCGGCGACGCTGTTCTTGCACTGCGGAGCGACGAGCTTCGTGCGCCCGTCGATGGGCTCATGGGTGTTGTATGGACTCGGCACGGAGAATGACAATCTCCCTGGCTTCGTGACGATTTCACCTTCGTCGGGCAACGGCGGCGCACGAAATTACGGCACGGCCTTCTTGCCGGCGCAGTTTCAAGGAACGGCGCTGGGTCGCGCTGGCATGCCGGCCGCCGAGGCCAGGCTGCGCAACCTGGCACCGGCCGACGATTCGTCGCCGCTGGCGCGCGGCCAGCTCGATCGGCTGCAAGCGCTCAATCAAGCCCAGTTACAACGCAACCCGGGCGACGATGAACTCGAGGCGGCCATGCGTTCGTATGAGCTTGCTTGGCGCATGCAGGCCCACGCTCCCGAAGTGCTCGACCTGTCGGGCGAGTCGGCCGCTACGTTCGCACAATACGGCATCGGCCAGCCGGCGACCGACAACTTCGGCCGACAATGCCTGCTGGCGCGGCGGCTGTGCGAGGCGGGCGTCCGCTATGTGCAAGTCACCTACGGCGACAACACGGCTAATCCCGCCTGGGATCAACACTCGAATTTGCCCAAGCATGCTGAGCACGCGCGGGCGGTTGATCTGCCAATCGCTGGCTTACTTGCCGATCTCAAGCAGCATGCACTCTTGGAGGACACGATCGTCTGGTGGGGGGGCGAATTTGGTCGCACGCCCTACGCCCAGAACAACGGTACCGGCCGCGATCACAATCCCGAGGGCTTCACGGTATGGCTGGCCGGCGGCGGCTTCCAGCCTGGCATTGCTTACGGCGCGACCGACGAATTCGGCCATCGAGCGATCGCCGGCAAGATGCACATGCACGACTTGCACGCCACGATCCTGCACCAATTGGGGCTCGATCACGAGCGCTTGACGTATCGCTACGCGGGTCGCGATTTCCGTTTGACCGACGTCTTCGGCCACGTGGTGCATGAAGTGCTGGAAACGTGAACAGCATGTTGCCAATCCGCCAGAGGCACTTTTTAAATCGACATTGAACCGACGTCGCGTTTTCTTCCGCGAGGCCAGAAACAGACCGCGACCAGAACGGCGACGGCCGCCATTGGCAACCAATCGCCGCCGTAAACATAGAGGCTCGTGCGTGAGTCGAGTGGCACCGGGCCCAGTGGGGTTGGTTCCCCGAGTAACACTCCGGGGGGTGCCGCGACCAGGCGGCCGCAGCCGTCGATGATGCCCGAGTAGCCGCAATCTACGTTGCGCACGACCGCCCGACGACATTCGATCGCGCGTAGCCGGGCCTGCGCCAGGATCGAGCGTTGCACGGAAAAGGTCAGGTCCACGGATTCACAAGATGACACGACGAAAAAGTCGGGGGGCCAGTGTGACTCACGGCTTTGCATGAATCGACGATATAACGGAGCAAAGCAACTGTCGTAGCAAATCGTCGCCGCGAAAGAGCACTGCGACTTGCCTTCGCTGGAGGGAACCGTAAATGTCGGATACCGCGTGCCGGGCGAAAACCCTCCCGCGGGCTTGCGCAACACGTACCTGTCGAACCAAGGTACAAACTCGCGGCGCGGAACCAGGCACACCTTGTCGTAACATCCTTGGTATCCACTGCGCGCGTCGAAAACAGCGACTGAATTGAACGAAGGTCGATTCACAGCGGCCGCGTCGACGCGACGGCAGCCGACGGCCAGGGTGACGCCACGCTCGTTGGCAAAGCGCTCGAGACGCCGCACGATTTCATTTGAGTCCAGATCGATCACGCCCTCGGACCACAGCAACAACACACTGTTTGGACTTTCTGGGGACCATGGCGCAACCGACTGTTCCGGGCGCGTTTGCGGTCTTGCGCCCACTGGGGTCGAATCCGCTGGCATCAGGCAAATGGCTGGCCCAAGATCACCGGCGCTTTGCCCCAATCGCCAGGTGCCATATGCTCCTGCAGCGGCCAGCACCACGGCACTGCTTGCCGCGGAAACGGCAAGTCGGTGGCGACTGAGACCGTCGCGCCACGAACGGCACGCGCGCCAAGCGTCGAAGACCAGCCCGTTGATCATCGCCACCAAGGCACCGATTCCCCACACTCCCGTCAGGTCGGCGATTTGCACTCCCGTCAGTTGCGCTACTTGGGTCGTGCCGAGTTGCAGCCAGGGAAATCTGGTTTCGCTGACGAGCAGCCAAAGATGATAACGCAGATACTCCCACGCGACCCACACGATCGGCAAGGCAAGCGTCATGGGCCACGCCGATCCGGCGACGAATCGTCGGCCCAGCCAAACCAGCGCAAGCCAAGCGACAGCGAAAAACACGCCTGTCCAGAACCACGCCGCCACATGCGGGCCCGCGATGCCGAGACCCCCTTCGCTGGTCCGCAGCCAGTCGAGGCCCAACAAGTGGAAAGACAGCCCCCCGAGGAAGGCGCCCAAATACAATTCGCAAGTTCCCCGAGGTCGCGCCAAGACCGCGGCCATCGGCGCCAGCGCCACCCAGGCCAGCCAGGAGACCTCGAGCGGGGGAAAGCACAGCGCCAACAACAAGGCGCTGCCTATCGGGGCCGTGAACATCCAGGCTGAAGTTGATTGTGAGGCCTGCGCGACCGGTGGACTTTCAGCCGCAAACGATCGAGAAGTCCCGCGCGCAGGCAGTGGCTCGAACAGGTTCATGCGCTGTCCCACCGAGAGCGTTCCACTCATGCCAGTCGACGCCCCAAGCGCTATGCAATCTACCGAAAGACCCTCGGAGAATCCAAATTCATCTTGACAATCCTTTCACCATGTTTCTACTATCCATTCGCGACTGCTTCTACTCTTCGCGACTGCTTCTACTCTTCGCGACTGCTTCTTACGCATAGCAGTAGTAGCCATTGGCGGATGGTGGGTTGCCGACATGGCGCGTGAAATGAGTTTGCGTCAACCCTGGCGATGGTCGCCTGGCCGCGCTGGGAACCAGGGCGTGCGCGTCGGGTTGGGGCTTCTATTGCTATGCGCCGCGGCGCTCAAGGGGCACGCGCTGGTGGTCGTAACCGGCGCTTCGCGCGGCCTGCTGATTTCGCCCGGGCCGGGTGCTCTGTTGATTGCGGCCGAATTGAGCCTGGGGCTGTGGCTGCTGAGTGGCCTTGCCCGACAAGGTAGCTGGTGGGTCGCACTGGTCGGTTTTGCCGGTCTGTCTTGTGTGTCGTTGACCAAGGCGTTGGCGGGGGTCGCCTCGTGCGGCTGCTTCGGGGTGCTGGCGGTCAGCCCGTGGGTCGTTTTCGGATTGGATGTCGCGGCGGTGGCGTCGCTGATCGCGTTTCGCTCGCCTGCCGCGGTAGGAGTCGCAGCAGGAATCAACGTCGCGCCGCGTCAATCGCCGCGCGAACTGCTGGCGTGGGCGGCGTGGCCGGCGAGCATCGCGTGCCTGGCAGTTGCCGGCCTCGCGATCTGGGGACTCCTCGTATTTGGTTCCTGGCGGACGATGCTCTTGTCGGTTCAAGGATATACCTTGATGCCGGAGTCGTTCGTGAAATCGGTCGGCGAAATCCCAGCCGGCCAGCGCCGCAACGTGGTCTGCGAGTTGACGAATCTGAAATCCCACGAGGTGACCGTCCTGGGGGCCAAGACCACATGCGGGCGTTTTGTACCCGCCAACCTGCCCGTGCGGATCGGTCCCCACGAAAAGGGGGCCGTGGTGTTCCAGGCCCTGGCTTCCGAGGCCCTGGATTCCGAAGCCAGCGTGGGGCAGCCGTTCGCGTCGGCGGCGCTGCTCTATTTGGATGGCCCTGGTCGGCCGATTGTCTTGGTCCTGAAAGGCACAATCTCAGCGTCGAAACGCGGCTCGAATGGACGACGCGACCGCGACAACGAGTAAAGAATCAAATCTTGTTTCGTGTTTCCTGGCCTGTATTATCGATATCGATTCAAGGAGACGAACATGGCGACGATGAAGTCGACGACGGCAAAATCGACGGCAGCAAGAACTGGTTGGAATCTGCGGGCCCAGGCGCTCGTGGCCGTGGGGATCGTGATGTTGGCCATCGGGGTTGTCCTCTGCACGCCGGACATTGCCTATGCGGAGACTGGTGTTACGTTCTGTGAAGATACACTTCCGTGTGTTACTGATCCCATCATTATGGGTTGTGCCGATCCAAGCGTTGGCGGAACCGCCGGCCTGACGTGCAACACTGGCTGCACCTGCACGACTACCAATAGGAAGTGTCGTTGCGTCAAGTAACGAACCGCAATCACGAAGGGTGCCTGCCGTGCATCAAGAGCTAGGCGATCCGTGTACGCCGCGCCGAGTGCTGCCCCGCGCTGGGGGCCTGATCGCGGTCGCCCTGCCCTTGGCGCTCGGGCCTAGTTTTGCGGCAGGGGCAGTATCGAAGGAGGAGTTTTTGGCCCAGTACGAACCGGACGCCGCGCGGCTCCAGGAGTTCTACGGCAATGTCCGCCTCAGCGCTCGCGTCGCGAACTCCGGGTGGCCGCAGGAAGCCCACAATATCCAGCAGGAGATCGTGCTTCGCGGCGGCCGCGGTTCGCTGCGCTTGGATCGTACGACCAGCCAGGGCGAGCGGCCGGGGACCGCCGCGTGGGTGGCCACGCCCACGCGCTCGTTCGCCGCGTTCGCGCGCCCCGGCCAATCGTCGTACTCGCTGGAAGACCTGAGCGGGCAGTACGCCGGCGCCGTGGCGGGGATGCGGCTGCGATGTCCGTTGACGGCGGCCCCGTACGGAATTTTGGAGGATCGGATCACTGACTTTATCAGGTTCGAAGACCTGACAGTGACCCGGCTGGAACGGACCACCGACGAGCAAGGCGCGGCCCTGGCCAAGCTCCACTACGAGCGACACAGCGAGGACGATGGCCAGCGGTACGAACAGTACGGCTGGCTGTCGTTCTACCCCGACCGCTGTTGGGCGCTCCGCGAATACTCTTTTGGAGCGAAGGATCCCAACAAAACACGCATCCGGGCGCTGTTGGACTACGCCGGAGACCAAGAGGGCGTGCCGCTCTTGAAGCGGGCCGAATACTGGTACGAGAGCGGCCCGCCGCCGCGCAAGCGTTCGCTGGTGCAAACGTTTGAAGTGACCGAACTGGTTCCGGGCCCGGTGCCGGAGAAGGAATTCACCCTGGCGGCTTTCGGCCTTCCCGAGGTCGAACAGGCGGCGCCAAGCAAGCTGCCGTATGTGATCGTTTTCCTTGGCCTCCTGGCGCTGGTCGCGGGGATCATGCTGCGCCGCAGGGTGCTGGCGCGCCGCGCGTAGCGGCGTCGGGTTGCACGTTGATTAGGTGCGCCATGAACGAGCACCGACGGTTACGCGGGCGCGGTTTTACGCTTGTCGAACTGCTGGTGGTAATCGGCGTCATCGGCATCCTGGTGGCGCTGACCTTGCCCGACATGGCCACGGGCGCTGGCCTGAAAGAGGAGTTCTTGGCGCAGTACGAGCCGAGCGCCGCCAAGCTCCAAGAGTTCTACAGCAACCTGCGCATCAAGGCCGTTTTGACAAAGGCGGGGTGGCCGCAGGAAACCCACAATATCCAGCAGGAGATCGTGCTTCGCGGCGGCCGCGGAGCGCTGCGCGTGGATCGTACGACCAGCCAGGGCAAGCGGCCGGGAACCTCTGTCTGGGTGGCCACGCCCAAGCGTTCATTCGACCTGTTCGCGCGCCCCGGCCAGTCGTCGTACTCGCTGGAAGACTTGAGCGGGCAGTACGCCGGCGCCGTGGCGGGGATGCGGTTAAGTTGCCCCTTGATGGCGGGCCCATACGGCTTCTTGGAGGTGCGGATTGTCGACTTTATCAAGCGCGACGATCTGACCGTGACCCAACTGGAACCGTTGCGCGACGAACAAGGCGCGGCGCTGATCAAGCTGCACTACGCGCGACACTACGAGTTCCGCGGCCAGCCGGTCGAGCAGCATGGCTGGTGGACGTTCTACCCCGACCGCTGTTGGGCGCTCCGCGAGTACTCTTGGGGAGGGAAAGACCCGAACGTGAGGCGCAACCGGGCACGGCTGGACTACGCGGGAGACCAGGACGGCGTGCCACTTTTGAAGCGCGCCGAGTACTGGGACGAGCGCGGCCCGCCGCCACTCAAACGGTTTCTCGTGCAAACGTTTGAGGTGACCGAACTCGTTCCTGGGCCCGTGCCGGAGAAGGAATTCAGCCTGGCGGCGTTTGGCCTCCCCGAGGTCGAGCAGTCGGCGCCGAGCAAGCTGCCGTATGTGATCGTTTTCCTTGGCCTCCTGGCGCTGGTCGGCGGGATCATGCTGCGCCGCTGGGCAGTGGCGCGCCGCGCGTAGAGAGTGGCTCGAACAGGTTCATGGGTTGTTCCACCGAGAGCGTTCCGCTCGCCCTACACCAACCGACAACAGACCAGGTTTTCCACCTACTTTCGAGACGCCCACCCCCTCGGGTCCGTCGGCCCAATTCTAGGCGAAAATCGCTTGACAAGCCCCCCCCCCCCCGTTTGTAATATGGCTGCGTCGCGCCACCAGCCCCACTTGTCATTGGGGTCACTGCCGTGTCGGCAAGAGCCTACGTGTCCACAACCGATCCGCAAGTCGCGCTAGCTGCTGGCGAAAGACATGTGCTGCCTCGCGCCACAAGCAGTTCGCGTTTTCATGTTCGCTGGCACTGGTTACGCCATGTGCTTCTGGCGGCGCTGGTGACCGCACTCTTATTAGCCGGCTTTGCAGTCTGGGGATACTTGGCATTCGGTTCGTTCCGTGGCTTGCACTGCTACGCGAAAGGCATGGCGGTGATGCCGGATAGCAGTTTCATTCAGTTCGGCGAAGTAAAAGCTGGCAGTACGCTGCGTGTGCCGTTCGTGCTGACAAATCTGCGGTCTCAAGCGGTGACCGTCATAGGCGCGGACTCTACGTGTAGCTGCCTCCGCCCCTTAAACGCGCCGCTAGTTTTGTCACCGCGCGCGAACCAGACGCTCGTGTTGGAGCTGTCGACATCCGCGAACAGCGCAGGACAGGCATTCAGCATGGACGCGACGCTCTACCTGGACTGCGACTCAGCACCGGTCATTGTGACCGTCGGCGGCCACCTTTCGTCGCATTGAACTGGACTGCGATCGCCCAGACGACGTAAATTGCGATCACTTGACGCGTGTCACTTGTTTAGGAGGCTTTCGTGAAACGTTCTAATACATGGCTTCCGAGATTGGTCGAATGCCTGGGCGCGGCCTTGATTGTGCTCGCGGTTGCGTTGTGGGCCCCCGACTACGTTTATGCCACGGGGGTGACGCCATGCCAGGATGATCTTGGCTGTAAAGAGGATCCAGTCCTAAAGACTTGCATCGACCCGAGTCAAGGGGGCAATGCGGGTCTGGTCTGCAACAACACGAATAGTAACTGCACGTGCCAAACGACTTCCCGGGGTTGCCGCTGCGTGAGGCCGTAGCAAGTAGCTGTAGGTCATGCTCCCCGTGCATGACAGGAATCAGGGCGCGGGGAATTGTCATGCGCAGGAGTGCATAACCTACGACTCAAGTTGATCGCCGGCGGGCGTTCGCGTGTCAGCGCGGCGATCGCCTCGTTCGTGATCACGGATACGCGGGGCGGCACTCGAGTATTTTAAGGTGCTCGTCAAATGCGACGATTATCCAGCTGGCGCATCCCCGTGTACTGGGCGGCGCTGATCGCCGTGGCGATTCAACCGCGAAGCTCCCGAGCCGATGCGAATGGCGCTCGGAAATCAGAGTTTCTCGCCAAGTACAGGCCCTTTCAGGAGCGGCTGGAGAAATTCTACGGCACTCTCCAGATCGAAGCGACGGCTCGCCAAGAAGACTTTCCCAGCGCGGTGGACGCCACGCACAAGCTGGTCTTTCGCGCCACGGATGGCCGGTTCAGGGTGGATCGAGTCACAGACCGTGATGGGCATTCTGACCAGTTGGTTCGAGTGGCAACCCCCGCGCGGTCGTTTGGGCTTCATTCGACCTCGCGGCAGGGCGCGTACGCCGTCGAATGGATTAGCGCCAAGTCCTCGGAAGCGATCGAAAACATGCGATTAACGAACCCGCTGATTTCAGCGCCCTATGGAATATTTGAGGTAACGATCGCGCAATTTCTTGAAATGCCGGATCTAACCATCACATCCATCGACGACGATAGCGCCTCTGGCGAGCTGTTGACCACAGTGTCCTATGAGCGGCATTCCACAGACGATAAACGGATGCAACAGTACGGATGGTTGACATTCTATCCGAACCGGTGCTGGGCATTTCATAAGTACTCCATCGGCGCGAAAGATCCGACCGGGACGCGTCTGCGCGCGGTCGTGGATTACAACGGTGAGCGCGACGGAATTCCGCTGCTCTCGAAAGCCCAATATTGGTACGAGAGCGGTGCCGAGCGCAAGCGATCGCTCGTACAAACGTTCGATGTTTCACGAATTGCGCCAGGCGCGGTCGACGAGTCGGAGTTCACCTTGAGTGCGTTTAACTTGCCGGAAGTAGGACGCCAGAAATCGTATTTTGGGTGGTACGTCGTGATCGTGATCGCGATCGGGATCGTGCTGGTGCTCGTTAGTTCCTTGCTGAAACGCAGAAACCAATTGCAATAGCTGGAGGTCAGGCACTCCGTGTCTGACAGGGAATCACCGCGCGGGGAGTTGTCATGCACAGAAGTGCATGACCTACGGGAACTGGTGCGCCATGAACGAGCACCGCATGAACGAGTACCGTCGGTCACGCCGGCACGGTTTTACGATCGTCGAACTTCTGGTGGTGATCGGCATCATCGGAATCTTGCTGGCGTTGACGCTGCCTGCCGTGCAACACGCGCGCGAGTCGGGTCGGCGGCTCGGCTGCGCGAACAATTTGCATCAATTGGGCATCGGGCTGCAGAGTTACCATGCGAGCGTTGGCACGCTACCGCCGGCCGTGATCTGGTGGCCCAAAGGCGAGCCGCTCGGGTTCGGTGTGTATCCGATCGGCGTACTCGATCGCGTGCAAATGGGAGTCATGTCGAACCGGCAACCCGACACAATTTATGCTAACTGGGTGATTCTGTTGTTGCCCTATGTGGATCAGGGGGCTTTGCAAAGACAGTTCAACTTTCAGCGGCCGATTTCTGACGCGTCGAACGCCGCCGCGCGGTCGACACAATTGCCAAGCGTTAAATGCCCGAGCGATCCCTACAATGATGAATTGTTCGAGCGCGGGGCAGCCCACGGTGTTACGAACAATTTCTATGCGCGTGGGAATTACGCGATCAACGTGGGCCCGGATGGCAATTGCCTCAACGGCGGCGCGCTGCCATGCGTGCAGGGGTTTTTCATCCGCGGATCAAACCTGCTGGTCGACAACGACCAGGTGTGGGGGAGTGGCGTCGCCGGCGTAAACAAGTCGTTCGGTTTCAATTCAATCCCCGACGGCTTGGCCAACACCGTGGCCTTGGATGAGATCCGCGCTGGGATCGATCCGCTCGATCCACGCGGCGTGTGGGCGCTCGGGCAGGTCGGCTCCAGCATGATCGCGCGGCATGGCCTCCTCGACGACGCTGGCGGACCCAACAACACGAGCCCTTATTCGGAAGAATTCATCGGCTGCGCCGCGCTGACCGAAAAACTCGGTGTCGCCGCCTTGGTCGCGGAGGGGATGGGTTGTTACCCTCGCTCGCCAGATCGAGAAGGCAATATTCAAGCGGGCGCGCGGAGCTTGCATGCCGGCGGTGTCCATGTGTTGCTGTGCGACGCTTCGACCCAGTTCGTGCGAAACGAGGTCGATGCGCACGTGTGGCACGCGATTCACACGCGCGACCGCCGGGAGCAAGTCGGCGCCGCGTGGTAGCGGCCCAAGTCGCGGGCTCCGTCAGCGCGACTTCGACCGTGCCACGTCACGCTTTGCTTGGGATTAACCTGGCACAAGGGCGCAGTCGGCGGGCTCAGCCACGACAACGCGATTGCGTCCCGCGCGCTTCGCCTCGTATAGCGCGGCATCGGCCGCTACGATCAGCGCGTGGGCGTCAAGCTGGCATTGACGATCGGCCACGGCCACGCCCACGCTGATCGTGGGGCGAATCACTCCCGACGGAGTGGAGACCTCCAGGCGGCTGATCGCGGCGCGAATCCGCTCGCCATGGCTCGAGGCATTGTCGCGCACGCAGCCGGGTAGCACGGCCACGAACTCTTCACCCCCGTAGCGGCCGACCGAGTCGTACGGTCGCAACACCTCGCGCATCGATTGCGCAACGGCGCGCAGCACTTCGTCGCCAATCGGGTGGCCGTAGGTGTCGTTAATCTGCTTGAAATTATCCAGGTCGCCCACCATGACCGCGAGCGACGAGCCTTCGCGGCTGGCGCGGTTCAACTCGTTGCCGATGGTCGTGAGAATCGTGGCGCGGTTCCAGAGATTGGTCAACTGATCGCGCGTGGCCAGATCGCGCAGCGCCTCGCGGGCCCCGATCAACTGGTCTTGCAGGTACAGTATGCGCTTACCGGTGCGCAGCCGCACCTTGAGCTCCGAGGGGTCGAACGGCTTGCAAACGTAATCGTCGGCGCCCGCTTCCAGCCCGCGAATCACATCCTCCTTGGTTTGCTTGCTGGTGAGCATGATGATGTACGTGTACGGCTCCGGTTTCTGCCGGCGAATGTCTTCGCAGAGTTGGGCGCCGTCGATGCCGGGCATCAGCCAGTCGAGCAGCGCGAGCTTCGGTGCGTCGGGCCCGAGCAACACGTGTGAAGCTTCCAGGCCATCGCTGGCCACGACCGCTTCGTAACCCCAACGTACTAGCGACGACTCGACGAGTCGCCGCGACATGGCATCGTCATCGGCAATCAAGACCTTCATTGAGGGACTCCCAGCGAAAGCTCGTTGAGTTCGGCGGTTAGTGAATTGAAGCGGGCTTGCAACTCGGCCAGTGCCGCGTCGGCTTCGCTCAGATCGCCGCCGCGGGCCAACTGTTCGAGCTTGGCGGCGGCCTCGGCCGCATGGGGCGCCGCCAGATTCTGCATCGAGCCCTTGAGCGCATGTGCCAGCCGCTCGATGGTTTCGGGCTGCCGCTGCTGGACGCCAACGGCTAACTCCGTGAGCAGCAGCGGTGCGTTATCGAGAAACAGCGCGATCAGCTCCTGCATCAAGTCGAGGTCGTTCTCAACCCGCGCCAAAAGCGCGCCGGGATCGAAGGCCTCGGCCGACGGCGCACCGCGCGCGTCGCTGACAACAGCGTGCGGCTCCATAAGCCGGTCCGCGGCGCGGGTGGTCGTCTCCAGAGCGTCGGGGGATGGATCATCGGCGGGCGCTGGAGCATCGCCGACCAGCCCCGCAATCGTGCGCATGAGCTCGCGCGCCTGCACCGGCTTGGTCTGATAGGCATCCATGCCGGCCGCCAGGCAGCGGTCGGCGTCACCCTTGAGCGCATGCGCCGTCATGGCAACGATCGGTGTGCGAGTGCCGACGGCTAGCTCCAACTCGCGGATGCGCCGCGTAGCCTCGAGCCCATCCATCTCGGGCATCTGCACGTCCATCAGCACCAGGTCGAACCGCTGTGTGGCGATGGCCGCCAGCGCCTCGCGTCCGTTGTTGACTACCACCACCTGGTGGCCCCGCTTCTTCAGCAGTTCCGCGGTGACACGTTGATTCACGATGTTGTCTTCAGCCAGCAGAATCGTGAGGGGACGGAGCGCTGGTTCGGTAGCGGCCGAGATCGGCGAAGACGGCGCGGCGGCCTGGCCATTATTGGAACCCGTGCCCGGCGCCAGGACCTTCGTCAGCACTTGTTGCAAGTCGGCGCGCTTGAGGGGCTTGACCAGGTACGCGTCGACGGGCAACTGACCATTTCGCCCGGACTTGGCCAGTTGCGCCGGCGAGCTGAGCATGATCACGACTTTTGTAGCTCGTCCCGTAGTCACGAGAATGTGCTCGGCGATGGCGAAGCCGTCGATGCCAGGCATGTCGGCGTCCAGCAGTACGAGCTGGAAGTGCTGTCCGCTGGCGGCCCGCTTGTCGACCAGGGCCAGTGCCGAGTCGCCGTCTCCGACGACCGTCGGTCGCAGGCCGGCGGCGAGCAACATGTCCTCGACAATCCGACGTTGCGTAGCGTTATCGTCGACCAGCAACATCGGCACGCGCTGCCAATCGTCGCAGTAGCGGATTGCGCCAGACGGTTCCGTCGCCCCAAGCGCGAATCGGGCCGTGAAGTAGAAGGTGCTGCCGCGCCCTGGCTCGCTCTCCAGCCAGATCTTGCCGTGCAAGAGCTCGACCAGCTTGCTGACAATCGTCAAGCCCAGGCCCGTGCCGCCGTAGACGCGGGTGGTCGATTGATCGGCTTGCTCGAATGGCCGAAAAATCGCCGCCTGGCGATCGACTGGAATGCCCACGCCGGTGTCGATCACGGCGAAGCGGAGTTCCACACCGGCGGCGCATTGCAACGCGACATCAACCCGCACGACAACTTCGCCCTGTTCGGTGAACTTG
This sequence comes from Pirellulales bacterium, assembly GCA_019745975.1. Taxonomy (GTDB): domain Bacteria; phylum Planctomycetota; class Planctomycetia; order Pirellulales; family JAEUIK01; genus JAIESQ01. The sequence continues at coordinate 41,870 of JAIESQ010000041.1, forward strand.
ATCGCATTGCCGACCAGATTGATGAGGATCTGCCGCAGTCGCCCGGCGTCGCCTTGCAAGTTGTCGGGCGTGTTCGCGGGGAGATCGCACGCCAGCTCGATTCCCTTCTGCCAGGCCCGCACGCCCAGCGGGTTCAGCGCTTCGTCGAGCACCTGGCTCAAGGAGAACGGGGCCATGTCGAGCGTCAGCTTACCGGCTTCGATCTTGGAGAAATCGAGTACGTCGTTGACTTGAGCCAAGAGCGACTGGGCGCAGCCCCGGGCCGTGTCGAGGTAATCGCGCTGCAGCGCGGACAAGTCGGTATCGAGCGCCAGTTCGGTCATGCCGATGACGCCATTGAGCGGCGTGCGAATCTCGTGACTCATGTTGGCCAGAAACTCGCTCTTAGCCTGGTTGGCGGCCTCGGCCGCCTCCTTGGCGTGGCGCAGTTGGGCTTCGCTAGCGCGCAACTCGCGCGTGCGCTCGATGACCTTGCACTCGATCTGTTGATTCGTGGCCTCGAGTTGGGAAGTGCGCTGGGCACTCTCCCATAGCTCCTGGGTGCCGTGCACGCAGAAGCGAATCAGCACCACGTCTTCGAACACCACCCAACCCGCATGCTCCAGCCAACGCCACCAGCCGGGGGCGTCGACGCCGTAGACCGACACCGGCCACCACAGGCCGCGGAGAAAGTGATCGGCCGCAACGACGGTCGAGGCGGTGATCAGCACCCGCCAGTCGCGATAAACGGCCAGGAAGGCCAACGAGCCGAAGACGTGGAAGTGCGTTTCGATGCGCCCTCCCGACAAATGAATCAGAATCGCCGACGTGACCATCTGGGCGATCGCAATGGTATGCCGCGTCAACAGCGAACCCGATCGCCAGCAGGCCAAGGCGATCGGCAAGCTGTCGACGATGCCCAACAGCGCGACCGCCGCCCAGACATGCGGATGCAGGCGACTGGTGGCCCCTTCCCAGGCTCGCGGCGAAATCCAGACGGCGGCCGCGATGGCCGCCAACCACTGGGTGGCGAGCAACACGGCGAACATCCGGTCGGTGGCAGCGAACATCCGTCGCTGCTGCCGCTGGAATAGCTCGGCCGTGCGCTGACGCACGCCAAGCCGCGCGATGTAATCCACCTGGCGAATCGTCATGGTTTAGTCTCTCGCTGAACCGGAGCCGATTGCTGCAAGCCGCAACCAAATACCGGGGCGCAGTCAGGTACGCTCGTTGCGCCGTCGAGTAGCGCCGTGAGCGACTGGCTCCCCAAGTTGTCGCCGACGTGTCCGCGCGCCGGCGTCAAGCCGCCGTGAAAGAGTAAGTTGCCCCCCGGGCCGAAGAGCAAGGCTTGTCCTGAAGTCTGTGCGCCGAAGCGTTGCGCCTCGACGCCGTCGATATCCCAATGCACCAACGCACCAGGAATGCCGGCGGCCGCGCGAACTTGATCCGTCTGCTCCCACGACTCGGAGTCCGGCGCGGTGGGTCGGTAAAACACGATCCGCACGGCGACCTCTGGTTGGCGCGCGACGACCTTGCTCAGCTCGGCCAGACTCGCCCGCGTGCAGGGGCAACGCGGATGCGCGAACATGACGAGCGTGGGCCGGTCGCTGGCGCGCGGAATGTTGCTTTCTGCAGGCCATTCCTGCGGGACAAGACCACTGGCACCGGGCTGGCCAGCATGACTGGCCAAGAGGCCCAGGCCGGTGAGGGTCGCTCCCAGCCAGGCGAGCACGATGATGGACCCGGTCGCTCGACGCATCGAAGTCGTGACTTGGTTCGATCAACCGCCGCCGACAGCGGCGGCCGTCCTGGCGCGATCCACCGCACTACGGCCGCGGATCGCGGCAAGCAACGACACTCACGACGGCGAATCAGGGTATTGCCCGCCAGAGCAACCGTAGGATGCAGCAAAAAACCGCGCGGCCGTGAGTCGGGCGAATCTTTTCCGCCCACGCTGGAATATGCGCCAAGAACGGTACAATTCAGCCCGCCGGTCGACCGGCGCGCGTCGGCTGGTTGCGCTTCGGCCGGGGCGCGAGTGCCCTAACTCCCATCACCGCGGTAACGACGAGACTCGATCATGTCCGAACACGCCTGCACGCGTCGCGGATTTCTGGCCACGCAAGGAGCCGCGTTGGCCGGCGCCGCCAGTTTGCTCGGCTGGCACGGCGCAAAGCGGCTGGCCGCTGCCGACCCGCCGGGTGCCGGGGCGCCGGGGCGCTCGGCAACCTTGCCGGCCAAACCGCTCAAGCGCATCGCCGCCGTGAACACGGTTTATCGCATCCGCTCGCACGCGTATCACATCGCAGGGCGATTCGTCTTCGGCTACGACCGCGAGGGCTTTCATCATCAACCGCCGTTCAAACTGGTGCGGATGTACAACGACCAATACCCGGGCGACGACCTCAGCCGCGACCTAGCCGAGGAGCATGGCTTTGAGATTGCTGATTCGGTGGCCGCGGCGCTGGGCGGGACCGATCGCGTCGACGTCGACGGCGTGCTGTTGATCGGCGAGCACGGCGACTACCCGATCAACGAGCGCGGGCAGATCCTTTACCCACGTTACGACCTGATGCGGCAGATCGTCGAACAGTTTCGCCGCGCGGGGCGCAGCGTGCCAGTCTTCAACGACAAGCATCTATCGTACGATCATCAGAAAGCGTCCGAAATGGTGGGCTGGTCGCGGGAGCTGGGCTTCGGCTTCATGGCCGGCTCGTCGCTGCCGGTGACTTGGCGGCGCCCGGAACTCGAACCGCCGCTGGAGACCCCCTTCACCGAGGGACTCGTCTGCTACGGCGGCTCAGTCGAGCCGTACCTGTTCCACGGGCTCGAAACGTTGCAGTGCATGCTCGAGCGGCGGCGCGGCGGCGAAACGGGCGTGCGCAGCGTGGCCTGCGTGCGCGGCGACGCGGTATGGCAGGCCGAAGACGCTGGTCGCTGGTCGAAGAAGCTGCTTACCGCAGCCTTGTCGCGCAGTCCGAGCCGCAACTACGGTAGCGCCCGCGACAATGCCACTGATCCGGTCGCCATCCTGATCGACTATCGCGATGGCACGCGCGGCACCGTGCTCAACCTGCCGGAGCACATCTCGGACTTCAACTTCGCCGCGATGATCGCCGGCCGCGACGAGCCGGTTTCTTGCGCCTTCGAGCTCCCGGCCCCGCCAGGCGCGAACTACTTCGATGCGCTGGTGTGGAATATCGAGAAGCTGTTTGCCACGGGCAAGTCGCCTTACCCGATCGAGCGCACGCTGCTGACGAGCACCATGCTCGACCTGGCGATGCGCTCGCTGGCCGACGGCGGCCGCTCGCGGAGCGACGCGGCGCTCGACATCGACTACCATGCGCCGGAAGAGAGCGGCTTTTTCCGCGGGCGCTATACGCAGGCCGGGTGATCGGCTGCGCGGCGGAAAGGATCAGTCGGTATTCCGCGGCTGCGGGGCGCCAGGCAAGCGGCGGGCCGCCGGATCGTCGGGCGGGCGGTCGAGTGCCAAATACGCGAACAGGTCGGCCAGCTCCGCCGGAGTGATCTGTTTTTCCAGCTCCTCGGGCATGAGCGACAGCGGGCTTTTCTCCATTTCGTCGATTTCGTCGCGCGGAATCGTCTCGAGCTTCGCCCCTTGCAGCTTGAGCACGACGCGCTCGGGACTGTCTTCGACCAGCAATCCAGAGAGCACTCGGCCATCATCGGTGACGAGCGTGTGAGTTTCGTAAGCGGCGCCGATAACGAGGTTCGGATCCAACACGTTGGAGAGGAGCTGCTCCCAGGAGTTGCGGCCGTTTGCCGTGATATCGGGCCCGACCTCGTGGCCGGCGCCGTAGATCTTGTGGCACTGGGCGCACGATTTTTCGAAGACGGCGCGGCCGGCGAGTGGATCGCCCGGGTTTGCCTCGAGCGCGGCGCGAACCTGCGCAAGGACTTGTTCGCGCGCGGGATTGCGCTCGGTGCGCACCGTGCCCCAGATGGCGTGAATCTGCCCGGCGAGCTGTTTGTCGGCGGCGCGCGCCAGCCGGCGAACTTGCGCGAGGTTCAGCGCTTCGCGCGGGAGTCGATTATCGGCCACGGCGGCCAACAGGGCTTGCGCCCAAGCGGGGCGCTGCGTGAGCAACTCGATGGCGGCGGGCCGCAGTTCGGGCTCCTGCCGATCATAGGCCGCCAGCACGATGCGCGCGATGTTGTCGCGTTGGGATTGCCCCAGTGTGGTCAGCACCCCGCGCCGCAGCGCGAGCGAGTTTTGCTCGACGTCGGCCAGCAATCGCTCGACGAGCGACAGCAACTGTTCGGCGTCGACGGCGGCCAGCGCGTCGATCGCGCTTTGACGTTGCGCGTCGGCGGCGCGAACGTCTGCTGCCAGAGCGATGGCACTGTCGCGGGCAGACGCGTCCCCCCAAGCAAGCGCCAGCGCGATCGCGGCCGCACTGAGTCGGTCATGTGACGTCGTGACCGACAGGCTCGAAAACTGTTGGCCGAGCTGCGCACGAAGCGCGCCAATTTCCTCTTCGTCCAACTCGCCGTGCCGGATCGCCTGGTGGATGGCTTCAAGACATTCGGCGGCCGCCGGGCGGGCCGACGGATCGTGGACCAGCGCGAGCACCAACTGGCCAGCGACGTCGAATTGCTCTCCGCTGACAGATAGCCAGTGAACGACGCGTGGCACCAGTGGTGCCAGCCCACGCCCTCCCTGCTTGGCACGCGCGACGAGCGCGGCTAGGGCCGGCTGCGCGTTTCGCTGCAGCAGCGGGTACAGATTCTGCCAGACGATAGCTGGCACCAGCGGGTCGTCGCCGCTATCGGTCAGCACTTCGAGTAGGACGTCGAAGGGCAGCGCTCCATTGGAACCGCTAAAACACTTTGGCGTGGCGATGGCGACTTGCAGGCGAACATCGGGCGAATCATCGGTCGCCAGCGCCGCGATGCACGCGCGCAAGCCGCTGGGCAATTCGATACCGGCGGACGCCAGATTGCCAGCGAGCCGCACCCCCCAGGCGCGCAGCGTTGAATCCGAATGCTGTAGCAACCGCGCGCAAAGCGCCGCGTCGAGCGCGCCGCCGCCGCGCGCGCCGGTGCCCGCCAATGCCCAGAGCGCGTGCAGTCGCGTTTTGATCGACGCACTGCCATCAAAGACCAGCCCGACGAGCCGGGCGTTAGCTGCTGCCGAGTTACGCTCTGCCAGGAGCCGCTGCGCCTGGTCGCGAAAATAGAAGTTGCCGCTGGCCAACCGCGCGATGAGCTTATCGTCGCTTTCGCGCGCCAGATCAAATGGCGCGGCACGCGGCGTGTCGCCGTAGCGTACGCGATACAATCGCCCGCGCAGCCGATCGATGCCGGCCGGGTCGCGCCCCGCGTCTTGGTAGCAGTGGTATCGGTCGTACCAGTCCAGAACATAGAGCGAGCCATCGGGGCCCGTTTTCTGCGCCACAGGCATGAACCAGGCGTCGTTCGCGGTGAGAAAGTCGGACGCCGGCCGCGCGAAGTACGTCGCGCCACGCCGCTCGAGCACGTCGACATTCAAGCAGCCGCCGTGAATGTTGCCCATCACCAGCCGGTCGCGATATTCTGCCGGGTACGCATCGCTATCGACGTAGTGGATGCCGCAGTAGGCCGCCTTTTGATGCGTGTGCTCGACGATGGAACCGAGCTTCCAGGCGTGCGGAGGATAGGCGCCACCCTGGCGATGGTAATAGCCCGTCTCCGTGATGTGCCAAAGGTGATCGATCACGCAGGCGCTCAAGAACATGCTGCCCGCCGGATCGAAGGCGATGCCCCAGGGGTTGCTGGTCCCCTCGGCGAACAGCTCGAAGCGGCGGGTGCGCGGCTCGACGCGCCACACCGCGCAAGTGAACAGGTACACGCGGCCGTCCTGTTCGACGCGGCTGCGATTGAACACGCCGTTGAGACCGTAGAGCCAGCCGTCGGGGCCCCAAGTGAGCGAGTTGGGTAGCTCGTGCGTGTCGTCGCGGCCGAAGCCGGTGACGACCACTTCACGCCGGTCGGCATGGCCGTCGCCGTCGGTGTCTTGCAAGAAGAGCAAATCGGGCGAATTGGCGACCCATACGCCGCCGTGCCCGACGGCGATGCCCGAGGGAATGTTCAGCCCTTCGGCAAAGATGGTGAAGCGATCGGCGCGGCCGTCGGCGTCGGTATCATCGAGCACTTTGACGCGGTCGCGCCCCGGTCCCGCTTCGCGCCGCGGGTATTCCAGACTTTCGCACACCCAGACGCGGCCGCGTTCGTCGAACGTCATGGCCACCGGGTTCACCAGGTCGGGCTCGTGCGCCACGCATTCGACCCTGAAGCCCTCGGGCACAGTCATGCGGGCGATCGCCTCTTCGGGCGAGAGAGCAGGCCCCGGGGGACGATCCTGATGGTAGGGAATCGGCTGGCTAGGTTTCGCTGGGGCTGCGGCAGCCGCGGCCGCGTTGGGCGGGTCGGCTTCCGCCTTCTTCAGTTCAAAAGAAGCGAAAGTGAGTAAGAGCCCGGCGATGAGCAATCGAGATTCTTGGCGCTGCATAGGCTGCAGTTTCGACTGCCGAGCGCCGCGATGCAATGCATGGCATCCAGAGAAAGAAACCAATCCCGCGCGCTTACTTTCCGCAGTAGTCGATGGCGCGGGCGATTTCGGTCTTCAGATCGGCGCGGGAGACGATGCGGTCGATGAAGCCGTGTTCGAGCAAAAACTCGCTCGTTTGGAAGCCGGCGGGCAGCTCGATGCGGATCGTGGCCTTGATGGTGCGCGGGCCGGCAAAGCCGATCAGCGCCTTGGGCTCGGCGAAGATGATATCCCCCAGCGAGGCGAAGCTCGCCGCGACGCCCCCCATCGTCGGGTTGGTGAGGACCGAGATGAACAGCCCGCCCGCTTCGTGAAAGCGGGCCAGCGCCGCCGTGACCTTGGCCATCTGCATCAACGACAGAATCCCCTCGTGCATACGAGCGCCGCCACCGGAGCCGCTAATGATGATCAGCGGCAACTGATCGGCCGTGGCCCGTTCGACCAGGCGCGTGAGCCGCTCGCCGACCACCGAGCCCATACTCCCCATCAAGAAGGCCGAATCAGTGACGCCGAAAGCGACGCGCCGCGCGCGGATCATGCCGGTGCCGGTGATGGCGGCATCGCGCAGGCCGGTGCGGGCCTGCTCTTCCTTGAGCCGTTCGGCATAGGCCTTGCGATCGACGAAGCCCAAGGGATCGGTCGGCCAGAGGTCGGCGTCCCACTCTTCAAACGTCCCCTCGTCGAGGACCTGGCGAATGCGTTCCTCGGCGGCGACGTACCAGTGGTAGCCGCAGACGGGACAAACGCCCATCTTGCGCTCAGCCGCGTCGCGAAAGATGATCTCCTTGCAACCCGGGCAGCGCAGCCAGAGCCCCGGCGGCACGCCGCGCTTGGGAGGGTGCAGGGGAGCGGCTTTTTCCGACGTTGGCTCAGCCATGAGGCAATCTCGCGTCTAGCGGGCAGCGGCCAGCTCGGCGGGGCGCACCTCGATTGCTTCCCAGTGGCCGTGTTCGTCGCTGGCCTTCCATAGGTCGCCGCATGCGCACTGGCAAAGCTGCGTTCGGGCAAGGCTTGCCAAGGGCTCGGGGAGGACCAGGCCGATCACGCCGTCGCGATGCCGTTTGACCAGCTTGCGCAGCGACCGTTGCACGCGCTGGCGGGCTTCTTCGAGCATTTCGCCCTGGGGAGGACAGACGCTATCGGGCTGCTCCTGCCATTGGCGATAGAGCTTGGGATGCTTGCGGCGAATCTCGCTGACGAGCATCCCCTGCCAGAGCCCGTGGTCGAGATTCTGCATGTCGTCGAGCGTCTTGAGCTTGATGTCGAGACCGTCGGCCAGCTTGCTGGCGGTCTCGAGCGCCGGTTCGGAGTCGGAAGTGTAGAGCAGTTCGAGCGCGCGGCCGCGAAGCTGCTCAATCAACTGGCTTACTTCGGCACTGCCCGCGCCGTTGAGCGGGATGTCGAGCGTGCCCTGAATCCGGCCATGCTTGTCGTAGTCGGTGGCGCCGGGCCGGATCAAAACAATCGTGAGCATAGGTTCCTTATCATGATAACTGTGAACGAGCCGCCGGTTACTTCGCGGCGGCAGGACTTGTGCGGTTGTTTAGCGTGGCGTCGCCTGCGGTGGCCCGCCGTGCGGTTAAGCTTCCGGGAAACGTTGATCGAAACCCTCGCGAGCGCGGCGATAGAGCCGGGCCACGTTATTGGCGTAGTCGCCACCGCGAAAAATCGCCGAGCCCGCGGCGCAGATATCCGCTCCCGCAGCGACGCACTGGGCGATCGTGTCGAGGTTAACCCCGCCGTCGATCTCGATGACTAATTCGGGATTGAGCTGTCCGGAGCGGCGGCGCTGGGCCAGGTCGGCCACTTTCTCCAGCGCGACGGTTTCGAACTTCTGCCCGCCGAAGCCGGGATGCACGCTCATCACGAGCACGAGATCGCACTCATCGAGCGCGCCCTCGACGGCGGCCAGCGACGTACCAGGGTTGATTGCCAGACCAGCCGCCGCGCCATGGGCACGAATGTCGGCGAGCACCGGGCGCGGATTGCCGACCGCTTCGGCGTGGATCGTGAGCACGTCGGCACCGGCCTCAATGAACTCGCCGATGAACCGCTGCGGTTCGGCGATCATCAGATGTGCCTCGAGTGGCAGCTCAGTGAGCCGGCGTACAGCCGCCACGATCGGCATGCCGTAGGTGATGTTCGGAACGAATTGACCATCCATGCAATCGAGATGCATGCCCGGCAGGCCAGCGGCCTCGAGCGCGGCGACCTCGCGCTCAAGGTTGCCGAAATCGCACAGCAACAGCGACGGGAGGAGCCATGGCCCGCTCGAGCGCGATGCTCGTAAGCCAGACGCCCGCGCGGCCCGACAAGCTACTGGATCTGACACAAGAAGCCGCTCAAGGAGGATCCCGCGAGCATGACCACGCGGGAGCGTCGGACGGGCTCGACACCTTGGCAAGCCCGCAGGGTACGCGCTCTGGTCGCGCGTGCCGCCTCGTGCCGCGACGCTTCAGACGGCAGCAGACACCATCAAGTTTAGCGGGTCGGGTTCGGGGTGTCAGCGCGTCGTTGAAGCGATGTGCGTAAGCCGCTGGCAGGGAACGATTTGTATCCGGACGGCGCTTCCCGGGATGTTACAGGCCCCGCTACCGCGTTGGGGGCAAAGATCGCCGTGGCCGGGCCGACCGCGATCGCGCCGGTGAGCTAGGGTTAAGAGTTGAAATAGGGTCCTGTCGCCGACTCAGCGGACGCCCCCGCCACTGATCGCCCGGCGGCGCACCATGCGCGTCGCGTTCTTTTCTGGCGCCACGAGGTTCACAAGTCATGGCCAACCACAAGCGAAAGCAGTTGTTCGTCGATCCGCACGTGCAGGGGGCACTGATCGCTCGCATCATTGGCTACTGGCTGAGCTGCTTGTTGACAGTGATCGTGATGGTCGTCAACTGGCGGATTCTGACCGAGGGAGACAAGCTCTGGCACCAGCAACTGACCGACATCTGGCGATCGATGGGGCCTGCCTTCGTCGTGGCGCTGGTGCTCCTGCCGATCGCCTTGTACGACATCCTGCGCTTGTCGAACCGCGTCGTGGGACCGATCGTGCGCTTGCGCTCGGCGCTGCGGGCACTGGCGCGCGGTGAGCGGTTGCAGCCGATTCGCTTTCGCGACGGCGACTTCTTCGGCGAGCTGGCCGAAGAATTTAACGCGGTCCTGGCACAGCTCGAAGCAAATCGCGACGTCGCGGTTGGCGACGCCGCCAGGCGCGCTCGTGACCTGGCCGCTCGCGCCGTGGAAAACGAAGGGCTGAGCCGACAGCCAGGGGACGCGACCGAGGGATTGGAAGCAGCCGGCGTCCGCGGATTCGACGAGGCGTAGCAGTCGCAAAGCGCGTGAAACGCGCCCTCGGTCAACTTCGTCAATTTGGTGTCCTGCGTACACCAAGAAGTCAATGGTCCGCACGATCGTCGAGATGCGCGCGGTGCGTTTCAGCGGCCAAGACGACCGATACGAGCGTCAACGCGGCGAAGGCGATCAGGTAAAGTGACACCGGCCATGGTTTGCCGCCCGACCAGGCGAGCAGTTGCACGCAAATGAGAGGGGCCAGGCCGCCGGCCAGCGGCGAGGCCAACTGATAGCCGATCGAGGCGCCGGTGTAGCGGACGTCGGTGCCGAACAGTTCGCTGAGAAAAGCCGCCAGCGGTGCGTACATGGCCGCGTGGATCAACAGGCCGATCAAAATCGCCAGCACCATGAGCGCGACGTTGGCCGTATCGAACAGCCAGAAAAACGGAAAGGCGTACAAGGCCAGGGCCGTGGCGCCGGCAAAGAAGACCGGCCGGCGGCCGACGCGATCGGAGAGCATGCCGAACCCCGGGATCACGAAGAACTCGATGGCCGAGGCCAAGAGCACGCCGTTGAGAATCGTCGAGCGGGGGACGTGCAAGTAGTCGGTCGCATAGCTGAGTACGAAAACGGTGAAGATGTAGAAGCAGGCGTTTTCGGCCATGCGGGCACCCATGGCCAGCAAGATGTTGCCGGGGTGGCGGCGAATCGCGGTCAGAAAGGGAATGCCGGCTTGCTGCTTCCGCACGCGGACGCGCTCGAACAACGGGCTTTCGAGCACTTGCAGGCGGATGAACATGCCAACGGCCAACAGCGCGATCCCCAACAAGAACGGCACGCGCCAACCCCAACTGAGGAATGACGCCTCGGGCAGCAAATTGAAGAGCGTGAACACAGCCGTGGCCAAGAGCATGCCGGCGGGGACGCCTGCCTGGACCCAACTCGCGTACAGGCCGCGGCGGCCGCGATGGCCGTGCTCGACGACCATCAGGACGGCGCCCCCCCACTCGCCGCCGACGCCGAAACCTTGCACGAAGCGCAGCACGACCAGCAACACGGGGGCAGCGATGCCGATCTGCGAGTAGGTCGGCAGCACGCCGATCAGAAAAGTCGCCAGGCCCATTAGCATGAGCGTGGTGACGAGCATCGACTTGCGGCCGAGCCGATCGCCGAAGTGGCCGAAGACGACGCCGCCGATCGGGCGGGCGAAGAAGCCGACCGCATAGGTGGCAAACGCGGCGATGCGACCGGCCGTTGGATCGAGCTCGGGAAAGAACAGGTGGTCGAACACCAGGGCGGCGGCCGTGCCGTAGAGAAAGAAGTCGTACCACTCGATCGTGGTGCCGACGAGACTGGCCAGCACGACACGGTAGATCGAAGTGTCGGCGACGGCGGTCGCGGCGGCGGGTTCCAGAGCGATGGCGGAATCTACTGCATGAGGATTGGCGGGGCCGTGCAGCGCGTTCTGGGTCGTGGGTTGTCGGCTCGCCATGCCCCGGATTGTAGCGGTTGCTGGCGGACGGAGAACCGGCAGGGAAGTCTTGGGTGTGCGCAGCACGTCAAGGAGAGTTGCGAGGTGCTGACAAAGGCACTAGAGATTCAACAGAATATGCACGCGCGTGATCAGCCGCGTCGCAACACGATTCCTCTTGTCGCTGCGCGACCCCGGCACGCTGCGCGTTCCTGGGCCACCCGCCAATAGATGCGTGGATCGCGAAACCGCTAGATGCCGCCCTTCAGCTTGCCCGAGGTTTGGATGAAGTCTTTGGCGACGACGTTGGCGTCGTTGGCATTAGTCGTGGCCAGGTGCGCGGCCATCAGCTTGTACAGCTCGTCGGACGCAATGAAATTCACCCGCGCGGCTTCTTCGCGGCCGTCGCCCCGCATGTTGGCGATCCAGTAATTCAGACCGCCGGCGTCGGCCGAACGGCCCAGCACGTCCTGGTAGAGCTCGAGCGCTTCGGCTTTGAGGGCTTCGTCGCTGCCGAGGACCGACGAGGCGACGGCGCTGCGCTTGGCGCCGTTGGCCAACTGGGTCGTCCACCAGCTCGCGCCGGGGAAGTCGACCTCGCGGCCGAGCACATCCTGGTACAGGTCCTTGACGAAATTGAAGTCGGAGCCGCCGGCGTTCTTAAAGTACTCGTCGGAACCAATAATCGACGCCGTGAGCTGCCGCTGCGTGGCGCCGTGGGCGAACTGGTCGAGCCACCACTGGCGGCCTCCGGCGTCGGCGGCGCGGCCGAGATACGTTTCGTAGACGTGGTCGATCAGGTTCGCGCGATACTCGGTGCTCTGCTGAATGCTTTGGACGACCTGCTGCCTTGAGGCGCCGTTGTCCAACAGCTTGGTCCAGTATGCCAGGCCGTCGGCGTCGGCGTCGCGCTTCAGTTCTGAGTTGTAAACGGCGGAGACGAAGACCGAATTGGCCGACAGCGTCGCGGCGGCTGGCGCGCTGGTGGTGGTTGTGGTCGTCGTCGAGGTATCGGTCGACGGCTTCGTGTCGCCGGTGCTCGTCGACGCGCTGGCGATGACCGGCGGATCGAAGTTGCCGACCAGCGGCAGAGCCGGCAAATTGCCAAATTGGGCGTGGATATCGTGGCCCAACGGCGTCGGCGAATACTGGTGCGCCAGCGTGACGGCCGAACCGGTGATGCGCTTGGTATGGTGCAGGTCGTCGGAGATCAAGAACCGCCATTCGCTGTCGCCGGTGACCGAGCCGCTTTGCGGAATCCAGATCCCCAGGTCGTCGATGCCATCGCCATCCATGTCGGCGGCCAGCGGGCGATCGAGCACGCCTGGCGCGCCAAAGCCGATCGTTTGATCGGTGCCATTGAAGCCATTGGCGGCGAAGTCGATATAGAATGTATCGTTCTGGTAGGTGGCCAGGTCGTCCTTCCCATCGCCGTCGAAGTCGCCGACGATCGGATAGCCGCGCTGCCCGTTGGTCACGACGATTGGCGCGCCCAACACGTCGAGATACCACTTGGTGCCGTCGAAGATACCGACTTCGTCCTTGCTGTTGGCGGCGCCGGTGAAGTTGCCGGCCACGGCGAGGCCGTCAATCTGCAAGGGGCTGTCGATGTAGTCGCCCGGATCGACCGCGCCGTTGAAGTTCCAGTCGATCAAAAAGCGGTAGCGGCCATTCACGGGGTCGCGTCCGTAGGCGGAGAGCATGTCGAACCGCAGGCCCATCGACGAAGCGTCGCCAAACTTGCCGGCGAAACGCTGGTCGTTGACCGTGCCGAACTGGAAAATCGTGTCTCGATTGGTGAAGTTGGTGTTCGTGGGGTCGAACGTCGAATTGCCGTTCAAATCGGTCGCCACGTTCAGGCCGGCGTAAGTGGCGATTTCCGGCCGGCTGTCGACGGTGAAACGGGCCGTGAAATCACCGCCTGGCGTGCCGTTGCCGCTGGGGAACGGAGAGGGTGGCCCGGCGGGCTGTGGTTCCGCGGCGTTGCTCTCACCGTCGAGCGGATTGTTCGCCGGATCGGTGACGTGGTCCGAGAGCGTCAGCGTGTAGCGATCGTCGGGCAGCGGCGAGAAGAAGTCGATCTGCAAGGTGCCCGTCGCCGCCAACCCCGCGACTTGCGAGATGGGAATGAACCGAACTTCCTTGATGGGAATGAGCCCGTTGGCGTCCCCCTTGACCTGCACCAGGCCGGGGTTGAGCAGGATGGGGTGCTCTTCGAGCGAAACTTGAAGGGTGTAGTTTTCTCCGTTTTGCAACGGGATGGGGGAAGCGCCGCCTGCGTTAAACGCTCCGATCTTGATGGCGTATTTGCCAGGCGCCGTGAAGTTGAACGTCAAGAAAGAGTCGTTCGTCGTGGCGCTACCGCCGGCGCCGTTGATCAACGCCGAGTCGTCGTTCTGACTGAGTAAGTTACCGGCTTCGTCAAATAGCTGGATAAACGTGTCGGCGCCGCCCGTGGTGAAGTCGATGTCAAAGGTTCCCTTGACCGGAGAACCGGCGCTCGCGCTACCCACCGTGAAAGTGTAAAAGTCGAAGCTCCCGTCGCCCGTTCCCAAGATCGTGGCGTGCGGCACGGTCAGCGAGGTGTCGATCCCGGCGGTGTCGCCGATGTTGGGGCTGGCATTGAGGTTGAAGTACTGATCAATGTTCTGTCCGTCGGCGATCGAGTTGTTTTGCTCGACTTCGGTCACGGTGCCGCCGATCAGCGCCGGATAGGTGAAATCCAAAGCGCGGCCCGGCAGGTCCTTGATGTCCAGCGACAGCCCGTTGACCAGCGGCGTGGGGCCAGGCGTGGTGCCGGGGAACGACTTGGTGGCCTGCAGGTCGAACTGCGTCTCATTCGCAGGCGTGTTGGGATTGTCGCTGATGTAGAGCTTGGTAACCTGCGGGCCGATGACATCGACGTCGGTCAGCTTGATCTGATAGGTGTTGATGGCGTCGTTGACCGTTTGTTCCTCGTTCACGACGTGCGGATGTCCTTTGACGCGAATGTAGTAGTGGTTGCCCGCCTGGGCGCCGAAGGTGAGCTGCTCGCCGATATTCTGTTCGCCCAGGTCGACCAAGCCCTGACCTGAAACATCGGTGCCCGTAGTGATCTGCTTGCCGTTGATGTCGTAAACGGAGATGTCGAGATTGCCATCACCAGGCAAGCCCGCGCGGCCGCTATTGACCTGGGCAATCTGGTTGAACACGAGATCAAGCCGGTAAACCGAAGTCTTCGTCGGCTGGAAGACGTACCAATCTTCGTCGCCGGGCTCCTGCGGCAAGCCAAAGGTATTCGTATCCTCGCCCGGGTCGATCGTCGGGTTGAGATTGGTAGTCGCCAAATCGCTGAATTCGGTGGGGATCAGGCGATTGTCGTTCATTTCGAATGGATCGGCCTGGAAGACCACGATGCGGCCCTTGCCATCGGCGCCGGTGCCGCCAGTGATGGAGTTGGCTGGCGTAACATCGACGCGTTCGATGTGCGTATAGACAACGTCTCCCTGTGCCGTGATGCCATTGTTGATTGCGGGGGCCATCGTGACGCGTCCGCTGCCGGGAGTACTTGCCTGGCGCACGAGCACCAGGTCGCCGGTACCAATATCGCGCACGATGAGCCGGTCGCTGGCGTCGGGCGCGCCGCCATCCACCGTAAACCGCAGCATCTGGTTGTGGATGCCATTGGTGGTGATTTCGGCATGAGGAGCAGTCAGAGCCGTGTCCGAATACTCGTCGGCATATGCGACTCGCATGGTATCGTTGCCGTCGCCCGCGTCGATAAACAGTTCTTCGACCGTGGGACGATTGGCAGTGCTATTGGGCGCGGCGCCGTTGACGGGCACAATCTGAAACGTCGAGTTCGTAGTGACGACTACCTGACTGTTGTTGACGGTAGCGAGCACGCTCGAGATCGTGTAATTGTCGCCGGCCACGGCGCTGGGCGTATTCTGCAGCACGTCAAAATTGTCGTTTCCTTTAGTGCCGCGGATGACCAGTTGATCGAAGCCGGTGCCGCCATTGAAGGTGTCGCTTGTGCGGCTGGAGACGAGCACGTCGTCGCCGGCGCCCCCCTCGAGGGTATCGGTGCCGGCCCCGCCTGTGAGCGTATCGTTACCGTCGTTGCCTTGCAGCAGGACGGGCGAGTTCTGGGTCACGCCGCCGGCGTCGAGCACGTCGTCACCGGCGCCGCCGATGAGCGTGGTACCCAGGTAGGCGCCGACGGCCGGCAAGTTCAGCGCCGTGATCGAGTCGTTACCCAGGCCGCCGTCGGCAACAATTCGCGTCAGGCCGGTCGGCACACTGGCATTGTCGAGTACGAACTTGTCGTCGCCCCCCAGGCCCACCATGACCAGGACCGCCTTATTCTCGAATTCGAGCGATTCAAATTCGTCGACGCGCACGATGCCCCGCGTCGGCGTGCTCCCCTGTTCGTAATTGATCGTGTTGGGGGAGTTGGTGCCGCTGACGGCCAGGCCATCCTCCGTCGAGGTATCGACGACCGGCTCGAGGTTCAGGAAGTCAATCGTCATCAAACGACTGGTGCCCGCGATCGTTAAGGCGTCGTAGCTCAAGCGCCCCTGATTCACCGCGGGGCCGGGCGTGTAGGTGACGTTACGAATGGTGCCGATAACTGGCGTTACCGCGCCCTGAACAGTGAGCTGATCGCGCCCCGTTCCGCCGTCGTACAGAATGGGCACGCTGATGTAGTCGCTTGGCACGGCCGTGCCGATATCGACCGTCACCTGGTCGTCGCCACCGAGGGTATTGATTTGCAGCTGCCTGGTGCTTGCCGACGTGGCGGTCACGACGACGTTCGATACATTGTCTTTCACCGCCAACTCATTGCCGGTCGGATGCGTCACGAGGTAGGAATCGTCCGCGCTGGCTGTATTGCCGTCGGCCCCCTCGATTGCCAACGCCCCGGCATTGAAGGCGTCGTATTGGTAGTTTGTCTTCGTGGCGCCGGCGAGATTGGCCGTCTTGAAGGTCACCACGTCGGAGCCGGTATCGGCGGAAACGGTGAAGCTTGTGAGTTTTTGAAACGCGATCCGCGGCAAGCTGTCGGATGTGATCTGGTCGAAATCGTTGGTGCTGCGCTCGACGCGCGCAGTATTGTCGCCACTTCCCAAGTGTACGTTTAAGGCGTCGTTGATCGGATCATCGTTACCGACGTAGTTGATCAACTCGATGCCCGACGTCTGGATCGGATTGGTGCTACCCGCGACGTTGCGGAAGCCAGTGATTTGCTGCTTGGTCTGATCGGCCGCTAAGGGCGTGATCGCCACGGATTGCGCGAAGGTCGCCGGCGCGATCAAGTTCACGACGTCGCTGGCCGAGGGGTCGCCGCCGGCGAGAAACAAGCCGCCGGAGTAGGGGTTATTCTGATTGACGTTGAAGGTGTCGTCGCCGTCGAGGCCATCGAGGACGACTTCTTCGATCCCCGTGCTTGTCGAGCTGATCGTGACGAAGGTGTGCGAGGGATTCGAAAGCTCAATCGAGCCGTTAGCATTGACGTCGAAGGTGTCGTTGTTGTCGGTGCCGTTGTAGACGACGCGGTCGGTGCCGGCGCCAGCCTCGATGACAAACGTCGTCAGTCCCTGCGCCGGGATCGGGGCATTGAGCGTGATGATGTCGTTGGGCGAGCCGCCGTCGTTGGTGGCCGTGTCGATCGTGAACGTCGGAATGTCGAAGAACGTGACCGACTCGAAAGGCAAGCCGCCGCTGGTGCCAGAGATGGTCATCTGGCCGACCTGCGGGCCGGATTGGACGAGGATGTTGTCCCGACTGTTGGGGGTCGTCAGCGTGTAGCTGGCCAGGGCGCTGACGGTCATCGGCTCGAAGTTCGAGAAGTCAATCGTGTCGATGCCAACCACCAAGGTGCCGGCGCCTGGGGAAGTGCCGTCGGGGGTATAGACGGCGCCGTCAAGGCCGTCGCCGATGTACTCGAAGCTGTCGAAACCGGTGCGGCCGTTGAGCGCGATGTCCTTGTTGAAGTCGCCGACGATGATGATGTTGTCGTCGTCGCCCGAGCCATTGATGATCAGCTTATTGACGTGCGAAAGCAGGTCGGACCAGACGACTTCACCGTCGACGAGCAATTGCAAGCGGGTGCTGTCGTTGGGATCGCGGCGGGCGATGATCTCGTCGGGGGTGCCATCGTTCCCCAGCGGCTGGAAATTCATGTCCAGCGTGATGTCAGCCGGATCGTCGAGCGTGTCGTCGACAAACGAGGTGAATCCCGACACCCGCGTGTAATGTTCGGCGATCCCGAATTGGTTGATCTCGTCCAGGGGATCGCCGAATTCCTCGAACGAATAGATGCCGGCAATCACTGGGCCGCCGGAGAGCGTCGAACCATCGGGGAGCTTGCTAAGGAAGGCCGGCGCGCCTTTATCGCCGAACGCCGCGACCGCCTCGCTGGTGCCGAGGCTATTACCGCCTGACTCCTCGAATTCCACGTGCAACAAGTCGCCGTTCGATTGGTCGTCGATCTGTGTAACACGGTTGTTTCCAATGCGCTTGATGCCCTTGCTGTTAGGGAGCGAGCCGGTGACGCCGGTGCCCGTGTCGCCATAGCCGACGATCGTGAGCACGCTGCCGTCTTCGGGGCTTTGATTCTCGTCGTCCGCGGGGACGCGGAAAATGTTGTAGCGCTCGGCCGGGAAGGGGGCGATGACCGGCAGCGTGACAATCGCCAGATCGGCCCCATTGGTGAGGTCGCCATCCCAGTCGGGCGCCAACACGATATTCGCCGACGTGGCATCGACCGAAATCGCGTAGTGCTGCTTGTTCATCTCGAAAACGACTTGGAACGATCCCAAGTCGTCGTCGATCGCTCCATCACCGTCACGATCGAAGGCTTGCGCGGTCGCGAGGATGTGACGCCCGTCGTACAAGAGCGCGCCGGTGAAATTGGCATTGAGCGTGGTGTTCGTCGAGGCATTCGTGAAGTCGAGCGCCACGACGCCATCGAAACCAGCGCCGGGAGCGACGAGATCCGCGGCGCCCTGCGCGCCGACGACGAGCATGCGGCGATGTTCGAGTGTCTCGAACCGGAGGTCGGCTTTGCGGGCACGCTGCGATGCGGCGCGCGAACCACGACGACGCGATGCGGTTGGGCGACGATACCACGGCGAGGAGAAGCTCACGGCGAGACCCCAGTCTGGCGCTTGAGTGTGCGGAAATCAGGTGATCCGCCACGTCCGGTTGCGGCCTTCCGGCGCACGGCCGCCCCCGGCGGAAATGGATGGCGCTGGCGATCCAGCGTTACTTCCGATCCGGCTGCGAGCGTAATAGGGGGCTACAGGCCCGTCAAGGAATGAGGGTTGCATAGGATAGGCAAACTATCCACGGCCGTGGGCCACTTAATCGTGCGCCGTGCCGAAAGTTGAAGGGGGAGATGGGGAACCCGATGGCCGCGGCGCACGAGTTGCCGAGGGGGGGTGCCGGACATGGTTTCGCATGGCGGTTGCCGGCTGGCGCGAATTCGTACGCCGAAATAGGTACCAGCCCCGGCGGCGGCCTGGCCAGGGCCGCAGACCCCGGCTACTGGTGAGGCGCCAAGAATTCCTGTGTCATCGATCCTGGCTCCCGTATGCTTCGACAGCGTAGGCCGCGGCGGCCAACGAACCCCCCGCGGCCGAGAATTCGAACGCAAAGCCACTAGAAAGCGGGCGAATCGACTCGAACTCTCGACATCCCGCCTGGGAAGCTAACGCTCCACCAACTGAGCTACGCCCGCGGTTGCGCGACGGGCTTCAGCCGCCGCGATCTCGCCAAGATACGGTCGTCGCCAGGCGCCGCGGCAAGCCGTCTGTCGTTTGAATCGCGGGTGCGGCCTCACGGCCATTTCATGTACCAGGTTGCCAGATCAGGATCTCGCCTTTGTCGGAGACAGACGTATCGCCGGCGTAAATGCGGTAAGTCCCTGTGGATGCCGCGCAGGGAATCGGAACTCCGAAACTTTTCATGTATTTGGCAAGCAGCATCACGAAGGTCGGAGTGGCCGTCGTGGAATAGGCAAACGTGGGCATCAACTGCAGTGCCTTCAAGGAAATGATCGTGCCGCGATTCATCCATGCTCCGGCGCGAATTTCGGCGCCGCTTTGCAGGACGATGGTGCCGCCTTTCATTTGCAAGCCGGTAAAGTCTCTGGCTGGGCCACCGATGACGATGATTCCGCGTCGCATCCGCATGCCGACTTCCAAACCGGCCGAGCCGTCGATGATGATCAGTCCATTGCTCATGCCGGCGAGGGAACCGCGGTAAGCAGCGCCAACTTGTCCCCCCGCGTTTCCATGCACGTGAATGAAGCCATTCTTCATCTCGGCGCCGATCCAGTCGCTAGCATGGCCATGCACTTCGATACGGCCGCCAGTCATGTAGGCGCCCAAGTGCATGCCGACGGAACCATGGACGGTGACAGTTCCTTTCGACATCGCGCGGCCAATCCAGCGGACCTTATCGAGGACACCGTGGATCACGATCTCGTCACTGCGTTCCCCTTCGACATCGAAGAATTCGCCCAGTGCTAGGTGGCGTTTGCCGTGATACACGACGAGCGAGCGAATCTCCGCGTTCGACAGGCCGCCTAGCGTGTCCGGCGAAATCACCTCGGCTTCCAAGGGAACGATCGGCTGCCGTATGAGATGCAACGTGACGGGCATTTTGATGGATCAGTTGCCGGCTGGCGGAAGGCAATCGCGCAGCTCCGCGTGTTCGACGCGCTCGAACTCGACGGGATAGTTTTCGAAGGACATCGTGTAGCAATCTTCAAACAACGGCCGAATGAACGCATCGGTTTCTGGATCGCACGCGGGCTTCACGAGGAATTCTCGGCCCTGCGGCGTCTCGCGGATGTCGCCGTCCTCGATGACGATCTCGCCACCT
Organism: Pirellulales bacterium; assembly: GCA_019745975.1. Classification (GTDB taxonomy): domain Bacteria; phylum Planctomycetota; class Planctomycetia; order Pirellulales; family JAEUIK01; genus JAIESQ01. The sequence continues at coordinate 62,026 of JAIESQ010000041.1, forward strand.
TTGATTACATAGCGTGGGTGACCAAACATTTGCGCCACGTCGGCATGCGCGTTGTAAATCACGAGGTCGGCGTCAGCGCCGATCCCGAGATTTCCCTTTTGCGGAAGGCCCAGGGCCCTTGCGGGTCCCGCCGACATGGCGGTGGCAATTTCGTAGAGTGTGTACTCGCGGTCGATTTCCGGCAAAGTGATTCGATTCTTGACGCGAGCCGACAGCTTCTCCATCTGCTCTTGGCGAGCATCCGCACACATCAGCAGTTGGATGATTTCTGGATATCGCCAGAAACAACCACCGTTCGGATGGTCCGTGGAAAGAAACACTTGCCACGGACTTTCGATCAGCAGCAACAATTCCAAGCCGGCTGCCCACTGCACCGCGTTGACCAGATTGCTGGGACGGTACGTGTAGGGAACAATCCCACAGCCAGTTTCGTTTTCTACGTCTAGATTGCCCCACTTGCGTCCAGTTAGCTTGTAGAGCAAATGCTGCCACGGACCATCAGCGGTGATGGTGACTGTGTCGCCAAACAGCACTGCGCCCGCATCGGTGGTGATGTGTGGGTGTGAATTAAAGTAGTCGGCCAATTGCGCCGTTTGAGAACAGATCGTGTCCCAGTCGTCGCCGCCGTAGGCATGGTACTGGGAGTGAGCGATATGGGCGCGATGCCCCTCCAAGTGCTTGAGCGTGTCGATCGTGGTGGAAATGTTACCGGGGGCGCCGAGGTTATTGCAATGCAAGTGCAGGGGGTGAGGCAACCCAAGGTCGTCGCAAATCTGAGCCAGTTGAGTGACAATGCGGCCGGGCGTCAGTTTGTTGTAGCCTGCGATGGGGGATGATAGCTGCTTGGCGTCTTTACCCCACTTCCACGCGGCGACACCGCCAGGGTTTACCGCCTTGATGCCGTACGACTTCGCGGCCCACAGGTACCAGGCGACGACTTGTTTCGCTCGTTCGTATTCCCCTGCCTCCAATTGATCGAGCATGATTTCGTTGTTCGCCATCAACGTCAGCGACGACTTATCCACGATGGGAACATCCGCGAGCTCCTCATGCGTGTGGCGAGCCGACAGTACAGGAACGGCTGCTTCATTCAGGGTGGTCCAACCCATGCCTGCGTAGAGATAGCCCGTCGCGAAAGTCGTAGGCGCCATTCCGCCGAGGCCACTGCGCCGCGATTTTGTGCGAATGAAAGCCTGGGCACGCCGATGGTCTTCCGGCGTCATCGCGCGCGCGAAGTTGATCGCACCGCCGGCCACGTGGGTGTGCACGTCAACGCCGCCGGGAAAGACAATCATCCCCGTGGCATCGATCGTCCTACCCCCCTTCACCGCAGAAGTGAATCGACCAGAGTCGTCGATGAAGAGGTCTTTGATTTCCCCGTCAATGCCGTTGGCGGGGTCATAGACTCTTCCGCCCGTAATACGAAGCATTGAATTGCCTGGATGGTCGTAAGCCTACAACGTTGCGAATCGGATCCCGGGAGCAGCGTACGTTACACGCCCCTTCGGGCCTATCCCAGAACCCATCGTGGCGACGGCCGCGGGGATTTCGGCCTCCGGCAAGGAGCGCCGCCGCCGCTAACGAGCGATTCTGGGATAGGCCCTTAGTACCTCACACCTGCGAAGTGAGCATCTGCGGCTGACTTCCAGCGGGCAGCCAGAACGGCAGCTTTGCGAGCTCCTCGTTGATGCGGCGAACAACTTCTTCATCCGTCGGATAGGGCGATTTCAGCGCCGGCTTGAGCGGCATCGGGATCTCGTCCATGCGGTAGGCTGTTCCCGGTGCAGCGATACCCTGCGGGGCCGTGGTAATGTGGACGCGGGACAACTTGCTCGTGTGCGTGATATGCGGATCGAGCACGATCGTGGGAATTCGCTTCAAGTGTTCGATCGCCGGCTGCGGCATCGTTGCCCCCGGATCGGCTCCAATGACGAAAGCCGCATCGCAGTCGCCGCGCACCAGAATATCGACCGTCGAGAACTCGCCCGGGTTGTAGCGCGGATAGCCACGATTGAACGAAATCCCAAACGGAAACCCGGTTTGCCAACGCATGATCACGTCGGCGCCCGTCACGTTGCCATGACCGCGCATCGGCATCGCCACGAACTTGGTGAACGCGTTCAACTCCGCGGCCAGCGTGAGCAGCGCGGCGCTGTTCATGTGCTTGCCGCGCGTCATCGAAAGCCCCATGCCGAAGAACATGCAACCAAACTTGCAGGTCTTCATGCGCTGGATCAGGTCTTCGATTGTCTCTCGGTCCAGGCCGGTTTCGGCGATCTGTTCATCCCCAACCTGGCGGCCTTTGACGAGCGCGCGCAGTATGGTGATCAGCTCGAAATCCTTGCCGGGCCTAATCTGCAGGAAGATATCCGCCGCTTTGGCACTCTTTGTTTCGCGAATATCCACCAGCACCATCGTGCGGTCCTTGCGGCCGCGGGGCAGAAACTTGCTCTTCTGCATGATGGTGTACTTGGTGAAATGGCGCGGGTGGCACTCGGCCGGATTTCCTCCCCAATACACGATAAAGTCGGCCCTTTGTTTCACTTCGCCGAGCGTACACGTGACCTTGCCACCCAACTGGGCGGCGATCTCAGTTGGGCCGTGTCACAACGAGGTGTGACTGTCGAGCAATCCCCCGAGTTGGTCCGCGAGCGCGGCACACTGCTTTTGCGCCTCGCAGGTGGTATTGCTCAGGCCATAGACCAGCGGCATGTCTGCGGTGTGCAGGATTCTCGCCGCCGTGGTGATGGCCTCGTCGAGCGTTGCCGGCTGGCCGTCGATCAGGGCGTCGGGGTAGTGCTTTTCAGCCGTGTGATTCAAAAACCACGCGGTGCCAAGCACGCAGGCCCTATTTGCTTTATGAATGCGGACTTCGTCGTGGTGCAATTGGATATCGTCGCAGACGCAGCCACAAAAGGTGCATGTCGCATTGTTGATAATCTGAAGGCTCATGGCAGTTACAGTCGGAATCCTCATGCAGCTTTCGTCGGGTCCAGTGGGCGACAACAAGTCGTCGGCAATATACCTGGGCCGCAAGCGAAACGCCTGCGTCTAACTGTCTTGCAGTGGTTCCTTGTTGGAACACTCGGTGTCATCCGTACCGGACGACGGAACGGTAAACACTCAGCCTAGCGCCCGGCCCTGGCAACTTCCTCGAATCCGGCGCGGCATGAAGCGGCCGTCTTCGATCTCGGTCCAAGGCGCGAGTCCGGGGTGATCGCCTTCAATCTGAAAATGCGGGGGCGCCGCCCCGATCAGGTTTTCTGGGTTGGAATCTTGCGACATCGTCCTACCTTTCGAGTGATTTCCGGCGAACCTGACCTACTGCGGCACGACTTCCACTTCCCAGCCTTTGGAAGTCGGCATCCCCGTACCATCCGTGTCGCCGCCCATCAGTTTACAGGTTGGCGGCCCATAGGGGACGAAGATCATGCCGATCGGCACCCTTCCGGCCTGACATTTGAACGACGCCTCGCCAAATTCGGTGCGAACCAACGCCATCTGGCCTTCCGCAATGCCGATTTCGACCATGTCTTCGCTGGCCATCGTCATCGTGTTCGTCAGTGCTTTGTATTCTTCGGACTCTTTCCCCACGTTGATCAGAGTTCCTTGCTTGGAAGAACGTGACGAGTTGAGGATAAACCGTTTGGACATTGTGAGTTGCGGCCCTACGCCAGACGCCATCGGATACGAAAGATCTTACGTTTCACGACCGGATGCAGCAACCATTTTGGGCGACAAATCCGCCTTGTCGTTGTCCAGTGAATGTTTGCCACCTCACTGATTTCGTCAGTTATGCTGATCTCCCATTCCGAGGAGGCAGCATGCCATGCCAGGAGACAACTTCCGCGTTCGATCGACGTCGATGGCAGGAGCTGCCTTCCACACGAGCGCTCTCTCTCTCCTCGATCGCTCGGTGACATGGATTGCCATTGAGCCAAGTGTTGATCAATCGCGTGATGGTGAAACGGAAACTCGATGTACGACGACTTTTCTTCATTGCCGATCGTTGACGTTGCGCCTCTGGGGGCAGGCGGTGCCGAGAAGCAACAGGTAGCTGCCAAGATCGACGCGGCCTGTCGGCAGAGTGGCTTCTTCTACGTCGTCGGCCACGGCGTCGACGCGGGCCTCCAACACGAATTGCAAACGTTCGCTCGCGAGTTCTTCGCACTTCCGACCGCTGAGAAGCTGAAGATCGAGATGGGGCATGGCAACAAAGCCTGGCGCGGGTACTTTCGGGTCGGCGACGAGTTGACCTCCGGCCGCCCCGATCAAAAAGAGGGGCTGTACTTCGGTGAGGAACTTGCCACGAACCACCCCCTCGTGCGAGCGGGCACTCCGCTGCATGGGCCAAACCTGTTTCCTGCGGTTCCTGCCGGATTGCGCTCGACCGTTCTCCAGTACATGGCCGCGCTGACCGAGCTGGGGCACAAACTGATGGCGGCCATCGCCTTGGGCTTGGGATTGCCCGAAAGCTACTTCGCCGAGCACGGAACGCGCGACCCGCTGACGCTGTTTCGGATTTTCAATTATCCGCCGCCAGCATCGCCGGAGCTTTGGGGCGTCGGCGAGCATACCGACTACGGTCTGCTGACGATTCTGTTGCAGGACGATGTGGGCGGTCTGGAGGTCAAGTCAAAGTCGGGCTGGGTTGCTGCGCCTCCGTTGCCTGGTTCGTTCGTTTGCAACATCGGCGACATGCTCGACCGGATGACGCGCGGAGTCTATCGCTCGACACCGCATCGGGTGCGCAACGTCTCGGGTCGTGATCGCATGTCGTTCCCGTTCTTCTTCGATCCGAGTTTTTTCGCAGACGCGCGGCCGATCGATCTTCCCTCGGGCGAAACGGCTCCGGACGATCGGGGGAGCCGTTGGGATCAGTCGAGCGTGCATGTTTTTCAGGGAACGTACGGCGATTACCTGCTCGGCAAGGTGGGCAAAGTGTTTCCGGGATTGAAAGCAAGAGTGCTCTGATGATTCCGGCCTCGTCCCGTGCAGAACCCAATTCGAACTTCTTCGACGAGAGCCGCGCCAGATTCTGGCAAGAGAGCCAGGCGGAAGTGAGTTTGAGTCTCGACCGAAGTCCGGCCTGGAGCTACGAGCAAGCGCAGAGCCTTCGCTTGATTGAAGACAAGAGCGGGCGAAGAGACTCGAACTCTCGACATCCAGCTTGGGAAGCTCGACAACAACTCGCAAAACCTTGCTGATTCACCACTTGCGAAACGCAAGAATCGCACGTTTTGCTACCTTTCGCAAGGGGTTCCCTGCCAGTTCCCTGCCAAGTGGCGCCGCCGATCGGAGGCTCAAGGATGAGCCTCGCGAACGGCCTGGAGTCGTTGCGCAAACACCCCGTTGGTCGGTTCGCTACCGCGCTCGCAGGCTATCTGGGCGCTCCTCGCGATCTCGCGCACTTCACTCAGTTCTTGAGTCTCGCCAGTGGCCGGATCGGCCTGCCCGTAAACCTCGAGATTAGGACCGACGAGGCGGGCTGCGAGCTTATCGTCGCGGATCGCATTCTGACGCTAAGCCCCAATCGCTTCGCATACGTCGATACTCCTGGGCAGCTTCGCCGCCTTGAACAAGCGGGCTTTGCTGGACTGGATGTCATCGTCGTACGACACCGACGAGGAGAGTTGTTTAGCGACGCGGCGAGTTCGACATGTCGTATCGTGGGGAACAAAGCAGCGCTGCCATCAACCTGGAGAGTCGCGCCGGCGGAGGGTTCGCTTCCAAATTCTCCCTTTACGCTCCGAATCATCACGAGCCAACTGGATCGCAAGGGCGCCGGCGCTGGCCTGGCCATGGCAATACCCACCGGCCGTGCGGAAGTTTTGGGTCTTGGGATGCTTCTCGATCGACTACCCCGCCGGCCGCGTTATCCCTATCGATTTGTCTACAAACTACCCGACTCGCTCGCTGGCGATCACGCCGTAGTTTTTGAGCGATTGCTTCATGTCGTGGCGGCGCTCCGCATCGCAAGGCTGGACGGCCAGGCCACGACTGAGGCAATTATGCCGATCGACTATTCGGCCGTGCGCGGCCTCCTGATGGCATTGCCGCTCGTTCCGGTCGAAGTGAAAGTTTCGGCGGCGGCGCTAAAAACTGCCGAGGCGATCTTCGACAGGGTCAAAGAGGATCAGCATCACGTCGCCCTTCCGGATCGATCCGCAGATGGTCACAAGTGGTTTACGCGCGGCCATGCCGTGCGCTACACGCCGATATGTTACAGCGCCGCGAAGGAGCACCTCGACCAACTGGAGAACGAGGGGATCCTGGAAGCGGATCCACCGAAAAAATTGCGAGTCCACGGGCGAACGATTCATTTCAAGTTCCAGCCAGGAATGGTTCCACCGTTCCGCTGGAGAAACCCTTTCCAAGTTCTGCCCCTGCTTGACCACGATGCGGGCGAGTTTGCGCACGATTTGCGCACGGACAGCGCAATTGCAACCGAATGAGCCACTAGAGGTTACACCGATATTTGGTCAGTTTGCGCTTTTTTTCAATTCTGGAGGCGCCTATGACGCAACGCTGTTTCTAGGAGGACGAGGCCTGGCGCACGCGCACCCGCCAAGGACTGAAGCTAATTGGTGAGCACCATTAAGACCGTCGTGCCGCAGGTTGTACGACTAGCGGCGGCGGCGACCTGGCCACTTCCCGTCGGGAGCGACCAGGAGGTACGTAGTCCCAATCTGAATTCAAGGAGAAATAAATGAGCACTCAAAGTGACGAAGACCGCGACGAGCCCAACAACGGTGGCCAACAGGTTCAAGTTGCTGCATCGCTCGACGATCGGCGCGCCAGATCGCTCGACCAGATCGCCGGTAACGAGCGTGTCAAGAATCGCCTGCGTTTCCAAATGCGCGGCGGGGCCCTCGCGAACCTCCAGTTTTTTTATGGCCCCACGGGAGTCGGCAAAACGACGATCGCCGAGTGCTTGCTCTGGTGGCACCTCTGCCAGAACCGTAGTGGCCGAACTGACGCGTGCGGACATTGCACCAATTGCACAACGTACCTGCACTTTCTGAGAAATCGTCGGTAACTGGTATTCCATGAAAAACGGCTCTCCCTTCATGCTGCGGTTGCAAG
>JAIESQ010000067.1 GCA_019745975.1 Pirellulales bacterium
GTGCTGTTATTGAGCTCCTCGGGAGTGAATCCAGCCGTCGCCACGCTGAGGCGCACGAGAGCCAGGTCCTTCTGCGCGACGGGAGTGGTCGCATCGCTATCGCGCAGCACGATCATTCTGGCGGGATTGTCCATCTCGATCGGGTTGTCCACTGCGGTGATCAGCCCGCTGTTATTCGACCCCGGCGGCTCGAATCCCCAGAGCGTACCGACCGTGTTCGTAGCGGGCAACCGATGGCGAGGCCGGCGCATGACACGCACGGATGGGCGATTGTATGTCTCGCGTCTCAAACAGCTTGCGGCGCGGCGCGGGGCAGGCGACCTCAGATTGACAGCGCTAGGGGCACTGTTAGAATCCCTTTGGCTTACCTCGCCTGGATCCTGCACTCCAACGACACCTGCGAGCGGGCCGGGTTCGGCGCCGCCTTTCGCCGATGGCCATAACTTGCTTTGGCCACAAGCCTTGGAATCGGCCATGAAGTGCCAAAAGTGTGAAAAGCCGGCGACCTTCCACATCACCGAGCTCACTAGCGGCAAACCGCAAGAGCTGCACCTCTGCGAAGAGTGCGCGCGCGAGTACCTGACGCAGCCTGAGGGAAACGAGACGGCTGCCTCGCCGAGCCTGGCGGGGCAGTTAGCCCAGCATCTGGCGATCGGCCAAACCGCGCAGGAGCTGGCCCGGCTCGACCAGCAGTCGTGCCCCGTCTGCGGCATCACGTTTTTCGATTTCCGCAACAAGGGGCGCCTCGGCTGCCCGCACGACTATGTCTGCTTCCAGACCGAGCTCGAGAAGCTGCTGTTGAACATCCACGGCGAGACCGAGCATGTGGGCAAGCGCCCCGCGCGATCGCAAGGGGGCACCGACGAGCAAACGCAGCTCATTCGCCTGCGGCGCGAAATGAAAGAGGCGATCGACGAAGAGCACTACGAACGGGCCTCGGAACTGCGCGATCAGATGCGGAAGATCAAGGGCGATTCGGATCAATAACCCAACGGTTCGGTCGATGGTCGAACGCCACGTGGATCTCGAGAGCTTGGCACGGCGCTGCGGCGAATGGCTGCGCGGGACCGGTCCCCAGTCCGACATCGTCATGAGCAGCCGCATCCGCCTGGCCCGCAACCTGGCTGAGTTTCCGTTCATCAGCCGGGCCTCGACGGGCGACCGCAACGAGATCGAGCAAGCGCTGCGGGGAGCGGTGCTCGACGCCGGCGGCGCGATGCGCCTGGACTATCTCGACGTCAATCAGCTCGAAGGGATCGATCGCCAGTTTCTCGTCGAGCGGCAGCTCATCAGCCGCGAGCACGCCGAGAGCGAAGGGGCCCGCGGCGTGGCCATCGACTCGGGCGAGCAGGTCAGCCTGATGATCAACGAAGAGGATCATCTCCGCATTCAAGTGATGCACAGTGGGCTCGATTTGCGGAACGCCTGGACGGAGATCAGCCGCATCGACGACCTGGTGGGCGAGCGTGTCACCTATGCGTTCAGCGAGAAGCTGGGGTATCTGACCGCCTGCCCCACGAACGTCGGCACCGGCATGCGCGTGAGCGTGATGCTGCACTTGCCGGCGCTGGTGCTCACGCGGCAGATCGAGAAGGTCTTCCGCTCGCTGCAGAAGATTAACCTGGCGGTCCGCGGCTTGTACGGCGAAGGCTCGCAGGCGATGGGCGATTTCTACCAGATCAGCAATCAAATCACGCTCGGCAAGAAGGAAGAACAGCTCGTCGAGCAGGTGGGCGACGTGGTGCCGTTCATCATCGACTACGAGCGCCGCGCCCGCGAAGCCCTGATCAAGGAAAGCCACGAGAACCTGCACGACCGGGTGAGCCGGGCGTACGGCATCCTGCGCACCGCGCAAACCATCAGCTCCGAAGAGACGATGCACCTGTTGAGCAGCGTGCGGATGGGGGTCAACCTGGGGCTGATCAACGACCTGGAGATTCCCACGATCAACCAGCTTTTCATTCACACCCAGCCGGCCCATCTGCAAAAGCTACGTGGGGTGGAGCTCGACACGGCCGACCGCAACATCGAGCGGGCCCGTTATCTGCGCCGGCACTTGAACAAAGACGACGGCCGCGACAGCGGACAGCAGAATTAGGCGGGCGACAGTCGCATCAGCAACTCGCGAGCCGTTTGCTCCGAGAGCCCCCGCGCGAAGTCGCACTTTCTTCGTCCCGATTCGTAGTGCAAACGATACCGTGGTTTCTGCGCACTACTCCAACTGGTTTCGAATTGCACGCCGAGCGCGCCTGGCCGCAATTTAAAGCGCCTCGTCGTGCGAACACCGCATAGCCGCCGCGAAATAGTTAGCGTCGTTGGGCTGGCAATGATCGTCTCGCAGCGCGGGAACGTCCAGACGGTGTCTCTGGTGAAATATGACAAGAACGCGAACACAAGAATCGCATTGAAGATTCGTACGAGTGTCTCGACTACCAAGAAATCAGCAAGACTCACCACGGGCCACAAAATCGCTAGTGGCATGAGAATCGAGGCGGCCAGCGATCCAATCACCAGCGCCGACGCCACGCCGTGAGTACCGTACGTGACTTCCGTGCCGTCGGCCGGCAAGTACCGCAATGTTGTGGTAATGCGTGGTTCGGCAACCATGTCCGCTTATCGCGAAGCGTAGGCGTCGCGAAGCAGGTTATCCGCGTCCCACTCGACCGTGCGGCCGGCGGCTACATCGGCCTCTGCGATTGCCAGTTCCCTAACAATCCAGTCGTCGAGCAACTCGCGCGCCTGCTCGCGATCGAATAACAGATAGACGCGCTTTGTCTCGTCGTCCTCAATCTCCACGGGCTGCCCGGGGTGCCGCGCAAGCGCTTCGCGCATTTCAGGAGTCAATTTGGGTGCCATGCCAAAATTATACCAACATCGATGCACGACGCGCCAAGCACGAGAAAACATGGCGGTTTCCCTGGGCTGGGACTGAACCGCATCAAGCACTCACGCGCGTCGCGCGAACTGCAGCCGCAGCGGATCGCGCGGGTGCACGACGATGTCGCACTTCAAGCGCGGCGCGCCTTGGCCGCTCGCCAAGTCCCATCGGAACTGTCGCAACAAACCGGCCAGCACCAGCACGCACTGCGCGTGCCCCATTTGCTTGCCGACACAACTGCGCGGCCCTGCCCCGAACGGCAGATAGACGTACGGCGGCCTGTGCTTCTCACTGGCATCGCGAAACCGCTCGGGCCGAAACTCGTGCGGCCCGTTCCACCAGCGCGGATCGCGATGAATCACATTCAAGGGGACCATCACCAGGCTGCCGCGTCGCAAGCGGTAGCCGGCGATCGTCACCGGCCGCGCGACCTGACGCGTCAAGGCGTACACCGGCGGATAGAGCCGCATCGTTTCTTGAACAACGCGCGTCACTTCGACCAATCGCGGCAAATCGCCCAGTTCGAGTGGTCGCGCGCCGATTTCGCGCGCTACTTCGTCGGCCGCGCTCTCCTGAATCGCAGGATGCAACGCCAACAGATACGTGGCGAACGTCAGCGTCGCTCCGACGGTCTCTTTGCCCCCCATCAGCAGGTTGACCGCTTCGTCGCGGGCCCGTGCCGGCGTCATACCGGCGGTGCGCAAGCTGCGATCGTGCGCCACGAGGAGTTGTCTGAGCAAGTCGTCGGTGTTGGCGGCTGTCTCGCGTCGTCGCGCGGCGTCGAGCAGGATGTCGTCGAAGGTGCGCATCGCCCGGCGCAGGCGGTTCTTGCTGGGGATCGGCAACCAGTCGGGCCACGGAGACCAGCTTTCCAGCTCGGCGATACCGGTTTCGTGCATCACATTGGCGGCGCGGTGCATTGGATCGATGGCCGCGGGAGCTTCAATTCCCAACAGCGCTCGCACGTTGAGTCCAAAGGCCAGCCGATCCGTGGCGGCGGCGACGTCGACTTCGCCGGCGCGGCACCCGGCCGATACGTGTTCGGTTTCGGCGGCCACGGCGGCGGACAGCTTGTCCGTGGTCATCTGCTGCATGGCAAAGCGCACCTTGCGGCGCTGCTGCTGCCAATCGGAGCCTTCGTTCAACAACAAGCCGGTGCGCATCCAGCGCTTGAAGTACGTCTTAACCGTCTGCGGTTTATGAAAGGCGTCGGTGTGCTTGACGTGGATTTCGCTCACCTGTTCGGGATGCGAAAACTGATAGATGCGGATCGGCCCGATGCGATAACCAACGCAGTCGCCGTAGTCGCGCGCGAGTTCGGCGGCGAATTCCAGCAAATCGTTCCTGAGCCGCCCCACGTGCCGCCAACCGAAGAGGCCATTGGGCGGGCCTGGCGGGTACTTGCCCTGCGCCAGTGGCACGGTTGGTGCGGCGCGGCGAAGACTGGGCCCGAGCGAGGTGATCGTTCCGGACATCGTCGGCGACAGCTCCGTGGGTTCGCGCACGGCGGGCAGTCCGCCGTCGTGGCGACCGACGCGAGTGTTATTGATAGCTGCGCAATCAATGAACCAAGTGGGGCGCTCGAGGATCTGGGCTCCCGGCCTTCCGCTGGTCGGCCGGGGGTCATTCTCCGCGCAGCGAGGAATAATGTGACACGCTCGTGCTGGCTATTCAATCCAAGGCGCGACCGCGGCGCGACTGTTACGCGGCCTGGCAAGGTCTGCCAGCCCCAGGCTAGCCGCGACACTGAAAGATACGACGGCCGCGCCCAAATCCGTCATGGAGAGTGGCTGATTTCACGCGGCAAAAATGGGATCGACAGAGTTTGTCGCCGTTCAGGCCAGCAAGTCCGGTACAACATCTCCCGTCGGCACCAGGCGATGGGGCCGGCGAAGCGGGTCGTAGATCTCCCGCGTCGGATCGATCCCCAAGGCGTGATAGATCGTGGCGACGACATCGCCGGGCGTCAGCGGGTTTTGTGCCGGAAACGCGCCGATTTTGTCGCTGGCGCCGTAGATGAGTCCCTGCCGGAAACCGCCGCCAACCAGCATCAGGCTGTAGCAGAAGTTCCAGTGATCGCGGCCGGCATCCGACGCGTTGATGCGTGGCGTGCGGCCGAAGTCGCCGAAGATCGCCACGATCGTGCGCTCGAGCAAGCCGCGATCTGCCAAATCGGCGATCAAGCTGCTGGCCGCGGCGTCGAGTTGCGGCAACAGGGTTCCTTTCAGCTTCTTGAAATTGCCGCCGTGCGTGTCCCAAGTGGCGTTGGCGTCGGGGGCCCAACTCACGGTGACGAAGCGCGTGCCCGCTTCGATCAACCGCCGGCCTAAGAGCACGCTCTGGCCGTAGATGTTGCGTCCGTAGGCATCCCGCACATTGTCAGGTTCTTCGCCGAGGCGGAACGCCCGTTGCGACGCTTCACTGGTCAAAAGTTCGAGCGCTTGGCGCTGAAACTGGTCGAGCCCGTCGTACTGTGCCTGGCCGGCGTGAGTGGCGAGGTGAGCGTCGACGTCGCGAAACAACTGCCGTCGCAACGCAAGCCGCTCGAGCGAGACATCGGCCGTGAGCGTCAGCTCAGGCACGCCGAAGTCGGGCGCATTGGGATCGCGCAGCACGAACAGCGGGTCGCGCGACGCGCCGAGGAACCCGCCGAAGAAACCAGGCTGTGGCGGTCCGCCGGCGCCCTCCTTGGTGATGTACGGCAGACAAACTTGCGGTACTACGATCCGCTCGGGCGGACGCAGCATCGTCATCACGGAGCCAGGCGATGGGTAGTCGGTTGGTTGGGCGCCGCCCCCCAGCTCGCCGCGGTCGTGGCCGGTCAGCGCGCAGTAAACGGCCGCGGCATGCGCGTTGTTCACGCTATGGTGCATCGAGCGCACGACGGTCGCGCGGTGCATCTGCTGGGCGAGTCGCGGCAGATGCTCGCCTACGCGGTAGCCGGGCAACGAGCTGTCGATCGGCGCGAATTCGCCGCGAATGCCGTCGGGGGCTTCGGGCTTGAGGTCCCACATGTCGAGGTGGCTGGGACCGCCGTTGAGGAACAGGATGATGCAAGCGTCGGCGCGGGGAGCGGAGCGGTCGGCGGCCGCGGCAGCACGCAACAGGCGGGGGAGTGTTAGCCCCATCAACCCTAGCCCGCCCGCCTGGATCAGGTGCCGGCGCGAGATTGGCTGCCGACCGCTAGCGGCGGGGGGCGGGAGGGCCTGCGATCCTGCACGGCATTGGTCCGAGCGGTGGAGCATGGCTCGAGGGCTTCCTGCTGCGGAACACGGCGTACTCAAAATCTTATCTGCTCGGCACTTGAGTGTACGCGCATGCGTGCGGGAGTGCAAATCGCCAGCAGCGCGAATCGTCGCGGGCTGACGTGGCGATAAGGCCACCAGCAGCCCAACTGGTCGGCCCGCCAGCCCGCCGCTTGCGGACGACAAACTTTATCTAGCCGCTCGACGACCCGCAGGAGGAACGACCGCGCACTCCGGAAGTCTCCGCGCGATCGTCTTGTAAGGCGTCGCGCGCTGGTCGCCGTGAAGAAATCGGCCGACACGGCTGAACGACAAAGCGCCTTTGGAACGATGACCAACTGAAGAGGTATATCGCGCGGCATCCGCAGCGCCAGCGACTGCGCGCGGCCACGAGGCGATCGACACCGACCCTGCCTAGGAACTCCCCGCATGCCCACCGCAAGAGTTGCCAAGCATCGAGCGAATGCAGTTGCCGCGAGCACTCGCGGCTGGGCTGGCAAGGCGCCAACACGGCTAGCGCTAGCGATCTTCGTGGGTTTGTCGACATCAGCCGCCGAGGTCCAAGCGAAACACGTCGGACCAGTCAACACGATGTTTCGCTGGATCGGCGTCTGCTACAGCGTTGGCTATCATGCGCAGGAGTGCTGCCCGTGCGCCGCGGCGGGCCAGCCGCTGTACGGTTCACCTTGCGCGCAGGGGTACCTCAATCCGCAGCCGCGCGGACCGATCGTGCTGCAGGAATGCGACCACGGCATGTATTCGCCGTCGCATCTGTACTGGCAGGGGGGCGATACTTCTCCGTATCAAGGCGAAATGATCACCGCGCCGACCGAGGTAACCGCGCCTGCCGAGACGGAGACCACTGTGCCAACTGACGCGGCGCCGGCCAACGATCCGCCCCCGGCCGGCCCGGACGAGGCGGAACCGGCCCCCGAGCCCGCCCCGGCACCTTCGGCTTCTTCACCGCGCGGCCCGCGTTACCGTTCGACGAAGTCGTCGCGCAGCGTGTCGGGCGCGCGGTCGTCGCGTTCCGCCAACAGCCGCGGCCAGCGCTATGTCCCCGGCCCATCGCGTTCGTCGGCTGTGCAAAGCCGGTAAGCAGGCGCCCTGCGCGCCCGCCGTCGCAACAAGCCAAGAAACCGCCTGGGCCGCCTTCGGGCGGCTTTCTTGTTGCGCGGTTACAATGGCCTCATGAGAGATGAACCACTAACGCGGGCTTACCTGGAACTGGTTCGATGGGTGATTCTGGATATTCGGATGCGATCACACGGCGAAAATCGCCTGCCCGACGAGCATCTATTTGACCTCATGGACGCCATCCACAACGTCCCCGAATTCTTGATCGGAACGAACGGTTGGTTTACCCCCGAGAGAATGCGGGAATATCTCGCGGCATACGACGAGCGGTGGTCGAAGAACGGAGGCCTGAATTTGGTAAGGAGATTAGACGAGGCCCTATCTCGTAGCGGTCAAATCTCAAGCTGACCGAGACCCAATTCAAATTAGGACACCACCCGAATTCCCCCGCGTTGCGGTCGGCCTGTCCCCCCGCTTAAAATGCCGGCACTCGCGGAATTGCCCCGCCGGGCGGGAAATCGCCGAGCGATACCTCCAGGCAAGGTCACCTAGCGGTGGCGCGCCACGCCCCGGGCGGTTGGCGAAGCCCGTCCCCTTGCCCGCGAGAGCGAAAAGTCTCCTCGAATGAAGCTCGCTGCCGGCACGCTCGTCATTCGCAACGGTCAGATCGTCGATGGCACCGGCGCCCCGCCGGTGGCCGATGGCGTTGTCGTTGCCCAGAATGGGCGGGTCACTTTCGCTGGATCGGTCGGCCAGGCACCAGAAATCCCGCCCGACGCCCGGCAGATCGACGCGCTGGGGGGAACCATAATGCCGGGCCTGGTCGAAGCCCACTATCACCCCACGTATTTCAACGTGGCCGACCTGGCAGACCTCGACATCAAGTACCCGGTCGAATACGTCACGCTGCTGGCCGCGGCCAACGCCAAGCTCGCGCTCGAGTGCGGCTACACGGCCGCGCGCAGCGGCGGCAGCCTGCACAACATCGACGTCTGGCTGAAGCGCGCCATTGAGAACGACATTCACCTCGGCCCGCGCTTGGCTGCCAGCGGCCGCGAGATCTGCGGCTCGGGCGGGTTGATGGATTGGAACCCCGACTACCTGCAGCTCGGCATGCAGGGGTTGATCCTTTTGGTCAACGGCCCCGACGAAGCCCGCGCCGCCACCCGCAAGCTCGTCAAGGATGGCGTCGAATGGATCAAGACCTACCCGACGGGGGACGCGGCCAGCGACCACGCCGATCATCACAGCCTGTGCATGACATTTGAAGAGATGGCGGCAGTCGTCTCCGAAGCGCACAACTACAAAACCAAAGTCACTGGCCACTGCCGCGCGAACGAGGGGATCAAGAACGCGCTGCGAGCTGGCTTCGACACCCTCGAGCATGGCACGTTCATGGACGCCGAAGCGCTCGATCTGTTGATGAAGCGCAACACGCCGGTCGTCCCGGCACTGCAGTTCGAATTGGCCAGTGTCGAACACGGCCCCGATTTCGGCATGAGTCAAAAGGTCGTCGACGGCCACCAGGAAACGCTCGACGCCGGCTGCGAAAGCGCTCGCATGATCCTGCGGGCCGGGGGGCGGATCGGCCTGGGGGGCGATTATGGCTTCGCCTGGAACCCGCACGGCGATTACGCTAAGGAGATCAGTTTTTTCGTGAACTATGTCGGCTTCACGCCGCTGGAGGCCATCCGCTGCGCGACATTGACTGGCGCCGAGATTATGGGGCGCGCCGACGAGTTCGGCACGCTCGCGCCAGGGAAGTTGGCCGACGTGCTGGTGGTCGACGGCGACGTGATCGCCGATATTCGTTTGCTCGAGGATCGGCGGCGGTTTGTCGCCGTCGTGCAAGGAGGCGTCGTCAAGGCAGGGCGGCTGGCTACGGCCGCCTGAAGATCGCGTTGGCCGTGGCCGCATTCGCAACGGTGAGGCGGCCGCGCGGACGTAAACTCGCTCACCGCTGGACAACCATCCATGCTGCTTTACACGTTTTCGCTCTGGCTGGCGAGCCTGACGCTCGGTTTCGCCAACGAGCCGGCTTCGATCAAAGTGCTGCTGGTCACGGGGTACAACCACCCCGCTCACCCGTGGCGCGACACCACGCTGGCGATCCAGGATGTGCTCAAAGTCGATCCGCGGTTTGACGTGCGCGTGGTCGAGGACCCGGCGTTTCTCGAATCGCCGGCGCTGGCGAACTACGACGTCGTGCTGTTGAACTTCGCCGACTACCAGCGGCCGAACCCCGGCGCGAACGCGCGCACCAACGTGGCTCAAGTAGTCGAAGCCGGCAAAGGGCTGGTTGTGCTCCACTTCGCCAGCGGCGCCTGGGACGAAGACGCCGATTACGTCAAAGTGGCGGGCCGCGTCTGGAAAGAAGGGACCAGCGGCCATGACGCCCGCGGGCCGTTCCGGGTCGAAGTGATGAAAATCGACAATCCGATCGTCAAAGGGATTGAGCCGTACGACACCGACGACGAGTTGTATTATTCGCTGGTCGGCGATCAACCGGTCGAAGTGCTGGCCACTGCCAGGTCGAAGCTCACCGGCAAGGACGAGCCGATGGTGTTTACCTTCCCGCTGGGCAAGGGGCGCGTGTTCCACACCACGCTGGGGCACGACGCCACGGCGATCCAAATCCCTGGCAGTGCCGAAATCTTACGGCGCGGTTGTGCTTGGGCCGCCGGCCAGGAACCGGCTGCTCCACCGCCGCCGCCGGCAGCCCCGGCCGCGGCCGCCGCACCTGCGCCCGCCGCGGCGCCATCAGGGTCGTAAGGAAGTCGAAGCGATGATTCGCAAGCCGACTCGCGACCGCTGGCGCACTGTAGCTCTAGAAGCAGTTTCAAAGCAGGTTTTGGGTGCCACTGCTGGCTTGCCCAGCAGTGCAGGGCGCGACACAGCACTGCTAGACGAGCTAGCAGTGGCACACGACGCCGGTTTATCGTCAGTTTTGAAACTGCTTCTCATCGTCGCGTTGTTGGCGACGATCGTGGTTGGCTCGACGCACGCGGCCGACAAGCCGCAGCGCGTGCTGCTCTTGGCGCAAGGGCCCGACGGCCACCCCGCTGGCACGCACGAGTTCGTGGCCGGCCAGGCGCTCTTGGCCGAGTGGCTCAAGCCAATCACCGATCTCGAAGTGCAATTGGTTCGCGTCGACGAGCCGTGGCCCAACGGTCCCGAGCTGCTCGCGGCGGCCGACTGCGTCGTGCTCTACGTCTGCGAAGGGGCCAAGTTCATGCAGGCCGACGAGCGCCGCTGGCAGGCGTTTCAGAACTGCGCCGCGCGCGGCGCGGGGCTCGTCACGTTGCACTGGGCCTGCGGTTGCAAGGCACCCGAGCCGATCCCCGGTTTCCTCGTGCTCATGGGCGCTTGCCACGGTGGCCCCGATCGTCGCTACACGGTCGTCGAAACCGAGCTGCGCCCGGCCGAGCCGCGTCACGCGATCGCCCGAGGGCTGGGTGAGTTTCGCATTCGCGACGAGTTCTATTTCGCGCTGAAGATCGGTCCCGCGCCGGGCGTGCTGCATCCCGTGCTGACCGCCACGATCGAAGGCCGCCAGGAAACGGTTTGCTGGGCGTGGGAGCGGGCCAAGCAAGGCGGAGCCACCGGCGGCCGCTCGTTTGGCTTCACGGCGATGCACTTCTACGACAACTGGCATCGCCCCGAGTATCGCCGGCTGGTCACCCAGGGCGTGCTCTGGACGCTGGGGCGCGACATCCCTGAAAACGGAATTGAGATTCCGGCGGCAGCGAAGTCCGACGACTTATCGGCAGCTCGCTGACCCAGGCGCGCCAACGCCGTCACCCGCCCGCTGTCAGCTTCTCCAGGCACGCCTGCATGTACTCGATGCTGCCGCGCGCGAGCCGCTCGGGCCCAGGGCTGTAGTCGAAGACTTCAACGGAGACCCAGCCGCAGTAGTCGATTTCGCCGAGCGCTGCGAAGATCGGCAGAAAGTCGACCTCACCCATCCCCGGCCCGAGCCGATTGGGATCGTTGGCGTGAAAGTGTTCCAAGAGCGCGCGATTGGCGCGAATGATGTCGGCCACTGGCGGCCCTTCACTCGACGTCGCCTTGACGTCGAGGTGCAGCCGGCAGTTGGGGGAGCCGACGCGCTCGACGAGCTCGACACCGTCGGCAGCGTGGTTCAGAAAGTCTCCTTCGGCCGGCCCCAGCGGCTCGACCGCCAACGTCACCTCCAGGTCTTCGAGCGTGCAAATCGCCTCGCGGAAGACTTCCGACGCATAGTCGAGTGCCTGTTCTGGCGTCACGCCCGGCAACAAGTTGCGCTGCTGCGGCGAGCCGAAGACGAGCACGCGTCCTCCCAGGTCGTGGCAGAGCCGCGCCAATTCGCCCAGATACTCGGCGGTGCGGCGGCGCGTCTGGGGGTCGGGGCTCGTCAGGTAGTAGCCCGTGGTTTTGGCCAGCAGCCAGTGCAGGCCCACGATCTCCAGGTCGGTGTCGTCGGCCAGGCGGCGGATTCGCGTGCGCGTTTGCCGATCGATCTGTTTGGCGTCGGGGGCCAGCGTGAAGGGTGCAATCTCGATACCGGTGTAGCCGCAATCGCGGGCGAACCCGAACGCCTTTTCGTGTGGCCAGTCGACGAATGTCTCGTTGCAGATCGCGAATTTCATGATCGTCGACAATGCTCCTCAGGCGAAACGGTGATGGGGCCATAATCGGTCTAGGGTGGCACGGACTTCGTCCGTGTCGCGCAGCGACAAGAGGAAAATGTGTTGCGTGGCCCTCGCGAGCAGCCACCGTTTCCCAACAGACCTCTTGTGCCTACGGCACCCCGATGCAATCGGGGCCACCCGAAGCGAAACACACCGTAAACTCAGTGTCACCGACGATACCAGGCGGCCGGCTTTCCAGCTGCCCTTACAAGCCTGGCAATTGCGGCTGCTTCTTCAGCCGCCGACGAGCCGCCGCCCGCTGACGATCCCCTTTTTCGTCGAGCCGCACGCCGTCGGCAGTCGACGGGGCGCTGACCAAGGGCTCGGCCGCCCCGTCGAGCGGATCGCCGGGCCGGGCCGCCGCGAGCCGCTTGTTGATTCGCGCCGCGTATTCTTCCGACAGTTCGAAGCCCAGAAACCGCCGCTTCAGTTTCTTGGCCACCGTGAGCGTGGTGCCGCTGCCACCGAAGGGATCGAACACCAGGTCGCCCTCGTTGCTGGTGCTCTTGATGATCCGTCCCAGCAGTTGCTCGGGCATCTGGCAGCCGTGCCAGCCGGCGCGCTCCTTGAACGTGCCGCAAACGCGCGGGAAGTACCAGGTGTCTTCGTCGGGGTGAAACCCGTCGGTTAAATCCTGCGGCCTGAGAATCCAGGTGTCGTCCGGCAGTCGGCCCTGCGGATTGGCGCGCGAGTCGCCATAGACCAACTGCCGCGCCGAGGGGACGCGAATCGCGCCGTCGTTGAATGTGAACGTCTTGCCGTCCTTGACGAAGTAGAACAGGTGGGCGTGTGACCGGCTGAACTTCGCCTTGCAATTGACGCCGAACGTGTAGTACCAGACGACCCAGTTGCGGCACGTCAGGCCGTGCTCGCGCGTGAGCATCACCTTCAGTTCGGCGGCGAACTCATCGCCGATCGCCAGCCAGAACGTGCCGGTAGATTTGAGCACGCGGACCACTTCGCGCGTCCAGTCCCGGCACCAATCGAGATAATCGTCGCCGTGGCGGCGGTCGTCGTAGACGTCGTAGTCGTAGCCGATGTTGAACGGCGGATCGGCGAACGCCAGATCGACCGTGCCATCGTCGATGCACCGCATGCCGGCCAGACAATCCCCCTGGTGGAGTGCATCCAGCTCGATTGGCATCACAAGTCTCCGTACTGCCAAGATTCCGTCGCTGTCCCGCCGGTGCCCACTCTGATCATGCTCACGGTTGCGGCAACGGCGCCGCGGCGGGGCACTATTGGCCCTCAATCGTAGCAGGCGGCCGCTTGGTCTCAAGCCATGCCCACAAAAGCCGCCCCGGCCACGTCAGCGGCGCTAGTGCTTCGTCAACCCTAAGAATTAGGGTTGGCGATGCACGACCGCCGAGTACGTAAGTGGCTCGGCGGCAAGAATGTTCTAGTGCTCTGCCAAATCACTTCGAACCCGAATTTCAAGCTTTGCCAGAGCGCTAGTCCGGTGGCGCCTGCATCCGCGTCGCGAAGTGCATCCCGAGCGCTCGGGCGAACTGCTCAAACCGTTCGCGCTCCTGGGGCGTAAGCGCCTGCAGCCGAACCGTCACGTGCATCATGATCCCCCGCAACTGGTCGCCGATATCGAAGTTCGCGACCGGCTCCTTGCGCGGCTTGCGGCGGGGGAGCGGCCAGGTGCGCACACGGGCCATCTGCTGTTCGAGATAGCGGCGTTTTTCGCCGTCGCGGCGCAAGCGCGAAAAGCGCCACACCTTGTCGTTGAGCCACAGCCAGGTGAGGTCTTTGTAGTTCTCGTTGAAGCGCTTCCACTCCTCGTCGCTGAGCTGCGACAAGGCAGGCTGCCAATCGGTGCCGCGGACAAATTCGCGTTCGATGCGTCGGGCCAGCCGCATCTTCATTTCCGGCCCGCGACCGGGATACGCGATCGATTCCAACTCGCGTGCCAAGATGCTGGGGTCGTCGATCGTGGTTTGGGGAATCCCCACGCGCCAGACCTCAACGGCGGCCGCGGCCGAGATCAGCGCCAGCACTCCAAACACGCTGGCCCCCACGAGCTTGCGCAGTTTTCGCACGGTACATTCCTTTCCGTTAGCAGCCTGGAGGGCTGTCGACTCGGCGACCGAGTTCGCGAGCCTGGCTGCTCTTGCACGATTATACGGCCCCGGGGCGTCGCGGGTTGGTCGGTAGTGGCGCTTCCTACTCCTCGGAGCGGGGCGGAAAGCTGCGGCCCGCGGAGGGCCGTCCAGGCGGATGGCTGCCCACATCACCTCGATCGCCTGGTGCGTGGCTCGCGCAGCGACGCTCGGCCAGACACAGCGGGCTGGCAACGTGCTGCCTTAGCGCCGCAAGAAGTTGGGCCAGAGGGCGTCGCTGACCATCAGCCCCGCGCGCGTGAGCCGTAATTGCCCCTGGCGCTCCTCGACTAGTCCCAAATCGACGTAGCGCGCCAGGTCGCGGCCGACCAGGCTGTCGATCTCCAATCCGGTGCGGCGGCGAAACTCGTCGCGGCCGATCCCCGCGCGACGCCGCAGCGCCAGCACCAAGAGCTCGCGCGCGCGATCCTCGGCGTCGAGCGTTTCGCTTTCGGCCACCGGCGACTGACCGCGCTCCAGCCGCGCCATCCAGTTGAGCGTGCTGCGGTGATTGACCTCGCGGCGGCCGCCCACATAACGCGCCGCGCCAGGACCGGCGGCGTAATACTCCTCGCCGGCCCAATAGACCTCGTTGTGCCGGCAGCGATGCCCTGCTCGGGCAAAGTTCGAGACTTCGTAGTGCTCCAGACCGGCGGCGGTCAAGTGGTCGATCGCCAACGCGTAGAGGTCGCGCTCGATTTCCTCGGGCAACTGCACCAGCTCGCCGCGCAGCTTGCGGCTCCAGAAGCGCGTGCCGCGCTCGAAGGTCAGACCGTACGTCGAGACGTGATCGGGCTCGATTTCCAGGGCCGCGTCGAGATCGGCCTGCCACTGGTCCAGCGACTCGCCCGGCGCGCCGAAGATCAAATCGAGCGACACGCTGTGAGCGAAGCCGCGTGCGAGCTCGACTGCCTGGCGGATTTCGGCGGGCCCGTGATCTCGTTCGAGCAATCGCAACTTGTCGGCGTGGAATGATTGGGCCCCCAGGCTCACGCGGGTCACGCCGGCAGCAGCCAGCACAGAGCCGCGCTGCTTTCCAAGCAAGCCTGTCAAATCGTTGGGGTTGGCTTCGATCGAGAACTCGCCACCTCGCGCCAGCGGAAACCAATGCCGCGCCAGCTCGAGCAGGCGCGCCAGTTTGTCTGGCTCAAGATGGGTCGGCGTCCCCCCGCCAACGAACAGCGTATCGACGTCGCGCGGGCGCTGGACGAGCGCCAACTCGTGCGCGAGGCAATTCAGGTAGCGATCGACGAGGTCGTCGTGGCCGGCGATGAGCGTGAAGTTGCAATACCCGCAGCGATGGCGGCAAAACGGCACATGCAGATAGGCGGCGCGGGGAAGCACGGATTGCCTTCGTTGCGCGTCGTCCAGCGCTGGCGTACCGGACATGGCCGCCTCAACCTGCGCGTCGCTCACGGGGCCAGTCCGAGCAGTCGGTGGGCGTTGTCGCGATAGATTTTGGCCCGCACGTCGGCCGGCAAGTCGATGCCTGCCAGCAATTCAAACTGCGGCACCCCCTGCCCGGGCGAAAGGTAATCGGTGCCGAAGAGCAGGCGATCGGCGCGGCGGATGAGAAACTCGCGGCCGAACTTGAGATCGCGCGCGATGGCGCCCGCTCCGCTGCCGGCCGACATGTCGCCATACAAATTTGTGTAACGGTCCATCAGCGTGTCG
The DNA here is from genome assembly GCA_019745975.1 of Pirellulales bacterium. Classification (GTDB taxonomy): domain Bacteria; phylum Planctomycetota; class Planctomycetia; order Pirellulales; family JAEUIK01; genus JAIESQ01. Next base: position 15,650 of record JAIESQ010000067.1, read on the forward strand.
ATCGCGCCGCCGGGCTGCACTTCGCCGCGCGGATAGCGCGCCAGGTCGGCGGCCGAGACGCCCCCGGAGATCGACGCCCACCACCCCGGTCCGTGGCCGATAAAAACGGTATCGGGGCAAGCCGCGAGCATGCGTTCGAGCCCTGGCAAGCCTGGCTTGTCGAGATTACGCTCGTTGTCGAGATGAAACAGGACTGGCAGCTTGAGCTCGCCGCAAGCGCGATAGATGACTTCACTGCGCGGATCGTCGATCGCCAGCCCCGGCTTGTGTTCGCCGAAGCCACGCGCGCCGGCCTCTTGATAGCGGCGCAACATCGCGTTCATGCCGGCCTGGCCATCGGAGTAGCTGGCCCTGGGATCGATCGCGCAAAACGGGACGAGCCGATCGCGATGTGGTCGCGTCTGCTCCAACACAAAGTCGGTCGTGAGCGGGTAGCTCGACGCTTCCGGATTCACCAGCGGCAGTACGATCGCCTGGGCGATGTGATGGGCGTCCATCCAGCGCAGCAAGTCCGCGGCAGTGAGCACCTCGGTGCGATTCCAGGTCTGACCCAAGTGGGTGTGGATGTCGACCAGCGGTCCCAATTTGGGGTCGACACCGGCCGCGGGCGACGCAGGTTCCGCGGTTGCGATCTGGCCCCGCTCGGCTGTGGCTAGCGCCGCGACGCCCGCGAGGCCAGCTCTCATGAACGAGCGGCGCGAGTGGTTGTCCTCCGACGGTACGGTGCGGGTTTTGAAACTGAAGTTAGTCGGCATGGGTCGCCTGACATCCGCGAGCAGATCAAGAACGAACCGACTATAAGTCGCTCGCGCGGCAAAGGCTAGCCGATCGACGTCGCAGAGGTGGGGTCATTGCAAATTCTTTTCCGCGGCCATTTTCGAACCCTGTTCTGTATTGGGTGGCGGAGGTTTCTTACCCTTCACCAACGTCACGCCAATGGCGGCTAGGGCGACCATGACCAGAATGACTGCGATTTCCGCAAGAAGCCGATCGCCACTGTGCTTGAGCGTTTCAGGAATGGCCCCAATGATCGCACCAGTCATCCACACAATTAGCACCCAACCGAGAATCTTTTTGCCCATCGTTCCTTCCCAAAAAGCTAGGGGTTCTTTCTTCACTGCATGATCGACTGCAGGATAATATCGTCTGGCACGTCAAAGTAGCCGTGCGGCTGCCGTACCGTATCGCAGAAGTGCAATGCCGACTTGGGGCGTGGCAGCAGTTCGTCCAGCGTGAGTTGGCCGCGAGTGTAGTCGCTATACTCGTCAACCATCTGGTCCAAAAAGTCCGCCTGAGATTTCGAGACTACTGTCGCCGGCGTCGCGCAGCGAACGAGCTGCCTGCGATACGGCGCTCGGCTCTCAATCTTCGGCCCGGCTGCCGTCGCCACTCATTTTGACGACTTTGGGATCGAACCGCGCGATCACTTCGACCAGGTCGCGCTGCTGGGCCATGACTTGCTCGATGTTCTTGTAGACGCCCGGCACTTCGTCGGCGCCGGCCGAGAGCACGCGGACGCCGCGCCGCTCGAGATCCTTTTGCACGGCTTTCCACGTGTACTTTTGCTTCGCCTGGCTGCGCGACATCTGCCGGCCAGCGCCGTGCGACGCCGAGTTCAAACTGGTCGGCTCGCCCAGTCCGCGGACAACGAACGCCGGATCGGCCATCGAACCGGGAATCACGCCCAACTGCCCACGGGCCGCCGGCGTTGCCCCCTTGCGGTGCACGATCACCTCGCGGCCGCCGTGCTCCTCGCGCCAGGCGAAGTTGTGGTGGTTCTCCACTTGCGCGAGCACCTCGCCGCCGAGCAACTGGCCGACGAACCGATGGATGACGTCGTGGTTGGCCGCCGCGTAGTTGCCCATCAGGTTCATGGCGGCCCAATACTCTTGCCCGGCTTCGGTCGCCAGGTCGAGCCAGGCCAGGCGGCCCAACTCGGCGTATCGCACCGGCAACTGGGCCCGGGCCAGGTTGCTGTACTGATCGCAAACCGCCGAGCCGGTGCCGCGGCTGCCGCTATGCGTTAATAGCGCGACGTACTCACCGGCCGGCAGATTCATGTCGGCGCTCGGTTCCGTGAGCGTCAGCAATCCGAACTCGGCGAAGTGATTGCCCGAGCCCGAGGTACCCAACTGCGACCACGCCTTGTCCTTGTTGCGGCGTGTGATCTCGGTCACCGTCCAGTCTTCGTCCATCACCGGGTGGCGCTGTTTCTTCTCGTAGGTCTTGCCGACGCCGAAGCGCGTTCCCTTCTCGAGTGCCTGCTCGAAGCGATCGAGCTTGCGCGTTTGGGTCAATTCCGCGACCGGCACGTCGAACACCGAGAGCTTCATCCGGCACGCGATATCGACACCGACCGCGTACGGGCAAACGGCCCCCTCAAGCGCCAGCACGCCACCGATCGGCAGACCGTAGCCGACGTGGGCGTCGGGCATGAGCGCGGCCCCGACCGCCATCGGCAGGCTGCACGCTTGTCGCATCTGCGTGTGCGATTGTTCGTCGATCCCATCGGCGCCCCAAGTGCGGTAGCTGATCGGTTCCTTGGGCGTGAAGGCCGCGGCCGCCACGAGATCTTCAGCCAGCTCATGAAAGATGGGGTCGTCTTGATACTCGGCCGGGCTGGCGACGACCTTTTCGATCATCTGCTTGACTTGCTTGCCCTGGCCCGCCTTTGCGGCGCGCTGGATGCCCACCAGCGCGGCCTTGAAGCACTCGCGCGGGACGCCGAGCTTTTCGAGCTGATGGTTGTTCATGGGCGTGGTCCTCAACGTTTGACTTACAGGAGCGGAAGGTGTGCCACTGCTTGCCGGTGGTTGGCGGATCGAATTGCGTCTATAGGCAATCCCGGCAAGCAGTGCCGTTGCGTCACTCGTTTCAACTTGGCACTGCTTGATCGTCGGCCGCGACCATTTTCGGCAAGGCCGAACCCTCCGGCCGACGACCAAACAGTGGCACACGGAAGGTCGCACATCCGCGGCCATCCGTATCCCCTTCGTGACTAGCGACGATTCTGTTCTGTTCATCCTACCGCAATGGGACAATGGCCAGCGATTGCGGGTTCACCGGGGATCGATCGACGGCGGGCACGTTGGAGTCGTACCACTCGTCAGGTACACTCGCAGCGAGACCCATCGCAAGACCACTGCACCCCGTCCGGACCGACTTCCCATGCCTACGATACTGCGATTCCGTTACGCTGGCTCGCTGCCAATGCTGTTGCTCGTTGCCTTGGTTGCCCGACCGTCGCCGGCGGCCGACGAGCCCTGCCCTTGCAAAGTGATCGACGATGTTGTCTACGGCCACAAGGACGGGCTGGCCCTGACACTCGACGTCGTCACGCCCGAGAAGAATGCCAAAGGGCTGGGCGTGATCCTCGTCTCCAGTGGCGGCTGGCATTCAGACAAGTCGGACATCCCCGCACGCAACCTCAAGCGAATGAACGAAGAGCACTGGGTGCAAGGGTTGCTCAAGGGAGGCTACACGCTCTTCATCGCCAGGCATGGCAGCGGGCCGCGCTATCACGTGCCGGAGATGGTCGAAGATATTCGCCGGGCGGTGCGCTTCGTGCGGCTGCACGCCAAAGATTACGGCGTCGATCCCGAGCATTTGGGGATTACCAGCGGCTCGTCGGGAGGGCACTTGTCGCTGATGGTAGGGCTCACGGCGGACGACGGGCACGCGAATTCCGAAGACCTGGTCGAACGCGCAAGTAGCCGAGTGCAGGCGATCGTCAGTTGGTTTCCGCCGACCGACCTGGTGAATTGGCGCAAGCCGGGGGGCTACACAGCGATCGTGAAGGCCCGGCCGGGCATGTTCGAGGAAATGTTCGGCGAGATCACCGACATCGAGGCGCAATTGAAGTCGATCTCACCAATCGAGTTTGTTTCGACCGACGACCCGCCACTCTTGCTGTTGCATGGCGATCTCGACCTCGTTGTGCCGCTGCAGCAGTCGGAAGTGCTCCGCGACAAGTACGTGGCGACCAAGCTGCCCGTCAAGCTGATCGTGCATCACAAGGGAATGCACAGCGAGTGGCCGGGCATCATGGACGACTACCCGGCGGTGTGGGAGTGGTTCGATAAGTACCTCGGTAACGAGGCCAGCAAGACGGTCGCTGAGTAGACACGCGGAACTAAGCGCCGCAATAGGTCGCAAGCCGCGCCGCAAGGTTTCTTCATCGCGAACTGAATTTGCCAAGAAGGATCAGGAAATATGGAGCTTGAATCCAAAGCGGCAATCATCACTGGTGGAGGAACCGGTGTTGGCCGGGCGACGGCCCTTGAACTAGCCCGGCGGGGCTGCCATGTGCTGGTGAACTACTCGCGTTCGCGCGACGAGGCCGAAGCAACCGCCGCCGAAGTCGAGAAGCTCGGCGTCCGCGCGATCGCCTACCAGGCCGACGTGGCCAGCGACGCCGCCTGCCGAGCGATGGTCGACGAAGCGGTGCGTGCGTTCGGCCGCCTCGACGTGCTGGTGAATAACGCCGGCACCACCACGTTCATCATGCACGCCGATCTGGAGCGCGTGACCGAAGAAGATTGGGACCGCATCCTCGGCGTCAATCTCAAGGGGGCGTTCTTCTGCTCGCGCGCCGCAGCCAAGCCAATGATGGCCACCGGCGACGCGGCGATCGTCAACGTGGCCAGCGTGGCTGGCATCGCCGCGATCGGCAGTTCGATCCCGTATGCGGCCTCAAAGGCCGCGCTCATCAACATGACGATTTCGCTGGCCCGCGTGCTGGCCCCCGCGATCCGCGTGAACGCCGTGGCGCCGGGCTTCATCACGGGCCGCTGGCTGGAGAACGGATTGGGGCTGGCGTACGAAGTGGTCATGAAGGCGATGGAAGACCGCGTGCCGATGCACCGCGTCTGCGAGCCCGAGGATGTCACCGCCGTGATCATGAATCTGATTGCCAACTCGCCGATGGTCACCGGGCAGACGATCGTCTGCGACGGAGGGATGTTGATTAGTGGGTAGGGGGAAAGTGTTCGGTTTTCAGCGAGGCTGCGTAGGCAGGCAGGCTCAGATTGAGTATCCGCGCTATGCTCCGCGATCACGTTTACAAAAGACTGAAGCGACTTTCCATCCTTGAGTGGGGGGGTGATCGGCGCGATCATCACGGTGCTTCTGGCATTGGGTCTCAATCTCAGCGCCGGCCATGGAACACACTCACTACAGATCGAAATTGACAATCGTGGCGTTGGCGCAATACGTGCTGTGAAATGCGCCCTCGTGCCACGGAAGTCCAGCGAAGCGCAGGTGATTACTGACTCGAACGAGCACAAGGTACGTTGGCGGACGGTCGTCGAGCCCTTTGATGGCAAGCCGGTGTCCATTGGCGTCCCATTTTTCTATCGCAAGCAAGACTGGCTTGGCATCAAGTTAATCGACGAGTTTAGTCAGACTGAGCGACTGCTCTTGTCGGCCGAGTACCAGGATGTCCGGCGTGTGGAGAAAGTGGTGCAGATTCCGGATGTTCGCTTCAGCGATTCCGTTAAAGTCGTGTTTCCATGAATCGCAAACGGCTGGCGAGCGTGGTTTTTTTGGGCTCCCTGGCGGGGCTGGCGCTGACTGTTGGCGGGTTGCTATTGGGAAACGTTGCGGTTTGGAGCGGGTATTTTCCGCTGACCGTGACGATCGACAACACGACAGATTCGGCGATCAGCTCCATCGAGCTTGATGCGTTCGCACATCTTGAGCAGGCTGAAGGCTACATCGCGGGACTTCGTGGCGAGTGTTCGGACGCCCGCGCGACGGTCGGGCCGTATGCAGGCCAGCCGATCGGGTTGCGTATCCCCACTGGCGGACGCGAGAGCCGTGTATTCGGCGAGACGGCCTACGTTCAGAGAGAACACCTCGTCGTGATCGCGCGCTGGGCCGATGGCACTGAAACGGCCAAATATGTCACGATCCCCAACGGCCGCAAGCTGCGATCGCTTACCGTAGTCTTGCCCTGAATTTCAGCGCGCCATTCGTGCAGTCGATGACGTACACTGAACTCTATGACCGACCGCGACACCGCTTTTGAACTTTCGACTTCGAACATCCGCTTCGGGCAAGGAATTACCCACGAAGTGGGCATGGACCTGGCCGACCACGGCGCGCGGCGCGTGCTGCTGGTGACCGATCCGCAGATGGCGCGCCTCGCGCCTGTCGCCACGGTACGCGAGTCGCTCGAGCGCGAACGAATCGAATACGAGCTGTTCGACGAGGTGCGCGTCGAGCCGACCGATGATTCGTTCGCGGCGGTGATCGCCGTGGCCGCGGCAGGCAACTTCGACGCTTTCGTTGCGGTGGGCGGCGGTTCGACGATCGACACCGCCAAGGCAGCCAATCTGTATTCGAAGTACCCGGCCGATTTTCTCGACTACGTCAATCCGCCGATCGGGCGCGGCCAGCCCGTGCCGGGGCCACTCAAACCGCTGATCGCGATTCCAACCACCGCCGGCACTGGTAGCGAAACCACGGGCGTGGCGATTTTTGACTTCGTGAAACTGAAGGCCAAGACCGGCATCTCGCATCGGCGACTGCGGCCGACGCTCGGAATCGTCGATGCCGACAACACGAGCAGCTTGCCGCCGGCGGTGGCCATTGCGACGGGCTTCGACGTGCTCTGCCACGCGATCGAATCGTACACAGCAATCCCGTACGATACGCGCCCCAAGCCCGAGCGCCCGTTGCTGCGGCCGGCGTATCAGGGTTCGAACCCGGTAAGCGATCTGTGGTCGCTGGCGGCGCTACGCATGGTGGCCAACTATTTGCCACGCGCCGTCGCCAATCCAACTGACGACGAAGCCCGCGCTCAAATGCTGCTGGCCGCGGCCTACGCCGGCATCGGCTTCGGCAACGCGGGCGTTCACTTGCCGCACGGCATGTCGTATCCGATTTCTGGCCTGGTGAAGACGTATCGCCCGCCGGGGTACGAGGTCGATCACGCGATGGTGCCGCACGGGGTATCGGTGATTCTGTCGGCGCCGGCCGTGTTTCGCTTCACGGCGCCCTCCTGCCCGCAGCGGCACCTAGCGGCGGCTGAAGCGCTGGGTGCTGATATTTCCAAGGTGAAGCCTGCGGACGCCGGCGCGATCTTGGCCGATCGGCTGATCGGCATGATGCGGTTCTTCAATCTGCCGAACGGCCTGGCGGCGCTGGGCTACACGCGGGCCGATATTCCGGCGCTGGTGGCCGGCACCTTGCCGCAACACCGGGTGACGAAGCTCTCGCCGCGCCCGGCGGGCGAGGGCGATCTCGCGCGGCTGTTCGAGGAATCGCTCACCATCTGGTGAACACGATCTCGAATTCGGCGCATCCGGCGCCAAGGAATGTCGGCGACGAGCGAATCATCCAGGAAGGCAATTCAGCTCGAGGCATTCCCCGATGCGGGATCAAGAACCTACGGCCGAACCGCCGCGGCGCATCCGCTGGTCGCTGAAGGCATTACTGCTTGCAGTAACCGGTTGTGCGCTATTGTTCGCGACGTTCTCGTGGAATCGGAGCCTTGTGCCGGGGCTGGTGTTGTTGACGATCGATCTGGCGGCACTGCTGGTGGCCGGATCAGTCGTGACCTGGGGACGCCCTCATGTGCGAGAATCCATTGGTGCGGCCGCCTACCTTGTAATGCTGCCGCTGGTGCTGCGCTGGATGCCAGTCTGGCTGCCTGGCACCAATCTTTCGGAGGTCATCTACACCGTCGCGCGACCCGCGTACATCATGTTGCCGGCCGCAGTCTTCGAGTGGCAGGCGCTTGCTACGGCTGGCACCAGTCCGTCGGATGAACTTCGTGTGCGCCACGCGGCGCAGTGGAGCTTGTTTCCGCCACTAGCGCTGGGGACGTTTCAAGCAGTCGCGCTTCAGTTTGTCGACGATCCGACGCGCGTACGTGACGCCGTGAGCCGCCTACAACCGGTTGCCGCCACGCTGTTCGCGCTACCTTGGGCGCTGGCGTGGCGCGCTCAAATCACCCAGCGACATCCGACGCAGGCCAGTCGAATTGACACCGTGGGCAAGTGGTTGCTGCTGGCTAGCGTCGCCACGATTCCGTTGTTAATTGGCGGCGCGATGTTCGCCGCATGGCTCGATGGGAGCCGCGTCAGTTGGCTCCTGGCCGTGATCATCCTGGCGTTTACCTGGTGGATTCCGCCGACGCTCCTGTTGATTGCGTTGGCGATACAGATCTGGCGTCACCGCTTTTACGGCTGGCTGAACTGGGCGGTGTGCTTGCTCTATGCACTGCCAGTTGCTTGGATTCTTGGCGCGCTGGTTATCGACGACCTGCGTGGTCCCTGACGCGATGAATCCTACCCTGCGGGCGAAGAGGACCTCGCGCGGCTTTTTTGACGAATCCTTGACGATCTGGTAAGGCAACGTCGATCCGAAAACAACACAAGCCGCGGCGCGATTGCCTACACGATCAACATGGCATCGCCGTAGCTATAGAACCGATAGCGCTCGCGAATCGCTTCGGTATACGCGCGACGTATGAGTTCCAGGCCGCCGAAGGTGCTAACCAGCACCAGCAGCGTCGTCCGCGGCAGGTGGAAGTTCGTCAACAGCGCGTCGACCGCGCGAAACGTGTGGCCAGGCCGGATAAACAACTCGGTTTGCCCTTCCCACGGCTGCAGCGTGCCTGTGAGCGCAGCGGCCGATTCCAAGGCCCGCACCGACGTGGTGCCAACGGCGATCGAGCGCCCGCCTGCCGCGCGCCGCGCGTCAATCAGCTCGACAGCCTCGGTCGGCACGCGCGCCCATTCGCGGTGCATCGTGTGTGCATCGAGCGTGGCGGCGCGAATCGGTCGGAAAGTCCCCAAGCCGACGTGCAAGGTAACGCGGGCGGTCGCCAGTCCCCGCGCCTGCAGTTGTTCGAGCAATTCGTGGGTGAAGTGTAAGCCCGCGGTCGGCGCGGCTACTGAGCCGGGTGTGGCAGCGTAGACCGTCTGATACCGCGCGGCGTCGGCCGGCTGCCTTGCGCCGCCGCGGATGTAATCGGGCAGCGGCGTGTAGCCCACGCGCTCGAGTATGTCGTAGGGTGGGCCGTCGATCTCGGGATGCGCGCGCCAGCTTCCATCGGCCAGCCGCTCGACGAGTTGCAGCCGCAGGTCGTCGCGGGCCTGGGGAGCGGCCAGCTCGATCCACTCCCCCGGCTGTAGCCGCCCTCGCGCTTTGCAAACCAGCACCCAGTGCCCCGCCGCGTCCGCCTCGACAAACAGCCCGTGCCAGCGGCCGCCGGTCTTCGCACGACGCCCGACCAGTCGGGCCGGCACCACGCGCGACTCGTTGAGAACCAGGCAATCGGCCGGCCGCAGCAGCTCCGGCAAATCGCGCACGCGCCAATGAGACAGCGCCTGACGCTGGCGATCCACGACTAGCAGGCGGGCAGCGTCGCGATTGGCCGCGGGCTGCTGAGCGATCAGCTCGCGTGGCAGCGTGTAGTCGTAGTCGTTCAAGTCCGCCATATCACCGTCTATCGGCCTAATTCCCTCCAACGACAAACTCGCCGTGAACTCTACAGATCAGGCGGACCAAGCGCCTGATGCGGCGCGTGACATGCAAAGCCAACGAAACATTAGCTGCAGATCAATTTGGTCGATGAACTGCCAGGCGACTGAAGTCCGATCTGGCACACACCCCCGCGCTCGACTTCGGCCGACAACGCTACCAACTTAAGAGTCACACCATGTTAGTTGTCAGCCCTTGGGTTGCGCTGTTCGGTCCCCTGCTTGCAACCGGCGCCGGTCCGGCGGCTTATCCTCCGCAACCGGCACCCCCAGCCTATTCGGTCGCCGCGCACACCGAAACCAGAGAGGTAATGACGGCGGCACGCCTGGCGGAGCTTGAGTCCACCGTCGCGTCGCTTGAGACTCAAGTCAACCGGCAAGCCACGAACGCCGGCACGAGCGTTGTCTACCGCGCGCCGCAACCCAACGCCTGGCTGTTGGGCAACTATCCGAGCGGTTGGAACGTCGGCTACGAATCGGTAATCGTCAAGCCGTTCTTTCAAGCCAACGATGTAATCACGAATCTGACCACTGGTTCGTACTCGTAGGACTATCAATATACCCCTCGCATCTGGCTGGGCTATGTCGGCGCGACGGGACTGGGCGCGCGAGCACGCTACTGGCAGTTCGATCACACCTCGGGCGGCGCGTCGCGCGACATCGATCAGGGGGACGGCAACACCCTGACGATCGCGTCGCGCAATCGCCTGCGCGTGTACACGATCGACCTGGAGCTGACCCAGCGATCGGTCTGGGGCCGGTTCCTGTTCAATTTCGCCGCCGGCGGGCGCTATGCGGAGTTTGGCACGGCGCTCAACGCCAATCTGTCGGCTCCCGGCTTGACGGGCACAGGCTTCCTGGGCCTGAATTTCGCTGGTGGAGGGCCAACCCTGGCAGTCGAGGCCTGGCGCCCGTTGATCGGCGGCTTCGCGTTCTACGGCAATGGCCGCGCATCGCTACTTTACGGAAATTCGACCGCGACATTCGCTTCGACCACCGTCAACGAAGCGGTTGCTCGGCAGTTCGCGCAGTCGACCTTGTTGCCGATTATTGAAATGCAACTCGGCGTGCAGTGGACAACGCTCGTTGGCGGAGCGACATTCTTCGTGCGGACCGGGGCCGAAGCCCAGCTTTGGAATAACGTCGGGCAACTCCCCAATCCCTTCGGCAATAACAATGGCGGCGGCCCCGATTTCGTGCAGTTCAGCAACCTGGGGAACGTCGGCTTCTTTGGCGTGACCGCCACCGCAGGCTTCGCCTACTGATTCTTGCCGCGCGGGCTTCGATTACATTGGAAACCGACGATCGCGCCAGCGCGCGACGGTCGCAGCAAGTGCGTTGCCGCGAAAGCACGGGCGACGCGCGCTATTCGTTTCCAAGCCTTCCGACTGAAGCCCTTTGACGAACATTCACCACGAACCTCAACCCGTCGCGCTGTGCATCACCGAGCTTGAGCCGGGGGGTGCCGAGCGCATGCTCACCGAGTTGGCCTTGCGGCTCGATCGGCAACGGTTTACTCCACGTGTGTACGTGCTGGCATCGCGGCCATGTGGCGCGTGCGACGAACTTGTCGCGCGCCTGGAAGCCGGCGGCGTGCCGACGGTGTTTCTGGGACTGAATCATGGCTGGCAGTTGCCAGCCGCGATCTTCCGCTTGGCGGGGCAGTGGCGCCGCGAACGGCCCACGCTCATCCAGAGCTTTCTGTATCACGCGAATCTCGTTGCCCGGCTGGCGGCGCGCATGGCGCGCGTGCCGTTGGCCGTCAGTGGCCTGCGCGTGGCCGAGCCTGCGCGCCGTTGGCGGCGGTGGATCGATCGGGCGACTTCGCGGTTCGTGAATCGCTATGTCGCGGTGAGCCAGGACGTTGCCGAGCACGCCCAGCGCGAGGGAGGCTTGCCGGAGGCGAAGTTGACAGTGATCCCCAACGGCGTCGAACTGTCGCGCTTTGTCGACGCGCGACCGATCGACCCGGCGGCGCTGGGCGTCTTGCCTGGCAAGCAATTCTTCGTGTTCATCGGTCGACTCGAGGATCAGAAGCGCCCAGCGTGGCTATTGCAGTTGCTGACCGACGTCTTTCAACGACTGCCCGACCACGACCTGGTGATGATCGGCGAAGGGGCGCAGCGCGCGGCACTCGAACAACTCGCACACGAGCTGTCGATCGCGTCGCGCGTGCATTTCACGGGGCGGCGCGACGACATACCGGAGGTTCTGGCGGCGGCCGCGGCGCTCGTGCTCCCGTCTGGCTGGGAAGGGATGCCCAACGTCGTGCTCGAAGCGATGGCCGCCGGCCGGCCGATCGTGGCGTGCGACGCGTCGGGCGTGCGCGAACTTCTGGGTCCTAGCAGCCGGCAAGTGATCAAGTCCGACGATTCGCGGGGTTTCGCCGAGCGGCTCGTGGAAATCGGGCGGAATCACGCCGAAAACCGCGAAATCGCGGCCGAAAACCGCCGGCGGGCGGCGAATTTCAGCCTCGAGCGGATGGTCGCCGCGTACGAGCAATTGTGGGAAGAAACACTCGCTTCGGCAGCTCTTGCGCGGGCAACCGCGGGGCAGCCAAGAAAACAAAAACAAAGCTAGCAAACGTCCAAGTGCTTCGCTGCAAAGAGGCTGCGGCGCGGCATCGTTTCAGGTGGTTTTGACACTCCGAAAACCAGCTTGACGCACCCCCCGAAGTGGATATTCTTGGGCCCAGCGGTGCACCTGACACGCTCACTCATGCAGCGTCTCCAGCGGACGCGGCCCCAAGTGGCGAATGTCAGGCAAACCGCGCCAGGTGACCTTGCGACCGCCTTTTTTTCTGGCCGCCGGCCCAGCTTCCCTGCCGGTTGTGTTAGTTCGTTGCACCCGCGGCGTTGAGTGTTGCGCGACGTTGCGCGTTCGCGCGACGCAATCGCGAATCGATGCCGCGGCCAGTTCAGACCGCTGTCCAATCGATCGTTTGTCTCCCAAAGACACGAAGGAGCCATCGAGTAGCGCCTCGCGCAAGAGGATTTTCACCAGTCACCGGCCACCGACTGTTGAACTGCCCGACGCGTTCGGGCAGCACCTCTTTGCGGGCCGCAGGCAGGACGCCTCGCGGCTGCGGGCCGTGGAAACGTTCGTCCCCCCCGACGGACGCCTCCGCGGGCACTCGGCCCCGCGAGGGCGCAAGGACGCGCCCGGGGGCGAGTGCGGATACAGCACACCTTAGGCAGATCGGCTCGCGTGCCGCTTATCTCAACACCTCCTTCGTCGCGCGGTTGTTTCGATTGGCCGCCTTCTGACTGCGCTAGCGCCATGGCCGCCGGTGGAACTCAACATGTCCCGGTGCTCTTGGCAGAAGTGCTGGCAGCGCTGGATCCCCAACCGGGCCAGACGATCGTCGATGGCACCGTTGGTGGCGGTGGGCACGCCGAGGCCATCGCCGATCGCGTAGGGCCGACTGGCCTCGTCGTGGGCCTCGATCGCGATCCTTTGGCGCTCGAGCGCGTCGAGCAGCGGCTCGCGGGCCGCCCGGTGAAATTGATTCAAGCAAATTACAGCGACCTGCCCGAATTGCTGGCGCAATTGGGGATTTCGGGCGTCCACGGCGTGTTGCTCGACCTGGGGCTATCGAGCGATCAATTGGCCGATCCCGAGCGTGGGTTTTCGTTCGCCTCGAGCGGGCCGTTGGATTTGCGCTTCAACCCTCTCGAAGGGGAGCCCGCTTGGCGGCTCGTCGAGCGCCTGAGCGCCGAACACTTGCAGCAATTGTTTAGCCGTTACGGCGAAGAGCGGTTCAGTCCGCGGATCGCACGGCGTATCGTCGAGGTGCGCCGCCGACAGCCGATTCGCACCTCGGCCGAGTTGGCGGAGCTAGTCTGCTCGGTCGTGCCGCGCAGCCACGACACACGCATCCATCCGGCCACGCGCGTCTTTCAGGCGCTGCGCATCGCTGTGAACGATGAGCTGCGTTGGCTGGAAATCGGCTTGCGCCGCATCGTCGATTGTCTGCTCCCCGGGGGCCGCTTGGCGATCATCAGCTTCCACTCGCTTGAGGATCGTCGCGTCAAGGAAGCATTTCGCGACGATGCGCGGCTCGATGTCGTGACGCGACACCCCGTGACGGCGTCGCCTGCCGAGCTCGGCCGCAATCCCCGCGCGCGCAGCGCCAAGCTGCGTGTGGCCCTGCGCAAGCCGGATGCCACGACGGAACACGCCAACCTACCACCGAAAAAGGCTTTGTCTCCGCCGCGCTAGACGGCAGCACGATGCTGCCAGACGCGGCCCCCCGAACATGCGAATCAGGCAATCGATCAAGGAGGATCGACCATGGGCAAGGATGTCAAAATTGGACTGAGCGTGCTGGCTTTGCTGTTTGGCCTGTTGGGGTACGTTTGCTACCAAAAGTTCCGCAGCCCCAGCGTGCATTCGCCCGAGGCGCTAGCGCAGTTGCGCGAGAAATTCGCGAAGGAAGCTGGCGGCGAGCCGGCGGCCCACGCAGGCGACGAGGGCACAGCGGCGAATCTCGGCGCCAACGGACAATCGCTCGATACCGCCGCGTCGGTGGCCGCCAGCAACGCCTGGAACAGCGCGCCGGCCGATGGAGCAGTCGATCCCGTGCAATACACGGCGGCAGGTGAAGAAGTCAGTGCCGTGGCGCCGGCGACAGGCGATCAAGATACTGGGGCCGCTAGCGCTTGGACGATCGACAACGAACCGGCAGCCGACGGTGCAGCACCGGACGCGTCCACCGCGCCGGGCGATGCAAGCCCGTTTGGCGCGCCGGATCAACTTGCCGACACCGCTGGTGGTGAAGAGCCCGTTCCGCCGGCAGCCGATCAGCCCGCCGGCGAAGTACCCTACGAGGCGGAGGCGGCCACCGAGGCTCAGGGTGCGGCGCTCGCCAGCGAAGAGTTCGCGCCGGCCCAATGGCAAGGAAGCGAACCGGTCGAATCGAGCGGACAACCCGATCGGCAAGTGTTGCCTGGCGAAGAGGCGTTTGCCGACGAACCGGCAATCGAAGAACCGGCCACCGACCAAGCTCACGAACGCTCGCCGCTGAAGTTCGACGATGGCGACGGGCCTCCGCCGGCCGAAACCGCGAACACTGCCGCTGACGGCTCGTTGCCTCCCACTGAGGACTCGCCACAAGATCTATCAGGCGACGTTAGCCAGCCCAGCGCCGACGTGCGTTGGACGGGTGGCCGTCGTAGGGCCTCGGCCGCAACCAGCGCGCCCCAGCCGTTCCAGCGGCCGACCGACGAGTCCGCTATAGGCCAGGTCGCGCCACACACGCAGCCAGAAACCGTCGCTGAGCCGGCGACTGCCTTCGACAGCCAGCCGCACGCTGCGGCGGCCGAGCCCTACGCGCCGGCGGGCGGCGCCAGCGGTCGAACGCAGCAGCGCGACGAGTACATCGTGCAGCCGAACGACAACTACTGGACCATCTCCAAGCAGCTCTACGGCACCGGCGCTTATTTCAAGGCGCTCTACGAATTGAACCGCAAGCAGTTTCCGCGGGCCGACCGCTTGAAGACCGGCGACGTGATTCTGGCCCCGTCGGTCGAGGTACTTGCCCACCGATTCCCCGATCTCTGCCCAACGCCCAGGCATCACCAGGCGCTCGCGCAAGAGCGCGCGGCAACCCGCGCGGTGAGCCAGCGCGGCGTGCCGGCCGGAGCCCGCGTGTACGTCGTGGAGGAAGGAGACACCCTCTTCGATATCGCGCGCTACGAACTGGGCAAGGCCACGCGATGGGTGGAAATCTACGACCTCAATCGCGACGTGCTCGGCGAAGACATCGACTACTTGCGACCTGGCACGCAACTGATGCTGCCGCACGCCGCAGGGCATGCTGAAGAGGCTGATGCCATCACGCAACGGCCCGGCGACGCCTATCGACGATAATCGAGCTGGCTGCAAGTGGTGAAAACGCCGGCGCGGCCCGCTCGCCAACGCTGCGCACGCAGGCTAAACTCAGCAGGGCCGTGACAGCACCTGCGATCGAGTTGGAAATCGCGCCACCCCGCGCAACGTTGTGGTTCAACCGCCCCGAGGCTGCCAACGCGCTCGATCGCGCGATGTTCTCCGCGCTGGCGGCTGCAATCGAAGCCATTGAGGCCCGCGCCGACGTCGGCGTGATCGTACTGCGGGGTCGCGGTCGCGGCTTCTGCGCGGGGGCCAATCTCGACGAGCTGGGGCAGCTCGAACCGCGGTCGGCTATCGAAGCGACGTTAGCCTGGCCGCAACTGCTCGACCGGCTGGCGGCCCTGCCGATTCCGCTCGTCGCCGCCCTGCACGGCTACGCGCTCGGGGGCGGCTTCTTGATTTCGCTCTACTGCGATGTGCGGCTGGCGGTCGCAGGAACGCGGATCGGCTTTCCGGCGGCGTCGCAGTTCTGGCTGCCGCCCTGGGGATTGTCGCGGCTGGCGGCCTGGATCGGACCGGCGCGAACGCAGCAGATGTTGTTGTTCACGCCAGAACTCGATGCCGCGGCGGCTCGCATGCTGGGGCTCGTCGAAGACGTGGCGCCGGCCGATCAGTTCGAAGCGCTCGTCGACGAGGCGGCGTCGCGGCTGGCTGCTTGCCGCCGCGACGTCGTGCTCGAAGCGCGGCGATTCTTCGCGGCGCTGGCAGGTCGCTCGCATGCCGAATGGGACCAGTTATCGGCCGAGGGCTTCGCACGCACGTTTGCTTCACCGGCGGCGCAGCAGGCGATCCGCGCGATCCTGGAGCAATCGAAGTGAAGTCAACAGTAGTCGCTGAATCGAACGGACCACTTCCACGACTCGACAAAAAGAACCACGATGAAGAGCACTCTTGTTCCCGGTATTCAAGGCGAGCACAAGCACCGGGTCGTTTCGGAGAATCTCGTCAGTCATTTCAATCCGCACGGGCCAGCCGTGCTGGGGAGCCCCTTCTTGCTGTTGTTGATGGAAAGCGCCGCCTGGCGCGCGATGGCGCCGCATCTGGAACAAGGTGAGGATTCGGTGGGCGTGGGCTTCGACTTTCGGCACCTGGCCCCGACTCCGCCGGGGATGATCGTCGTGGCCAAGGCCGAAGTGCGCGAGGTTAGCGGCCACATGGTGACGCTCTCGATCGAAGCGCACGACGAACACGAAAAAATCGGCGAAGGGACGCACGTGCGGGCGGTGATCGACCTCGAGCGGTTCAAGAAGCGGCATCGCAAGAAGGTCGAGGGGTAGCTGCGCGGAACGCTCACGCTGCCGGTTCGGCCGGACGTTCCCAATGTTGGATCGCTGCCAGCTCATGCGATAGCGCCGGCACCAACAGCCAGGCCAAGGCCGGCAAGGCGCTTCCTACAATCACCAGCAATTGATACGACGGGAGCGGACCGAAGCGATCGAGCGCCTGATCGTAAAGCAAACCGCCGAGCCAGCAGGCCAGCGTCGCGCTGATGTTCGTCAGGGCCATGAAGAGCGCGAAGAGCGTCCCAGCCGCTTTGATCGGACAGGTGCGCGCCGCCAGGTCGAGCATGACGATCAAGCCCGTCATGTGGAAAAAGCCGACGGCGAACGAGACCACGAAGGCGCTGGGCCGATCGACCAAGGCCCAATAGGCTAGCGTGCTGACACTGCCGCAAACGATCGACAACTTGAGCAGCAGCCCGAAGCGCACCCGCCGACAGTAGAACGAATAGCTCACGCTGGCCACCAGGCAGCCGAGCGCCAGCACCGAAATCGAATCGCCGAACAACTGCTCGCCGAGCTTCAGATCGTCGGTCATGTGCAAGTAGAGGATCGCGTTCGAAAACGGATTGAAGCTCCAGACGAATAGAAACAACGCCACCAAGGCGACCGAGCGCGTACGGGCCGCGGCGGCGAGCGTGCGCGTGGCCAACTGCAGGCTGCCTTCGTTGTCGAGTCGCGCCGGTTCGCGCACGACCACGAGTGCCAGCACCGCCACGCCCGCCGACAGCACCCCGCAGATCAGAAAGCCCCAGTCTTCGAGGTGGGTCTGCGAAAGATAGCCCCCCCAGGCGCCATCGATGATCGTAGCAGCCCAGATCGCCGCCCACTGCACCCCCTGCAAGCGCCCGGTGATGCCCAGTGGTTGACCCCACTCGACCATCAAGGCATCGACCACCACGCTCGACCAGGCTACGGCGGTTGTGGGGATCAGGATCGCCAGCAACAGGCGCCACCAATCGCCCGACGGGGCGGGAAAAACGTACAGCGCCAGATAACTGACAGCCGCCACGGCGCTGGTAAGCGCCAGGTAGCTCTTACGCCGGCTGCCGGCCAGCGGCACGAAATCGGAGAGCAGCCCGTAGATCGGCTTCACGCACCAGGGAACCACCATCAACGACGTAAACAGGACGATGTCGCCCGGCCGGGTGCTCCACGATTTAAGAATCGACTTGACCGGTTGGGAGAGCAGCCCTTCGGTGGGCTCGCCGACTCCTTGCACGAAGTACATCGTGCCAAGCAGGATGCATAGGCCCAGCGTCTGGCGCGCGGTAGCGCGGGCGGTATTGGACGTTTCGTGCACGCGGATGACTCCACGCATAGCGACCGCGCACGATCGTGATTCGTGCGCGTCTGCATTAAGCGTACGCGCCGTGGCCAGCATCAGGGAGAAAAGCTGGCGAAAAATTCAGCTTTCGGCGGCTTGGCAAGCGAACAAAAGCCTCGCGGCGTGATTCCAACGCCGAGCGACGTCAGCCGCCAGCCGGCGCGTCGCGCTGCATCACCAGCGCGCCGGCCAATGTGGCGACCGGCAAGTCGGTCGGCACGACCGACAGGGCATAGTCGGCAATCGCCAGGTTATAGCGCGTCAGATCGGTAAGAAACGCCTGCGAATCGCGGCACTGCCGCTCGAGCAAGCGCAACACCTCGGTCAATGAGCTGCGACCGGCGGCGTACTGCGCCAACAAGTCGGAACGCAGGCCATCGACTTCGACCACTTCGGCGGCTCGTGCCGTCACGGCGCCGTACGACTGCGAAATCATCGCTGCCCGCTGCCGCACAGCGGTTGATTCGGCCAGCACCGGTGCCAGCTCATCGAGCTTCGTGCGATAGCGGCCAGCGTGCGGGGGAGTGCCGGCCAGGTACCAGGGACGGTCGAGCGGCTGCGAAAGTTCGAGGTTGAGCCGCCACTCGGCGACGAACAACTCGGTGACCACCTGCTCGCACTGCGCCTGAGCGGCCAGCGAGTGGGCACGCCAACACAGGGCATCGGCGGCCCCCTCCGTCGCGCCGCGCCGCGACAGCACTAGCGATCCCAATGCCGCCAACAGTTGCGAACGCTCCACGCACACGCCCACGCAACTTGCCTGCTGCCGACAATTCCAATAGTTGACGACCGCCGAGCGTCGTCGCTGAGTGAGGCTGGGATTCGCGCCAGACCGAGCCGCCGAAGCTGCGGTCAAGCACTGTTCGATCGTTAGCGGCGCAACCGACGGTGACTCGGAACCTTCAATGCGCTCGATCGCGCGATCCGCTGACGCGGCCAGCCGGGCGACAAGCTGCTGCGCCTGGCGATGCGGCGGCTCGCTCGTCACGTCTCCGTAGAGGCGCGTATTGCTCAGCACTGCGGCAATCTCGGCAGGCGCTGCGCGGCGGGCGCTAGCCGCGCTCGCGCCCGTCGCGGCACGATAGGTCGAATGCGAATTGTCCGGTTGCGTTTCGGTCGGCGGCGCAGGCTCGATCGACACGTCGGGGGGACCGTCGAATTGCAGTTCATCGGTCGAGGGAACGTCCGATGTTTTGGCCGGAGGCGACGTGGTCGGCGGCGCGGCACTCGAGCCGCCGCGCCGAGCATTGGATCCGCTCCGATTGGGCTGCCGGCTCGCCTCCCCGGCTGCCGCGGGCGCGGACGCCGCCGCGCTTGCATCGGGCTCTGCATGCGGCCGACTCGGCGCCGCGCCGCGTCGCTGGCTCGGGGCGTTGAAGCTCGCCGCACCGACACCATCGTCGCCAAGCGCTCCAGGGCGTGCCTCGGGTACAGCCACCTCGGCAGGAGTGGCCGCGCCGGCGGGCGCTCGCGCGGGAGCCGTGTGCCCAGGCGTGATCCGCGCGGTGCGCGGCTTGATCAACAGCGCGGCCAACGAGACTTCGCTGGCGCCCGCGGGAGCGATGAGTGTGGCGTAATCGCCAATGTCGTCGTTATACCGCCGCACGGCTGCCACGAATCCTTGCCGCTCGGCGACGAGCAAGTCGAGCGCCTCGAGCACCTCGGCGAGCGGGCATTCACCGCGGCGATAGGCGTCGAGTCGGGCGTCGAGCGCGTCCTCGCAGGCGATCACGGCGGCCGTGCGCGTTAGCAACTCGCGCTGACGTAGCGGAAGCGTGCGGTCGAGGCGCCACGCCTCGCTCGGGGCGGCGCGACCGGCGAACACCGCGCGGAACTCCGTGCGGTAAGGCCCGACGTGCGGGGCATCGCTCGCCAGCGCCGGCCGGTTGCCGCGGACGAGCTGCGCCAACTGATGCTGAGCTTCGACCGCCGCGACGAGCGCCTCCTGAATGCGGGCCCGCGACGTGCTAAGCGCTGCCGCCAGTTGAGCGCGATCGGGATCATCGAGCGCCGAATTGGCCGGCGCCGCGCGATACTTCCATTCGTGACGACCCGCGGCCTCGGCCTCGCCCGAGGGCGCGGAAAACCGCGGCTCCCCTTCGGTGGCGGCGGCCGGGTCGTCGGCCACCGGTGGTCCGTCTTGCAACGGCGCGCCCTCGGGAGAGACGTCACCGACATCGGTCGAGTCCGCCGCCGGCGCGCCCGACTCGGCGCTCGGATCCGCTTGGTCGGTGGGCGGCGCCGCCTCCTGATAGTGCTCGGCGCCGGCCGGTTCGTTCGGCGGCGCTAAATCGCCGCGCTCCGCCTGCAACTGCGCGAGAAAGTGGGCTTCGGTGCGACGATTGTGATAGTCGGCCGTGGCCGCTGCCAGGTTCCAATAGGCGCGTATCACGGCGGGCCGGCTGCGCGGGTCGATGGCCGACCCGAGCGCCTGCGTCAGCGACATCGGATCGCCGATGAGCTCGTCGTCGGCTTTGGGTGCCAGCGAATCGGCCAACAGTTGCACGGCGTCGAGCGCCAATTGCTGTGAGCGCCCCGCCCCGTGGGCGACCGCGCCGGCTGCCGGCGCTGCAGCCGTCGGCACTGTGGCGGCCGCCGGTCGGGCGGCCGGGGCTTTCGAAGTCGAAGCGGGGCGCTGGTCGGGCGCCGATTGGCCGGTCGCCCCAACCGCACAAAGCAAGGCCACGAGCGCGGAAGCGTTCATCCGTGAGAGACTCCAAATCCGTGGTGGGGCGGGATTTCAGCGGCTCGAATGTACCCCCTTCGGCGGGTGGCTGGCCAGACCAACCGGCAGTGGGTCCGTCGAGACTGTCCCAGCCACGGCCATTCGTTCTTTCAAGGTATTATGGACCAAAGAAATGGGTGGCATGCCTACTGAGTTACTCCGAAGTGGGCACGCGGCCACGACTTGGTACATGACTACGCAAGCGCAAGCGTGGACCATGGCACCCCAAACGGCCCTACGTGAAAAAGTGCACGACCCTGGACCCACTTGCCCGCGCCGCTGGTTCCAGTTTCGCCTAAGCACCTGGTTCGTGCTTGTGGGGATTCTCGGCTGGGCGATGGCGTGTTGGCCGTGGGTTGTCCGCGAAGAACAAGACGTCGCCGTCAGTCGCAGCGACTTTCTCGCGGGCAAGGATCCTCTTGGCTATAAGCATGCTCGGACCATCGGAGGCGGAATTGAGCAAATCGACGACGGTCCTATCAATTACTTTGTGCGAAACGAGCGGCGCAAACTGAGCACCGGCCTCGCCTGGCCCGCGGCAGCCCTGGCCGCCTTCCTCGCCTGGAAAGCCGCGAGGGTGATTCGGACGCGATTCAGGAAACCCCCAGCGCCGCTTTGAGTGCCTCGTTGACCTGGAGCATGATCGAGGCCGAGGCGACGCCAATTTTGCGCGTGATCTGGGCGGATTCGACGGTGTACAGATTCTCGCAGGTAATCGCCGAAATGTGGAGCAACCCCGACGCGGCGCCCTCTCCGGCTGTTGGGTCGACCAGAACTTGCGTCGCCGCCCGAGCCACGCGCTTCGTTGTCGTCGTGATGCCGGCGATCACGGTGTTGGTTACCCGCGCATTGAGGGCATCCGCCTGCACGACCACTGCGGGCCGCAGTTTTCCGCCCCGCCCCGAGGAGAACGGAAACGCCACCAGCACGATATCGCCGCGCGAGACGTTCATTGCGGCGTGCGATGCGCGTCGTAGTCGTTGTAGGCATCGAGCGCCGGGTCGTCCCAGCCGGCGGCCAGCGCCGCCTGCTCCTGGGCAGCGTAGGTCTCGCGAATGTCGAGAACGCCCGACGTTACCACGGCCTGCAGGCGCGTGTAGACGTCTTCGGGCACCAGCACGTAGCGCCGCTGCGTCAGGTCGTCGACGACAACGACCGGGCATTCCGGAGCGTCGTTGATCGCCAGCCGTTGTTCATCGCTCAGCTTGGGAGTCATAGAATAAGCCTATCCCCGCGGCGACAATCGGTCAAAAAACCGCCATGCTGCAATGGTCCGCAGGTTGAAGTGGTGATGCAATTCCTGCCCCCGCGCCGCTGGTTGCAGTTCCGCTTGAGCACGTGGTTCGTGCTCGTGGCGATACTTGGTTGGGCGATGGCTTCACGGCCGTGGTTGATTGAGGTGCAACACGTCCCGCCATTCGAGCCGTGGTACTTACCGAATCCGTTTCTTGCCCTACCGGCTCTTACCCTCGCCGCCTTTCTCGCCTGGAATGCCGCGTGGGCATTGTTCGGCCGGTTCAAGAAGCCTGCGGATTCTCCGCTGTAACAATTTTGACTTTCTAGAATTCCGACTGACCCACTACCAGAAATGCCCATGCGGGGACCATTCAACCAGGACTCGCCGGTTTATGGGCATAAACTGCCAAGCGATCAGGCAGCACGACTCCCGGCGGGTCGCTATTGAGTGGCCACGCCATTTCGAGATGCTGATGGATGCGACCATCCCGCCGGGGAAGAATGGGAACTAAAGGCAGTGTTGTTTGTCCCATACGACGGGGAGCTTCTGCTAATTGTCTCATTGGACGACAAGCCCGATTTCTATGTCATTCCGCTGCAAGATAGCGAACCAGAACAACTTGGCCTTACCGGAAATATCCTGAAACATATCACTCGTCTAGATACGCAATCCTGATTTCAAACTGGCCGCTACCGCGATTTCGGATTTCTCAGGATTAGACTGACCCACTACCCGCAATTTGACATCCCCGCTGCGCCGGGGGTAAATTCAAGCTCGGCCCGGTGCGCCAGCACAAGTAGGTCAGGCACCCCCGTGCCTGACATGATCCGCCGGTTTTTGTCAGGCACAGGAGTGCCTGACCTACAGACTTTGCATCCACTTCACTCGGGGGTTCGTGACCATGCTCTGCATTCCCGGTCGGCCTGGCAAGGATCTGTGCGATGGCCTCACGCGCCGCGAGCTGTTGCGCGTCGGCGGATCGGCGGCGCTAGGCATCACGTTGCCGAGCTTGCTTCGCCTGCAAAAAGCCTCGGCCAACGAGTCGGCGCAATCCGGCGGACCCGGCTGGGGCAAAGCCAAGAGTGTCATCCTTCTCTACTTGCAAGGCGGGCCCAGCCACCTCGACCTCTGGGACCCCAAGCACGACGTCCCCGACAACGTCCGCAGTCCCTACCAGGCGATCGACACCAAGCTGCCTGGCGTGCAAGTCGTCGAGACCATGCCGAAGCTCGCCGGCGTGCTCGACAAGGCGACTCTCATCCGCTCGATGAGCTACACGCCGATCGGGCTGTTCAACCACACGGCCGCCATTTATCAGATGCTCACCGGCTACACGGCCGACAAAGTGAGCCCGTCGGGACAGCTCGAGCCGCCGAGCCCCAAAGACTTCCCCAATGTCGGCTCGAACATCATTCGGCTCAAGCCGCCGACCGAACCGATGCTGCCGTTTGTGATGATGCCTCGCCCGCTGCAAGAGAGCAACGTGGTCGGCAAGGCAGGCACGGCGGGCTTCTTGGGCCGGGCCTTTGATCCGTATTATCTCTACCCGCCCGGCGACGACATGGACATGGACAAGATGGAGCGGGTGAGCGTCGACGATTTGAAATTGCGCCCCGAAGTGAGCATGGCCCGGCTCGAGCGCCGCGCCCGACTGCGCGACCTGATCAACGGCGGGATGCCAGCCATCGAAAAGGCGGTTGCCCGCTACGACCTCAACGAATACTACAGCCAGGCGCTGGGGCTGGTGCTGTCGGGCAAGGCGCGCGACGCCTTCGACCTGAAGCTCGAGAAGGACGAGACCCGCGATCGTTACGGCCGCAACACCTTCGGGCAAAGCTGCCTGCTGGCGCGGCGCTTGATCGAAGCGGGCACGCGGTTCGTCGAAGTCAACTGGCCCAAGGTTGCCAACTCCGACAACCACTCGTGGGATACCCACACTGGCCTGACGCACCGCATCAAGAACCAGGCGGCCCCGCTGCTTGACGGCGCGCTCAGCTCGCTGATCGCCGACCTGGACGAACGCGGTTTGTTGAATGAGACGCTCGTGGTGGCCGTCGGCGAGTTCGGCCGCAGCCCCAAGCGCGGCGTGAGCACGTCGGGCAACGTCAATAACGACGACGGCCGCGATCACTGGCCCTATTGCTATACCGCCTGCGTCGCCGGTGCGGGGATCAAACGCGGTTTCGTACACGGCAAGTCGGATGCCACCGGTTCGGCACCGCTTGAGAATCCGGTCCATCCCAACGACTTGCTAGCGACGATCTACCACAGCGTGGGGATTTCGCCCGACACGATTGTTTACAACCACCTGAACCAGCCCCGCGAGCTGGTCAAGGGGACGACGGTCACCGGCATTCTCGCGTAGCAATCCTCAGAGCCATACTGTCGCCGGGGGTCTGTAACCCCGGAATTCAACCGGTTTTGCCGGTCTCTTGCTCCGCCCCTGCCGGCAGTCCAAAATAGCCGGCTGTCGCCGCGCGAGCGCGCGATTCTTGCCTAAATCGTCCCGCCGCCCTTGTTGTTTGTGGAGCATCGAACCATGTCGCCGAATACTCGCTGGTTGTGGGCCGTCGCCGTGGGCCTGTCGTTGTCGAGCCGTCTGATCGCAGAAGAGTCGGAGAACAAGCCCGAAGCCATCACCGACACGAGCAAAGCGGGGGCCGACTTCGCGATCCAGGGCGAGTACATCGGCGAGTTCAACTTGGGGGATGGTGTCGATCAGAAGTTCGGTCTGCAAGTGATTTCGCTCGGCGAAGGCAAGTACCAGGGGGTCGCCTACTTCGGCGGCCTGCCCGGCGACGGCTGGGACGGCTTCAGCAAGTTGCCCCCGACGGACGGCGAATCGGTCGACGGCGTGGTCAAGCTTGTCGCCAACGAAGGGAGCGCTGAAATCAAAGATGGCCAGGTGACCATCAAGACCAACGACGATCAGCAGCTCGGCACGATGAAAAAGACCGAGCGCAAGAGCCCGACTGAAGGTCAGGCTCCTCCCGAGGGAGCGATCGTGCTGTTCGATGGCTCATCGGCCGACGCCTTCGAAGGAGGCAAGCTCACCGCCGACAAATTGCTGGCCGGTGGCTGCAAGAGCAAGCAGAAGTTCCAGGACTTCACGTTGCACCTGGAGTTCCGCACCCCCTTCATGCCAAAGGCCAAGGGGCAGGCGCGCGGCAACAGCGGCGTCTACTTGCAAGATCGCTACGAGGTGCAAGTGCTCGATTCGTTCGGCCTCGAAGGTTTGGACGACGAGTGTGGCGCGATCTATTCGAAGAAAGCTCCACGCGAGAACATGTGCTATCCGCCGCTCTGCTGGCAGACCTACGATATCGAGTTCACCGCGGCGAAGTTCGAGGGCGACAAGAAGGTCAAGAACGCCACGGTCACGGTCAAACATAACGGATCCGTAATCCACGAGAACGTTGAAGTCGACGGCCCAACAGCCGGCGGCGCGGCGGAGACCGCCGAGCCCGGCGCGATCCAACTGCAAGATCACGGCAATCCCGTGGTGTTCCGCAACATCTGGATTGTGGAGAAGAAGGGTTAAGATCCTCTCCTTTGATTGGCAACATTTCAGTTTCGTAAGGCCAGGCCGCGCTCGAATGCACGGCCTGGCTTTTTTTTCGCACTCCTTGCGCGCTCAGACGTAGAATTATCTGCCGAGGGAGGTTGCGCTCGTGCGCGACCAGCGCGCCGCCGGGGGGCCGCGCCCGATTGAGGTTGACCACGATTGGGCGATTCAGTACTTACGCCCCAGGTTCATGCGCTTCGGATTGGTCAACGGGTTTTGGGGGTGCCGATGCCCACGCTAACGACTGGCGATGGACCAGCGGCGGGAAGCCGACGAGCTCCGCAGCGCGCGATCGGCCTGCTGTTGGTGTGCTTGCCGCTCGTTGCGCTAATCGGCTGGTACTGGCGCAGCGGTCGCCCAGAGCGCGGGCCTGACCTGAATCACGGCGGCAGTTCCGCGGTCGCCGGCGACACATCGGCCACGCTGGTCGTTGCCCGCGAAGCCTGCGAGGTGATGGGCGTGCACCGCTCGGCAGTCGAACCGGCCGGGAATCCGCCGCCGCTGCGCCTGATCGGCTCGTTGTTCGTCGATGCGGACCGGCTAATTCACGTGCGCAGCCGCTTCGACGGCGAAGTCATCTCGATCGCACCGAATGAATGCTCGACGGCGACGATCGACCAGGCAGTTGATCAGCCACCCACTTCGACTCGGCCGGAGCCCCCTTTGGGCGCGGGGCGCCGGGCCCTGCGTTTTGGCGATCGCGTCAAGCGCAACCAGGTACTGGCCGTGATCTGGAGCAAGGAAGTCGGCGAGAAGAAAAGCGATTTGATCGACGCCTACTCGCAGTTGACTTCGTCGACGTTGACCCTCGAACGGTTACGTACGATCGAGCGCGGCGCGGTCGCCGAGCGCACCGTGCGCGAAGCCGAACGCGCGCACGAAGCCGATGTCATCGCCGTCGACCGCCTCGAGCGCACCTTGCGCAGTTGGCATGTCGGCGAACAGGAGATCGAAGAAGTGCGGGCCGCTGCGCAACACTTGCGCGAGTCGGGCGGCAGCCGCGATAACATCACCGAGGAGCGGCGCTGGGCCGAGATCGATATCCGATCGCCGATCGACGGCATCATCGTCGAAAAGAATGTCGCGGCCGGCGACCTGGCCAACCCCGACGAAGTGCTGTTCAAAATCGCCGACCTGAGCCGGCTCGGCGTGCTCGCTCAGGTATATGAAGAAGACCTTCCCAAGATCGCGGCCCTCGCTCCCGACGAACACCGCTGGCTGGTGCGACTGAAGGCCAACCCCGCCGCGCCGCCGATCGCTGGTACGTTCGAGCTGATTGGCAACATCGTCGATCCACGGCAGCACGCGGCCGCGATCGTCGGCTGGATCGACAACACCGATGGCCACTTGTTGATCGGCCAGTTCATTACCGCCGAAATCCAGTTGCCCGCGCCCGTCGACGAAGTGGTCGTGCCGGCGAGTGCCTGCCTGGAGCGCGGGGCGGCCGCGGCGATCTTTGTCGCAGCCCGGGCCGACGGCAATCGATTCGAACGCCGGCAAGTGGCGATCACCCGCCGGGCAGGCGAACGCGTGTTCGTGCGCTCGCACCCCTCGTCGTGTGAAGCCGAAGCCGGCTGCGCGCCGTTGGCGGTCGGTGAATGGGTGGTCGACGACGGCGCCGTCGAACTAGAAGGCGCCTGGGCTCAACAACAAACCAATTCGCCCACGACAGACGAGCGCCGTGATGGCGCCAATCCTGCCAGCGCGATAGCGCTCCCAGAGCATCATTAACGCTCAACACCAACGCCTGCGCCGCGCGACCATCGCGGTCGTCGCGTGCGACGCCGATCCGGCGCGGGGCGATCGGCTCAAGGTACTTGGCCATGATTCGTCACCTCATCCGCTGGTCGCTCGATAATCGACTGGTGGTGTTCCTGTTCGTCGCCGGCTGGATCGCGGCGGGCCTGTACTCGCTTTCCCACCTCAATATCGAGGCCTACCCCGACCCCGCCCCCGCCGTGATCGAAGTCATCGCCCAGCGGCCGGGCACCTCGGCCGAAGAGATCGAGCGACAAGTCTCCGTGCCGCTCGAAGTAGCCTTGGCCGGTATGCCGGGGCTCAAGTACACGCGCAGTAAGTCGGTGTTTGGCCTTGCGCACGTGCGCAATCAATTCGAGTATGGAATCCCCTACGACCGGGCCCGGCAGGAAGTGCTCAATCGGCTAGCCGGCGCCGATTTGCCTGCCGACGTCACGCCGAAGATCTCGCCGACGTCGACAGTCGGCGAAATCTACCGCTACGTGCTGAGCAACCCGCGCGATGCCGACGACAACGAAGTCTACAAACTGCACGACCTCAAATCGCTGCAAGATGGCACGCTGGAGAAGAAATTTCGCCGCATCCCGCGGATCGCCGACGTCGTCAGCTTCGGCGGGCAGGTCAAGCGCTACGAGGTGCAGCCCGATCCAGACCGCCTGCGGCAATACGACATCACCCTCGAGCAAATGCAAGTCGCCATCGCCGAGAGCAACGGTAACGTCGGTGGCGATTTCGTCAGCTTAGGGCCGACTGTGCAGGCGGTACGCGGGCTGGGGCTCATCGGTCAGGGGCGCGATCCGGTGCTCGACGCACTGCTGCAACGCGACGCGACTTCGGCGACGCGCGTGCTCCGCGCCGCCGAGGAGGATCGCCTCGATCAAATCCGCCATATCGTGCTGGCCGCGACCAACAACGTGCCAGTGCTGGTCGAGCACCTCTGCCCGGGCGCGAGTGCGCAGCAAGGCGACGGCGGGGGCGTGCTCGTAGGTCATCACACGCGCTTCGGCAACGTTTCGGCCTCGCTGCCACAGTTCGACGCCCGCGGCGAACAACTTCGCGATGCCAACGGCCGGCGCCTCTGGCGCGATCTGAACGACACCGTGCAGGGCATCGTGCTACTGCGCAAGGGGGAGCCCTCACTCCCGGCGCTAGCCGATGTCAAGTCGACCGTGCAATCGCTGAACGACACGCCAGGACAGCTCTTGCCCGGCGTCAAGCTGGAAACCTTCTACGATCGCAGCGAGCTCGTCGCACGCACTACGCACACCGTGCGCGAGAACGTGCTCGTGGGGCTGGGGCTCGTCACGTTGATCCTGCTGGTCTTTCTGAATAACGCCCGCAGCGCCTTCATCGTGGCGATCAACATTCCGCTGGCGCTTCTGTGTGCCTTCGCCGCGCTGCACCTCCGGGGTCGTTCGGCCAACCTGCTGTCGCTAGGTGCCGTCGACTTCGGCATCATCGCCGACTCGTCGATCGTCGTGGTCGAGAGCATCTATCGCTTTCTCGCGCTCAACACGCACCGGCAATGGGCCTGGCGCGATCGTATCGCCAGCGCCGTCGGCGGTGTCGAACGCAGCTTGTTCTACGCCACGATCATCATGGTCTGCGCGTTGTTGCCGCTGTTCACGATGCAAGGACCTGAAGGACAGATCTTTGGGCCCATGGCCGAGACCTACGGGTTTGCCCTAGCCGGCGCCCTGGTGCTGTCGCTAACGCTTTCGCCGGTACTCTGCGGACTGTTGTTTCGCAATACGGCGCCGCGCGGCGATAACTTCCTGGTTCGCGGCCTCAAGCGATTGTTTCTTGGTCAACTCGCTTGGATGCTCGCGCATCGCCGCGTGGCGATGGCCACCGCAGTCGGGCTGTTAGTCGTCACGCTCGGCCTGATGCCGCGTATCGGCCGCGAGTTCATGCCGGAACTCGAAGAGGGCAATCTGTATATTCGCAGCACGTTCCCCGTAATGGTCTCGCTCGACGAGGTCGCGCGCAAGGCAACCAGCGCTCGCGAGTTGCTCAAGAACCACCCCGAGGTTGCCTCGGTGATGTCGCAGTGCGGCCGGCCCGACGACGGCACCGATCCGACCGGTTTCTACAACGCGGAGTTCCTGGCGACGCTCCATCCTCACGACCAATGGCCCGCGACCGTCGAGCGGCACGGCTGGCGGCGTTGGCTCTTCGGCGCGCGGCGACCAGCCACGAAGTCCGAGCTGGTGACCCGCGTGCAAAACGAACTCAACGGCAAGCTGATCGGGGTCGACTGGAACATCTCGCAGTACATCCGCGACAACGTGCTGGAAATCCTCTCAGGCGTCAAAGGCGACAACTGCGTCAAGATCATCGGTCCCGACCTGCCGAAACTCGAGCGCCTGGCCAACGAGGTCAAACATCGTCTGCAAGCCGTGCCTGGCATCGCCGGCGTGGGGGTCTTCGCGATCCAGGGGCAGACGAACCTCGAGTTTCCGATCGACCGCGCCAAGTGTTCGCTCTGGAATGTCAGCGTGGCCGACGTGCACGATGCCTTGGAGACTGCGGTCGGCGGCAAGGCCTTTAGCGAGATGGTCGAAGGTGAGCGCCGCTTCGACATCACGTTGCGCTGGCCTGAAGCCGCGCGCCGCGACTCCGACGATATCCTCGATATCCCGATCGAAGTGGTGAAAAACCGCCGCCAGGACGACGACACATCGGCCGCCGGCCGGCAATTGGCCTTGGCCGGCAATCGCTCGTCGGCCCTGAGCCTGACCGGCAGTTCGATCGACTCCACGTACAACCGTGGCGATACGATCCCGCGCCGGCCGCTGCGCGACCTTGTCACGCCGCTCGACGATCTGGGTCGGCCAGACCCCAACGGCCGCTTCGTCAAGATCGGCGCCTCGACAATCTATCGCGAACAAGGGCAGCGATTGATCGCCGTCAAATTCAGTGTGCGCGGGCGCGATCTGGCCAGTGCCGTGGCTGAGGCGCAATCGCACGTCGCGCCGCTCGTCGGTCAGCCCTATCGGCTGGAATGGAGCGGCGAGTTCCAACAAATGCAGCAAGCCGTGCGTCGCCTGGCCGTGACCATCTCGCTGGCTTTGGCCCTGATTCTGGTGTTGCTCTATCTGGCGTTGCGTTCGTGGCTCGATGCCATTGTCGTTTTCTCGAACGTGCTGGTGATGTCGATGGGCGGCATCTGGGCTTTGTATCTCACTGGCACGACGCTAAACGTCTCGGCCGGCGTGGGATTTGTCTCCGTGCTTGGCGTCGGCATGATGAACGGCCTGCTTATGGTCGCCGGCTTCAACCAAGGACGAGGTCAGGGGCTGCCGGTCAACGAAGCGATCCGCGCCGGCACCGAGCGGCTGATTCGCCCGCTGTGCATGACCGCGCTGGCCGCCATTTTTGGGCTGTTGCCGCCAGCGTTGTCGCAGGGAATCGGCTCCGAGACCCAGCGCCCCTTGGCCATTGTCGTCGTCGGCAGCATGATCATGACGCTGGCGATGTTTAATCTCGTCGGGCTGCTGTACAGCTTTTACGGACACCGCGAGCGCGACGCCGAAGTAAGCCTGGAGCACTAAGCAGCCACCGAATTGGCGCTTGCTGGTCGGCGCCGTCAGGAAATCCGGCGAGGGGTGACTCATCGCCGGCAGGCTTGCGGAATTGCTCACCTCGTGGGTGGATTTGTAGTAGAGTTGCTTTGGCCGGATGCCGCAGCGGGCCGCCAAAGCCGTGTTCCGGGGTGAATCGGCTTTCGCAGGCCGCACAGTTTGCCGACTGCCGCGTCGACAAAAAAAGAAGTCGGACCGACGCCGTTTTCTGCCGATATGTTCTTCTGTCGCGGGGGCCGACAACGAAGCCTGCCGCGAGCACGAGGATCAAGCCTTTTGTCGCTGATTCCGACGGAGGTGCCAAACCAATAACGCGTGAGTCCAGGACCCTAGCGATGGCCAGCGCCCAGCGCGGCCTGTCCTGCGCTCTTCTCGCAGCGACTCCACCGTCGCAGGTGCGACAAAAGGCTTGATTCCCCAGGGCCGGAGCATCCCCGCGATGCGCCGGCCCTTCGTGTTTGCCACAACGCCCGTGGGAGAAGACCTCTCGCGCATTAGGGACGCACGTCAACAACCCGGTCGAATCGACTCAGGTGACCGCGGCGACAATATCCTCAATTTCTGCTGAGCCGTTCGCGCCAAACTCGCCGGCCTCATCGCGGCGGCCGCCGCGGCCCAGCATCCCGTGCAAATCCATGAATTCGCGGGCCCGGGCGCGGAAGGCGTCGACCACGGCCGGATCAAAGTGCTTGCCACTCTGTTGTTCAATCATCAATTGAGCGACTTCCGGATCGTAGGCCGACTTGTAAACGCGCACGCTGGTCAGGGCGTCGTAAACATCGGCCAGTGCCACGATCCGCGCCGCCAAGGGAATCTCCTGCCCCTTGAGCCCCGTCGGATAGCCGGTGCCGTCGAAGCGCTCGTGATGATAGCGGGCAATGTCGGCCGCCATCCGCAGAAAGCCGCCGCAACCGCTGTGCATGGCGGCGCGCTCCAGCGCCCCGGCGCCGATGACCGTATGCCGCTTGAGGATCGCGAATTCACGTTCGCTGAGCCGGTCGGGCTTGAGCAGGATCGCGTCGGGGATGCCGACCTTGCCGATGTCGTGCAACGGGCTCGAACGATAGATATCTTCGACGAACTGTTCGTCGATCAAACTCGTGTAGGGGCCTTCCTTGCGGAGTTGTTCGGCCAGGATCCGGCAGTAGGCGCGAATCCGCTCCAGGTGCTGCCCCGTTTCCGGATCGCGCGATTCGGCGAGCTGGGCCAAGGCAAACACCGCCACGTCGCGCGTGTCGACCAGATCGCGGGCCCGCTCGGCCACCGTGCGCTCTAGCCGATCGCAGTGCAGACGCGCCTGCCGCGCCAGGTCCCATTTGCGCGTCAAGGCGATCGCCAACTGGCTCACCTCGACGTTGTCGAACGGCTTCTTGAGGATCAACAGGCGGTCGGTCCGCTCCAGCCGCTCCAAGATCTGTTCGAGCGAGTAGTCGGAGTGAGCCGTGCAGATCACGACTTGCAGATGCGGGTCGATCCCCCATAGGCGGCGCACGGTCTCCACGCCGTCGCAACCGGGTGGCATGCGGACGTCAACAAAGGCCAGCGCAAAGGGGCGGTCGCCGTCGATCGAGCGCTGCACCAGCGCGAGCCCCTCTTCGGCCTGGCAGGCGTGCGCCAGCTCGAACTCGCAATAGGCGTGCGACTCGGCCAGCGGCCGCCCGAAGAGCGCCGCCGCGGCTTTGTCGAGCATTTTGTTCGGCGCCGCGGGCCGGCCCAGGATTTTGCGGAAGTCGTCGTGGATCGACTGATTATCGTCGATCACCAGAATGCGCCGATTGGGCTCCGCGCTCATACGGGCACCTCGACCGCCTCAAGCGGCAATTCAATAGTGAAGGTTGCCCCAGTTCCGGGGCCCTCGCTGGCGGCTGCCAGCTTGCCCCCCATCTGCTGCACGGCATTGGCCGACGCGTGCAGCCCGAAGCCGTGCCCGCCCGCCTTGGTCGTGAAGCCGTGCGAGAAGATGCGTGTCAGGTTCTCGTCGGCGATCCCCAGGCCGTTGTCGCTCACTTCGATGCGCACGGCGTCTTGCGGCGTGCGATTGATGCGCAACACCAGCCGCGGATCGCCGCGGCCGCTTTCCAGCAGGGCGTCGCGGGCGTTCTGCAGCAAATTCACCAGCACCTGCAACAGCTTCTGCTTTTGTAGCCGGATCTCGGGCAACGGTTCGAACTGGCGCACGACCTCGACCTGGTACTTCGCGATCCAGGGAGCGTGCAGCCGCAGCGCGTCGTCGAACAACTGTTCGAGCGACACGGCCTCCACAAGCCCCGAAACGCCGGCGTACGACTGCTGCATGGCGACGATCTGCTTGATGTGATCGATGTTGTGCACCAGCGCGCCGACCTCGTCCAATAGCGCCTCGCGCTCGACGCGCAGCTCCGCGGCCAGCAGACTGAGGAATTCGGGCACTTGCCCGCCGCGCGGGTCGTTGCTCAGGAACTCTCCCAAGCGCTCGCGCTGCTCGTTGACAAGCTCCGCCAGCCGCTGCACTTGCGGTACGCTGCTGGTGCGCAGCCGTTCGGCAACCAGCGTGCACGATACGTTGACGCTGTTGAGCACGTTCCCCACGTTGTGCAACACGTCGGTGGCGATCTCGGCCATGCCGGCGCGATGCGCGGCTTCGATGAGTTGCTCGTGCAGCGTGACGAGCTCCTCTTCGGCCCGCTGACGCTCGGCGATTTCCCGGCTTAACTTGACGTTGGCGCGCGAGAGTTGGGCCGTGCGCGCATCCACGCGCTGTTCGAGCAAATCGCGGGCTTCTTGCAGTTCCTTATCGCTTTTCGCGATGCGCTCGAGCATGCGATTGAATTCGTCGCACAGGATGCCGAGCTCGTCGTTCGCCCCCTTTTGCACGCGCACCGAATAATCGCCCGCCGCCGCAATCTGCTGCGCGGTTCGTGTGAGCCGTAGGATCGGTTCCGTCACCAAGCGCTGCAGCCGGCTCGAGATCAACACCGCAGCGCTTAACGAGGCCAATATCACTAGCGCGACCACCCGCAGGTAATGCAGCAACTCGGCCCGCAGATCGTTCAGCGCGGCGTGCAGGTAGACACTTCCCACCGGCCGGCCATCGAGATGCACCAGCCCCAAGACGCCCAGATGCCCGTCATCGGTGAAATAGGCGCCATTTGCGGGCGGCAGCGGCGGTGGCGACGTGGTCGATGTCGTGCCCGGCGCGCGATATCGGGCGAAGACCTTGCCCTCGTTATCGTGCAGGCTGGCATACACGACCGAGGGATGTGCCTGGAGCGAATTGAGCACGCGCTCGGCCCGCCGCAAGTCGCCTCGTGCCAGGGCATTGACGGCGCCGACGCCCAGGGTGTCGGCGAGGGCCAACAGATGGTCTGTCTTGGCCGAGCGCATCATGCGCAGATCGTTGGTGACGAACACCGCGCATGACATGCACAGCGCCGTGCCGGCGCTCACCGCCAGCAACAGATTGAGCTTCGTCCTTAACGAAGGGTGACGCCGATGCATGCCCAAACCAGTTGGAACAAGAACGCTAACTGCCAGCGCGCAGCACAACGCGCCCCGGGGGGCCGTTCGACGGCTGCGCGCTCGGCGCGGCATGCCCCTAGTAGCAAGGTAGGCCACAGATCAGGCCCGACTTGCCGGATTTACTGGCCTGGCGAAGCGACCGTTCCGGCGCGGTCGCGGGGCCGCAACCATCGGTGGGGACACAAGTCGTCGCGCTGGCGCAAGTGAACCAACTGGAACGACCCGAAGCTGTCGGCACCCCTCTGGCGCGGTAGCATAGTGCCGGCCCTCGGCAGCTCGAAACTGCTCGTTCTGAAAGGAAATCGCGATGCGACCGCTGCAAACGTTCCGCCTCGATGCACCCCGTGACTACGCGACGCGCGCAAAGCGGTTGAGCCTAGAAGCAGTTTCAAAACCGGCGATGAATCCGCGTCGGGTTCCACTGCTAGCTCGTCTAGCAGTGCCGTATCGAACTTTGCACTGCTGGACAAGCCAGCAGTGGCACCCAATCCCGGTTATGAAACATCTTCTAGTCATGGGCGCGGCACTCGCTACCGGTAGTTGGCTGTTGTCGAGCGCCGACGAGCCGTCGCGCCCCGCGCCGCCGCGCGCCGTCGCGATCGCGCCGTCGCTAGGCGCTCAACCACGCACCTACGAGAACGTGCTGCGCCGCCTCGATGACCCCGCGCCGCTGTTAGCCGATCATCCCGAGTTCGTCGAGCCCGTGCGCGAAATCGCGCGTTACGAGGCGCCGCTACTCGTCGATGACTCCGCTGCCGATCTCGCCGTCCGGGCGTGGCGGTTCAGCTACAACGCTCGCGGCATCATCGAACTGCCCAATCGCCTGCGGGCGCGCGACACGGCGATCGTCATGGTGCACCCCTGGGGGGTCGACGACGGCCAGGGTTGGCGCACTCCCGAGCCGGCCGGCGCGGCCGATTTCTGCACCCCCGAGAAGAACCATCTGGCGGCGCGCCATACGCGCGAAGTGATCGACCCGTTCTTGAAACAATGGCGTTCGCGGGTGGGGGTCGTGGCCTACAGCCTGCCCGGGCGCGAAGATCCGATCCGCCGCAAGCTCTATCGCTCAGTCCGTGGCCGGCCCAGCGAAGCCGAGCGCCACGAAGGCGCCGCCGAGCTGGCAGCCAAGCTCAACGGCTTTCGCTACGAAGGAGAACGCATTCCCGCGGTGCTCGAGCTCTCGGCCGACACACCGGTGATCGACTACTTCAAGCAGTTCCGCGGCCTCGACGCGGGGCCGCGCTTTAACGGCGAAGGTTTCTGGGAGTTGCCGATCCCCGTCACGCGCGACATTA
The DNA here is from genome assembly GCA_019745975.1 of Pirellulales bacterium. Taxonomy (GTDB): domain Bacteria; phylum Planctomycetota; class Planctomycetia; order Pirellulales; family JAEUIK01; genus JAIESQ01. The sequence continues at coordinate 51,302 of JAIESQ010000067.1, forward strand.
CGTACCAGCCCGACGACGTGGTGATCTACGACGCCGAAGGCTACGCGCTGCTCCGCGACTTTTTGCGCGAGCAGGGCGTGCGCCACGTGCTCTTGGTCGGTTACGCCACCGACATGTGCTTCTGCAAGACGACCGCGGGCTACGAGAACCTCTCGGGCGATTTCAACGTGTTTTTGGTGGGCGACGCCACGCTGGCGACCTTCCCGGCGAACTCCTCGCCGCGGTACGCCACGAACGCCTCGATCTCGTTCGCGGCCCTCGAGCACCTGATCACGCAGGTCTCGTGGATCAAGCCGCTGTGACAGGCTCTACCGGCGGATCACCTTCACCCCGTCGACGACCGTGTCGCTGGGATGCACGATCACCACGTCTCCCGCCGAGAGCCCCTCGAGCACCTCTCCTTCGAGCGCGTTGCTGTGCCCTAGCTTGATCGGCGTGAACACGGCGCGGTCGCCCACGACGCGAAACACGGCCCAGTCGTCCCCCTGGCGAAAGAGCGCGCTGGCGGGCACTTTGACGATGTCCTCGCCTTGCCAAACGACGATTCGCGCCTCGACACGGTATCCATCGCCCAAGGCGGTGCGCTTTTCCGGCGGGTCGGTGAAATCGACCACCACGTCGACGCGCTGTTCTTCGACCCCCAGCGCGGACACTTTGGTGAACGCGGCCGGTTCGACGAGCCGCACGCTCCCCTCCAGGGGATACTCGCCCCCCCAATGCACGAGCCGCACCAGCGCGCCCGGCTTGATGGCTACCGCGTCGCTGGAAAGCACATCGATTTCGATTTCGAGATCCACGGGATTGCCGACCTCGATCAGACCGGTGCCGGCGGTGACCACGCCGGCGCTTTCTTCGAGCACGTGCAGCACGCGTCCCGTGATGGGGGAACGAATCTCGATGCGCGGCACCGGGGCCGCCGCCGAGCGGGCCGCCGCGGTCGAGGGGGCATTGTTGAGGCTCCCCTCGGTTTCGCTGCTATCGTCATCCAGATCAGCGGCATCCGGGCGTGAACGCACCAGCGCCGCTTGCGCTTGCTCGAGTTCGAATTTCGCGATCTGTACCGCGAATTCCGCTGCTTTGAGCTCTTGGCTGCGAGTGCGCACCAGCAGTTCGGCGTCCTCCAGCTCGCTTTCGGTGATCCCGCCGCGTTCTTTGAGCGTGCGCTTGCGGCGGAATTCACTCTGCGCGTACTCGAGCCCGGCGCGGGCCGCTTCCAGCCGCGGTGTAGCTTGTTGCAGCGACGCGTCGGCCGCCTTGACGCGGGCTTCGGCTTCCGCCTGTTCGCGCTTGTCCAACAGCGCCGGATCGTTCGGCTCGATCACCGCCAGGAGCGTTTTGCCGGCGCGCACCTCGTCGCCAGGATCGAGCTCGATGCGCCGCAATCGCCCCCCCAGCGGTGCCGAAACCGTGTACCGCTCCTTGATGCGGGTCTTGCCTTCTTCGTCGACCGTGACTTCCAGATCGCCGCGCACGACCTGGCCCACGTCGACCGGCACCGCGCGCGGCCAGAAGGCGTACGTCAACCCCGCGATCAGGAGCACGGCCAATAAGATGGGAATCAGTCGTCGCATGCGACCCGCGGTCAGACCGGCCCTTCGTTCAGCGCGCCAGTTCGCGCACGATGATGTTGCGCTGAATCTCGCTGGTCCCTTCGTAGATCTGCAGCACCTTGGCGTCGCGATATAGCTTCTCGACCGGGAACTCGGTGCTGTAGCCCATGCCGCCGAAGATCTGCACGGCCTCGCTGGCGGCCCAAGTGGCAGTGTCGGCCGCGAATGCCTTGGCGTAGGCAGCCGCCATCGTGTTGCGCTGACCATGATCGAGCTGCCACGCCGCCTTGAGCGTGAGCAGCCGGGCCGCTTCGTAACGCATCGCCATGTCGGCCAGCTTGTGACCGATCGCCTGGTGCTCGATGATCGGCCGCCCCATCGTGCGGCGCTCGCGGGCGTAGGCCAGCGCCTCGTCGAGGCAGCGGCGGATCAGCCCCACTGCCGAGGCGGCGATCATCGGCCGCGAGCGGTCAAAGACCTTCATGGCCACCAGAAAGCCTTCGCCTTCAGCCCCCAGCAAATTGGTGGCCGGCACTTCGACATCGATCAAATTCAACTCCGCCGCAGGCGAAGCCCGCTGTCCGAGCTTCTCGAGCTTCTTGCCGACCGACACCCCCGGGTAGTTCATCTCGACCAGGAACGCGCTCAGCCCGCGATGGCCGGCTGCCGGATCGGTCTTGGCGAACACGACCGCGAAGCTCGAAACCGTGGCGTTCGAAATCCAGATCTTGGTGCCGTTGAGGACGTATTTGTCTTTTTGGCGGACGGCGCGCGTTGTTAAGCCGGCGACATCAGAGCCCGCCCCCGGTTCGGTGGCGGCGTAGCAGCCGAACTGCCCGTCGGTCAGCCGGCCGAGGTATTCCTTTTTCTGCTTGTCGGTGCCGGCCACCATCAGGGCGTCGGCCGGCACGGCATTGAGTCCCAAGGCGCCGCCGATGCCGGTGCAGCCCCAGGCCAGTTCCTCGGTGACGATCGCTTGCTCGAAGCCGCCCAGCCCGCCGCCGCCAAACTCGGCGGGGATCGTCAGGTGCAACAGCCCGAGCTTGAGCGCCGCGCGTTGCAGTTCGTGCGGGAACTTCTGCTCGCGATCGTGCGCCGGCGCGGCCGGCACGATCTCCTTGACGGTGAAGTTACGCGCCAGCTCGCGTAGCATGCGCTGTTCGCTGGAAAGATCGAAATCCATGGCGAGTCGTCAAAAGCGGGCGATCGGTAGCGGTTTGAATCTCTCAGCCTACCGCCCAGGCGGAGAACCTGCCAGCCGAACAAGTTGCCGCACGCCTTAGCTGCTGGCGCTGCGGTAACTGGCCAGCGCCCGCTGAAAGATCCAGCGCGAAACCGCCAGGCTCGCCAGCGTCGCCACGAAGGCGCAAATAGCAAGCCACCAGTTGTCGGGATCGAGCGGTTTGGCCAGCAGCCGGGCCGGTACGTTCACCACGATCAGCACCGGAATCATATAGGTGAAGAACAGCCGCAGCGGCGTGCCGTACGTGCCGCGGTAAATCTCCATCGGATAGCGCGAGAAGTTGATCACATAGAACCAGTAGTCGTACAAGCTCTCGTTGCGACCCAGCCAGACGGCACACGCCGCCAGCGGCATCATCAGGCTGTAGAGCACCGCCACGCCGCAGAGAACATAGAACGGATAGAGCACACACTCGACGACGCTCGGGCGGTGGCCGATCTGCACCAGCGAATAGCCCAGCAGCACCGCCGCCACGGCGAAATTCGACAAACTCGACCACTCGATTCTCGAGAGCGACACGAGAAACTGCGTATCGATCGGCTTGACCAGCGCGAAGTCGAGGCGCCCCGTGCGAATGTGTTCGCCGAACTCGTTGGCGTTGGGCATGAAGAACGCCTGCACCAGGCTGTTGATGAACATCCCCGTCGCCAGGAAGACGAAGAACTGATACTTCCCCCAGCCGGTCCCCACTCCCAGCGATGTTGTGAAGCTGAAAATCAAGACGTAGAACGCCAGGTTCATCAACATCCAGACAATCGACGTGGCCGCGTCGATCAAGAAGTTCGCACGGAACGTCATGTCGCGCACCAGGCTGTTGCGCGCGAAGGTGGCGGCCACGCGCAGGTAGCGCGCGATCTCGTCAGTACGAGCACGGGGCACGGCCATCCGCTTAACCTCCGTAGGCACTATAGCGCTTCACGCCGTAGTGAAAACTCGCCCGGCAGGCCACGCCGAAGAACACCACCCAGGCTGCCTGCACGATCAAGCCGATGACCAGCTCCTGTCCCGTCACTTTGCCCAGAAAGACCGCCGCCGGAAAGTAGGCCAGAAACTTCAGCGGCAGCGCCTGCACGAAATGCCCCAAAAAACCCGGCAGCATGTCGATCGGAAACATGTGCCCCGAGAAGAAGAAACTGAACAGCATGTAGACGAACAACAGCGAGCTGACTTCGAGGAACCAGAAGCCGACCATGCCGATCGTCGCTTCGAGAAAGAAGCCCAGCAAAAACGACATCACCAGCGACGCGAAAAACGCCGCCAGCACCGCCGGCTCGGGCCAGCCGCCGAAGAATCCTCGCGCCAGATAAAACACCAGCGCGAAGGGGGCGATCGCCACGATGTAGTAAACCAGCTTATGCGCCACCCGCTTCAACAGCAGAAACCCGACCATGTCGATCGGCTGAATCAGGTACTTTTTGATCGTGCCATCGCGGATGTCGAGCGCGACATTGCTGGCCAGGCCTGGCATGCTCGAAAACGCCCGCGCCACCTGGGTGAGCAGGAAGTAGGCCATGAAGTCGGGGTACGTGTAGCCGGCGATTGGCTGGTTGCCGTTGGACTCGAAGATCGCGGCCCAGAGAAAGATCTGGGTCACGAACGGCAAAAACCGCATCAGCGTGCCGACCGCGAAATCGCCGCGATAGACGAGCCGCTCCGAGAGCGAGATCGACAGCACGGTCCACCAGGTTTGCACGCGGGCAAGCATCGAGTGCGATTGTCGCGACCGCCGGCGTTAAGGCAAGGCGGGCCGGGGCCAGTCGCCGCAGAAGCTGGTTGCTGTGCCTACTTCTTGGGCGTCGCGGCCTTCGTGGCCCCTTCGGTGTACGCCCGAAACTGATCGGCGTACTCGGCCGGCGGCTTCGAGCCGCGCGATTCACGCAGGCGGTTCACCTGGTCGGGTTTGGCCGACTGGCGGATCGACACACCGCGCCGCTTGAGATTCAAGTCGTTGATCACGCGCTCATACTGCTCGCGGGCTTTCTCCCCTTCGGGGCCTTCCTGACCGGCTGCCTTGCGCAGCGCTTCCCAACGGCGGACGAACTTCTCGATGTCGTCGCGCGTCCAGCCGAGCTTCTTCAACAGCTCGGGATCGAGCTGGTCGTCGGCGAGTTGATCTTTGAGCGACTCGATCACCAGGTCGGTCTGCTGGCGAGCGAACTCGGCGTTGGCCTCTTCACCACCGAGCGCTTCTTGCGGCGGCGCGCCGGTCTGTCCAGGACCTTGCGGGCGACCGGCGCCGGTGTTGATGCCCGGGCCATTAGGCTGACCCGTGCCGCCGGAGTTGCCGCCGACGGGTGCGTCCGACTCGCCGGGCTGCTGGTCGGCCGGCTGGTCGGCACCTTCTGGCGTCGACGAAGCATCATCCTGCTGCGACGGTGGCTGACCATCAGCCGAATTGGGCTGCCGCGGCTTGTCGGTCGATTGCGGCGGCTTGCGCCCCGACCCGCCCTCCCCCGGCTGACCCGACGAAGAAGGCGAGCCCGACTCACCCTGCGGCTGGCTCGACTGACCCGACGAACCGGCGCCGTCGGTCTTCTGACCCGAGCCTTGTCGCGGTTGTTTGCCGGGCGTCTTGTTGCCGGCCTGATCCGACGCGTCGCCATCACCGGCGCCCGGTGCCTGACCCGAGCCTTGATCGGCAGCGGTGTTCTCCCCCGCCGAACCAGTCCCCGGTTTGTTGGCTTTCTGCCCCCCCCCTTGTTGACCGCCACCTTGTCGATCGCCCGACTCGGCTCCTTGCGAATCGGACTCATGCGGCTTGGGGCTCGAAGCGTTGTCGCCGACATCGTCGTTCGACGGATCGGTCTCCGACGAGCCTTCCTGATTCTTGTCCTTCGTCCCTTGCTGCTGATCGATGCGGCCGCTGGGCTTGTGATTCTCGGGCTGCTGGCCCGCGCCACTTTCGCCGGTCGAGTTGTTGGGATCGCCGCCGGTCGCCTCTTCGTCGTGGCGTTCTTCCTCCGATTGTGGTTTGTCGCGCTGGGGTTTGGCGGGCGGAGCCGTGCGGTCTCCCGCGCCCGAGCCCGATCCTTGCTCGCCGGGGTCGTCTTGCTTCTGCGGCTCGCTCGCCGCCGTGCTTTGGCCGTCCCCTTCGTCGGGCTTCGGTTTGTCGGGCTTGTTCGCACCCGCGGTGTCGGCCGCCTGTTCGCTCGGCGACGCGCCCCCCTCTTGCGGGCTGGCCTTCTGCGGTGGCTTCGGCTTGCGGCCGGCGGATGGTTTCGAATTCGGTTCGGTCGAACCTCCCTCGTTGGGGTTCGCGCCGGATTCGCGCTCGGACTTATCGCCCGGCTGGCCCCCGGGGCGACTCGATCCATCTTGCGAGGCATCACTGGCGCCATCCTGACCCGGCTTGTCTGCGCTACCGCCTTCTTCGGGCGAACCTTCACCAGACTCCGGCTGGCCGGCACTCTCAGGTTTGTTTGGTTTGTTGCCGGGCCTTGGCTTCGGCTTCGCACCCGGCTGACCGGCACGGTCGGGTTGACCAGCGTCGGACGTCGCGCCATCTTGTTCGCCCGACTCGCCGGACTCCGTCGATTGCGGCTTCGGTTGCTTGCCCCCCGGCTTGCGAGCGCCGGGCTTCTTGCCCCCTTGGGTTTGGTCAGGCGCACTCGACTCTGGCGTTGATCCATCAGGTTCGGCGTTGGCGTCACCCGAGCCGCCAGGCTTGCGCCCTGGGCGCGGCTTGCCACCTTGCCCGCCCGACGCAGGCTCGCTCGACGAGCTTTCGGAGCCCCCCTCGGGCTTCGACTCGCCCTGGCCTTGGCCCGAAGCGCCCTCTTGCTTGCTGCCGCCCGATTGCTCGCCAGACTGATCACCCGATTGCTCGCCCGACGGCTCCTGCGACTGGCCCCCCGATTCCGACGACTCGCCCCCCTCATCGCCGCTTTGCGCATCGCGCGGCTTGTCACCGTTTTGTTCTTCGCTTTGCTGTTGCTCGTCGGGCTGTTGCTGGCGATCCGACTCCGTGGAGGAGTTTTCCTCAGACTGCTGCTCGCGTGGCTTGTCTTCGCGCGGCGACTGGCCGTCCTGTTCGTCGCGGTACGCGATGATGTCTTCCATCGCTTCGGCGGCGTCGCGCTCGGGGTCCTTGCGATCGGTTGGCGATGCCGAAGGCTCGGCTCCCTCGGCCGCGTTGTTGCTGGCGACCTCCGACTCGCTGCCCTGCTGCGATTCGTCATCGCCCGCTGTCGTGCTTTCGGCCGCCACCGTTTCATCGGTATCGCGGACCGCTTCCTCGGCCTTCTTTTCGGCTTCGGCCAATTGGCGCTGCCGCTCGGCTTCGTCGACCGCCGACGTGATGCGAATGCGATGTTTGACCGTGTGCGCTTCGTTGGCGACCGGCTGGCGGTTGTCGCGAGCTTCGGCCCAATACTCGATCGTGTCGCCGGCCGCAACCGCGCCACGCTCGAGCGTGCTGGCATCGAAAACCAGCGAACCGTCGAAGCGGCCGCCGCGCGGTTCATCGAGCAGCACTTCGGTGCGCAGCTTGGCGCCCCCTTTCTTCTCAAAGAAGACGGTCACGCGGCGCAGCTTGAAGTCGCGATCGGCCGCCCGCAGCGCCAGCGGCAGCGCGCCATTGAGGGCTAGTTGGACTTCGTCGCGACCTGGCTCGGTGAATTGAATCTCCGGCGGTTGATCGGCAAGCACTTCGATCGTGTGTCGCACGGGGTGGGGGTTCTCGTGCCCCGCCTGGTCGAGAAACCGCACTTGATAATTCTTGTGCTCGGGCTCTCCCTGCTTGTTGAGCGCCAGCAGGAAGTTGCCGCTGGCCATCTGCCCGCTGAGCGACAGTGAAACGTCGCGGCCGCCGTCGGCATCGAAGTCGATATACGCGTTCTTGATTGGCACGTTGGCCCGGGCCGTGATCGTGACCGTCGTGCCATCGATCCCCTGCAGATCCCCCTGGCGCTCGACGACCCGGTTGGGCACGTCGGCATAGGCCGGATAGGCGTATTCGACCCGTTCGACCAGGATGGCCGGCGCGGTCACCACTTCGAGCTGAAACCGCGGTGACTCGGCGTCTCCCGCGCGCAAGCGGTATTCGGTGTTCTGTTGCAGCGTGCCGCTGCCGCCAGGCAGTTCAGCCTCGAAGTACGACGCGTAGCCTTCGGTCGAAGGCTGCATGGCGATCGGCTGATCGACGTTCTGGCCGTCGGCCGTGCTCCACAAGAGCGTGATCTCTTCCCCCTTGCGCACGCCGCGCACGCGCGCCGAAACGCGCACGCGATCCCCCTGAAAGACGCGCGTGCTCCCCGGCTCAATGGCGTCGATCGACACGCGCGTCGCCGGCGCGAGATCGGCCCACGGCGCGGCCACGCGGCGGAACGTCCGCCAGGGGTCTTTCGGCGACAGCAGCCAGTACGCGCACACCAGCGTCACCAGAGCGACCAGCACGTAGCCCAGGCGGATCAGCCCCGAGCGGTCGACCGCCCCCTCGACCGGCACGCGCTGCAAATCGCTGGCCGCGCGCTGTTCGATGGCGACGAAGATCGGCTCCGCCACCCGTTCGCGCTCGCGGCGCAACAGCAGAAAATTGATCACGCTGTTCTTGAGCGTCGGCTGCGTCTTCTCGATCGAGTACGCCGCATAGACCGGATTCACGCGCTTGCCCAACAGCGGCACCACGCGCGCCGCCAGGTACCAGCCGGCCCCGGCCAGCAACCCGACCAGGGCCAAGAGCCGCGTCCAGACGCCCAGGCCTCCCGGCAGCACCCAATGATCGACGACGACCAACAGTAGAAAGTACGCGATCAAGCCAACGAGCAGCTTCAATAGGCTCGTGGCGATCTCCACTCCCTTGACCTGCCCGCGAGTGCTGCCCAATTGGGCTTCGATGAACCGCTCGCACTCGACGAGCTTGGCGTCGCGCGGGGGCTTGCCCCCTACCGCCTCGCGAACGATTGAGCTGGATTCGAGCGTGGATGACATGCAGGTGCCGCTCTCGGTTCGCAATCCCGTAGCAAAGCTCGATCGACGGGGTCGTTCTCTCGCCTGACCTATTATAGACGCCGCGTAACGGGGGCAGCACGCGATTTGCCCGCCGGCGAAACCGCCATTACGTTGGATGCTGTCGCGCTGGTCGACGCTCTGGCCGTCTGAAGGGATCGTAACCTTCGGTGGCGTCCAAAGTTTGCTTCGCCCCCGCGCGTTTCTGGTCAACCTCCCGCCAAACCAACATTTCGGAAAGTTCGAGCCGGCGCCCATGTCCACCACCGCCCCCGTCGACGCTCTGCACCTTCACCCCTCGGACAATATCGCCGTGGCGGCCCGCTCGTTGCCTGCTGGCACCCGGCTCACGCTAGGCGGCCGCACCGTCGAACTCACCGAACCAGTCGCCATCGGCCACAAAGCCGCGCTGGTGCCAATCCCCAATGGCGAGCGCGTGCTCAAGTACGGCCAGACGATCGGTTTCGCCACGCAAGCGATTCCAGCAGGAGCCTGGGTCCATAGCCACAATCTGGCGGCTGGTGAGTTTGCCCGCGATTACATGTATGCGGCGGAAACACCCGCGGCGCCGGCTCCGATCACCGATCGCACGTTCCAGGGCTATCGACGCCCCGATGGCCGCGTCGGCACCCGCAACTACCTGGCAGTCATCTCCAACGTGAACTGTTCGGCGACCGTGGCGCGCATCGTCGCCCAGAAGTTCGACGCCGGCCTGCTCCAGAAGTTCCCCAATGTCGACGGCATTCTGCCGATCACGCACAAGACCGGCTGCGGCCTGCAATACAAAGGGGAGGACCACGCACAACTCAACCGTGTGCTGTCGGGCTTCGCCAGGCACCCTAACATCGGCGGCTATCTGCTCGTGGGGCTCGGCTGCGAAACCGCCACGCTCGGCAGCCTCGTCGAAGCCGGGCATCTCGTGCAGATCAGCGGGCCGGACGGCCGCGTCCTACCCGAACACGCGACGGGCCCCAGCGGAAACGGCACGCACGTCGCCCGGCCGATCACGCTAAGCATGCAAGACCTCGGCGGCACGACGCGCACCGTCGAGGCGGCGCTTGAGCATCTGGCCGCAATGTTGCCGCACGCCAACGACGTGCGCCGCGCGAGCGTGCCCGCCAGCGAGCTGGTGCTGGGCACCAACTGCGGCGGGTCCGATGGCAACTCGGGCGTCACGGCCAACCCCGCGCTCGGCGTGGCCAGCGACATGGTCGTGGCGGCCGGCGGCACGACGATCCTCGCCGAGACTCCAGAGATCTACGGCGCCGAGCACCTGCTCACGCGCCGTGCGGTTAGCCGTCAAGTCGGCGAGCGGCTGGTTGAGCTCATTCGCTGGTGGGAAGAGTACACCGGCAAGTTCGGCGTCGAGATCGACAACAATCCCTCGCCAGGCAATAAGGAGGGCGGGCTGACAACCATCTACGAAAAATCGCTCGGCGCGGTGGCCAAAGCCGGTTCGACTGCCATGACCGGCGTCTACCGCTACGCCGAACAGGTCACCGCCCGCGGCTTCGTGGTCATGGACACGCCGGGCTTCGACCCCCCGAGCGTGACCGGCATCGTGGCGGGCGGGGCGAACGTCGTTTGCTTCACGACCGGTCGCGGCAGTTGCTTCGGCTGCAAGCCGACGCCCTCTATCAAAGTGGCCACCAACACGCCCATGTACGAGCGGATGATCGACGACATGGACGTCAACGCAGGCGTGATCCTCGCAGGCACTCCGGTGGCCGAAGTGGGGCGGCAGATCTTCGACCTGATGCTCGAAGTGGCCAGCGGCCGCAAAACCAAGAGCGAGCTCTTGGGCTACGGCGAAGAGGAGTTCGTCCCCTGGAGCATCGGGCCGACGCTGTAGAGTTCGGCGAAGTAGAATCTGGGTGGCGTGCTTTCGTAGAAGTATCCGACGCACCGCTGAGAACCGGAACATGAAGGACTCAATGACTGGCATCGTTCACGGCAAGATCATCGAACTCGATGAAGAGCCTGGCTTGCCCGACGGCCAAATGGTACTGGTGACCTTGAGTCGCGCGTCCGCCGTCCCATCGGACGACGAAGGTCGCGAGATTCTGCGTCGCGCAGCGGGATCGTGGACCGACGACATCGAAGGTCTCGACCAGTATCTCGAATGGAACCTCCAGCAACGACGACCCAACCTGCAAGCCCTCGCTGACTGAACAATTTGCCCGAAGCCCAGCCCTGGTAAGACGCTCAGCCCCCCCAAAAACCGCCCTAAACGCCGCTGCCGCTTCGCTCTAGACATCCGCGCCCCAGACACTATCTTCTTTAGGGGGGTCGCCGAGGGATTGGGCTGTCCCGACGCCGGTCTCTGAGGCCTGAAAAACCGGTCTCCCCCGGCCGTGGCCGCAGACCGAACCCGCTGGCTAGCGTCGGACGATCGGGTTACGTTTGTACCGATTGGCGCGCTCTCCTTCCCCGCCGGACGCGCGCCCGACGCCGCGCCGCCCCCGCCTGTGGCGTTTTGTCCTCGACCAGCGACCCACCAGCGACGTAATAGAAAAATCGCCGCGGTCCCGCCCCGGGGCTCGCCGCCAGCTTCTTCACGAATCGACCGCTCGGAGTTTTCCAGGCATGATCGACCAGGCCAAGACCCCGATGATCGAAGCCCTCGGGCTGAGCAAGTACTACGGCGACTTCGCCGCCATCGAGAACGTCTCGTTCAAGGTTCACCAGGGGGAGATTGCCGCCTTCTTAGGCCCCAACGGCGCCGGTAAAAGCACGACGATGAAGCTCTTGACCGGATACCTCTCGCCGTCGGCGGGCGCGGCCAAGATCGCCGGCCACGACATGAATACCGATCGCCTGGCCGGCGCCGTGCGCCTCGGCTACCTGCCCGAGAACGGTCCGCTCTACCCCGACATGACGCCGCGCGATTTGTTGAACTTTTTCGCCGACGCCCGCGGGCTCGAGGGGAAGCACAAGCGCGAGCGGATCGAGGAAGTCGTCCACTTGTGCGATCTGAGTCACGTCATCGGCAAGGCCATCGGCAAGCTGTCGCGCGGCTACCGGCAGCGCGTCGGCATGGCGCAGGTGCTGCTGCACGAGCCCGACGTGCTGATCATGGACGAGCCGACGGCCGGGCTCGACCCCAACCAGATTCGCGAGGTCCGCAACACGATCCGCAAGCTGGGCGAAAACAAAACCATCCTGCTCTCGACCCACATCCTGCAGGAAGTGCAGGCGATGGCCAGCCGCGTGCTGTTCATCGACGAGGGGCGGCTCGTCTACGACGGGCCAACGAGCGAGTTCGGCCGCCACGGCGCCTCGCTCGACGAGCGCTTCTACGAGCTCACCGGACACAAGTAACCGTCAACTTCGGGTGATCGCGACATGAACTTCAAGGTCATCAGCGCCATCTTCCGGCGCAACTTCATCAGCTACTTTTCCAACCCGACCGGATACGTGTTCATTTGCGTATTCGTGTTGTTGAGCGGGTTCGCCACCTTCTGGCCGAACGAGTTCTTCAACGCCAACCTGGCGAACCTCGACCAGTTGAACCGCTACTTGCCGCTCATTCTGCTGGTCTTCATTCCGGCCATCACGATGAGCATCTGGGCCGACGAAAAGCGGCAAGGGACCGACGAGCTACTGCTTACCCTGCCGGCCGCCGACTTGGACATCGTGCTCGGCAAGTTTCTGGCGGCGGTCGCCATTTACAGCGTGGCCCTGTTGTTTTCGCTCACCAATGTCGTGGTGCTCTCGTTGCTGGGCGTGCCCGATTTCGGCTTGATCGTCGGCTCCTACATCGGCTACTGGCTGGTGGGCGTGGCCATGCTGTCGATCGGCATGGCAGCCTCTTTCCTGACCGGCAACCTCACGATCGGTTTCATCCTGGGGGCCGTGTTCAACGCTCCGCTGGTGTTTATCAACTCGGCCGACGTGCTGTTCGGCGCCAAGTACTCGCCCTACGTCAAGCAGTGGAGCCTGGCCGAGCAGTTCCGCGACTTCGGCCGCGGCGTCGTCTCGATGTCGAGCATCGTCTATTTCCTGGCGATCGTGTTGGTGATGCTCTACGTGAGCATCGTGCTCATCGGCCGTCGGCACTGGCGCGGCGGGCGCGATGGCGAGTCGTTGCAATGGCACTACCTCGCCCGGGCCGCTTCACTGGCCGCGATCGCCGTCGCGCTCACGGCCCTGGTCGCTCGCTCGAACTCGCGCGTCGACGTGACGATGGCGGGCCTCAGCTCGCTCTCGCCGCAAACGGCCAAGCTGCTGCGCGACATTCCCGACGGTCGCACGGTCAAGGTCGAAGCCTTCATCAGCCCCGAAGTGCCCGAGAGCTACGTCCGTACCCGGCTCGACCTCTTGGCCATGCTGCGCGAATTCGAGGCCCGCTCCCGCGGCCGCGTGCAGGTCACCATTTACGACACCGAGCAATACAGCAAAGCGGCCCAACACGCCGAACAAACGTATGGCATCCGTGGCCAACAGGTGACCACGCGCACCGGCGGCGCGATGAGCATCGCCGATATCTACCTGGGCGTGGCCTTCACCAGCGGGCTCGACAAGGTCGTGGTGCCGTTCTTCGATCGCGGTGTGCCGGTCGAATACGAGCTGATCCGCTCGATCGCCACGGTCAGCGGCGAGAAGCGCAAGCGCGTCGGCATCCTGCAGACCGACGCCAAGCTGTTCGCCGAGTTCGATCCGCAGTCGATGCAGCCGGGCCGCAACGAGCTGATCGTCGAAGAGCTCGAGAAGCAGTACGAAGTCACGCAGATCAACGCCGACAATCCGCTCGCCGAAAAGTTCGACGTCCTGCTGGCCGTGCAGCCGTCGTCGCTCACTGAGCCACAGATGCAGAACTTCGTCGCGGCCGTCACCGCCGGCCAGCCCACCGCCATCTTCGAAGACCCGTTTCCTTATCTCGATCCCAGCGTGGCCGGCACTGCCGCCCCGCGCCGCCCCCGCGGCGGCATGGGCATGTTCGGCATGAATCAACCGCCCCAGCAGCCCAAGGGGAACATCGACGGCCTCTGGCAGCACCTGGGAGTCGACTTCTTCGATTCAAAAGTTGTTTGGCAGGCGTATAACCCGTACCCCAAGATTCGCCAGTTCCCCGACGAGTTCGTGTTCGTCGATCGGGGCGCCGACGACGCCAGCCGCTTCGAGCCGTTCAGCGCGCGCGACTCGATCAGTTCCGACCTGCAGCAGATGCTGTTCTTGTTTCCCGGCGCGGTGCGGCAACGCAACGCCTCGAAGCTCGAGTTCTCACCGCTGGTGCGCACGGGCGACAAGACGGGCTGGGTCGACGCCAGCCAGATTCTCGAGCAGACCTTCATGGGGCCCGGCGGCCTGAATCCCACGCGCCAGTTGCACCCCACGCACGATGAGTACATCCTGGCCGCCCATATCAAAGGCAAGGTGAAGCCAGTGCCGCCGAGCGCGCCGGGCGATCCGCACGCCGGGCTGTCGCTCGAGAACATGCCGAACATCCCGCAGAACCTGCCGCTCGCAGGGGACGCGGCCGCTCCCGAAACGAACGCAGTCGCCCAAGCCGAACCTGCCGCGCCCAAGCCAAATGACACGGCCGAGCCGCCGGCACCCGCAGCCGAGCCGCCGGCACCCGCAGCCGAGCCGCCGGCAACCGAACCGAGCGCCACTACTGAACCCCCGGCGGCGCCCGACGCTACCGAACCCACTGCACCGAGCGCGCCCGCCGAACCGGCAGCTGAACCCGCCGCCAATCCGGCCGAGCCCGCCGCCGAACCGGCGGCGGCAACTCCGGCTGCTGCGGCCGCGACAGCCGAAGGGGCGACAAAGGCCACTTCGCCTGCGCCCGCGCCACCACCGTTGCCGAGCGAGGCCGATTTGAACGTGGTCCTCGTTTCCGACATCGACCTGCTCTATTCGGCGTTTTTTGCCCTCAAGGCGCGCGGGGACGATCCCGATGCCGAAGTGCAGTTGGATGTCGACAATGTCGCCTTCGTCCTCAACACGCTCGACACGCTGGCGGGCGATACGCGGTTTATCGACATTCGCAAGCGCCGCCCCGAGCATCGCAGCCTCACCCGGCTCGAAAGCTGGACGGCGGCCGCGCGCGACGATGCGACCGCCGCCCGCGATAAGCTGATCAAGGAGTTCGACGCCGCCCGCGAAAAGGCCCAGCAGGAAGTCGACAAGAAGGTCGACGCGATCGAAAAGGATGAGAGCCTCACGAAGCTGCAAAAGATGCAAGCCAGCGAGATGGTCCGCCGCACCGAGGAAGATCGCTTGCAGCGCCAGCTCGATGTGCTCAAGGGGGAGCGCGATCAGAAGATCAAGGACAGCGAAACGACCTTGGTCAACAAGGTGCGCAGCGTGCAGAACGCCTGCAAGGTCGTCGCGGTGGCGCTGCCGCCACTGCTGCCGCTGGCCCTGGCGGCGGTGGTGCTCGTGCGCCGTCGCCGACAAGAAACCGAGGGCGCCGAAAAATCGCGCCTGCGTTAGACGCTAAGAACCAGATCAGTGTGCCACTGCTTCGAGAGAAGCAGTGCAGAATTAACTGTCAATAGAACATCGGGCACCGCCATGAAAGAAAACCAGAAAACCGCCCTGCTGATCGTCGTTGCCCTGGCCCTGGGAGGTGTTGCCTGGGCGAGTCGTCCCAAACCGGTCGACATGGCGACGATCGAGAAGACGCGCCTCGACCAGCCGCTGTTTCCCGATTTCAAAGACCCGCAAGCCGCGCGCAGCATGGAGATCATCGACTACGACGCCGACAAAGGCGCCGCCAAGACCTTCAAAGTCGCGCAGGTGCAGGGCGTGTGGGTGCTGCCTTCGCACTACAACTACCCGGCCGATGCCGAGCAGCAATTGGGCCAGGCGGCCGCCAGCCTGATGGACCTGAAGATCCGCCGCATCGCCGGCGACAAGGCTTCGCAATTCTCGGAGTTCGGTGTCGTCGATCCCGCCACGGCCGAGCCCGGCGCCAAGGGAGTCGGC
Organism: Pirellulales bacterium; assembly: GCA_019745975.1. GTDB lineage: Bacteria > Planctomycetota > Planctomycetia > Pirellulales > JAEUIK01 > JAIESQ01. Next base: position 66,977 of record JAIESQ010000067.1, read on the forward strand.
AAGCACGTCGTCCTGGCCGACGCCAACGGCAAGAAGCTCTTGGACCTGATCATCGGCCTCGAAATCAAAGGTCAGGCCAAGCAGCGCTTCGTCCGCAAGGGTGGCAAAGACGAGGCGATCTACGTCGTCGACGTCGCCACCGACAAGCTCAGCACGAAGTTCGAGGACTGGATCGAAAAGAACCTGCTCAAGCTCAACGCGTTCGACATCCAGCGCGTGCAACTCAATAACTACTCGATCGACCTCGCCGCCAACGACCAGTTCAAACAAGGCGAGCGGCTCGATCTCAAGTTCAACGACAAAGACAACAAGTGGAGCCTGGCCGAGCTGGCCGCCGGCGAAGAGCTCGACGACACCAAGCTCAACGAAATGAAGAACGCCCTGGCCGATCTGCGGATCGTCGATGTGCGCCGCAAACCCGCCGGCCTCAGCCGCGAGCTGCGCAAGAGCGAAGGCATTGCGCTCGACGAACAAGCGATCCGGTCACTGGGGATTCGCGGCTTCTATCTGACGCCCGATGGCGAGCTCTTGTCCAACCAGGGCGAGGCGGTCGTCAGCGCCAAGGACGGCGTGCAATACGTGCTCCGCTTCGGCGAGCTGGCGTTCGACACCGATCCCAACACCGGCCAGGAGCAAGTCCCCGCGGCCGACGCCGAGGGCAAGGTGCAAGCTCCCAAGTCGGGCAACAACCGCTACATCTTCGTCACGGCCCAGTTCAATCCCGACCTGGTCCCGGCTCCCGAACTGCAGGCGATCCCAGGCGAAGAAGCGCCCGCCGCACCGCCGGCCGACGGCGCGCAACCGGCTGCCGACGGACAGCCTGCCCCCGGCGACACGCCGCCACTAGGCCCGGAAGCAGGCGACAAGCCGGCCGCGCCTGAAGGCGCCGCCGCCCCCGATAACGAAGCCAGCGAACCGGCCGGCCCCGGCGGCGACGACGAAGCGCCAGCTGCCGATGCGGCCGCCAAGGCGCAAGAGCCCGCGGCCCCCGCCGATGCCCCACCGCCAGCGCCGCCACAGCCCGACGAAGCAAAACCAGCCGACGCCCAACCAGCCGCGGCGCCCCCCGCCGAAGACCCCGCGGTCGCGGCAATCCGCGCCGACAACAAGCGCAAGCAAAACGAATACGAAGAGAAGATCAAAAAGGGCGAGGAGCGCGTCAAGGAACTGAACGATCGCTTCGCCGACTGGTACTACGTCATCTCGAACGACGTCTACCGCAAGATCCACCTCAACCGCATCGACATGCTCAAGAAGCCCAACGCCGAGCAGCAGGCCGAAGGTCAGGACACGCCAGGCGAGTTCGAGAAGCTCAAGCAAAACCTCGGCGCGCCCGCCCCGGCTCCCGTGCCCGCGCCGTAGTTCGCGTGCGCGCCGCCGGGGACTGTCCCGTTTTTCGGGTGCGACTTCACGGGGACTGGTACATTTTTCGGCGTGCGATGCCGTGTCGATGAATCGCACCGGCCGAAAACATGTCCCTGTCCCGAATGGCATCAAGTTAAGCGCAAATACTGTGCACAGTTTCGTTAAGCATTGCTGCGATAGCAGATTCGTCGAACCATGTCCGCGCGCGAAACCCGAGAATCATCGCGACAGCGGTCTGATGCAAGCGTGCTGCTACAGCACTGCTTCAGCCCTGTGGCGAATCGACTTAGTACTAACTTGATGCCATTCGTCCCTGTCCCCCTCCACAGTTCGTGTGACTTCGCTGGCGATTTAGTGAGCCGCCATGTCCGCCCCTTCTCCCAGCTTCGGCGGCTTGCGCGTGGCGGCCTTCGAAAGTCGCCGCGCCGCCGAGATGGCGCGTCTGATCGAGCGGTTCGCCGGCGTCTCCTCGGTCAGCCCCTCGCTGCGCGAAGTGCCGCTGGCCGATGCCCACGAAGCGGTCGACTTCGCTAACCGCCTGCTCACCGGCCAGGTCGATATCGTGATCCTCTTGACCGGCGTCGGCACCCGGCTGCTCTTGGCCGCCATCGAGCGGCGCGTCGATCGGCAGCGCTTTCTTGATGCCCTCAGCGACGCGATCACTGTCGTGCGCGGGCCCAAGCCGCTGGCCGTCTTACGCGAGCTGGGTATCGAACCAAAGTTCCGCGTCCCCGAGCCGAATACCTGGCGCGAGCTGTTGCGCACGCTCGACGCCGAGTTGTCCGTCGCCAACCAGGTCGTCGCGCTGCAGGAGTACGGCCAGCCGAACCCCAGCCTCGTGGCCGGGCTCGAAGCCCGCGGCGCCAAGGTTCTGCCCGTGCGCGTCTACGAGTGGGGCCTGCCCGAGGACACCGCGCCGCTGGAAGCCAACGTCCGCGCGATCGCCGCCGGCGACCTCGACGTGGCGCTGTTCACCTCGGCCCAGCAGGTGGTGCACCTGTTGCTCGTCGCCGAGCGCCTGCAGTTGGCGGATCCGGTGCGGCGCGGCTTCGAGCGCCTGGTCGTCGCCTCGATCGGCCCGACTACGAGCGAAACCTTGCGGGCCCGCGGCTTGCCGGTCGATCTCGAGCCCGAGCACGCCAAGATGGGGCACCTGGTCCTGGCCGCGGCCGAGCGCGCCGCCGCGCTCGTCGCCCGCAAGCGCCGCGTCGCCGCGCTGTTGGCCAACCCGCCAGCCGCCGCCGATC
>JAIESQ010000094.1 GCA_019745975.1 Pirellulales bacterium
TCTCGCAACCGCAGCATGAAGGGAGAGCCGTTTTTCATGGAATACCAGTTACCGACGATTTCTCAGAAAGTGCAGCCAGAAGACAAACGCGGCGAAAAACGTCTGTACCCGTGACGTAGCGAGCATCGAATGTACAAGTTCCGCGGCTTCCTGAGACGGACAAGCTAGGAAGTTGGTGGTATCGTCGAAGACGACCGGCTTCTGGTGGCGTGGCCCCACTTTGCCGAAGCGCAGGGATTTGTACATTCCCGCGATAGCAACTTTCCATGGAGCAAAGCTGTACTCACCCACTCCGAACACGGAGAACTCGGGCTTATCGGTATAGATTGAACTGGCGCGGTTGCTCAGCAAGTCTCGGTGATGCTGTAAGTAGTTCCACGTTTGGGGTGCATGGTGAACGATTTCGGCGGTACTCTGGCCAATCCGTTGCTGCGGGACAATCATCCAACGTGTCGACGTCCGGTCGGCAACTTTGGAGACCTCCGAGCTCTTGAGCATGGGGAACAAGTAGTCTGGCTCAAGATCGACAAGATCGCCGAGGCCATTCCGAAACTGATTTCCCTCTTGCCGCAATTCCATCACTCGAGAGCAGTCGTGCTTGATGCCGGAGCGCCACTTGATTGCTGAGCCGCCGTCGAGTTGCTTAGTCTGTCGATATGCCTGTAGATCGGCAACCATTGACTTGGCCATCACGCCAATTGTCCTACACGGTTGCCTGGACTCGGAAAGCTGATCGTAGCAGTGCGCGACACGCGGACCGATTACCGGCCCAAAATTCATGACGACAAGCGATGCATCCACGGCAACGTCGAAATGGGCAGCCGCATCGATGCCAAACAGATTAGCCCTTGTCAGCGAGTAATCACGCTTCCAGCAATAATGCAGCAACTTGCGGGCAACGACGTTCTTCACCAGCATTGCCAACATCGCGTCGCGACCATTCAGGGCATCGGCGAGTTTCGATAGCATCCATTCGGAGATATCGAAGTTGGACTTGCCGGTAAGCGCATCCAGTCCTTTGTGACGTTGGAAATTCGTTTTCGTCGGCAAGTTCGATCCGCCCAGCGCACTGACATGCGCGTTGGTCACCCAGGGTGGGTTGCCAACGACCAGAATCGGCTCAGCAAGGTCGGAAAGTACCGCCGACAAATCCAGTTCAAAGAAGTCGGCGCAGTCGAGAGAGAATCTCGCGTTGTCAGAGCGCGAGCGCACGGTATCCGCGGCCTTGGCGACGTGAGCCGGATTGATGTCAATTCCTTTCACGACTGCCGCTGTCGGCCACTGGTCTGCAGCGGCCAAGAGAAATCCGCCGCGGCCACAGGTTGGCTCGAGAATTGTAGCCGCGTCGACTCCCATTTCCTTGAGCAGCGCGCAACAGCGCGTCGCGAGCAGAGGCGGCGTCTGGAAGTCTCCGAACTCGGCGATTGCCTGGGACTTTGTACGAGGCATAACAATCGGTTCACTAGAAGTACCGAACGCCTTCGGCGGCAGGGTTGTACTGATATCGCCACTGCAATGCGAACGAGATGGAGATTTTTCCGTTCAGCGGCGAGGTCTTGAACGCGGCCCATTCCACGTCTTTCGGCAATTCGATCTTGCCCTTGGCGGCCATTACTTCCTCGTATGCTTCAACCGTGGCGCGGATGACCGCGATCTCATCGCGCTGAAGTCCCTTATGCAACGCCTTGTATCCAGCCGATGTTTTTCGGGCAAAGACGATCGCGCGCAGCGCGCGCTTCGCCATCTCTTCATCCACGGCGTTGCTGTTGAGACGCTCCCGCAATAGTCGCGCGCTCGCGCAGAGCTGCTGATCAGCGACTTCTGTTCGCGCGTAGTACATGGCGGCCGTGATCTGTAGCGGTGTGCTCCGCTGCGATTTCAGGAAGTCCGTGCCGTTGTCCGTTGTAAATGCAAGCCAGAATATCGTATTTGGCGCCTAGCACTCGCTCGTACGGGGAGTCGAATGGCTCGCTAGATTGCGGTTGTTTATCGGATGTCGCCTTTGTGTTTAGAGACAATTCTGGAATGTCCACGCCTGACGCGGCGCTGCCCGTAAGCGTGATACCGAGCTTTCGGGAGATTTCTGCTTTCAAGAGTTTTTCGATATAAGTACCTAGCTAGCGACTTGCCGTCCGTTCTTGGCGGTATTCCATGTTGCTTCAGGTGAGCGAGCCACTCGTCGCCGGCGATGCTGGAGCCTTTGAGCAGTTGATGCTGATCGCCCCGCAGGTAATGGTTGACTTGCTTAACAATGTCGGGAATTTGCGTCGCGTTGAGCCGCATGGTTCCCAATTCTAGCCGCGGTGCGCAGCGTCGAAAATGGCTGGCTGTCCGTGGCCCGCTCGAGTCATCGCTTCGGGTGTGCGCCAAGTCAGGCGGACAACCTCAGCACGCGAAATAGGTTCTAAAGTCGGCCAGCAGGCGTTGGCGTAACGTGGATGTCCACCGCGCGCTGTCGCGCGGAAAAGCTTCACAACGAAGCGGCGATGGAACCGCTACGGACCTGCCTCGCGTGGCGCGCGCTCGGCACGGCCATTCGCATCAACAAAAAAAGCCGGCCGCCATCGTCAGACAGCGGCCGGCCGGCCGATATGGCTTGGTTTGCCACAAGGGCTATGAGAAAGATTGGCTGCCTAGCCAAGGTCGTGACCGCTTGAATCGGACTCCACGAGGGAGACCCCTCAAGCAAGGCCCAGACAAGCAGCCCGTCGGCTGCTCGCTAGGCGAGCCACCTCTGGTTACCACTACACATGCGGACCACCTCCTTTCGACCGGGATCACCCCGCCCCGGCGCCAGTCCAGCCTGACAGAGGGCGGGCTTTCGGTCCGGCCGGGGCCACGTTAGCCCCCGGCACTCGCTACGAGCGAATCGTAGGAATCCGGCGCCGATTAGGCAAGAAAATTCAGCGGGTTGCCGCAGGGGCAAAGTACGCGAAATCTGCCGGATTGGCAGGCACGTACCGCTAAATCCCCAGGTTCTGGCGGCATCCTGCAATGCAAAGGTGCTCTTCCGCCTGCGATCGACTCCAACTATAAGGGCAGTCAGATAAGGAACTTGCGACGGCAGCGGTCCTGCTGGCGCCGGGCCCGTTCGATTGGTATCGGAGTTGCTACCACAAAGCTGTTGCCGATTCGAAGAGCCGTTCGAAACCTCGATTTCAACCGTCGCAATTCGGTAGCCTTCGCGTCGAGGGCATAGGCGTGGTCAACGTTACTCCTTCCATCCTGATTACCGACGACGATCGCGGGTTCCGCGAGACCGTTCGCGACCTGTTGGAGCCGCAGGGTTTTCGCACCTTGCTGGCGGCCGACGGCGAGGAGGCGCTGGAGATCGTTCGTTTCGAGCCGGTGCACCTGCTCGTGCTCGACATGCACATGCCCAAGTTGACCGGGCTGGAAACGATCCGAGAAATCAAGCGGATGCGCGCCTTGCTGCCGTGCATCCTGGTTTCGGCGGCATTTGACGAAGAGCTTGAGCGGCTCGCGCAGGAGCAGGCCTTCTCGGTGTTGCACAAGCCGGTCAGCGGCCACAAGATCACGCAGACCGTGCGGCTGGCCTTGCGCTGGACCTACAACTGGCGGTAGCCGGCGACCGTCGGATAGCCGTCAACTTCACACGCATCGCGGCGCAGAACACCCGATGAGCCAATCGGCCGCCGAGCATCGCAGTCAATCTCCCGAGCGCGTCGGTTGCGCGGTCGTGACCGTGAGTGACACCCGCACGCTGGAGACCGACACTGGGGGCGGGACAATCGTTGAACGATTGACTGCCGCCGGCCACGAAGTGATGGCGCGCGAGATCGTGCCCGACGAACCGCGCCAGTTGCGCTCGCTATTAGTGGCGTTGTCGAATCGGCCGGAGGTCGACGCGATTTTGATCACCGGTGGCACCGGTATTTCGCGACGCGATCGCACGTTCGAGACCGTCACCGACTTGCTCGACAAACAGATACCCGGCTACGGCGAGCTGTTTCGCTGGTTGAGCTTTGCGGAGATCGGCGCGGCGGCCATGCTCAGCCGCACGATCGGTGGGCTGTTGGGGCAGACGGTCGTGCTCACGATGCCGGGCTCGCCGCATGCGGTCTGCCTGGCGATGGAAAAGCTCGTTCTGCCGGAGTTAGGACATCTGGTGCGTGAGGCGCGGCGGTAGGCGACAAGCTTTGGCGAGGCGAATGGCAACCGGCGCAGTGCCATACGCCGAAAAGCGCGACCTTCCCTGGCACTTCTCATCCTCAACTTGCTAGCACCTCGGTGCGATTGCTCTAGGGCCACACTGCTCGGCTCGCTATCCTAGCCGCCCCGCTGGACGGCTGACGCTGCTCCCATACTGTGCGCTGCGCGCCCGCGGTCCAGAACCTAGCTGTAGGTCGCATTCGTCGCGGAAAGCCACGGAGGGCTCTCATGCGCAAGGGTCTCATGCCCCTGCTGTTGTTGGCGGGCGTGGTCGCCGCCGGCGTTTATACCGGCAAGATCGACATTGCCAGCCTGAAGAAGCTGGGAACGCTGGCCACGAGTGTGGTCACGTCGGGCGGATCGCGCGAAGAGACGATCCCGGCCGCGTCGGGCGATACGATTCGCATTGCCAGCTTCAACATCCAAGTGTTTGGCACCGCGAAGTTCAACAAGCCCGAGGTGGTTGACATACTCGCCCGCGTGGTGCGGATGTTCGATGTGGTGGCGATCCAGGAAGTGCGCTCAGCCGACGAGACGCTGTTGCCGCGATTCGTCGATCTGGTGAATTCCACGGGGCGGCATTACGAGTATGTGATCGGTCCGCGGCTGGGGCGCACGTCGAGCAAGGAGCAGTATGCGTTCGTGTTCGACAGCGAGCGGATCGAAGTCGATCGCCGCACCGTGTACACGGTCAACGATCCCGCCGATCGGCTGCACCGCGAGCCGCTGGTGGCCGAGTTCCGCGTGCGCGGCGTGCCCACCAACGAGGCGTTCACCTTCAAGCTCGTGAACATTCACACTGATCCCGACGAGGTGCCGGCCGAGCTCGAGGCGCTGGCCGACGCGCTGCAGGCGGTGCGCCGCGATGGCAGCGGCGAGGACGACGTGCTCGTACTTGGCGATCTGAACGCCGACGACGATCACTACGGGGCGCTGCGGGGCATCTACGATCTGACTTGGGCACTGTCGCGGACGCCGACGAACACGCAGCAGAACCACATGTACGACAATTTGCTGTTCGATCGCAACGCAACTGGCGAGTTTCTGGGGCGCTCCGGCGTGCTCAACTTACGGAGCGAATTCGGACTGTCGCTCGACCAGGCACTGGCGGTCTCCGATCACTTACCGGTTTGGGGGGAATTCAGCGCGTACGAAGGTGGCGGCGAGCAGCGACTGGCAACGCGTCCCGACGAAGCGCGGCCGCGGTAACGGTATTCGACGTCGATCTCGATGCAGCCCATGGCCGGCGCGAGTCAGTCGGTCGGGGGTTTCGGTGGCGCGTCGCGGTACGGCTCGCCGCGACGGTATTGCTCCAACCGCGCTGCGAGCGGGACCAGGCTATCGGCCGATGTTCGCGGATCGGAGCGGGCCAGCGACAGCGCTTTCTCTTCGGCAGCGATCGCCTGATCGAACTGCCGGTTCTCGGAATAGGCCGCGGCCAAGGTGTCCCAATACGACCACGGCACTTGCTTCGGCTTGCGAACGAGCGACTCGGCCAGCGCCAATGCCCGTGCCGCGTCGCGAAATCGCTCGTCGGGGCAAGTGGCAAGCAGCCAACCGAGGTTGTTGACGGCAGCGAGATGCTCCGGATTGGCATTCAAGAGACTTTGTAGGAGCGCAATTGCCTCAGCGTACTCCCCCTGTTGCTTCGCGCAATTCGCCAGGCCAAGTTGGGCGTCGGCGTTCTTAGGTTCGAGTTCTCGAACGGCCTCGTATCTCCGCCGGGCTGCCGAGAACCGTCCGTCGCGCAGGTCGCACTCCGCCAGATTCAACATTGCCGGCAGAAACTTCGCGTCGGCGGCGACCGCCTGCTCGAATCGCTCGCGCGCGGCCGCGGCATTGCCTTCGGCCAGCAAGAGAATGCCCGCGCCGGTGTGCGCGGGCGCGAAATCGGGGCGCACCGCAATCGCTTCGTCGAGAAAGCGGCGGGCGCGGGTTGCGTCACCGGCTTGCAGAAGCCGCTGCGCGTGGGCGGTTTTGGCAGCGGCCATTCGTGAGCTGGCGAGATCGGCCAACCGTTGCTGGAATGTCAAATCGGGCTGGTCGGCGCGCCAGCGCCGGAGCACGCCGTCACTGCGCGCGGCGTCGACGTTGATTAAGTGATCGCGAAGTTGAACGAGCTTCAACTTGTCGCCGCTCGAGGTCTTGAAAGTCAGGCTTTCGTCGTCGCGAAACGGCAGATGACAGTCGATGCAGTTGGCGGCCAAGCGCGGACCGATGTTCGCGGCGTCGGGATGACTTTCGGGCGCGTGGCACTCGGCACAGCGCTGCGAATAAACCTCCAGATCGCCCCGGTCGGCCACGTGGGGATCGTGGCAAGTCGTGCAGGTCATGTGCGGCGATTTGCGGAAGCACGCCGACTGGCTCAGGCGGTCCAGTTGGTTGACCGTGTGCACTAGTCCTACGTCGGCGGCGCTCGTGTCGAAACGAAATGAGTCGGCCAGCGCCTCGCCCGCCGCGTAGCTGAACGAGGGCTTGATCGGACGACCGGCCGCCCCATGGCACAGCGAGCAATTGTCGAGCTGCAATTGGCGACTGAGCAAACGGGGATCGACGATGTGTTCGCCGCGCGTCGCCTCGGGATGGGCACGGTGAAAGGCCACGTGCTGGCTGCCGCGCCCGTGGCAGCGTTCGCAGGAGATGGCGGCGATGAAGTTGTCCTGCCGGTAGGAGTTCGTCGTGCCGGGCACATGCTCGAAATAGGTCGCATGGCATTCCAGGCAGCGCGGCGAGATCGGGCGATCCCACCAGGCGAAGCGATCGGAGAACCCCGGCGCGTTGGTCCAGCTTTCCAGCGGCACGAAGTACACCAGCGGCATTTGAAACAGTTGGTCGTTGTGCCAATACAGGTAACCAAGTGCGAGCTTGCCCGACCCCATCACCAAGTCGGCCCGGTGCGTCGTGCGCACCATCCCTTGCGGCGTTCCTTCGAACGAAGTTTGAAACATGCCCTGTTCGTTGGCCGCGACTTCGTACCAGAGGTCGTCGCGGCGAGTGCGCACGACGCTTTTTTCAGGACTGAAGTCGCCAAAGCGCTCGGCGCCTGTGGCGACCCGCAGGCTTTGTGCATGCGCCGTGGCCGCGAAGGACTCGACTTTGTCGGCGTGACACTCGCGACACGTTTCCACGCCGGCGAATGGGTCGTCGAAGTTCCGCACAGCCAGAGGTGTCAGCGCCGCCCCTTCCGCAGTGACTACATCCTCTATCCGATTGCGTCGCATGAACCAGACAACCGCCGCGCCCGCCGCGATCGCTAGCAAGGCGACTAGCGCGACGCGCCGCCACCAGATCGGCGTGCGCGTGGTGGTCGCTGGAGCGGTGTTCTCGGCGGTGGCTTCGCCGTCCGATTCTGTGGTAGTACTCGACATGAATTCCGCAAGAAAATGTGTCCACGCCAGCGTAGACCATCAGTCTGAGTATAGTCCTCCCAAGGGATCGGACTGAATTGCCGAGGCGCGCTGGCGCGGCGAACCCCGTGGACCAATCGCTATTTCAGGCCCAACAGCGGATGCTCGCCACGCGACAACGGGAAGCTGACCGGTCCGCCCGCGCGCTGCGACTGGAACACCGCCAGGATCATTTCCATCGCCGTGCGGCCGGCGACGCCATTGCACAAGGGTTCGCGCTGCGCTTCGATGGCGGCAATCAAGTCGAGGGCTGCGGCCACGTTGCCGGCGCTAGCCGGAGGATTATCGATCGGCTCGATCACGCCGACCCCCGCGCTCGATACGTCCTTCCATGCCGCCCCGCTGCGCCCCGGGCACCAGCCGGGGTCTTCCAATAGTTTGACGGTGGGCAGATAGCCCGTGGCGATCTCGATAATTCCGCGGCTGCCGTAGATCTGCAGTGCGAAGCGCGAGGGATTGCCGGCCGCGCCGCGCGTCGATTGAAACGTGGCGGTCGCGCCGCTGGCCAGGCCGTAGGTGGCCCGCACGTCGTCGCCGGCCAGCGGGCCGAGCCCTTCGTTCCCCTCGACCACGTCGCTGCGGCGGATCGGGCGTCCTTCCTGGCGGACGTGCGCGAAGCACCACTGGGGCGCCCCGCCATATTCGGCCGTGAGGTTCATGATGTGCGTGCCGAGCACCCACAAGTCTTCGGCGCCGCCGCGATGGTCTTCCTTGCCGCGACCGCGATACTCGAACACCTTGCCGATCGCGCCATCAGCCAAGAGCTCGCGGACGCGGTCGAATTTGGGGCTGTAGCGCGTAATCATGGCCAGCGCCAGCCGCGTGTGGGTCATTTCGCAGGCGCGGATCACGGCGTCGGCCTCGGCCAAGGTGCGGCAGAACGGCTTCTCCATGTAGACATGAATTCCGCGCTGAGCGCAGGCCGTGGCAATCTCGGCGTGGCGATCGATCCACCGCATGGCGATGGCCGCGATATCGGGCTTCTCGCGATCGAGCAGTTCGCGAAAGTCGGCATACGCGCGCTCAACGCCCACCTTCTTGGCGGTGGCGGCGAGCCCTGCGGCATTGTCGTCGGCAACGGCGACCACCTGCGTGCGCGGCACGTCGCGCCACATGACGTCGAGGCCGTGACCGTAGTCGCCGCGCCCCGTGCTGCCGATCACCGCCACGCGATAGGTCTTGTCCATCGTCGGCCCTCCGGAGAAGAGCCGCCGATTATACCTGCTTCAGAGGTCACTTGGGGGACGTGGCGAAATCGTGCTCGAATTCCAGCGGCGCGTAGTACGGCCTGCCGTTCAGGTTGCGCACTTTCTGAAACCACAATCGGTTGGCTTCCTTGGGCGTGAACGACCAGGCCTGGCGGTGGTAGTTCCAGTTGTCGGGGGCCAGCCGCTGCGACTCGCCCCAGTAGCGCTTGGCTGCGTCGTCGTCTCCCTGTTCGTGCAAGTAAACGCCGAGCTGGAAGTTCGCTTCGGCCAGGCCGAGCTGTTCGTCGGGCGGAGTCAGTCGCTTGCGCATTTCCTCGGGCGAGAGAGCGTACTTGCTGTCGGCCCCCTTCTCGATCCAGTCGCGCAGGGCAGCCACGTATTCGTCCCCCGGCAGCTTCACGGTCAGCACCTGCATCGTGTGCGAGTAGGCGACCTCGGGCGGGCGCACCATCCGCCCTTGTTCGTCGATCCAGACGCCGCTGGGGACATTCACCATGTGATACAGCCCGCTGACGGTGTGATGCGGATCGACCAGCGACGTGAACGTGGCCTTCGCCTTGTCGTAGAACTTGCGCGCTGCCGCTTCGCCCCCCGTGTCTTGGGCGACGGCCACAATGTGAAAGTTCTTGCCAGCCAGCTCTTCGTAGAGCTTCTGCCAGCCGGGCAGATCCTGGCTGCAGCCGCACCACGAAGCCCAGGTCAAGAGCAGCACCTTTTTACCGCGGAAGTCGGACAAGCGCACCAGCTTGCCTTCGCGATCGGCCAGCGCGAAGTCGGGGGCCAGCACTGAATCGAGCGCAGTCGATGAAGTCTCGGGCATAGGCCCGAAGCTCCACACCCCATGCTCGCGATCGACGACGACTGGCTGCTTGAGTCGCGTGGCCAGTTTCGAGACGTTGAAGTAGTCGCGATTGTCGACCTTGCGGAAGAAGCCCGCCGCGGGCGAACGATCGAGCGGGATGCACAGCCCGGCACGGCAAGCACCCTCGGGCTTGATCTCGAAGCCGAGCGCCGCGGCGACTTCGTCGTTGGGGATATAAAGTTCGTCGCCAGCGATGAGGGGCTGGGCAATCTTGGTCGAATGATCGACGGTGAGAATCGTGGCGATAGGTGCCTCGTTGGTCGTTGGTTCGGCGGCCCTGGCGGCGAGTGTCGTGCTGAGTAACGCGGCAATTGCCAAACGAAACGACAGCTTGCTGCGTCGCATGTTTAACAATCTGTCTGGGTGCCACTGCTGGCTTGTCCAGCAGTGCGATGCACAAGACAGCAAGCAAATCGATTGCACGCGGCGCGACACAAGCATCGATGGCATATCCCTCTCCTGGCGAAATATGACTGACGAGGCTGGCCTGCGTTGTTCTAGCGATTACGTAGCAGTTCTGTCGGAAGATTGCGCGTCGCTCGCGGTTCCGTCGAAAGATATCGTTTCGCTAGAGCCGTAAAACGGTTCGGCAGGCAAACGAGTACTGTGGCGAACGAGCTCGACGATCGCGTCGACTTCGGCATCGGTCAGCGGGGTGACGCTGGCCTCGGCCGGCTTGCGGGCCACGGTATAGACCTGCACGAGCCGAATCTGGCCGGCGGAGGCGACGATTTCGTTCAGTCGATCAGCGAAGGCAGACAGCTCGGCCGGCGATGGCGGCTCGCCGGCGATCCGCATGAAGAGGGATTGAATCACGATCGGCCGCACCCGTGCCGCGGCCGCGATGTTCTCTAGGACTTGCCGGAACGGGATGCTGGTCCGCTCGACGAGCTGATAGTAGGCGTCGGTCCCCGCTTCGAGCTTCGCCCAGATTTCACCGTTGTTGGCGTCGAGCGTCGCCAGGCCGCGTACGACTTGCGGGCGGTGCAGCATGCTGGCATTGGTGATCAGCACCAGCTTGACGTCGGCCAGGCCGTGGCGGCGCTTGACCTCGGCCACGCGGGCGACGATCTCGTCGAAATTGCGATAGGTGGTCGGCTCGCCGTCGCCGGAGAAGGCGATGTCGTTCAAGCGGCGCAGCGGCTCGGGCGTGGCCGCGAACTGCGGAGTGCGGAACAGCTCGCCGGAGGTCACGAGCCTGAGCATGTGGTCGAGCTCGGCGAGCACGGCGTCGAGTTCGACGAAGCGGGTTTCGCTCGCCTGCACGCGATCGACCTGGCAATAAATGCAATCGAAGTTGCAGACCTTGTCGGGGTTGAGATTGACACCGATCGACACCCCGCGCGAGCGCCGGCTGACGACCGGATAGACAAACCGGTTGTGCTCGTACAAGCGTTGGTGCTGGGCGAAGAGGGGTGAAGTGGGCGTGGACATTAGAACTTAGTTTTCAGTTTTCAGTTTTCAGTTTTCAGTGTTCAGTGTTCAGTGTTCGGTTTTCGGTTTTCGGTTTTCGGTTTTCGGTTTTCAGGGGGTCAGGGGGTCAGGGGGTCAGGGGGTCAGGGTCAGGGGTCAGGGGGTCAGGGGGTCAGGGTCAGGGGGTCAGGGTCAGGGGGTCAGGGTCAGGGGTCAGGGTCAGGGGTCAGGGGTCAGGCCTCCGGAGAGTATGAGTCGAAGCAATGGCCGTAGGCTGCGGCCCCCCCAGAATAAGTTTGTCCGGGAATTTGCGTCCCGACCGTCCCGGCCTGCCGCTGCCTGCGGTTAACCTCTTTGTTTGTAGCAACTTGTGCCGGGACGCAAAACGGAAAAGCTTGCGTCCCGCTTGCGTCCCGGCGAGTGTTTTGCGTCCCGGCATTTTTGGTATTGGACCCGAGCTCGATTGGACTGCACAACGAGCGGTCCGTCCGCAGTGATTGGGATTAGCGTATCCCTCTGGTCTCTCGACTCTGGCCTCTGGGCTGTTCTGACATTTTGCGTCCGGGTGATCGTCCGGTTTGCGTCCGGGTGTTTTGATATTGGACCCGAACTCGAATAGAGGGCACAATTTAGGGCGAATGTAACACCGCGCAGTTTGCGTCCGGGTGAAGGGTGCTCATTCCCTCTCTGGTCTCCGACCTCTCACCTCTTGCCTGTCCCTTTGCTTGCGTCTGGCTCGGGCGCCTCGCGCCGTGGCGCGAAGGCGATTAATTTACAATTTACTACATAAACCAACTAATATATTGACAATGTAAAACCGATGCGACATGATATAGGCAGCGGGGGTGAGAAAGGTACGCATGCCAGAGAACGAGACTTTAAGTCGCGACTCAAGAACTGCCAGGCGATGGGCTCCGATTCGCGTTCGGCTCGACCGAGGAGAGACTGCGACCGTAGTTTTCCCAGCGATCGAAGGCGAGTTCTATGCGCGGGGTAAGAGGGTTTGGCAGCAAAGGCGTGGAGGCACCCGAGTTATTTGAAGCCGCGTTGACCAATCGAAATCGACTGGTGGAATTGATTAAGCGCACAGGCAATGACGACTTTGCAAGGCGTTTACTAGATGTAGCGAAGGTTCTCGAGGACTCAATCCGAGAGCGCCTCATTCGCGGGTTTGTCAATGCGATGTGGGACGACGTACGGATAGAACTTGGAATCGACGTACGAGAAGGTGCACTGTCCTTAGAATTCGTGCGCGACACGCAGCGGATGCGGAACCGGATCATCGATTCGTTGCTCAAGAACCCCTCGCGTTTTCCCAGCAAGCCCTCTCGAAATGAACCACCACCGGATCTCAAGGCACAACTCGGTGAGACTCTTCTTGATTATTAGGCCGCGCGATGAACGCACTAAATGCCAGATTCAGGTTCACTGTCAGCGATGGCGAAAGAGTGCTGTCACTGCAAGAAAGTGAACACTTCCGGATCTATCCCACTGAAAGATTCGGACGTTTCGGTGAAGACTTGACCGCGCGGCAAGTCGACATGATTCGCATCGCGACAGCGGTGCATGTCGCCGATTCGTGGTGTCGTAGGCGGCAAGAGTATAGCGGGTTAAGAATTCCGGTGCTTCAAGTCGAGGTGCTTGACCCGGCATTTTGGTTGCAGCCGGCGACGATGGATTATCTGAAGCCTTGTGTCGATTTTGTGAGCGGCGGTGACGATTGGCAGTTTTCCTTTTTAGACGCGAAGATCCATCACGAACGCGTGGCGACTCTTTTTCCCAAGTACTGTCATGACACGCTTGTCGCGCCGTATAGCGGCGGATTGGATTCGGCATGCGGTCTGGCCCTGAGGGCGGCGGCGCAACCGGGTCGAATGTTTGTCCCTGTAACAATCCGGCACCAGATGCAGAAGTCGTCACTAGTCCGCAGGCACTTCGCGTTGCTGTTGGATCGCCTGCTACTAGAACGGGCGGACCTGAATGCATTTCAGGCAGGCGCGTTTATTCGGAAGAAGCATATCGAACGCGATTTAGGTGAAGTGTTTCGTGAGACGACGCATCGTTGCCGCCCCTTGCTTTTTATGGCGGTCGCCGGGATCGTCGCACACTCCTTTAGTGCGCCAGTAGTGGAAGTCTTCGAGTCTGGAGTTGGTTCGATTAATCTCCCCTTGGTCGGTGGTCCCGCCGATTACCACACCACCCGGAGCACCCATCCGGCGTTTCTGCGACTGCTTTCGGCGCTACTGAGCCACGTCAACGATTCTGCCGTTTCGTATGTCTTGCCATTCGCTGACAAGACGAAGGCGGAAATGGTGAAGCAGCTAAAGGGCCTTGGACTCGAAGAACTCGCCCGCAGTTCTTTCTCTTGCATAGCGCACCCGTTGCGGCGGAATGGCTGGCAACAGTGCGGGTATTGTCCTGCTTGTGTGTTTCGCAGGCGGGCGATGCATTCGGCGGGAATCGTTGAGCAGGAAGCATACGCGATTGATCTCTTTGCGGGAGCCGATTCTCATACTGCGATCTCAGAGAGGCAGATGTTTTGTGTGAGGGCATTTCATCAGCAAGTGGAGCATCTCCGCGAACTGGATCATGGCGTCGCGCCGGAGAGCTTCTATCGTTACCTGAGGGCGACGGAAGTTCCTTTGACCGAGGACGCGATGGCACTTGAGGTCCATCGGCGCTACCGAGAAGAGTGGCTGTTGCTGATCGCGGAGGGGCGGCACCGCGGTTTTCCGTGGCTCGTGCCGACCACCTCGTTGGCCGTCGCCTAAGGAGCCATCCGATGACGACTGATGTTGTCTCGCCGCGAATCCTCGGGCAACGCCTGGCCGAAGCCCGCAAAGCGCGCTCGCTCACGCAAGAAGCCGCCGCCGAGCATCTTGGATTGAGCCGCCCCACGTTCATCGCCATTGAAAAGGGGGAACGCGCGGCCAAGGAGGACGAGATTGTCAAACTGGCTGCGCTCTATGGCCGGCCCGTCCATCAGTTCGTCCGCGCTCTAGAACCCCTCGCCGACTTTCAGCCACATTTTCGCGCGGCGATCGAGCGAGCCAAGCCGGCCGACGCCGCGCAGCTTGAGCTGGCGGTCGGCGAGTTCAAGGACTTCGTGGAAAACTACCTCGACCTCGAACGTCGCATGAAGGCGCCCTTGCGGAGGAACGATCCGCCGGAAATCAAGCTAAGCCCGCACGTCAACGTCAGTGAGCTCGCCGAAGATGTTGCGCAGCGCGAGCGCCAACGACTTGGCCTTGGCGATCAGCCCATTCCCAATTTGCGCAGCCTGTTGGAGGCGGAAGTGCGTGTGCGCATCTTCTACGCGAAGCTGCCAAGTTCGCACGCGGGCATGTACATCTTCGTGGATGGGCTGGGGGGCTGCATGCTGATCAATAGCGTCCACCCGGCCGAGAAGCAGCGTGCGTCGATCGCGCACGAGTACGCCCACTTGATCGTGGATCGTTACACCCCGGGCATAGACTATTTGAGCGTCGGCGGCCGCAGGCCCGCCAATGAGCGCTTCGCGGAATCGTTTGCGATGAGCTTTTTGATGCCGGCCTCGTCGGTGCGATTTCGCTTCAACGAGATCAAGGCGGCCACGGGTGACTTCCAGGTCGGAGACCTGGTCAAGCTGAAGCACTACTTCGCGGTGTCGATGGAAGCGATGGCGCTGCGGCTGGAATCGCTGGGCTTGCTCAAGTCGGGCACTTGGGGGCTTCTAAAGGGTAAGAATGTGCCGGTCCGCGAGGCCGAACGGCGGTTGGGTTTGGCCCGCCAGAGCAAGCCTGAAGCGGCCTACCCCGAGCGGTACAAGTTTCTGGCCGTGCACGCGTACGAACGAGGCGAGCTCAGCGAGAAGGAACTAGCCAACTACCTGCGCTGCGACATCTGGGAAGCGCGCAGGGTAATCGGAGAGTCGCTGCAAAGTGAAGAGGTCGACGCGAGCGGCCAGGCACACACGCTGCAAGCCAACTTCGCAACTTCGATGTTGGTCGATCGCGCGTAGGGAGCGGACGGGAGTCGCGTCATGCCGTCCGTCATTCTCGACGCGTGCGGACTACTGAACTTGTATGCGAGCGGGTGTTTCGTGCGAATCCTCACGGAACTGCCACACGACTGGTACCTGCCAGCCGCCAGCGAACGCGAGTCTCAACAATATCGGCAACCCGACCCTGCGGACCCAGAGCGACTTGTGGTCGCGTCGATCGACTTGAGTCCCGTCATTGCTAGCGGGGTTCTTCGTCGCTGCGATTGCGAAGGGGACGAGGAAACGAGACTGTATATCGAGCTGGCGGCGCAGATCGGCGACGATGGGGAGTCGATGGGCCTGGCCATCGCCAAGTGCCGTGGGTGGTCGGTGCTTACCGACGACAAAAAGGCGCGAAGGATTGCCGGTGAATTAGGTGTTCAAGTGACCGGCACTCCGGATGTGCTGAAAGCGTGGTCCGAACTTGTCAAACCCAACCCGGCCGAATTGTCCGCCGTGTTGGCAGCCATCGAGAGGTTTGCCAACTACAGGCCAGGCCGAGGCGCGGAGCATTTTGACTGGTGGGTATCGGCGATCAAGAGTGGGAGTTAACGCTGCTGGTCGTTCTATTGCGAATCAGCCCGCGGCGCTGGTCGACGCTTTCCGCCTCTACTGTGGGCCGACGATGAACGGTCGATAAGATACGAACTCGCGGCGCAAGCTAGGGTGCAGCGCGGCATCGGCGAGCAGAGTCGCTCGGTCACTCCCTCGCTGCGCTTCGGGCTAATGTTTTGCACTCGTGGCGCGGCTGCGGCGCGCGTTTGGTTTGATACGATGGGTTGCACCACGGCTTGGCGATCGCGCCGATGCTCGGCGTCTCATAGCCTCGATTGGAGCCCGACGTGACCCGCGAACACGCGCACTGGCGACGAATTGTTGTGGTCGCCGCCTCCGTCGTCGTCGCGGCGCGCGTTCTGTCGTCGCCAACGGCCTTCGCGGAGGATGCGCCACTCGGGCCGGCCGTGGAGATGGCGACGATCGCTGCTGGCGACTTGTCGGTGCGCTTCCGCGACAATTCCCGCTCTCCGGAAGTGCTGAGCGGCATCGACGCGCTGTTCAACACCAGGCAGGCCGCGGAGTTCGATGCCTTTGATCCCGATGGCCGGGGGTCGTCGGCCGGGCTCAACTTCGAGCACATCATTTCCGGCGCGCGGAATCCCGACAACAAGTTCACGCCGCGAAATGGGACATACACGTTGCACGCCTTGCCCGACGGCCGCAGCGTGCGATTGGTGCGGCGAGCTGAGGATTGCCCCTGGAAGGTGGCCAGCACGTTCACTTACACGGTGACGGCGCCGCACTACATCGATTTTGAGTTCGCAGCCACGCCGCGCGACGCAAGCGTCTTTGGCCAGCGCGGCTGGGCGATCTGTTTCTTCGCCAACTACATGCACGATGTCGCCGACATCGCCATCCACTTCCGCGGCGTGGCGGCGCCCGGCGGAGCGGAAGCCTGGATCGCGGCCGACGCGCCCAAGCAGCACGCCGATTGGAACGCCGGCGGAACGTACCGGCACGTGTCAGCGCCTGCGCTTGAGTACGACGCCGACCACGACTTCCGGCTCAACAACTGGAGCTACGACTGGCCCCGCTACACGCAACCCTTTTACTTCGGCAAGGCGGCCCACGGCATGACGCTGCTGCTGATGTTCGATCGCGCCTACAGCGAGCGCGACGAGATTCGCTTCAGCTTGTTCAAGTTCAAGGTGCCCAAGCAGCCGCGCCCAGCGTGGGATTTTCAGTACGTGATCCACAAGGTCGAAGCGGATGCGCAGTATGGCTTTCGTGGTCGGCTCGTCTGGAAGAAGTTTGTCGATGCGGACGATTGCTGGAAGGAATACGAGGATTGGCGCCGAGCCACGCGGTAGCGGGTGAGGAGGTACGAAGGTCCCCGGGCAATGTCGGACCCGGGCGGGAGGGGGACAGGTACGGGACAGGTCCATGTTTTCGGCCGGCGCTTGTTGATTCGTGCCAAGTCTAAAACCGAAAAACGGGACAGTCCCCGGGCGCGAGCTAGCGCGCGGACTTCGACAAGCTCAGTCGAGCAGACAAGTCCCGCGGCTAACCACCGTCGGATCGCATTGCGCGAGCGCCATCGATCTACTTGCCCACCTCGGTCGGCGGCGCGTCGCCCGGCGGCGTTTCGAGCCGGTCTTGCCGCGCGCCGTGCCGTCGCTCGTCGCGCGTCGTCAGCCAGCGGATCACGTAGTAGAAGACTGGCGTGAAGAACAACCCGAAAAACGTCACGCCGATCATGCCGCTGAGGACCGCCACGCCGAGCGAAAAGCGCATCTCGGCGCCGGCCCCTTTTGAGGTCACCAGCGGCGCCACGCCGAGAATGAACGCCAGCGAGGTCATCAGAATCGGCCGCAACCGCAGCCGGCAGGCGGACACGATGGCCTCGATCCGCTCGGTCCCCTGGTCTTCCATCTGCTTGGAGTATTCGACGACGAGAATGGCATTTTTGGCCGCCAGGGCAATCAGCACGATCAAGCCGATCTGCACGAAGATGTTGATGTCGAGGCCGACGAGCCACACGCCGATCAGAGCGGCGAGGATGCACATCGGCACGATCAGCAAGATGGCCAGCGGCAGACTCCAGCTTTCGTACTGCGCGGCCAGCACCATGAAGACGAAGACCACGGCCAACGGAAAGATCAGCTTGCTGAGGGTATCGCGCGAGGCGAGCACCTGCTGCAGCGTGAGCTCGGTCCACTCGTAGCCCATCGTGCCAGGCAAGTTATCGCTGGCCAGCCGCTCCATGAGCGCGACCGCCTGGCCGGCGCTGGTCGTGGGGGCGGGGATACCGTTGAGCTCGGCCGAGGGATAGAGGTTGTAGTGGTTCACGAGCGCCGGGCCGCTGACGTCGCGGATCTTGATCATCGACGACAGGGGGACGCGATGTCCGTCGGCGTTGCGCACTTCGAGGCGGCCGATGTCCTCGGTCCGCTGGCGGAACTTGGGGTCAGCCTGCACGTTCACCTGCCAGTTGCGGTCTTGAAAGGTGAAGTCGTTGATGTAGTACGAGCCGAGGCAGGCTTGCAGCGTGAGGTGGATTTCGTCGAGCGACACGCCTTGCGACTTGGCTTTCTCGCGATCGATGTCGACGTAGAGCTGCGGCTGGGCGACGCTGAAGGTCGAGAAGAGCGCGGCCATGCCCGGCTGCGCCATGCCGACGGCGGCGAGGTTCTTGACGGCCCCTTCGAGCTCGGCAAGTCCGGCGGCGCGGCGATCCTGCACCTGCATTTTGAAACCGCCGGTGCTGCCGATTCCTTCGACCGGAGGCGCGCCGAAGACAGCAATCTCGGCCCCCCACAGCGAGGCCAGCTTCGGGCGCAAGGCGGCCATGATGGCCCCGGCCGAGAGCGCCCGTTTGCCCGCGCGATCTTCGAACGGATCGAGCACAACGAACATGCCGCCCGAGTTGCTCTGATTGGTCGACAGCAGCACCGAGTAGCCGGGGAGCTCGAGCGTGTGGGCGACGCCGGGGGTGTTGCGAACCAGGCGGGCCATCTGCGACACGATCGCTTCAGTGCGCTCGAGGCTGGCGCCGTCGGGCAAGCGCGCTTCGACAACCAGGTAGCCTTTGTCTTGATTGGGAATGAAACCTTTGGGAAGCGCGCTAAAGCTCCCGCCGGTGAGGGCCAACAATCCGCCGTACAAAACCAGCATGATCACGCTGGCGCGCAGCAGCCCGCGGGCAGTATGACCGTACAAGTTCCCGACGCGATCGAAGGTGCGATTGAAGCCCCCCAGGAACCAGGCCAGGGCGGCATTGATCGGCCGATAGGCGATCCAGGCGATGGCGCCACCCAGCGTGAAGAGCACGGCGCGCGTCGCCCAGGTGATCGCGGGCGACGCGGTCGCGTGTCCGCCGGCGACGTGCACGCCCCCTACTTGCCGCAGCACCGGGCTTTGCAGCACGGAGACCGTAGCCAAGCCCAACAGGATCGCCAGTCCCCAGCGGGGCAGAATCTCACGCGCGCCGTGCGTGTGCTGTTCGGTCGCGTGGGGGCGGATCAGCGTGACCGCGCGGGCCGGGGCCATCGTCATGGCGTTGATGGCCGAAATGATCGTCGAAGCGGCGATCGTTAGCGCGAACTGCCGGTAGAACTGCCCGGTGATGCCGGCCAGAAACGCGGTGGGAATAAACACCGAGCTTAAAACCAGTGTGATGGCGATGACGGGGCCGGTGATCTCGGCCATCGCCTTGAGGGTGGCTTCGCGCGGCGGCAGCCCCTTGGACATCCAGCGCTCGACGTTTTCGACCACGACGATCGCGTCGTCGACGACGATGCCGATCGCCAGCACCAGGCCGAACAGCGTCAGATTGTTGAGCGAGAAGCCAAGCGCGGCCATGACCGCGAACGTGCCGATGAGCGACACCGGCACGTCGATCATCGGCAGGAGCGTGGCCCGCCAGTCCTGCAGAAAGATGAGCACGACGATGAACACGAGCACGAAGGCTTCGAGCAGCGTCTTGTAGACTTCGTGCAATGATTCGTCGATGAAGACCGTGGTATCGTAAACGATCTTGTAATCGATCAGATGGCGCTCGCGGCCGTGGTCGAGCGTCTTGGGGAAGCGGTCCTTGAGCTGTTCCATTTTGGCGCGGACCGCCTCGGCGGTGGCCAGGGCGTTCGAGCCGGGCAACTGGAAGATGGCGATGGTGATGGTCGGCTCGCCGTCGAGGTAGCTGTCAACCTCGTAGTTCTTGGCCCCCAGTTCGATGCCGCGCTCGACGACCCGGCCCGCCGCGTCGCGCTTGGTTTCGGCGACCACGTCGCGGAGATAGACGAGTTGCCCCAGGTCGCCGCGCTGGACGACGATGTTCTCGAACTGCTCCTCGTCTTGCAGGCGGCCCTGGGCCAGGATCGGCAACTGATAGGCCAGATGCGAGCCCGCGGGGACCGGCGGCTGACCCAACCGCCCGGCGGCCACTTGCACGTTCTGCTCCTTGACTGCGCGGACGACGTCGCTGGCCGTGAGTTGCAGCGAGGCCAGTTTGTTGGGGTTGAGCCAGATGCGCATGCTGTAGTCGCGGGCGCCCAGGAAGTTCACGTCCCCCACGCCGTTGATGCGGGCCAGGTCGTCCTTGATGTTCAGCGTGGCGAAGTTGCTCAGATGCAGTTGGTCGTAATAGTACGAACCGTCGGCGCGCTTTGCCGACACGAGGTTCACGCACAAGAGAATGCTCGGCGATTTCTTTTTCGTGGTGACGCCGATGCGGCGGACGTCCTCGGGCAGTTTCGAGAGCGCGATCGAGACGCGGTTTTGCACGAGCACTTGCGCGGTATCGAGATCGGTCCCCAGCTCGAAGGTGACGTCGAGCGTCATCTGCCCGTCGTTGGTTGACTTCGAGCTCATGTAGAGCATGCGTTCGACGCCGTTGACTTCCTGCTCGATCGGCGTGGCGACGGTTTCGGCGACGGTCTTGGCGTCGGCCCCCGGGAAGCTGGCGGTCACCGAAATCGTGGGGGGGACGACGTCGGGATACTGGGCGACCGGCAGCCGCGTGTAGGCGACGCCGCCAATGATCACGATCACGATCGACAAGACCGTGGCGAAGATCGGGCGGTCGACGAAGAACTTGGCGAACATGTGCGGATTACCTGATTGTGCCGATGCCATGTGCGCTGCATCGGTGTGCCACTGCTTGCCGCTTGCTAGCCGAGGCCGTTTCATTCCCGTCTGCGACTGGCAAGCAGTGCTGTCTTGCTGCAGCATGGCACTGCTTGCTCGCTGGTAAGCACCTCACTTGTGAAGCACTTTGCCTTGCGAGCAAGCAGTGGCACACAACTATCGATTACTCCGTTTCCTGTCGCTCGACTGACTGTGTTTCCGCTTGTTGCGACCCTACCGTGACTCGCGCCAGCGGCCGGCCTGCGGCGTCGACCGGTTCGGCCGGATAGTTCACCCGGGCCGATTGCATCCCTAGGACGATGACATGGTCGTCGGGGCGGAGCGAATCGGCATCGCTGGCGGCCGGCAGCACGACGCGCATGCCATCGTCGAGCAAGCGCCCCAGGTTCACTTCGCGGCGGAGCACGATGTTGCCCGGGCCCACCACCAGCACGTAGCGCTTGCTTTGATCGGCGAGGACTGCTTCGTCGGGAATCAAGAGCGCCTGATACGGATCGCTGACCGGCACGCGCGCCCGGACGCGCTCGCCGGCGACGAGGTTGCGGAACTTGTTCTCGGTGACGCCGCGCACCTGAATCGTGCCGGTGTTCGGGTCGACCTTGTTGTCGGCGAAGTCGAGCACGCCGTGATGCGGAAAGCCGGTTTCGGTTTCCAGGGCAAACTCGAAGGGAATCTTGGCGGCGGCCAGCGGCTCGGTGGCTTCGGGCCGGCCCGTGTCGCGGGCACGTTTCTGATAGCGCTGCAGCGAGCGCTCGTCGACGTCGAAATAACAATAGAACGGGGTAATCGAAGTCAGGCGCGTGAGCGCCGTGATATCGGCGTTCACGAGATTGCCCTCGGTGATCAGCGTGCGGCTGAGGATACCGCCGATCGGCGCGGTGACTTTCGTGAAGCCAAGATTGAGCTCGGCTTGCGCCAGGGCCGCCTGGGCCGCCTCGAGCGAGGCCTTGGCGACGTCGTGCTCGGCGACCTGGCGATCGAATTCTTCCTGCGTGATGGCCGCCGTGGGCCGCAGCTTTTGCGCGCGGGCCAGGTTGGCAGTGGTGCGCGCCAGCTCGGCTTGCCAGCGGGCCACGTCCGCCACGGCGCGATCGACTTCGGCCTGAAACTGCCGCGGATCGATTTCGAAGAGCACGGTCCCTTGCTCGACGCGATCGCCAGCGGCGAAGTGCACCTTGTTCAGGTATCCGCTGACCCGGGCGCGAATCTCGACGGTCTGCGAGGCGTCGAGATGCCCGTTGTAGGTGTCGAAATCGGTGACCTCCCGCGTCTGCGGCTGTTGCACGGTCACGCGCGAAGGAGGGAGCTTGGCGACGGGCACTTCGTCGCTGCAGCCGGTTGCCAGCGCTAACGACAACCAGGCGCCGACGATCGATGTCCAGCGAAGCGCTAGAAGTTGTTTCAAAACCAGGCTTGGGTGCCACTGCTGGCTTGCCCAGCAGTGCAAGGTTCGATACAGCACTGCTAGACGAGCTAGCAGTGGCACCCGACGTCGGTTCAATGCTGGTTTTGAAACTGCTTCTAGTGAGGCCGCGGACCGTGCGTTGTAGTTCATGTCAGAGACTCAACGAGGGGCAAACCATGTCAACGAGGAGACGACACGCGAGGCGCGGCGCTCGATACAAGCGAAAGCAGACACAAAACACGGCAAAACAACAAGAAACCGTAGAAGCGCTGCAACCGGCAGTCAATTCAGGTTGCGCTTAGTCAATGCGTCCCGATGCCCAGTCGAGGCCGCCTGGCGCGACCGCGCAGGCCGTGACGCCGCGGTTAGGTCACCACTAAGCGCCGACGGCGCGCGAGCCCGCTGCTCGGCCGTCGAGGGGATAGGCGTCGATCCCGGCGCGCCGCAAGTGTTCGACGAAGCGCGGCGGGCCGTGCGTGCAGTAGACGACCTTGGGATCGACGATCGCAATCGCCCTGAAGAGCTGGTCGTAGTCGGCGTGATCCGAGAGGGGCAGCGCGTAATCGGATTGCGACCAGCGTCGCGTGTTGGCGACCGCAGCCCAGCCTGTCAGGGCGATCGTCACTTGGCGCTCGACGCCGTGCAGCGGCCGCCAGCGGTTGACGTACGGCGGCACGACGATCACGTGCCCCGGCTGCGCGTAACCCGGATAGCGCCGGTAGCCGCCCAGCGACACGCCGCAGGCTTCGTAAACCTGGCTGATTGCGAATACCTCGGCATGCTGCAGCACCGGCAACCCGGCGCTGGTGAGAATGGCCGTGACTTCTTGCGCTTTGCCCAGCGCGTAGGCCTGAATCACGGGGACGCACTCGCGCGACAGCAGGCGCCGCACGAGGTCGATGAACTCGGCAATGACGGTGTCACGCGGCGGCAGCCGATAGCGGGGATCGCCGAACGTGCTCTCGACGACCAAGATGTCGGCCGGCGGCAGTTCGGCGGCTTCGGCCGTGAGCGATGGGCCGAGTTTGAAGTCGCCGCTATAGAGCAGCGTCTGGCTACCCTCTTCGGCCAGGAGCATCGCCGAACCCAAACAATGCCCAGCCGGGTAGGTAGTCAACCGCAGCCCACCCCAATCGAGCGGCTCGCGGTAGGGCATTTCGAGGACGGGTCGCGGCCCCAGGCGATGATGATACAAGCGCGCCGTGGCAGGCGTGCAGAGCGCCAACTCGTGGCGACCCATATGATCGTTGTGTGCATGCGAAACGAACGCGCGCGGCTGGCGACGGCGAACGTCGACTGCCAGATCGGCCTTGGTGAGCTTGAGTCCGCGGTCGTAATGCCACACGAAACAGCTCTCCGTAGCGCTGCCGTTGGAACGCGTTCAGCTGGTGCGCGACCGGCAAGCGGCCGACCGCTACGTGCGCACCGCCGGCGCGGCGAGCTTGCCAGCCGGCGTGAGCCCGGACGCTTTCCACAGTTGATCCATGGCGGCGCCAATCTGGCGCATCGAAGCGTCGCGTCCGACGCTGCCCATCCGCTGGCGGTTGGGAACCGGCGTGACGGGCCCGTCGTATCCCAGCTCGGCCAGCAGCGCCAACTGAGCGGGCAAGTCGATGACGCCCGATTCGCAGGGGAGCAGGCGGTCGTGGTCGGTCAACTCTTCGCGCGGCTTGTCGAGCGGCGCGTCGGCGACGCGCACTTGCACGAGCTGCTGCGGCTTGAGCTTGCGCAACTCGTCGATCGTGCCGCCGGAGACATAGTGATCCCAGAGATCGACCACGACGCCGATGTTCTTGGCGCCCACCGAGCCAACAAGCAACACCAGCGCGTCGAGCTTGTGGATGAACTCGAACGACTTATCGCTGCGCAAATTGGCCGGGGCGGCGAACCCAACTCCCAGCCGCATCTGCAGCGGTGCCAGCATCGCGGCGATTTCGCCGAAGCGTTTGCGGTGCAACTCGAAGTTCTCATGATAGGGCAACGCATCGCAGCCCGGCGCGAGTGTCGTCACCACGCGCGTGCAGCCGATGGAGCCGGCCAATTCGGCTTGTGGTTTGAACTGCTCGAGCGCGGCGCGGAATTCGGGCTCGTCGGCCGCGGGGTCGAAGGGGAGCCGGCACGCGGTGATCTTGAGCTTGGCGCTGTCGATCAAGCGCCGCGAGTGCGGCAAGCCGTACGTCGCCACGCGCTCTTGAAATTCGACCGGGTCCAGATCGAGGCCCCGGAATCCATACGTCATTGCCAATTCGATCTGTTCGGCTTGCGTTGCCGCCAGACCGAGCGTCTGCAGACTCAAATCGCGATACATCAAGGGCTCCGCCGCAATCCGCCACACAGCTTGCCAGGGGAATCGCATTATGGCAAATTCACGCGCCCCGACAATGGGGCTCGCGCGTTGTGCGCTGTCGTTGCGTGCTGCTACCGCGCAGCAGCATGGCGGTACCCAGACACACACCACCGGCAAACACGACTCGACCGTTGAACTTCTCCCCACCCACGGCCACCGCGACTCTCGATTTCTCGGCGCCCCCCTTGCCTGGGTGGAAAGACAGACCAATTCTTGCCGGGCGGGGGAATTCTTCACGCTCGACGAGAGCAGCGCGCGCTAACACGTCGTCCCAATGACGCCCCTGACCGCAGACTGAGCAAGCGCCGTGGCGGAACTTCTCAACATTGTCGTGCTGGGCGCGGTGCAAGGGCTTACTGAGTTTCTCCCGATCAGCTCCGACGGACACCTGGTACTTGCCGACGCGCTGCTCGAGCGGCTAACCGGGCAGGCCAATCACGATCTGCACGGGCAAACGATCGTGCTGCATGCCGGCACGCTGCTAGCAGTGCTGTGCGCCTATTGGCAGCGACTGTGGCGGCTGTTGGGAGAAGATCGCCGCGTGATTTTGCCGCTGGTAGTTGGCACGCTTCCCGCGGTTGCATTTGGGCTCTTCGCGCACCTGGCGATGAAAGAGCTGCTCGAGAATCTGCTGCTGACTGGGTTTGGATTGTTAGCCACTGGGGCCCTACTCATTTGGGGGGGGCGGCAGCCGTTGGGCGCGATCGACTATCGGCAACTTAGCTGGTCGCAGGCGCTGTGGATCGGCTTGTTCCAGGCGGCGGCGATCTTGCCCGGGGTGTCGCGCAGTGGGAGCACGATTGCCGCGGGATTGAACGTGGGGTTGCGGCGCGACGCAGCGGCCACGTTCTCGTTTCTGCTGTCGGTGCCAGCCGTCGGCGGAGCGTGTTTGCTCGAAGCGATCAACCTGCTCGCGCCGGGCGAAGGAGGGCTCGCCACTCCGTCGCTGAGCCTTGTGCAGATGGCGGCCGGAGTCGGCACGTCATTCCTCGTCGGCCTCTTCGCGC
The DNA here is from genome assembly GCA_019745975.1 of Pirellulales bacterium. GTDB lineage: Bacteria > Planctomycetota > Planctomycetia > Pirellulales > JAEUIK01 > JAIESQ01. The sequence goes on from JAIESQ010000094.1 coordinate 25,487, forward strand.
TATGGTGGCTCCTGCGCTGGCTCGAGCATGGGCGCTTGCACTACTTCGCCTATTGGTGTCTGCCGCTGGGGCTGGTGATCATCGTCTGGCAACTCATGGCCTAGCGCGGCGTCGGAGTTTACTGTGGCCGGGGTCTGCGACCCCGGACCGGCCTCGCAGAGGACCGGCTACAGTTGTTCAACCGGGTGCTCGCCTGAACCATCGAAGGCCGCCCGCCGCAAGTCGCTCCGCGGAAAGGGCTTGCTTGAATCGGCCTCACTTAACACACTCAAGGGTTCGGGCACCGCGTAGCGACGCCCGAGCCGGACTTTCCAGCACGCCCATCGACGCGAGCCCGGGAGCACAATGAGCACGATCACTGGCCGCAACCATGCGTTCACCGACACGGTCAAGCTCTGGTCGAGCATCGACGCCAGCGAACTGTACGACGTCGCCCGCTGGGGAAAGGGCTATTTTTCCGTCGGCGATAACGGCAACCTGTTCGTGCATCCGACGAAGGATCCCGGCCGCTCGATCGATCTGAAGCAGTTGATCGACGACCTGCAACTGCGCGGCATCGAGATGCCGATCCTGATCCGCTTCGCCGACATTCTCAAGCACCGGCTTGGCGAGATTCACGATGCCTTTCAGGCGGCCATCTCGCAGCACGGTTACGGCGGCAAGTACTTTTGCGTCTATCCGATCAAGGTGAACCAGCAGCGGCAAGTGGTCGAAGAGGTGCTGCAGTTCGGCAAGCCGTACAGCTTCGGGCTCGAGGCTGGCAGCAAACCGGAACTGCTGGCCGTGGTAGCCACGGCCTCGAACGAGACGCCGATCATTTGCAATGGGTTCAAGGACGCCGAGTTCATCGAGATGGCGATGCTTGCCCAGAAGATGGGGCGCAAAGTCATTCCGGTCGTCGAGAAATACACCGAGCTAGGGCTGATCCTCGAATACGCCGAGAAGACCGGCGTGCGACCCACGATCGGCGTCCGCGTCAAGCTGGCCGCGCGCGGCTCGGGGCGCTGGCAGTCGTCGGGCGGCTATCGCTCGAAATTCGGCCTGACCGCCAGCGAAGTGCTGCAGGCGCTGGCGCACCTCAAAACCCTAGGCATGGAAGATTGCTTGCAGCTCTTGCACTTTCACCTGGGGAGCCAGATTCCCAATATCCGTCACATCAAGGAAGCGCTCGTCGAAGCGGCCCGCATCTATTGCGAGCTGTCGAAGGCTGGCGCTGGCATGCGGTACCTCGACGTCGGCGGTGGGCTCGGCGTCGACTACGACGGCTCGCAGACCAACTTCGAATCGAGCGTCAACTACACGCTCGAAGAATACGCCAACGACGTCGTCTATCACGTGCAGAGCATCTGCGACGAAGCCGGCGTGGCGCACCCCACAATCGTATCGGAAAGCGGCCGGGCGATAGTCGCCCATCACACGGCGCTCGTATTCAACGTGTTGGGGGTCTCGGGCTTTGCCGAGGAATCGGTGCCGCAAGAGCTGGGCGAGGAAGCTGAGAAGCCGATCGCCGACCTCTTGGATACCTACAAAAACCTCACCGTCCGCAACGCGCTCGAAGGCTGGCACGACGCCCAGCAGGCACTCGATATGGCGATGAGCCTGTTCACCGGCGGCTATCTGTCGCTCGAGCAGCGCTGCCTGGCCGAGAATTTGTTCTGGGCCATCTGCCGCAAGCTGCAGCGCCTGGTGCGGCAGTTGGACTACGTGCCCGAGGACTTGCAGGGGCTCGACACGTTGATGTCGGACACGTACTTCTGCAACTTCTCGCTGTTCCAGTCGATCCCCGACAGTTGGGCGATCAAGCAATTGTTCCCGGTGATGCCGATCCACCGGCTGAACGAGCGGCCGACGGCGCCGGCCGTGTTGGGCGACATCACCTGCGACTCCGACGGCAAGATCGACCAGTTCATCGACCTGCGCGACGTAAAGCGGACGCTACCGCTGCACACGTTCAACGGCGAGCCGTACTACCTGGGCGTGTTCCTGGTCGGCGCCTATCAGGAGATTCTCGGCGACCTGCACAATCTGTTCGGCGACACGAACGCCGTGCACGTGAGCGTCGACAGCAACGGCGGCGTGGTGCTCGAAACTGTGATCAAGGGAGACACCGTCCGCGAGGTGCTCGAATACGTCGAGTTCGACCCGAATGTGCTGGTGCGGCAATTGCGCACCGACGTCGAGGCGGCGGTCCGCGACGGCCAACTCGGCTATCAGCAAGCGGGGCAGCTCTTGCGGTTCTACGAAGACGGCTTGGGTGGCTACACCTACCTGGAAGAGCCGCACGAGAAGTAGGACACCACCGCGCGATCTAGTTGGGGTGGAGACGATATGCCCGAAATCAGCCGCTTTTTCGGTCTGATTATCACCATGTACTACAACGACCACCAGCCGGCACATTTTCACGCGCGGTACGCTGGTAAACAGGCGGTGATCGGCATTGACCCGATCACCGTGATAGCAAGTAAGTTGCCGCCCAGAGCACTAGCCCTTGCTATGGAATGGGCTGCGTTGCACCAAGATGAGTTGCTCGCAAATTGGGAGCTAGCTCGGCAGCAACGAGAGTTGCTTCCAGTCGCTCCGCTGGAGTAGCACTATGCTCAACGAGATCGTTCGCGTCGAACCCCTGGACGGCTATCGGCTTCGCCTGTGGTTCGACGACGGCACCGAAGGTATCGTCGATATCGCCAAGTGCGTTAGCTTCACAGGTGTGTTTGCGCCGCTGGCTGATCGCACGGAGTTTTCGCGGGTGACCGTGAATGCCGAATTGGGAACCGTCGTTTGGCCCTGTGGCGCCGACCTCGATCCCGATGTGCTGCACGCGCAAATCACGGGCGAGACCCTGCCAGCAACGCGGCGCTGAGCCAGGGTTTCGTTGCCGAGGGAGAATTCGCCATGCCGGCAAACGACTATCAAGGCTTTGGCTGGATCAAAGTGCCGAAGTACGTGATGGATGAGACGTTGTCGTGGGAAGATCGCTACCAGGCGCTTGAAGCGCATCATGTCCGGGAAACAACATTTCTGATCAATAAGGTGCGCGAGCTAGCCGCGGAGCTCGCGAATCTGCGCGCGGTAGTAGAATCTGAGCATCGGCCAGACTGAATTCGTCGGCGCCCAAGCGACACGAGATAACAGGACACACCGATGGACGAAGCTCAACTTCTCGCCCGTATTACCGTCAATCCGCAGATTTTTGGTGGCAAGCCGATCGTGCGTGGCCATCGGCTCGCGGTCGAGCACGTACTGGGGATGCTCGCCGCCGGCGACGACATCCCCACAATTCTCGACGGCTACCCCTGGCTTGAGCGCGAGGATGTGCTGGCGTGCCTAGCATTCGCAAAGCGCCGCGTCGAAAACGAACGGATCGAGCCGCTGACAATTGAGACGGGCTTGCCGTGAAAGTCCTCCTGGACTCGTGCGTGTGGGGCAAAGCCGCTGGGCCGCTACGGCTGCTCGGCCACGATGTAGTTTGGGCGGGCGATTGGCCGCGCGACCCAGGTGACGAGGAGATTCTGGCTCGCGCATTTGCGGAGGAACGGGTACTAGTCACGTTGGATAAGGACTTCGGTGAACTGGCGATCCTGCGAAATCTCCGACACTTCGGCATCTTGCGGTTGGTTGGCTTTAGAGCTGGCAAGCAGGCCGAGGTTTGCGCCGCGGTCTTGGCGTCGCATGGCGCGGAACTGCTAGCCGGTGCACTCATTACAGCCGAGCGTGGTCGATTGAGAGTTCGAACTCCGGGGCCGTCGACCGCCGATGAACTCGACGAGGGCCCAAATTGAGTACCGTGCCCGTCACATGGGTGCTCGAATCGCAAGTATTTCCCGCGAGCCATCCTAAGCTCCGCGAGGCATTGGCTCGCGCCGGCCATGCGATCGTCGACTGGCAAGATGAATGGTGGCTCGAAGAGTCCTGGCCACGGCTTAGGGGTACGCCCATTATCTTTCACGGCAGTTTGGAGAATGCCGCGAAGATTCGCCAATCGCTCAACTGGCGACCAGGTTCGTATTGCGACGCGGCAGCCTTCCACTGCTCGAACTGGTATCCGAGCGCTCGGGAATGGTTACTGCATCGCCAGTGGCAAATACTGCCTGCGAAAGAACTAGTCGACGATGGTCCCCGCGTGCTGGAAGCATTGGGGAACCCAGCGACGGTGTTCGTTCGTCCCGACAGCCCGCTAAAGCCGTTCTCGGGTCGCGTCTTGGCGAGCGACAGGCTAAGTCTGGAGGCACTTGACTACGGGTACTACTACGACGATGCATCGATCCCCGTCGTTGTCGCACCCGTTCGCGAGATCGCTCGCGAATGGCGGTACGTGGTTGTCGAACGGCGCGTGGTGGCAGGCAGTGCTTACGTCGCGAACGTTCGCAGCGCAGCCCCAGAGGATCCAAGCGGTAAACCCTGGAAGATTGCAGCCGAGATCGCGGCTCGACTCGATCCGCCAGAGTCGGCGTATATCCTTGACCTGTGCGAAGCGGACGGCGAATTGCGCCTGTTGGAGCTGAACCCTTTTAGCGGCGCAGACCTGTATGCGTGCCGGCCCGAGGATGTCGTTGCTGCGATCAGTGACCTTGCCGTCGAAATGCACCGCGATGCGTCAAACTGACGTGCGTGACCCAGGTGACGAAGAGATTCGGGCGATTGCGCTGGCCTTCGGCCCGAATAGGTAAAATGAGCGCGGAACAGGACGAGATACGGAAGTGTCTTGACGACTCATTCTTGGATGAGTGGTACCGAATTATTGCACCTCCAGGAAACCCGTTGTCTCGCACTTGGGGCGATGATACAGAGTTTCCGTTTCTGCACTACTGCCTCACTGCCAAGGATTTTGACATTCGAAGGACCACGTTCCCGGACCGTACTTTTGGCGCGATTGGCGACGCGATTTCAATCCTTTCTGAAGATCAGTTTCTATGGTTCCTTCCACATATTGTTCTAGTGGTTCTCACCCAGGCTCCAATCGAGAGAATCGCTTGCAAGAGTTTCATCGACGAGTTCACGAAGGTCGGGCGTGGAACGACATGGCGAGTTCTTAGGTCAAGGTTGAGCAACAGAATATTGGATTGTCTTGCGACAGCCTGCCGGTTTGCGTGCAGAGAGGGCTGGTCAGACACACGACGCCAGGCAGCGAGAACCGAGTCGTGCTTACAAGTCCTCGGCAGGTCTAGCCTAGCATGAGGTGCATCCGGCCCTTCACGCAGCGCGGGGGATTCGCCGGCCGTCGAGCAGCGCGTGGCGTGCGTGATCGCCGTCGCTGCTAAAGTCATCGGCGCCGAGCCCGTCGCCGCCGTCGTGCCCGTCGAGCCGGCGCTTGAAGTGCAAGAGCGCCCAGCCGGCCACCAAGAGCGGGAAGGAGAACCGCAGGCACTGCGCGGCGCTCGGATGGCTGTTCAAGCCAAAGCCGATCAGCAGTTGCCCGTTGCCCGGGCGCGTCGGCCAGCGCATGTCGGAATGGAAGGCCGCGGTTGCCAGCGAGATCAACGCCAGCGACACGGCGATCCAGCGCCACGTCCGCCCACTGCGCGCCGACATGCGGCACACCCAGAGAGCAATCAGTGTCGGCGGCACAATCGCCCACAATACCAAGACCACGGGCATGCCATACCGCCAGGCGGCCGGCACGGCAGCGCCGCTCTCCGGCCCCAGCCAGGCGAACAAACTCGTGACCGCCACGACGACCGCGGCCCAAGCCACGAGCGCCATGGGGAGTGGCGCGACGAGAAACATCAGGATCGGATGCCGACCGCTAAACGTGCGGCGCTGGTACTCGTGGGCGGCGCCGGCGGCCAGCGCCACGGGATCGCCTAACTGCCCACAAACTGCTTGGATACGCTCGGCTTCCATGCCTTGGTCTCCCTGTTGAAGCGAATTGGTGGTAGAGAAGAGTCTGTCGCAATGCCGATCGTCGAGGGCGTCGTGGAAATGTTCGGTCAACTCGGCGGCCAGGCGCCGGCGATACGCGCGCGGCAACCCTTGGCGCCGCAGCTCACCTTCGAGTTGTTCATGCCAGCGCCGGGCTTCCATGCTCGTCGCTCTCCATGATTCTCTCGACCGCGCCGACGACGCGGCGCCACGCTTCGAGGGCTTCGCTGAGTTTGCGCTTGCCAGGCACCGTAACGCGATAGACCACGCGGCTGCGCCCCGCGACTTCCATGCGCCGGCTCGACAGCGCCCCTTCGGCTTCCAGCCGATGCAGCACTGGGTAGATTGAGCCCTCGCCGAATTCGAGTCCCTGCCCGCTCGACTGTTCGATGGCTTTGACCAACTCGTAGCCGTACATCGGGCGCTGCGACAGCAAGCGCAGTACGACGAGCTCGGGCACGCCATTTAAGAAATCGGGATTCGTGCGTCCGCGTGTCATGGGGGCGAGCTTATACCTGGAACCACGAGGCATGGCAAGGCGAGAATTCCGCGTCGACACGCCAGGCGATTCTAGCGCGCTGTCCGCGAGGGGAACTGCAAAGTCAAAAGTCCAAGTGGGACAGGTACATGTTTTCGGTCGACGTGAGTTGGCACGCAGTGACTGGCGAGCCGAAAAATGTACCAGTCCCCGACTTTGCAGTTCGCCTACGGTGCTTGCACCGACAGGCAGGCCACGGCCAGGGCCACGCCCAGGATGTTGACCACCACGATCAGCGCGGCGGCGCCGTAGATGGTCTGGCTGCCGTCGTCGATGCGAGTCTTCTCCCCTCGCAAGCGCGACACGCGGTTGGCGATCACGCCGCAGACCCACGACCAGTGCAGCATGATGTGCAGCAGGATCGCGCCGAGCAGCACCAAGAACAGGGCAAATTGCACGCCCGCCCAGGCATCGTAGCTAAAGCCCCAGAGCAGGTAGCCGCCCGCGGCGGTGGCGTTGGGAAACGCCACCCGCAGCATGAACGTCACCCAGACGAGCGCGAGAAAGAAGAGCAAGAGCAGGCAATCGAGCAGAAAGTTGACCGTGGTTCGCGACATGTACTAGGGCATCCCGGGCGCGTTGATGCAGGAGAGACTTTCACCGGAGAATCGCGCGTAGCCTAGCAATCGACGTGCGATCGCTCAACGGTGTGGCGGAATGACTCCAACAGACTGCAAAGTCAGAAATGCGAGGGGGACAAGTACATGTTTTCGGCCGACGCGAGTTGACAAGGAATGACATCGGCGCGCCGAAAAATGTACCAGTCCCCGACTTTGCTCAACGGTGCGGCGGAACGCCGCGGGCCAACGCTACTTCGCCGCCGAAGTTGGTGAGTTCTTGGCCGCCGCGCGATCGCGCAACCAACGCGCACGCAGCAGATTGCCCGTGCGCTGCAGGCCGCTGGTCGCTTCCAGCGCCGCGACGGCCGGCTCGACTTGCCCTAGCTCTTCGTGCGCGCGCGATTTCAGATACAGCCCGGCTTCTCGCCAGGGGGTTGCCGCTTCACTATCGGACGCGAGCACGCGTTTGTCGAGATGCTCAAGTGCCGAGTCGAAACGCCCGCGTTCGAAGGCCACCAGCGCCAACCAATAGCTGGCGCACTGTTTGGCCGCACGCAGCGCGGAGAGCTCGTCGGCGGAGAGCTGGGCGGCGGCCAGGTCTTCATCGGCGACGCGGGCGCGCTGGTAAGAGCGATTCGCGCTCGGCTCTCCCGCCTCGCCGGCAAACTTTCCCGCGAGATGCAAGGTGCGACCCCGCGCCAGCTCGACCACAACGCCCTGGAACTTCTTGGGAACAGCCTCGGCGTGAAAGGCGAGCATTTCGCGCTTGGCGGACGCGGTTACGTCCGGACTGGCCTGGTAGCGCAGCCGCTGGTAGGGGAGCCGCCAGAGTTGCACCTCGTGAACTCCCGGGCATTTGCTCAGCGCATCGGCGACGGAGGCCGGCTGCGTCGTTAGCACGATGCGCCGGTCGCCCGTGAGGCGTGATTCGACAAGCTTCATGCGCTTCGACAGATACCCCGGCGATCCTTCCACGAGGGCAATGCAGCCGGCGAGTTGCGCGGCGGTCACGGGATAGGGATGTTCGGCATCGAGGTCTAGTCGCCGCAAGAGCGCGTCATCGGCCGCCAATTCCGAGAGCTTGGCGACCCCCTGGCCGTCGGCTGCCGGAATTGGTAGTCCGAGCTGCGGATCGAAGACGTAGAGTTCGCCGCCAACGAGCACGCCCACGGCCCAAGGGCGCGGGGGCGCTTCGGGAGCTTCGCCCGGCAAGGCCAGCACCGCGGCATCGAGCCCGAGTTGGCGGCACAACAGCACAAACACCCACGCGCGGTCAATCACTTCACCACGCCCGAGAAAGATCGATTGATACGGCAAGTGATTGGGCTCGAGCGGCCGGCCGGCGCTGTCGGCGCCGAGCTCGCCGAGCTGCATCAGCGCAAGGTTCCGCACGACCCAGTCGAACAAGCGCGTGGCGCGCGCCAGTTCGTCGGCCTGCTGGCCGCGGGCATCGCGGGCGATGTTGCGCAGGGTGGCCGCTTCCTGCAGGTAGAAGCAATCGAACACCAGGAACTTGTCAGTCACCAGGTCGCGCATGGGCTGCAAGTCGCGGTCGCTCTCGGGGAGCGACGCCACGAGCGGATCGACGTGCCAATCGAGCGGGCGCGACCAATCGATCGATTCGTTCAAGTGCTCGACAATGCGTCCGAGCATGTCCTCGGCATGGAACTGTTCGAGATGGTTGAGATTGTCGATCGCCGTATCGAAGAGCTGCTTCTTGACGCCGGGATCGGCGATCGCGGTTGCGTCGGCACCGGTGCCGACCGTCGGGCCGCTCGAACCGCATCCGCTCGTTCCCAGCAGCAAGCCCAGCGACGCCAGCGCGACGATGAGGGCACTTCGGAGTTCGCAATATGGGCGGCCGTCGGCGTCAAACAAGCGGCCGGTAGCGCTCAGGATTCCGATCACAGAGCCTCCACGGCCGCGCGAAGGTGCAGCAAGCGCGAAAGTAGCTGCTCGAATTCCGCCAAGGGAACCATATTGGGCCCGTCGCTGGGGGAGCTGTCGGGATCGGGGTGGGTTTCGAAAAACAAGCCGTCGGCTCCCAAGGCCGTGGCCGCCCGCGCCAACGGCTCGACCATGGCGCGGTTACCCCCCGTCGCGGCGCCCAACCCCCCAGGTTCCTGTACGCTGTGCGTGGCGTCAAAGATCACGGGAGGGCCCAACGCCTGCATTTGTGGGATCGCCCGCATGTCGTTGACCAGCCGTCCGTAGCCGAAGAACGTGCCGCGCTCGGTCAGCAGCAGATTCTGGCAACCGGCGGCCTCGAGCTTGGCGACGACATGTTTCATGTCCCAAGGGGCCAGGAACTGCGCCTTCTTGACGTTGACGGGCCGGCCCGTGTGGGCTGCGGCTTGCAACAAATCGGTCTGGCGGCACAAAAAGGCTGGAATCTGTAGTAAATCGACGGCTTGCGCCACCGCGGCGGCTTGGTGCGATTCGTGTAGGTCGGTGGTCACCGGCAACCCGCAGCGCTCGCGCACGCGCGCCAGGATATGAAGACCTTCGTCCATCCCGAGGCCGCGAAACGCCGCGGTGCTCGTGCGATTGGCTTTGTCGAACGAGGCTTTGAAAACCAGCGGCAGCTCTAGGCGCTGGGCGATCGCGGCCAACTGTTCGGCGATCGACAGGGTTAGCCGTTCGCTCTCAATGACGCAGGGCCCAGCAATCACAAGCAGCGGCCGTCCGCGACCGCATTGGTAAGGCCCGATTGATGCTGGATTTGCCGTCATGGCAGCCGTGCCAGTCGTTTCAGGTTGAGAACTAATCGAGCCGCGCAGACCAATCCGGGAGGCCACGCGTCGCCGGCAATATAACGGCCAGGCGCGTTCATCCGTAAGCCACCGAGACATCGTCTGAAGTCCCGGGATGGCGATTGAGTAAGTGTCGACCGTTCAATGGCTTGGCGAGCGTCGCCGACGCACGCTGGAAGGCAGACGCTAGCGAGTCGTCTCAAGGCGAGACAATCTGGCTGGTCGGCTGCCATCGACCCACACTTTGGGGGTATCTGCCCGGCAGGCCGCTACAGCGAGATAATGCACCTGTTGCAGCGTTGGGCGCGCGGAAACAAGGGAGATCGTAGTGCTCGCGGCTCGAGAAGATTTTGCCACGCCACAACTAAATGCCTTGCCGAAAGACACTTAGCGCCGATGCCGGCAAACATTTATCGCACCAATCGACAGCGAATGGCACACCGGATGCACCTCTCGCATTCGGTCTTCTTCTGGAAGGAAGGCCACAAGCTGGACTGGCCCGCGGGGCCTCTGACGATTCTGGCGCGATGGTTAACTGCCCCTGGCCATCGCGTCTCGAGCCAATGCGGAAGTGGCACGTCAGAGGCCCCCGTTTTTTTGCGCGGGCCCGCTGGAACTTCGAACGTTGCCGCGGGGTAAGTTCGGTGCGCGGCGAAAGGCTACGACTTCTGGTAGCCCAGCGACTGAATGACGCAGAGCATCTCTTCGTATGAGATGAAGCGCCGCCGATGACGCAACTTGTAGGCGTCGATGGCCGTGGCGAGTTCTTGCGCGGCGGGTGAGAGCTCGGCGTGGCTATCGGCGAACTGGCGCCGTTCTTGGGGACCGCGCACGGCGCCAAGCTCGCGGCTGCGGCGATCGATAAACTCCGTCTCGGGCAGTCCTAGTACCGTGGTGGCCATCTTCCAGCTCCTGGGCGCAACTTTTCCCCGACAAACATAGCTTGGCGGCAGAAACTATCAAATTCACGCGATCGACATCGGTTCGGCCGGGTTGGTCGGCGTGCCGCTCGTTGGCTCGGCTGCCGATCGCGTAACCAGACACTCGGCTTGCCGTGGCAGGTTCTCGCGGATCTTCTGGAGGTGACGGCGCAGCGGCTGCGAGAAGTGCACGCGCTGGGTTTCGACAGCAGTTGCGGGCCGGTCGGCACGCAGGGACTCGAAAACTTCGACGGACATGGACGGTATTTCTCGGGGTGAGGGATGTAGGAAACGTAGCGGGTCATTGCACAGCGGCCGCGTCCGGACTCCTTCTTCGACCCAAGCGCGGCGCGGTTACATGATCGCGAAGTAGTTCTCGACGGCAAAATCGAAATTCTCGCGGGTCATTTCCGGTGATTGTCCCTGATAAGCGCAGAAGTTTTTGACCTGCAGCAGCAGGTCGCGCGGCTGGCAACAGCGGAACGGTCGCTGTTTCGCCCGATAGTGCTTGTCGATCAGGTAGTCGACCGGGTCTTCGTGATAGACGAAGCCGAGCTTGGGCGCCATTAGCTGGAACAGTTCGCGGAATTGGTCCTCCGACGGATCTTGGACATCGATCTTGTAAGGAATACGCCGCAAGAAGGCATCGTCGACGAGATCCTTCGGCTCGAGGTTCGTCGAAAAGATAATTAGCTGATCGAACGGCACCTGAATCTTCTTGCCGCTGGCCAGGTTCAAGAAGTCGTAGCGCTTTTCCAACGGCACGATCCAGCGGTTGAGCAGCTCGTCGGTGCGAATCCGCTGCCGACCGAAGTCGTCGATCACCAACACGCCGCAGTTGCTTTTCATCTGCAGCGGCGCTTCGCTGATGTTGGTATTGCCATTGAGAGTGATTTCGAGGTTTTCCATCCTGAGCTCGCCGCCAACCACGATCGTCGGTCGCCGGATGCGGACCCAGCGCTTGTCGATGCGCCGATGATCCAGCAAGCCGTCTTGAGCCTCGAGCGGCATTTCCTCGTGAGTGCTGGGATCGAACAGCCGCAGGATGTCGCCGTCGATTCCCAGCGCGCGTGGAATCCAGATGGTCTGGCCGAAGGCCTTGGTGATTCGCTCGGCGATGCTGGTTTTGCCGTTGCCCGGCGCGCCGTAGAGGAACAAGCCGCGTCCGGAGTTGACCGCCGGTCCGAGCCGGTTGAGCATCCGCTGACTCAAGAGCAAGTCGGCGAAGGCGCGGCGCAAGTCGTCAACGTTGCACTGCTGATGCTCGATCGACTGGGCCTTGACGCTGGCAATGTACTCTTCGAGCGAGACGGGGGCCGCGCCGAAATACGTGCAGTGCTCGAACTCGCGGCGCCCGCGCTCCCGCCCCATGTCGGTGATCGTGTAGGTGTAGTCGTTCATGGGCGCGGCGCCCTTGTAAACGACCAACTGATCGTGCTTCATCTGCCGCAGCAGGGTCTCGATCAATTTGAACGGCAACCGCGTTTGATCGGCGATGAGGCGGCCCGTCGCTTCTCCGGTGTTGAACAAGAATTTGAGAATGAGCGCTTCGACTTGCGTATCGGTCAGGCCGGCGTCGGACAGCGACTCGGGCTCGACCGGCAGAAACTCGTCGTGGGGTGCTTCCCCACCGGCGGCAGCCGCGCCGGTTTGTTCGATCAAGCTCGAGATCCGCTGGCACATGTGGTCGAGCGCGTGCTCGCCGCCATGCTTGCCCGGCTCGGCCTTGTCGTCCCCGTCGCGTTCGACGCGTGCTCCTGCCCGCTGGCTGTGTTCGGGCTGCGTGGGACGAATGTTCTCCCAGGGGTTGGCGCCATCTGCTGGGCCGAGCCCGGCCAGCTTCGCCAACAACTCGTCGCTTGCACTTTGAGGCATAAGGGAATTTGGGTTTGAGCGTTGCGCAGGGCGACGGCGCACCGGCGGGGCGCGGTCGTTCCGCGGCGCGGTAACGTGTGAAAAACCACTTGAAAACTAGGTTGGCGCCGTCCCGTCGGCAAATCATCGGAGCGTCGAAGGCGGCGGTTCCTAACGGACGACATGACGGTCGGGAATCCAACGCTACGGGCCCCGGCGGACCGTCAAAATCGGCGCGGGTGGGCCGATGAATTACACGGCCGGCAACGGCACGCCATGTGCATTAGGTCGTTGAAATTGCGTTGAAAACGTTCAACCGATCATCGTATGCTTACGGTTTGATCGGTTACCGCGTTTGCTAGCCGCGTCGCCCCACCAGTCGGGAGGGATGCCATGCTCACCATTTGGGGACCGAAACAGGTCGGCCGCTGCGACGGCATTGTTCGTCGCGACTTTCTTAAAGCCGGCTCGTTGGCGCTCGCCGGACTAGGTTTGGGGGACGCACTTCGACTTCGCGCCGTGGCCAGCCCCAATACTCTGCCGACCAACAAGAAGTCGGTGATCATCTATTGGGTCGACGGCGGGCCGTCGCACCTCGAAACCTACGATCCCAAGCCCGACGCCCCGGCCGAGTTCCGCGGCATGTTCAGCCCGATCCGCACCAACGTGCCGGGCATCCTGATCAACGAGCTGTTGACGGAGCACGCCAAGGTGATGGACCACTGCGCGCTGTTGCGCTCGGTGCATCACGACAGCGGCGATCATTTCGCCGGTGCGCACATGATGCTCACGGGCTACTTTGGCGCGACGGGCGCCAACACCGATCCGATTTATCCGTCGGCTGGGTCGATCGTCACCAAGCTGCGCGGCGCCAACGTGCCCGGCATGCCCGCTTATGTCGCGGTGCCCCACGCCGCCACGGTTGGACTGGTGCCTGGATATAACAGCGGTACTTACCTGGGCGTTGCGCACAACCCGTTCCCGGCGGGCGGCGATCCGAGTGCCGCCGGATATCGCGTGCCGAACCTCGATCTGGGGGCGGACCTGACGCTCGATCGATTGGGCGATCGCCGCACACTGCTCACGTCGTTCGATCGCGTGCGCTCGGCCGCCGATCGCGAAGGGGTGATGCGCGGCCTCGATTCGTTCAATCAACAAGCCTTCTCGATGGTCACCGGCGAGGCGGCCCGCCGAGCGTTCGATATCAATTCCGAGGATCCGCGCACCCGCGACAAGTATGGCCGCGACACCTATGGGCAAAGCGCGCTCTTGGCCCGCCGCCTGGTCGAAGCGGGTGTCACTTTTGTCACGATCCACAACGGCGGCTGGGACCACCATTGGGACCTGGAGTCGGGCATGAAGGGGCGGCTGCCGTCATTCGATCGTTCGATCGCCGCCCTGATCGACGACCTGGCTGAACGAGGAATGCTCGACGATACGCTCGTGCTCGTGATGGGCGAGTTCAGCCGCACGCCGCGTTTGAACGACGGCGGCAACGGCGGCCCACCCTTGAGCAAGGGGCAGCCCGGCCGCGATCACTGGGGCAACGTCATGTCGGTGTTGGCGGCCGGCGGCGGTGTCCGCGGCGGGCAGGTCGTCGGCGCTTCGAATTCCAAAGGCGAATTCCCGGCCGAGCGCCCGATTCTGCCAGCCGATATCCTAGCCACGCTCTACCACATCATGGGGATCGACCTGGCGACGCACTTTACGAACCTCGCCGGAAGGCCGGTGCCCATCAACAACGGCGGGCATGTGATCAGCGAATTGTTGTAGCCGACATGCCAAGGTTGTGCGGCTTGCCGAACCTTGCCAGGCGCAGGGTGGCTACCGCGCGTTTTCGGCGTTCAGGCGGTGGGCGAAGTCGTCGATGGTCCGCTGCAATCCAGCGGCCAGTGGCACGCGCGGCTCCCACTTCAAGTTGCGCTTGGCGCGCGTGATGTCGGGGCGGCGCTGCTTGGGATCGTCGGCCGGCAGCGGCTGGCGCACAATGCCCGAATCTCCGCCCACCAGCCGGTTCACTTCCTCGGCCAGCTCTTGCATGGTGAACTCGGCAGGGTTGCCGATATTGTGCGGCTCGTGGCACTCGGGACCTTCGTAGTGCATCAGGGCCAGGAGCCCTTCGACCAGGTCGTCGACGTAGCAAAAGCTGCGCGTTTGTTGACCATCGCCGTAGAGGGTCAGTGGCTTCCCGGTAAGCGCCTGCACGATGAAGTTGCTGACGACGCGGCCGTCGTGAAATGCCATCCGCGGCCCGTAAGTGTTGAAGATCCGCACGATGCGAATGTCGACCTCGTTGGAGCGGTGGTAATCGACGAACAGCGCCTCGGCGCAGCGCTTCCCTTCGTCGTAGCACGAGCGAATGCCGACCGGATTGACGCGCCCCCAGTAGCTTTCGGGCTGTGGATGGACATCGGGGTCGCCGTAAACTTCGCTCGTGCTGGCCTGCAGAATTCGCGCGCCCACGCGCTTAGCCAGCCCCAGCATGTTGAGCGCGCCCATCACCGACGTCTTGATGGTCTTGATCGGGTTGTGCTGATAGTGGCGCGGCGAAGCGGGGCAGGCCAGGTTGAAAACCCACTCGACTTCGACCAGGATCGGCTGGATCACGTCGTGCCGCAACAGTTCGAAGCGCGGATGATCGCGTAAGTGTTCGATGTTCTGCTTGCTGCCGGTGAAGAAATTGTCGAGACAGATTACCTCATGCCCGATGGCCAGCAGTCGCTCGCACAAGTGCGAGCCTAAGAAGCCTGCGCCACCGGTCACCAGCACGCGCGGTTTTTGCGTCACGTCGTAACCTCGATTTCACGATTGTTTGGCATGTGCCATCATCCCAGCAAGCCAGCCCACACGCACGCCCGCAGCACCAACGCTGCGTAAACTGCCGCGACACAGTCGTCGGCCACGATCCCCAACCCATCGGGCAGGCGCTCTACCGCGCGAATCGGCGGCGGCTTGGTGACGTCGAACACGCGATGCAGTACGAACGCCGCCAGCCATACACTAGCGTGCGACAGGTCGAGCCCTAGCAGCACGATGGGCAAGCTGGCGATTTCGTCGAGCACGATCGCGCTGGGGTCTTTGCCGCCGATCCGCCGCGCCGCTTGTGTGCAAATCGGTACGCTGATCAAGATTAGCCCCAGCGTGGCCGCCAGTTGCAGCGTCAGGCCCGGCAACCGGGAGACGGACCAGACCCAGCCAAGTCCGACCAGGGTGCCGAGCGTGCCAGGCACCCACGGGGACAACCCGACATAGCTCCCCGTGGCAGCCCACATGGCCAGCGAGCTTGCTTTCAAATCGACCTTCGGGGCGGTCATGTGCGGTTGCCGAGGCATGGTGGAATCGTAGCCATGGACGCGGATTTCAGCGACCGGCGCGCGGTTCTGGCGGAAAAGCGGCTTGTTTTCGGCCTGGGTACCTAAGCCCAATAATCGCTATACTCTAACGCCGGGCCGCTTATAATGACGATTATCATTGTAATGATTGTCAACATTCCGCTGGCGTCTTCTGACGCTTAACCGCTGACCCCGCCGTTGCGAGCTGCTCTATGCCTGACGCGCAAAGCACCGCGCCCGAAGCGAGCGCAGACCAGATGAATTCCGGATCGACCACGGCCAAGCCGGCCGCCAAACCCAGCGCCGCCGAAGGAGTGAAGCTCGCCAGCAACTACCTGGCGGGCGACATCGCCAAGGAGTTGGTCGACGGCCAGTCGATGTTCGGCAAGGCGAGCACGGTGCTGCTCAAGCATCACGGCACCTATCAGCAAGACGATCGCGAAACGCGCACCGTGCGCGAGGGGCAGAAGTCGGCCCGCGAGTATAGCTTCATGGTCCGCTGCCGCATTCCCGGCGGCAAGCTGACGCGCGAGCAGTTTCTGGCGCAACTCGATTTCGGTGATCAGTTGGCCAATCACACCGTGCGGATCACGACCCGGCAGGGGATCCAGTTCCACGGAGTGCTCAAGGGAAACCTCAAAGAGCTCATCAAGCGCATCAACGACGTGCAGCTTTCGACTTTGGCCGCTTGCGGCGACGTGGAGCGCAACGTGATGTGCTGCCCGGCGCCGCACTATCAAGACCCGGTGCACGCCGAGTTGCAGGATTTGGCCGATCGCTTGGCGCATCACTTGGCGCCGCGCACCCGTGCGTATCACGAGATCTGGCTGACCGACCCCGACACCGGCGAGGAGTCGCTCGTTGGTGGCGGTCCGTCGCCGAATGGCGCGGCCCATGGGCAGGTGCATCATGGCAACGGGCACGCCGGCGAAGACCACGTCGAACCGATCTACGGCCCGACGTATCTGCCGCGCAAGTTCAAGACGGCGATCGGCCTGCCCGGCGACAACTGCGTCGACTTGTACGCCAACGATCTGGGGTTGATGGCGATCTGCGAGAACTACAGGGTGATCGGCTACAACGTGCTGGTCGGCGGCGGGTTTGGCGTGACGCCCAGCGCGGCCAAAACCTTTCCGGCGGTCGCCAAGCGAATGGCGTTTTGCTCGCCGGACGAAGTAGTCGACCTGGCCACGGCCGTGATCAAGGTGCAGCGCGACTACGGTAATCGCAGCGACCGCAAGGTCGCCCGGCTCAAGTACCTGATCGCCAATCGCGGGCTCGATTGGTTCAAGGAGCAGGTGGAGCAGTACTTCGGCCACAAGCTGGCCGACCCTCATCCCGACGACGTCCACGGCTTCGATGATCACCTCGGCTGGCACGAACAAGGCGATGGCCGGCTGTTCTATGGATTGAATATCGAAAACGGCCGTGTGCTCGATCGCGAGGGGTTCCGGCTCAAGAGCGCGCTGCGGGCGGTGCTCACGCGCTTCGGGCCAAACGTTCGGCTTACGTCGCACCAGAGCCTGCTTTTTACCAATCTCGATCCGCGGCATCGCGACGACTTGGAAGCGACCTTGCGCGAGCACGGCGTGCCGCTCTCCGAAGAAATTAGCGCGGTGCGCCGCTGGTCAATGGCTTGCGTCGCCTGGCCCACGTGCGGATTGGCGATCACCGAGAGCGAGCGCGTGCTGCCCGGCGTGATCGACACGTTTGAGCAGGAGCTGGCTCGGCTCGGCCTGTCGCAAGAAGTGTTCACCGTGCGGATGACTGGCTGCCCGAACGGTTGTGCCAGGCCGTACAACTCCGACATCGGCCTGGTGGGGAAGGCGCAGGGGAAGTACACGATTCTGCTGGGCGGGCGCTTGATCGGCGATCGGTTGAATACGATCTACAAGGACCTGGTGCCGCTCGACGAGATCGTGTCGACCTTGTCGCCGGTGCTGAGCTACTTCAAGCATGAACGGCTTGAAGGGGAGACGCTGGGAGACTTTTGCCATCGCAAAGGTGTGGCCGACCTGGCGGCATGGAGCGAGCGGTTCGTGGGGCAAAACGCTGGGTAAGCCAGTTAGCCGCGGGATTTATCCCGCGCGCTAGCTCGCGCGACGTGATCGCGGTTGTCAGTGCGATGCTAAATCGAGCCAGCTAGCGCGCGGAGCAAGCTCCGCGGCTAACAGAGATCGAAAGGGATTTCGATGACTCCGCTGTTGCCTTGGATGCGCTACTTGCTGCGATTCGTGGCCGTGTATAACGTGCTGGCCGGCCTCGTGATGCTGGTCTTCTACCACGAGTCGTTCAAGTTCCTCGGCGTGCAGAAACCAACGATGAACCTGCCGATCCAGCTCGACGGGGCGCTCGTGATCCTGTTCGGTGTCGGCTATTGGCTAGTGCAGCGCGAGCCGTTGGATAACCGCAACTTGCTGCGGCTGGGGATGTGGAGCAAGGCGCTGGGGTCGCTGCTGGGGACGTACTACGTGTGGGTGGGCAAGTTGCCGCCGGTGTTCTTCGCGCTGTTGTTCGTGTCGGACATTATCTACCTGCCGCCGTTCTGGGTGATGCAGCGGCGTATCGACCGGCTGGCGGCCGAGCGCAAGCGGCAAGTCGCGGAATTGCTCGGCGAGGCAACCTTGTCGAACGCTGCCCGACCTACAGCGATTCGCCCCTTCGCCGCCTAGCTCGTGCGTTTTTCGATGCGGTGCCAGGTGAATCCGCAACGCGGGCAGCGCGCCCAGCGCCGTGGCTTACCGGCGGCCTTGAAGCGAATTCCGCCGGCGTCCCAGATCGAGATCTCGTGGCCGCACGCGCAGCGCATTACCCACTGGCGCGATTGTGCTTCGATCGCGGCCACCCAGCGCGTGGGCAAGAGTACCTTGATGACCTTCTGAATCAAGCTCACGCCAACCTCACGCGCTTGAGCTTAAGGTTTTCGCGGTCGGGTTGCGAATCTCTTTCGGCCATGCTGGACAAGCGTGGCCAGCAGTGCTGTACTTGGGCTTACATTACCAATACAAGAAAGGCAGAGTCGATGTTTATTCATCGCTCAATCGCGCTTCTCGTCGCGACGCTGCTAATCTCCACAACTTCCGCCCGCTCCGACGACGGCAGCGTTGTCCGCGTTCACAGCGGCCTGGTGCGCGAGTGTGCCGCCGCGCGATCGGGCGACGTGCGCGTCTTTCGCGGTATTCCTTATGCCGCTTCGACCGCCGGCGCCAATCGTTGGCGATCGCCGCAGCCCGTCGACCCGTGGGATGACGTTCGCGCTTGCGACAACTTCGGTCCGGCTTGTCCGCAGCCGGCGTATCCCAAAGAGTCGATCTACTACCGCGAGCCGGAGCCGCAGGGCGAAGATTGCCTTTGTCTCAACATCTGGACTGCCGCGGGTGATGCCGCCGAGCGCCGACCCGTGATGGTTTGGATTCACGGCGGCGCGCTCACGCGCGGCAGCGGCGCGGTCAATGTCTACGATGGCACCGCCCTGGCTCGCCAAGGCGTGGTCGTCGTCACCATTAACTACCGGCTGGGGCCGTTCGGCTTTTTCGCCCACCCTGAGCTGTCGTCCGAGTCACCCCAGCACGCCTCGGGCAATTACGGTCTGCTCGACCAGATCGCCGCGCTCCACTGGGTGCAGCAGAATATCGCTGGCTTCGGAGGCGATCCCGGCTGCGTGACGATCTTCGGCGAATCGGCCGGTTCACTCAGCGTCAACGCACTGGTCGCGTCGCCCTTGGCCAAGGGTTTGTTCCATCGCGCGATCGGGCAGAGCGGCACGGCGTTTCGGCCACTCACCACGTTGGCCGCCGCCGAAGAGCAAGGCCAAAAGTTGGCCGGCGACACCGCACTGGCCGACTTGCGGCAACTCCCGGCCGACAAGTTGATTGAATTGGCTGCCTCGCGCGGCGACGGCCGGGCCGCGCCGATTGTCGACGGCTGGTTCCTCCCCGCGCAGCCGCTGGCAATCTATGCCGCTGGCAAGCAGAACCTCGTCCCCACGATCGCCGGCTCCAATGCCGACGAAATGACGACCCTCGCCCCGGTCGCGTCGCGCCCCAAGACACTCAAGGCGTTGCAGGCCCAGATCGCGCTCTTGCTGGGCGATCCGGCCGCCGTCAATCGACTTTACCCCGCCACAAGCGACGCCGACGCCGAGCGCGCCTATCTCGATCTCGTCGGCGACGTGACGTTCACGCTCCCCGCGCGGATGTGGGTGCGTTGGACCTCGCAGGCCGGCAGCCCGGCGTATCTCTATCGATTCACCCACGTGCCGCCGCAGGCGCAGTCGGCTGGGTTGGGCGCGTTCCATGCCGCGGAGATTGCTTACGCGTTTGATAACGTCCAGCGGCTCGACCGCACGGTCGCCGACGCCGACCGGCAATTGGCCGCCGCGATGTCGGCCTACTGGGTCAACTTCGCCCGCTCCGGCGATCCCAACGCGACCGGCTTGCCGGAGTGGAAGCCGTACACCCGCGACGGCGAGGCGACGATGGATTTCGGTGACCAGGCGCGGCTCGTGGCGCACGTGCGGCAGGAGAAGCTCGACTTGCTCGAAGGGCTGCTGGCTAAGCGGCTCGCGCCGCAGACGAACTAGCGTCGCCGGCGCGGCTTCGGGGACTGTAGTCGTTTCCGCCTCACGACGAAGCTACGGCCTAAAGCGCTCGCCGGAAAGGACTTCTGTCCCCCTCGTAAAGCGAGTTGCGACAAGGAGAACTGTAGGGAACGTGATTCTTGACCCTAGCGAATTCTCCTTTGTACTCTCATTGCCATGGCTCGGAGTCCCCGTAGGATCATTGGCGGCTACGTCTATCACGTCCTAAATCGCGCGGTGAGTCGTCGAACACTCTTTGAGCACGATCGAGACTATGCGGCCTTCGAGAAGGTGCTCTCTGAGGCACACCAGCGCGTGCCCTTGCGCGTGGTCGCCTACACGGTGATGCCGAACCATTGGCATTTCGTCGTCTGGCCGTGTCCGCAGGCGGATTCACAAGTGTCCGATTTCTTTGGCTGGCTGACGCTCACGCACTCGCAGCGCTGGCACGCACACCGCGGCACCTCGGGTACGGGTCATG
Source organism: Pirellulales bacterium (assembly GCA_019745975.1). GTDB lineage: Bacteria > Planctomycetota > Planctomycetia > Pirellulales > JAEUIK01 > JAIESQ01. The sequence goes on from JAIESQ010000094.1 coordinate 46,363, forward strand.
TCTATCAGGGGCGATTCAAGTCCTTTCCCGTCCAGGGCGACGAACATCTGCTACAGGTCTTGCGGTACGTGGAAAGGAACCCGCTACGAGCCAAGCTTGTATCTCGTGCTGAAAAATGGCGATGGGGGAGCCTGTTCCGGCGAGCTCATGGCACGGTCGACCAACGACAATTGTTGACCGACTCCCCGGTGAACTGCGGCGCCGATTGGACTCGCCAGGTCAATGAACCGCAGACCGATGCCGAGTTAGCGGTTCTGCGCGCTAGTGTCGCGCGCGAAAGACCGTTCGGCGGAGCCGTGTGGCGCGCGCTATTGCGCCGCCGGACCGGACGCTCCGATCCGCTGCGCGTCGAGCCACGCCCGCCTGTCGCCTAGTGTTGACTCGAAAGGGGGACAGGAGTCGTTCCGGAATGCGCAGTTGCAGATGGCTGGCCGACAGGCCGGAACGACTCCAGTCCCCGCCCGTGGCCATTCAAAACAACCGGGGCCAGCCGGGCAGCGACTCGACGAGCCGCACCAGCTCGCAGGCCAGCGGAATCGCGCACCAGCGCAGCGCGCGTCGTGCTTCGAGCCACAGGGTGCGCAGGTCGATTTCGAGCTTTTCTCCGGCTCGAAAGCCGTCGAATCGTGGCCAGAATCGCGGCACCCGCGCGCAATACTCGTCGAACACCGCGCCTTGCCGCGCTTGCAGCCGCCGCTCCTCGGAGGCCACGGTCGCGCGCAGGTACACCAGCAAAGCAAGGCCCAGCCCAATCGCCAGCAGTGGGCTGCCGAGAAAAAAAGCGATCGACAGCACCAACAGAAAGATCCCCAGGTACAAGGGATTGCGGCAGAGCGAGTACGGCCCTTCGCTCACCAGCTCTTTGCCCTTGTGACCGCCGATGTAGAGCGTGGCCCACAAACGGAGGCCAGTACCGGCGACGAAAAACGCCCACCCCAGCGCGTCGAGCGCCAGCTTTAGCCACGGCTGCGACTCGCCCAGCGGAGTATGAAACAACCCGGCCACGGCAAATGGAGCCAGGATCGCGATGCCGATGACTGCCCGTCCACGCTCCGCGAATCTTCTCTGGCCCGCAACTTCGCCAGACGTGAGAGAGATCGAACTCATGCAAGGCTCCGGCTACTGGTCTGCGACGGTTCGTGGCAAGCTGGCATCGGCAGGCGGTGGCGAAGAAATTGTTGAGCGTTGGACAGCCTAGCTCTTCGATGGCAAAGATTCGCTCGCGCGCCCCGACTTCCTTGCCGACGGTCTCCAGCGAGCGCAGGCTCAAACCCACGGGTGCGAATCCTAGTCGCGAGTATCGGCGTGCAACAAGGCGAAACTTTGCCAAGTGGCATTATTTCTTGATCAGAAACCACCCGCGCTGCTTGCATTGTCGACTTTTACCAGCCGCGTGTGTGATTTCACGCCGAATATTGAGAATTGAGATCGCGTCTCGCGTCAGCGGATCGTCGTTCGATCGCCGCCGATTGATTCCACGCGCCGCGCCGTCACGTGCTGCGTGTTCAACTCGGGCAGAAAGCCCAGCGTGCCGTTGATTCCCACCTCTTGCCCGATGTAGTGCTGCAGATTGGTGCCAGGCGAAGGGGTCACGTAGAACCGCACCACGCCGGTCGTGTCGGTCAGGGCAAAGGCGGGCACGCCGGCGCGATCACTCTGCACGCGCGCCAACCGGCCGACGCCGTCGAACTCAGGGCGCATGTGCGGCCCGCGCGACTGGCTCGGCGAAGCCGACACCAGCGAGTTGCGCCGCTGTGTGTCGGCGGCAATGTTCGCCGCGGTGTCGAGCCGCGACTTGATGTCGGCGAACTTCTCCAGCTTCGTAAGCACACGCCGCACGCGCCCGCGCTCCAGCGCCGTCTGGCCGCGCGCCAACAGCGCCTCGCCCCGCGCCCGCAGGTTCGTGAAGCTCCACTCGGTCGCCTCTTGCGCCACCATCGCCGAAAGTTCCAGATCGAGCTGGTCGATCTCCGACTGAAAGCGCTCGTCGGTCGAAAGCGCGGGCCGGGACTCGGCCGCCTGATCCGTGGTCCGGCGCCGCCCGCCACGGTTGCGCCATGCGCCTTCTTCGGGGGTGTCGTCGCGCTGGTCGGCTGGCGCGTCCGGTTCATGATCCACCTCGCCGGCTTCAGCGGCCCGCCGTCGTCGTTCGCGCAAGGCTGCCCGCTGGCGGACAAGCTCCGCGGCCGCGGCTTCCTCTTCGGCTTCGGCCGCCTCGCGCAGTCGCTGCCGCCGCGCGCGATCGCGCCGCGCAGCCGGCGATTCGGGGTCCTCGCCAGACACGTCATCTTCCGCGTCGTCAACTTCATCGCGGTTGTCGACCGAATCGTCGTATGCTTCGTCGAGATCGTCGTAGCTGTCTTCGGCCGCGCGGCGCTTCGAGACGCGCACCGTCGGCACGTGCCGCTCCTCGTCGTCGAAATTCTCACCCGTCACGTCGTCGAAATCTTTTCGCTCGTCCGCGCCAGGGTCGCGGTCGAGGTCTTCATCGGCGCGCTCTGGCTCGGCGTCGGTTTCGGGCGAGGGGTCATCCTCGGCGGCGTCGGGCTCCAGCGGCTGACTCGACACATACCGCCCGTGTACCCAGCGGAACTCCCCCGGCGGCGGCGCGATCTGATACCACACCTTTGGTCCGGCCCCGTCGTCGAACTCCTTCGACCCGAGGATTTGCACCTGCTCGCCGCGGTTGAGCCGCACCTGGATCACGTCGCGCGAATTGTCCAACTGGCTCCCCACGCGCACGATCACGCGGTCGCCAATGACTTCGCCCACATCCTCGGCGCCGGGGCGGACAAATTCGCCCGACACCCAACTGAAGCTGTGCTGCGGCGGGCGAATGGCAAACCAGCCGCCGGGATCGTGCCGATAGACCTCGACGCGATCGCGGCGTCCCAGTCGCATCGTCGAGTAATACTCTTCGCCCGGCCCGCTCCGCGCGTCGACATCGTCGGCGGTTACGTATCCCATGTACGGCGGTCGACCATCGGCCGCGCTAGCCAGCGCCGCCGACAGACCACTTGCCAACAACGTCAACAACCATTGCGAAGCGTGACGGCGCGCCATGCGCTGTCTCCTTGCGTGTTTCAGCGGAAATCCAACGAACCGCGCGCCACCGTCGGCCAGGGCCGCGCGGCGCGCCGACAGTCATGTAATCGCTTGTTCAAGCGCTGCCGACAAAAACTCCGGCGCGCGATGCTGCCAAAAAAGCCCGATCGGGCTGTATCTCGACGACTTACTTACAGACAAAGGCCGCGTCTTGTACCGAAGCACCCAGCGGCGCGGCAAGAGCAATCGCCGCCAGCACCCTCGTCGTCGCTCCCCGGCTCCTACCTCGCCCACGCAACTCCCGGTAAAATCGCCAGCTTCCCTCGCCCGCCCCGAACATGACAGCGATCCAGCGCGTCGTAAGTTAGCGGATGCCGACAAGCTGCTAGCTAGCCGGCGCGCCGCGTCATCCACCACCATTCCGCACTAAGAACCGCAAGCGCCATGCCTCGCTATAACCCCGCCGTCGTCGAGCCCAAGTGGCAAGCCTACTGGGCCGAGCACCGCACCTTCGCCGCCCCGCGCATGCCCACCGGCGAAAAGCTCTACGTGCTCGACATGTTCCCCTACCCCAGCGGCGACGGCCTGCACGTCGGCCACCCCGAAGGCTACACCGCCACCGACATCGTCTGCCGCTTCGCCCGCATGCGCGGCCGCAGCGTGCTGCACCCGATGGGCTGGGACGCCTTCGGTCTGCCCGCCGAGCAGCACGCCAAGCGCACCGGCACGCCGCCGCGGATCACCACCGAAAAGAACATCGCCAACTTCCGCCGGCAGTTGCAAATGCTCGGCTTCAGCTACGACTGGGACCGCGAGCTGGCCACGACCGACCCCGATTACTTCCGCTGGACGCAGTGGATCTTTCTGCTGCTGTTCGACACCTGGTACGACGCCGAGGCCCGCCGCGGCCGCCCGCTCGCCGAGCTGCCGATCCCGGCCGACATCAAAGCCGCCGGCCCCGACGCGATCGACCGCTATCGCGACGACCACCGCCTGGCCTATCAGATCGAAGCCCCGGTGAACTGGTGCCCCGAGCTGGGCACCGTGTTGGCCAACGAAGAAGTCATCGGCGGTGTCAGCGAGCGCGGCGGATACCCGGTCGTGCGCATTCCGCTGCGACAGTGGATGCTGCGGATCACCGCCTACGCCGACCGCCTCGAAGACGACCTCAAAGAGGTCGACTGGCCCGAAGGCGTGAAAGCCCTGCAGCGCAACTGGATCGGCCGCAGCACCGGCGCCGAAGTCGATTTTTATGTCGGCCATCCTGTAGCCGGGATCGGAACTGTAGCCGGGGTCACCGACCCCGGACCGGCCTCACTGAGGCCGGCTACAGCGGGTGCCACTGCTCCTCCTCTGACCTCTGGCCTCTCCCCTCTAGCCTCTCCCTCGGGTGCCACTGCTGGCTTGCCCAGCAGTGCTTCCCCTTCCCCGGGTGCCACTGGCTCTGCCAGTGCTTCTTCCGGCTCTTCACTTTCCAACTTCGCCGACTGGAAAGCCGCCCGCGAAAAATCCCCCTTCCCGCGCAAGCCGGCCGACGACGTCCTGCGCATCTACACCACGCGCCCCGACACTCTCTTCGGCGCCACCTACATGGTGATCGCCCCCGAGCATCCGGCCGTCGCGCGGCTCACCTCTCCCGAGCAGAAATCCGCCGTCGACGACTACTGCGACCGCGCGGCCCGCAAGAGCGATCTCGACCGCACCGACCTGGCGAAAACCAAAACCGGCGTCTTCACCGGCGCGTACGCGGTCAACCCCGTCAACGCCGAACGCATTCCCATCTGGATCGCCGACTACGTGCTGATGGGCTACGGCACCGGCGCGATCATGGCGGTCCCCGCCCACGACGAGCGCGACTTCGAGTTCGCCCAGCAATTCGGCATCCCGATCATCAGCGTGGTTCAGCCGCCTGTAGCCGGGGGCGTCGCTGTAGCCGGGGTCATTGACCCCGGACCGGCGCATCCTGTAGCCGGGGTCATTGACCCCGGAGATATTCAAACGCGTCCGGCCTCACTGAGGCCGGCTACAGAATCTTCCTCTCCCCCTCTGGCCTCTGACCTCTTACCTCTCGCCTCTCCCCTCTCCCCTCTGGCCTGCTTCTCCGGCCTCGGCACCGCCGTCAATTCCGGTCCCTACAACGGGCTAGACACCGCCACCTTCAAAGAGCGGATCACTGCCGACCTGGCCGCCGCCGGCGTCGGTCGTCAGGCGGTCAACTACAAACTCCGCGATTGGCTCTTCAGCCGGCAGCACTTCTGGGGCGAGCCCTTCCCGATCCTGCACGAGCTCGACAGCAGCGGCCAGCCCACCGGCCGGCTCCGCGCGCTCGAGCCCGCCGATCTGCCGCTCGACCTGCCCGCCATGACCGAATTCAAATCGCACGGCCGCCCCGAGCCCCCGCTCGAGCAAGCCCCGGCGGACTGGCTCTGCCCAACGCTGGGCGGCGTCCGCTACAAGCGTGAAACCAACACCATGCCGCAATGGGCCGGAAGTTGCTGGTACTACCTGCGATTCATCGACCCCAAGAACGCCACGGCCGCCATCGACCCGCAGCTCGAAGCCGCCTGGATGCCGGTCGATTTATATATTGGCGGGGCCGAGCACGCGGTGCTCCACCTGCTCTACAGCCGCTTCTGGCACAAGGTCCTCTTCGACCGCGGCGTCGTCACCACCAGCGAGCCCTTCCGCAAGCTCGTCAACCAGGGGATGATCCTCGGCGAAATGGAGTACACCGGCTACCAGCGGGCAGACGAAACCTGGCTCTCCGCCGCCGAAGTGCGCGAAGACGCCGCCGGCCAAACGGTGGGCGCCGCTCAAGAGGTCGTCACAGTAGTAAAACTCGCCCCCGATGTCGTGCAAAAGCAGGGCGATGCCTTCGTCCTCTCGGCCAATCCGGCGATCAAGGTCGACAGCCGCGCCTACAAAATGTCCAAGAGCCGCGGCAACGTCGTCAACCCCGACACCGTCGTGGCCGAGTACGGGGCCGACTCGCTGCGCCTTTACGAAATGTTCATGGGCCCGTTGGAAGCGACCAAGCCCTGGAGCATGACCGGCGTCAACGGCGTCCGCGGCTTTTTGGACCGCGTCTGGCGGCTGTTCATCAACGACCGCATCGACGAGCGCAACGAGCTCAGCCCGGCCATCGACGACAGCCCCCCCACGCCCGACCAGCTCCGCGTGCTCCACCGCACCATCAAAGAAGTCACGCACGACATCGAGTCGCTGGGCTTTAACACGGCCATCGCCAAGATGATGGAGTTCGTCAACTACTTCACCAAGTTGACCACGCGCCCGCGGGCGTGTCTCGAACCGTTCGTGCTGCTGCTCGCGCCGTTCGCCCCGCACCTGTCCGAAGAGCTCTGGCAAGCGCTCGGGCACAAAGACACTCTGGCCTACGAGCCCTGGCCCAAGTGGGATGACGCGGCCATCCGCGAGACGAGCATCGAAGTGCCGGTGCAGATCAGTGGCAAGGTCCGCAGCAAGATCACCGTGCCGGCCGACGCGAGTAAGGAACAGTTAGAAGCCGCCGCCCGCGCCGACGCGAAAGTCTCGGAGCTCCTCGCCGGCCAAACGGTGACCAAGGTGATCGTGGTGCCCAAGCGGCTCGTGAATTTTGTGTTGAAGTAGGGTACGCACTCCGTGCGTACCAGAGCATTGTCCCCTCTCCCCTTGCGGGAGAGGGCTAGGGTGAGGGGTACAGACGTAGGGTACGCAACCCGTGCGTACCAACCTTAGATAAAGCGTTGTGCATGCAAATTCTTCGATTCCTTACGGACACCGACGCAACTGTCATCGACGTCGAGTACCGTCTCCTTTGCAGTGGCACACTGTATCCCGCAAATGTCCAAGGAGACTGGCGCAAATCTGACGGCGCCAGAATCCTCCTGCGTGAGCCGTTCAACCTGATCGTTGCGTCCCAGCCCTACGACGACTATCCCCAGGAACTAGCCTTACGATTCACGACAAAAGTAGTCAGCGAACAACATGAGAGCGGCGGGAAAGTCACATCCTTGCGCAGCTTCGTTCCGGACGACGAAATTGCCGCTGATCTGGCGGCGTTGCTGAGCTTGCTCGGCAGGCGCCTTGTCACAGTGGCCGGAAAGGTGCGGCAGCGATTCTCTGACGGGCAACTCCCACCTGAATTGTCCGATTTTCCCTCGCCACTTGCGATGCGTTTGAAGAAGATATTTTGGCCTCCTCGATTGGCAGAAGTTGTCCATCACCGCGACGGCGTCGATTTTAAGGACAATCAGCCGGCGCCAACGCCATTCGATTGGCGAATTGTTGCTGGCATCCTTAAAGCTATCCCGTCGCATCCCGCAGCCGAAGCAATCATTCGTTCAGCACGTCAGTACGCACTGGCGCTGGAGTTGATTGAAGATCGATTCGAACTCGCGTACCAGCAATTGATCTCGGCGATCGAGACGGTTGCCGGGCCCGCGCTTTCAGATTGGACTCCCGAGCCCGAGTCGATGATCGAATCGAAGCAATGGCTTATTGCTGCCTCACGGTCCAAAGGACTGTCAATTGAGGATGCACAGCAACTCGCCATCGAAGCGTGCGCACGTGAACGTTGGGCAAGTCGCAAGTTCCTGACTTTTGTCTTGAAGCACATAAACGCCGAAGTTCTCAATGGCGACGACGATCTGTTCTTGGTTCCAGAATTTGCTAGACCGAAAGGAACAGGTATCGAGAAGACTCTGAGGCAAATCTACGAGATGCGAAGCGGAGCTTCGCACGGAGGAAAATCGTATCCCGCGAGCGCATCGATCGGACCGTCACCGACAATCCCATCAAGTGTCATCCACGAGGTATTGGAAGGTAAGGCGCCATTTCCTCCGATCGGATGGTTTGAGCGTCTGGTGAACTCGGCAATCGTCGGTTACATCAAGTCGACGATGCCTGTGTGACGGCTGCTTGTCACCGAAACTTGAGCAACCTCGTGATCTAGATCGTCGGTCACACACTCCTGTCGCTGCACGCTCTGGCCGCAATCCAATCTAGCTGTCATGCACGGCGTGCATCACCTACGCCGGTTTGCCGCGTCGCTTCCAAATGTTCCAGCCCCCGCGCTGCCAGGCCGCTGGCGGGGAACTCCGCGAGCGCTCGCCGCAGATACCCGTTAGAGGTCAGAGGTAAGGGGCTAGAGGTCTGAGATTAGGGGTCGGAGCATTGGGATCGACACACCAGCCCGAAGCGCAGCGAGGGGGAGCAACCGTCGTGGCTCGTCCCGCGCGCCAGCCGCGCAGCGAATTAAAACCAAGAGGATGACGGCGTTCCATGATACCGGGCGTCTCGCACCACGGCATCGGTCGTGCTGCGACGAACCCTTGCTGCGCTGCGGGCTACTGAAACGCTCTCGATACGCGCCATCCACACCCGGGGCTGTCATGCACGGCGCGCATGACCTACGACTAGCCACCGATCACCGATGACCATGCGCTCTCAACCGCGAAGCGGTGACAGCCAATAGCCAGGGGCGGGAGCCCCTGGTAGCGTTACCAACATCCGCCAAGCCCCAATCGGGGCGGTAGTAAACTCAGGGGCCGATCCGCTATGCCGCGGTCCATTGCGTCCCTTCATTGCCAGCGGGCGTGTTCAGCACGAAGCTCCGTCAGCCCACGATTCCGCGAGCATAGATCGATCGCCCCGGTGGGGCTCTTGTTGGATTGCCAATCCGTCACCAGGGGCTTCCGCCCCTGGCTATTGACGAATGCCCCGTTGGGGCAAATCGCCGCGCCAGCCGCGCAGCGCGTGACAACCACGGGGATGACCGCGTCCATGATATCGGGCGTCTCGCACCACGGCATCGGTCGTGCTACGACGAATCCTTGCTGCGCTGCGGGCTGGTATTCGTGTCGCGCGCTTTCGCCCACAGCGCGAATGATGCCACGGCTACGACAACCAGCACGATCGCGCCGGCGACAAGGTACACCAGCGTGCCCGCTAGTGGCGACAGGCGTCAGACCACAGGCGACAGGGAAGACCTCGACGCATCGGCTTCGTGCTACGACAGCACGATAACGGCTGTGACCAAGAAAATGCACGCCATCCACGTGAGCCAGACAACCACGCTGGCCAGCGTCATCCGCGGAATCGTCGCTCCTTTCCAGGCGACAAACGACACCAACGCGGTCGCGGGCAGGAATGCCCACACGTTCCATTCATCGAACGTGCTGCGAATGCACCCTCCGCGCTCCTGGTACCACGGCCAGGTCGCCATGCCGCCGGCCGCGATCGCGGTCAGCATCAAGACCGTCGACAGCCGAACCTGAAACCAGCGACGCGGTCCCGCTGCTGCCACATCGTCGGGCACTTGCTGCGGCGTCCTAGGATGCAAGTTTCGCAACTCCGTTATCGCGTCCTTCGTTGCCGCCGAAGCGCCGTCAGCAGCACCAAGCCCGCTCCGCTGCCCAGCATGGCCCAGGTGCTTGGCTCTGGCACAACAATCGCCAACTGCGGATTCGACCAGGTAGCGACCGACGATCGCCAACTAAGCCCGACTTGCGTGCCCCCGGAGTTTCTGGCGGCGATTGTCAAGTGATCCGCGCCGCCTTCGAGCGCGCTTCGGACAAGAGACGTCAAATCAAAAGTGGTCGGTGTGGCCGCCTGGATGGCGATCGTACGATCGTTGAACGGCGCGAGGCTGAACGTCCCCAGCCCCACGGTCTTTGTCGTCGCGTAGAGGCGCAGCTTCGCCGTGTAGTTCGTCACTGACTCATCGACCGATAGCGTGGCGCTCTTCACGACCGCGCTACTCGAGATTTGACTCAGGTCGAAGTTGAGGGCGAATACCCGGTAGGACGAATAGCTGTGCGTCGCCAACGATGAGTAACTGTTCGACGCATTCAGATCGGTGCTCGACAGCGGGTTGTAAGCGGAGGCGCCAAAGCCGTTGCCGTAGTAGTTGTAAGACAGGCTGCCGTTCTGGACCGAAAACGGGGCGAGAACTACGTCGGCGCGAGCCACCCCAGCAGAGATGACAGCAACGATCTGCGTGGCCGCTGCGCCAGCCACTACTGACTTGCGAATCACGGCGCCGAGTTCGCTTCGCATGAGCACCCCTTCAATTTTAAACCGTGTCGGCGCCGAATCGAGTTGCCGGTCGACGCGTCAAACAGGTCTCCTCGAATCCAGAGAGCGCGGGAACGCTTCGATTTTAGCGACTGGGCTAGGTGTTGGACACACTCGCCGCAATCCATAACCGCAGGACACGACCTCCTACGATAGTTCTGCCTGGCCCCAGCGCAGCGGTGGCGCGGATCCGCCCGAGCAGCCAGTCGGCATGTCGCTGCGTTTAGAACTGTTCGTGAGCGACCTGGAGAAGTCGGCCGAGTTTTACACCAAGGTGCTCGGCTTTGAGCGGCAGCCGGGCGAAGACGACTACCTGCCGGTGCGCTCTGGTTCGGTGGTGATCGGCTTGGGGCCCACGGCGGGCTTGCCGAAGCGCCACTACTTCAATCCCGAGCTGCAAACGGCGTGGCGCGGCTTGGGGACCGAGTATCGTGCTGGAAGTTGACGACGTCCAAGCTCTCTACGATCAGGTAAAAAAGTCGGCGGCCAAGACGATCGCGAGCCCGTTGCGCCTGCAGTCGTGGGGGCTGACCGATTTCCGCGTCATTGATCCCGACGGCTACTACTTGCGGATTACCTCGCGGTGACCCCCTGGCGGGGAGCGGAGCGTGTGCCCGACGGCTTTGGACGCAAAACTCGCTTTGGACGCAACTTGGACGCAAGCGCTCGGCGGTTTGCGTCCAAGAATAACTCATTGACGAGCAATGACTTAACCGCGTGTAACAGCCGCTTTGGACGGATTGGACGCAAATTCCCGGCAAATCTTATTCTGGGCCCCCTCAGCGATGACGAGGCGCTATCGCGCAAGGTGGCGTCGCGGGCGCTAACGCGGAGCGCGTTCCGGCTCTGGCAGTCCGGCTGCTCAAAGCGGTGGCAGCGCTTCTCACGTGTTGATTGCCGGCCCATTTCCCACGCCTGTCGCAACGAGACATCACCATCGAATGCATCGCCAAAGACTTCGCCGAGCGGCGGTTGACACCCTGCGGTTAAGCCCGTAACATCGTCGGTTCGCTCGCGACGGCTCGCTGGCAGTCGGAGGGGTGCGTTGCTCCGCCCAAGTAGGCGGTTCTGGCGGCGCGCCGAGCAGGGTCCGTATGCCTGGGGGAGATGCAGCCGCGCCACCGTCGGCCGGTCGTCGCAAGCAGGGTTGGAGAGTCGTCCGCGTTAGCGTGAGCGAAGGTCGGGAAGTCGATGGAAACGATTCGGATCCGGATGGAGGCATACGATCACGCCGTGCTCGATCAAAGCGCGGCCGAGATCGTCGATACAGCCAAGCGCACCGGATCGGAGGTCCATGGACCGATTCCGCTGCCGACACGCATTGAGCGCTATACGGTTCTCTCCAGTCCGCACGTCGACAAGAAGGCGCGCCAGCAGTTCGAGATTCGCACGCACAAGCGGTTGATCGACATTGTGCAGTCGACCGCCAAGACGATCGAAGCCTTGAACAAGCTGAGCTTGCCCGCCGGCGTCGACATTAAGATCAAGGCTTCGAGTCGCCACTAGCGCCGCGCGTTGGCCCGGTGGTAAGGTGATCAGCAGGCGCCGGCTCGCCGCGGCGACCTGCAGCGACAATTGGGCAACAACTCGAGGTCGTGTTATCGGTACGAAATCGCCAGTCGAGCACAGTTGAATATGCACCGGAAGTTCGCGGCGTAACCGCACGGCAACCCCGGCGGTCGTCGCGGGCAAACTCCCACGCAGGCAAGAACGATGGCCATAAGCTTACTCGGCCGCAAGGTCGGGATGACCCAACTGTTTGATGAAGCCGGTCAGGTCGTGCCGGTCACGATCCTGGCGGCCGGTCCGTGTCGCGTGCTGCAAGTCCGCTCGCAGGATCGCGACGGCTACGAGGCCATGCAGTTGGGTTTCGCCGACAAACCGCGGCGGCTGGCCAGTCGCAGCCAGCGTGGGCAGGTTGCCAAGCTCGACAGCAAGCGCGCCAAGCGGCGCAGCGCGGCGGGGATCGAACCCCTCGCCAAGGCCGATTGCGAACCGCAGCGCTTCGTGCGCGAGGTACCGCTGACTTCGGCCGATGTCGAGGTCGGCCAGGAGCTCAAGGTCGACATCTTCGCCGAAGTGCCAGCGGTTGACGTGATCGGCACTTCTAAGGGTCGCGGCACCGCGGGCGTGATGCGGCGCCACAATTTCAGCGGCCAGCGCGCGTCGCACGGCGTCAAGAAAGTGCACCGCCATGCCGGCTCGATCGGCCAAAGCCAGTTTCCGGGCCACGTTCCCAAGGGGCGTCGCATGGCCGGCCGCTTGGGCAATTCGCGCAGCACGATGCGCAACATTCGCGTCGTCAAAGTCGACGCCGAGAACAACCTGCTGCTCGTGCGCGGCGCCGTGCCCGGGCCCAATGGCGGTTACGTAATCATCCGGGCGACAAATCAGGTTTGAGACACTCATGGCGACGCTCCCTGTTTTCGACCGCGCCGGCAACGAGATCGGCAAATACGAGATCGATCCCACGGTCCTCGCGCCGCGGATCAATCGACAACTGCTGCACGATGCCGTGGTGATGTATCAGGCCAACCTGCGGCAGGGTACGCACAAAACCAAGACGCGCGCCGAGGTCGCCGGCACCACCAAGAAGATGTATCGCCAGAAAGGGACGGGCAACGCCCGCGCTGGCTCGCGGCGCAGCGGCGTGCGGCGCGGCGGCGGGCACATCTTCGCCCTGCGGCCGCGCGATTACAGTTATCGTCTGCCGCGCAAAGCGCTGCAGTTGGCCACGCGCATGGCCCTGGCCGCCAAGATTCGCGATTCTGAGGTGGTGCTGATCGACGAGCTGAAGTTCGCCACGCCCAAGACGCGCGACATGGCCGCGATCCTCACCGCCCTGAAGCTCGGGGGGCAAAGCGTGCTGGTCGCCACGGCCGGTCACGATGTCAACGTTTTCAAGAGCGCCCGCAACATCGACCGTGTGGCGGTTTCGCCAACCAGCGACTTGAATGCGTTGTCGCTCCTGAAAACCAGGCACGTCCTGATGACGCGCGACGCGCTCGACACGTTCCGCAAGCTGGCTGAGAAAGCCGGTCAGGGCGAGGGCGCGACGGCCGCATCCGGGCAGGCCAAGGCCGCGCGGTCGAAGCCGTCTCGCGCCAAGTCGCCGCGCGCCGCGGCAACCTGATTGGGCAGGACCAGCGAATTGCCAGCAATTTCGCCGAGTGAATATCGAGATCAACCATGAGTCAGCCAACCGCATCAGCCGACGCAAGCACTGCCGCCAGCGACGCCGAGGCCTTCCAGCTCGCGCCGCACCAGGTAATCCTGCGGCCGCTGGTCACCGAAAAAGGGATGCACCGTTCGTCGCGGCATAACGCCTACGCGTTCGAGATCAACCGCCTGGCCAGCAAGGACGACGTAAGGCGGGCGGTCGAAGAGCTGTTCAACGTCCGCGTGCTGCGCGTGCGCACGCAACATCGCCGGGGCAAGCCGCGCCGCAGCCGGTTCCGCTCCGGTCGCACTCCCGATTGGAAGAAGGCAATCGTGTCGCTGCATGGAGAGGATCGCATCAACTTCTTCTAAACCCGCCAAGCGCCAGCGCGCGTGTTGGGTGAAAAAGACGACTAACGAGTACACGTCGGCCGGGCCTTTGCCATCCCCGGTCGCTGACGCCAGAAAGTAATCGCGATGGGACTACGACGCTACAACCCGACTACCCCCGGACGCCGCGGCGCTTCGGTCAGCGATTTCGCCGACATCACCAAGGGCGCTAAGCCCGAGAAGTCGCTCATGCGCCCACTGCGCCGCAGTTCCGGGCGCAACAACCAGGGCGTGATCACCTCGCGCCACCGCGGGGGTGGGCACAAGCGCGCCTACCGCTTGATCGATTTCAAGCGCGACAAGGATGGCGTGCCCGCCAAGGTCGATTCGATCCAATACGATCCGAACCGTTCGGCCCGCATCGCCCTTTTGCACTATGCCGACGGCGAGAAGCGCTACATCCTTGCTCCGCAGGGCCTCGAGGCGGGCGTCACGGTACAAAGCGGCGCTGATGCCCCGCCGAACGTCGGCAATTGCCTGCCGCTGGCGAACATTCCGCTGGGCTTGAACGTTCACAACATCGAGATGCAGCCGGGTCGCGGCGGCCAGTTGTGCCGCTCGGCCGGCATGGGCGCCACGCTTGTGGCGCGCGACGGCAACTGGGCCCAGATCACGCTCCCCAGCGGCGAAATCCGCCGCATTCCGGCCGCTTGTCGGGCGACGATCGGGGCGATCGGCAACGCCGACCACATGAATGTCACCTACGGCAAGGCGGGGCGTCGCCGCTGGCTTGGCCGTCGGCCGCACGTCCGCGGCACCGCGATGAATCCGATCGACCACCCGCACGGTGGTGGCGAAGGCCGCACCAAGGGTGGCCGGCATCCGGTCAGCCCAACGGGCAAATCGTCCAAGGGTGGATCGACGCGCAAGCGCCGCAAGCCGTCGAACGTGGCGATCCTGCGTCGCCGCCGTTCGCGCCGCTATGGCGTTTTGAAATTGAGATAAACCGCGGCACGCGGGCAATGGTTTTGGAATTGTTTGCAAACGGTAACCGCTTAACTCGACGCACGAGGATGGGAAGCTGACGCATGGGTCGTTCGCTCAAAAAAGGGCCATTCGTCGACGGCAAGTTGTTCGTCAAGGTCGAACGCCTCAACGCCGACGGCGCCAAGCGCGAGCTCAAGACCTGGGCCCGCGCCTGCACGATCGTCCCCGAGTTCGTCGGCCACACCTTCCTGGTGCACAACGGCAAATTGCACCAGAAGGTGTTCATCACCGAAGAAATGGTCGGCCACAAGCTGGGAGAGTTCGCCCCCACGCGAACCTTCCGCGGACACGGCACCAAAGGCAAGAAGTAAACCCCAGCACCTAAAGCCCAGAACCGAGAGCCCCGCGCTTCGCGCTCAGCCAGCAGTCAACGTCGGCGAACGCCCACGCGGCCATCGCCCGCCTGAGAGGATCGGCAATGCCTTACACCGCCACGCATCGCTTCGCCCGGATGAGCGCCCGCAAGGTGCGGCCGTTGGCCGACCTGATCCGTGGCAAGGCCGCGGACGACGCGCTCGACATCCTCAAGTACCAGCCGCACCGGGGCGCGCGCCTGCTGGAAAAGGTGCTCAAAAGCGCGCTGGGCAATGCCGAGGACTTGCGCGCCACCAACATCAGCCGGCTGGTCGTCACCGACGCCCGGGTCGACGGCGGGCCGATGTTCAAGCGCGTGCGGCCGCGAGCACGTGGGATGGCGTTTTTGATCAAGCGGCGGATGTGCCACATTCGCGTCTCGGTCGACGCGCCGACGGAATAAAGTCACGACCAGTTCAGCCAGCAAACCCAAACCAGTTCACGGCCCCCGGGCCGCAGCACACTCGAGACCGTTGCGATGGGTCAAAAAGTCAACCCCACCGGATTCCGTACCGGCGTCATGGTCGGCTGGAAGAGCCGTTGGTACGCCTCGAAGAAGGAGTTTTCCGAGCTCTTGCTCGAGGACTTCAAGCTCCGCAGCTACATCAAGAAGAAGTTTCACCACGCCGGTATTCCTCGTGTCGAGATCGAACGTACCCGCGACGAGGTTAAGGTCGTGCTGTTCACGGCGCGGCCGGGCGTGATCATCGGCCGCAAGGGACAAGAAGTCGAGCGCTTGCAAGATGAGCTGCAACAACTCATCGGCCGGCGGATCAATATCAAGATCGAGGAAATCTCGCGTCCGGAAATTCAGGCTCAGCTCGTGGCCGAGGATATCGCCGAGCAGTTGAGCAAGCGGGCGGCGTTCCGCCGCACGATGAAGCGGGCGCTCGAGCAAACAATGGAGGCCGGCGCCAAGGGAATCAAGATTCAGTTGGCAGGCCGGTTGGGCGGGTCGGAAATGGCCCGCTGCGAGAAACAAAGCGCCGGTTCGCTGCCGTTGTCGACGTTGCGTGCCAAGATCGACTACGGCTTTACCGAGGCCTCGACGGCCCAGGGCAACATCGGCGTGCAGGTGTGGATCAACCAGGGCATGTATCACGAAGACGAGGAGGCCGCCCATGGCGCTGATGCCCAAGCGGGTCAAGCACCGAAAAAGCCAAAGAGGACGTATAAAAGGTAACGCCTTGCGCGGCAATCGCGTCGTCTTCGGCGACTACGGCCTGCAGTGCACCCAAGCTGGCTGGCTGAGCGCGGCGACGATCGAAGCCGGGCGTGTGGCGGCCTCGCAGTACCTCCGCAACGAGGGACGTCTGTACATTCGTGTCTTTCCCCATAAGCCGATTACGTCCATTCCGCTGGAAACGCGGATGGGCAAAGGCAAGGGAGAGCCGGAGTACTGGGCGGCCGTCGTGCGCCCAGGGACGGTGTTGTTTGAGATCGGCGGGGTGAGCGAAGAGGCCGCGCGAATGTGCCTGGCGCGGCTGGCGCACAAGATGCCGATTAAAGTGCGGTTTTTGAAGCGGCGGCCGGCCTAACCCGTATTGGCCCGAACGCAGCGGTTTGACTGAGAGCACCTAGCGATGTCCCACGCCAGCGAATTACGCGAGATGAGCGACGAGCACTTGGCGCTCACGCTTAAGGAATCGATCGAGACGCTCTTCAAGCTGCGCATCCAGGCGCAAACCGAGCGGCTCGACGCCCCCAGCGAACTGCGCCGGCATCGGCGGCTGGTCGCCCGCATCAAGACAATCCAGAACGAGCGGCGGCGGCAGCGCGCCGCGGCCGCAGGCTAAGTCCACGTGGCCACTGTCCAGCGATTGTCCATCGGTACCGGACCAAGTAATCACCAACCGAGCAATTACCAACCGACGAGTTGAGAGAACACGGCAATGCCCAAGCGAGTAGTGATCGGCGTGGTCACCAGCGACAAGTCGGCCAAGACCCGGCGCGTCGAAATCCAGCGGCTGGTGCGCGAGCCGAAGTACGGCAAGTACCAGCGGCGGCGCACCGTCTGCCACGTGCACGATGAACAGAACGATTCGCACCTGGGCGACACGGTCGAAATTCGCGAATGTCGGCCGCGCAGCCGCAGCAAGACTTGGGAGTTGGTGCGCGTCGTCACTCGCAACCAAGGGGTCGACTTCGCCGCCCTGCGCGCGGCAGCTCGCATCCGCACCGAGCCGCTGGCCGAGGCCACGTTGGCCCCCGCCAAGCAGTAACGGAATGAACCACCAAGACACCTGACAACAAGACAGTAAGCCAGCACGCGGCGTGCTCTCGCCCAGCGAGCCACGCCCGACTGCCTCGCGGCCCGGCGAGTTGTCGGCCGCGGAGATTGGGAGCAAGACGATGATTCAGATGCAAACCCGGCTCAATGTGGCCGACAACACGGGCGCCAAGGAGGTGCAGTGCATCAAGGTGCTCGGCGGCACTCACCGCCGCGTGGCCGGCCTGGGTGACATCATTGTCTGCAGCGTCAAGAGCGTGATCGCCGGCTCCGACATCAAGAAGGGGGCCGTCGTTCGCGGCGTGATCGTCCGTTGCAAGAAGCCTACCCGCCGGGCCGACGGCAGCTACGTTCGCTTCGACAACAATGCCCTGGTCATCATCGACAACGAACAGAACCCCAAGGGGACGCGCATCTTCGGCGCGGTCGCGCGCGAGTTGCGCGACCGCAACTTCATGAAGATCGTCAGCCTCGCCAGCGAGGTGGTGTAATGCATATCCGCAGCGAAGACACCGTCGAAGTGATCACCGGCGACGACCGCGGTACCCGCGCGCGGGTGCTGCGCATCGACAAACGCTCTGGCAAGCTCCTCGTCGAAGGCGTGAACCGCGTCTACAAGCACGTCCGCCGCAGCGAGAAGAACCGCCAGGGGGGCCGCTTGTCCAAGGAGATGCCCGTCCAGATCTCCAACGTGCTCTTGGTCTGCAAGTCGTGCAGTGCGGCCACGCGCACCGGCGCTCGCCTGCTCGGCGACGGCAGCAAAGAGCGCTTTTGCAAGAAGTGTGGCGCCGGTTTGGGACAGATTTCCCCAGGCAAAAAACGCGCGACGAAGAAATAGCACGACGAGCACGCTCAGGCACAACGATTCAAGTAGTGTCGGAAGGATGAACTGCGGTGGCCGCTAAAGAAAAGCAACCCAAAGACGATGCCGGCGCCCAGGCGGGCGAAGCCCGCGGTGGCGCCGAGAAAGGCGAAAAGTCGGCCAAGAAGGCTGCTGGTGAGAAACCGGCCGGCGAGAAGGCAGCCAAGTCGGCCAAGGCCGCCAAGGGTGAGAGCAAAGAAGGGGGGCGCCCGTCGACGCGCGGCAGCGTGCCGCCGCGTTTGAAGGAGCGCTTTCACAAAGAGATTCTGCCCGGACTGGCCGAGCAGTTTGGGCGGCAGAATCGTCTGTCACTGCCGGTCCTGGAAAAGATCACGATCAACATGGGAGTCGGCACCGCCACGGTCGAGAAGAAGCATCTCGAAGAGGCCGTGGCCGCGCTGACGCAAATTGCCGGGCAGAAGGCGGTCACCACGCTCGCCCGCAAGTCGATCGCCGGCTTCAAGCTCCGCGAGGGGCAGCCGATCGGCTGCAAAGTCACCTTGCGCGGCAACCGCATGTGGGAGTTTCTCGATCGGCTGTTGTCGCTGGCGCTCCCTCGGGTGCGCGACTTCCGCGGCCTGAACCCCGATGCCTTCGACGGTCGCGGCAACTACAGCCTGGGGCTCTCGGAGCAATTGGCCTTTCCCGAGTTGAACCCTGACAAATACACGCGTCCACAAGGAATGAACATCAGCCTGGTGTTCTCCACGGATAACGACGACGAGAACCGTGAGGTGCTCAAGCGGTTGGGACTCCCCTTCCGCACCGACCAGCCAACTAGCAAGGCGTGAGCGCACGAACGTTAGCCAGAGGCAGCCGATGCGACCAGCCTCACCAAGGTACTAAACACAGTTTCAATCGCTGAATTGGGTGCCACTGCTGGCGTGTCCAGCATTGCCAGACAAACGGGGCCAAAGCCAACCAGCGGCGAAGCAGGCCGAAAACCAGCAGGAAAGACGCATGGCCAGCAAATCGAAGATCGCCAAATCGAACCGAGCGCCGAAGTTCAGCACCCGGCACCGCAACCGCTGCAAGTTGTGCGGACGGCCGCGGGCGGTCTTCCGCAAGTTCGGTATTTGCCGCATCTGTTTCAAGAAGTTGGCCAACGAAGGCCTGATCCCTGGCGTCAAGAAGGCGAGTTGGTGAGCGTGGTTCCCAGCAACCTGCCGAGCCGAGGGTGTGAGAGTCGACGGACAAGCCAAGTAGCATGAGGACTCTGCCAAGACCATGATGACCGATCCGATTGCCGACATGCTGACCCGCATCCGCAATGCCGTCCGCGTCGAACATGGCGTCGTCGAGCTGCCGACCTCGAAGGTCAAGCGCGGCGTGGCCGAAGTGCTCAAGCGCGAAGGGTACATCTGGGAGGTGGACGAAGTGCCTGCCGAACCGATCGGCAAGCTCCGCATTCACCTCAAGTACGGCCCCAACGGCGAACGCGTGATTCGCACGATCCGCCGCATCAGTAAGCCGGGCCGGCGGATTTACAGCTCGCACTCGAATTTGCGCCCCGTCCTGAACGGCTTGGGGATTTCGATCCTCAGCACCAGCCGCGGAGTGATCAGCGACCGTGAAGCCCGCCAGCGCAAGCTCGGCGGCGAAGTCCTCTGCGAGTTGTGGTAAGCCCCCGCGGATTGAGAACGGCCGGCCGCGATATCCTGCTTGAGAATTCGATAGCCTCAACCTCGTACATCGAAACTGCCATGTCTCGCATTGGAAAAGCACCAGTCACGATCCCCGACGGCGTGAAGGTCGAAGTCTCGGGCAATACGATCCGAGTCGAGGGGGCCAAGGGGAAGTTGTCGTTTGACTTTCGTTCCGAGATTTCCGTCGCTCACGACACGGCCGCCAAGCGCGTCACGGTTTCGCGCAACTCCGACGATCGGCTACCGCGCGCCCTGCACGGGCTGACGCGGGCCATGATCCAGAACATGGTGATTGGCGTGAGCAAGGGGTACGAGAAGAAGCTCGAAATCGTCGGCGTCGGCTATCTGGCCGCGGTGCAGGGACAGACGCTGCAAGTCCGCGCCGGTTACGCGAACGAAGTTCACAAAACAATCCCGACTGGCCTGACCGTGAAGTGCCCCGATCAAACCCACATTGTCATCCAGGGAGCCGACAAGCAGTTGGTCGGGCAGTTCGCCGCTGAAGTTCGCGGCATCCGCCGCCCAGAGCCGTACAAGGGCAAGGGCATCCGCTACGACGGAGAACAGGTCCGCCGCAAGGCTGGCAAGGCCACCATCAAGTAGTGAACGCATCCCGCGGAAACGATCGCCCAGCGAGCCAACCATACCGATCGCAGTGAAGCCCGCTCCGGACGGCACTGAGCGCGGGCAGGAAATTGACCGAGGTCCTAGCCGTGAATCACGAGAAAACCATCGCCGCGCAGCGCCAGCGTCGCCGCTTTCGTGTCCGCAAGTCGGTGCGCGGCTCGGCCGAGCGCCCACGTTTGAGCGTCTTTCGCAGCCACAAGAACATCAGTGTGCAAGTCATCGACGACGACAATGCCCAGACGCTGGCCGCGGCCAGCAGCCTGGAGAAGTCGTACGACAAGTACGGTGGCAACAAGGCGGCGGCGGCGGCCATCGGCAAGGCCATCGCCGAGCGAGCCCTGGCCGCCGGCATCACCAAGGTTTGTTTTGATCGCCGCGATTACAAGTATCATGGCCGCGTGGCGGCCCTGGCCGATGCGGCCCGCGCCGCCGGCTTGCAGTTTTAGCCAGCAAGGAAACGGGATCACGATCGGTTCGGCCAGCGGCTCGCCAAGCCGGGCCCAACAGCCCTTTGAGAAAGTGCGAACACGATGAGCAGTGGTGGAGAATCGTCCCGCGGCGAGCTGATCGACAAGGTCGTCAAGATCAAGCGCTGTGCCGCGGTGGTCAAAGGCGGTCGGCGCTTCAGCTTCGCCGCCATGGTGGTCGTGGGTAACGGCCGCGGCAAGGTCGGCTGGGGCTACGGCAAGGCGAACGAAGTGCCGCCGAGCGTCGAAAAGGCGGTCAAGGACGGCTCGCGACGGATGCACGAAGTCACGCTCGTCGACGGCACGATTCCACACAAGGTCGAGGGTCGCTTCGGCGCCGCGCACGTGGTGCTGCTACCGGCCAGCCCTGGCACTGGCGTGATCGCCGGAGCGGGGGTCCGCGCGGTTTGCGAAGCCGCCGGCATTCGCGATATTCTCACCAAGAGCTTTGGCTCGTCGAACCCGGTCAACCTGGTCAAGGCGACGCTCGCGGCCCTCGAGGCCCTGCGGTCGCGATCCGAAATTGAACGCCTGCGCGGAGTCAGCCTCTCATGAATCTGAGTGACGCCAACCGCCGCATCCATAAGAACAAGAAGCCCCGCCGTATCGGTCGCGGTCCCGGCTCGGGGCGCGGCAAGACCGCCGGCCGTGGCCACAAAGGGCAGGGCCAGCTCGCCGGCTGGAGCGCCCATCCGGCGTTCGAAGGGGGCCAGACCCAACTGGTCCGCCGCATCCCCAAGCGCGGCTTCCACAATCGGTTCGCGCCGTACGTGTTCGTGGTCAATGTCGGCGAGATCGACGAGCTGTTCGCCGCCGGAGACGAAGTGTCGCTGGACACGCTCCGCCAGAAAGGGCGTGTGAAGGGTCCGATCGACGAACTGAAGATCCTCGGCCACGGCGAGCTGACCAAGAAGCTCAAAGTCTCGGCCCACCGCTTCAGTGAAACGGCCGCCGAGAAGATTCGCCAGGCTGGTGGCGAGGTGATCGTCGTCCCCGGCCCCACTCCCGTGGCCGAGCGCCAGCCCGCCCCCAGTGAGTGACCGAGGTCGGCCGCCGCGGATCACGAGGAACCACACGAGATCAGTCGAACACGACATCGCTGCCGAATCGATTGAGCGGAACAACAACGGACTGTTGATCCTGCCGCCTGCTGCCCGCAAGCGCTGCCGCGCGGCATGAGCCCCCAGGGCTAGAACGGATCGAGATCATGTGGGAAAAAATCCGCGTCATCTTCACCATTCCCGAACTGCGCCAGAAGATCCTGCTGACGCTCGGGCTGTTGGCCATCTATCGCATCGGCTGGTTCATTCCGCTGCCGATCATCGATGCCGAGCAGATGCGGGCGCAAATGGCCGAACAACAAGGTGGCCTGGCCACCTTGCTCGAGCAAGTCGCCGTCTTCAGCGCCAGCCAATTGAGCGAAGCCACGATCTTCGGCCTGGGCATCATGCCTTACATCTCGGCCTCGATCATTTTCCAGTTGCTGGGGAGCGTCTGGGCCCCGCTCGAAAAGCTGCAGAAGGAGGGTGAGACCGGCCGCAAGAAGATTAACGAATACACCCGCTACGCCACCGTCGCGATCTGCTTTGTGCAAAGTTGGATGTACGTGGCCCAATTGCAGAACTGGGGCTTCATCCGCGAGAGCTTCATGTCCGACGGATCGCTGATGTTCCGCTGGCATCTGCTATCGGTCGTAGTGATGACCGCCGGCACCGTCTTCCTGATGTGGCTCGGCGAGCAGATCGATGAATTTGGCATCGGCAACGGCATCAGCTTGTTGATTATGGCCGGCATTCTGGCCCGCATGCCACAGGCTGGGGCCGACCTGCTGAAGCCCTTGTTCGAGCAAGGGATCGAGCTCAGCTCGCGCTCGGGCCAGATCGGCGTCGATACCTTGCTGGTGCTGGCCGCGCTGTTTGTGGGCGTGATCATGGGCGTGGTCTTCATCACGCAAGGGCAGCGCCGCATTCCCACGCAAAGTGCCAAGCACGTGCGCGGCCGCCGAGTGTTCGGCGGCGGGCGCCAGTACCTGCCGCTGCGGGTCAATCAGGCCGGCGTGATGCCGATCATCTTCGCCAGCAGCTTGCTGTTGGTGCCGTCGTTCATCTTCGCGGGGCTGTCGAGGCTGTTTCCCGAGTCGGTACTGCTGCGCTCGCTGATCGACGCCTTCCAGCGTGGCACGTCGTTTCCCTACAACGTGCTCTACGTCGTGCTGATCTACTTCTTCTGTTACTTCTGGACGGCCATCACTTTCAATCCCAAGGACATGGCGAACAACCTCAAGGATTTTGGCACCTTCATTCCCGGCTATCGCCCCGGTAAGCGCACCGCCGACTACTTGGAGAAGGTCATGGTCCGCATTACCTACGTGGGAGCCGGCTTCCTGGCCGTCGTGGCGATTCTCCCCACCATCATTAACGGCGCGCTGAAAGTTCCGCCGCAGATCGCCAGCTTCTACGGGGGAACCGGCCTGTTGATCGCCGTCAGCGTCGCCTTCGATTTGGTGCAGAAGATTGACAGCCACCTTGTCATGCGCAACTATCGAGGCTTATTAGAAAAGTAATGCCACGGCGCGGAGCGGCCCGCACGGACCAGGCCGACCTCTCGGCTTGGAGTAGCGCAGCGATGCGAATCGTCTTTCTAGGGCCGCCAGGTTCGGGCAAGGGGACGCAGTCGGCGCTCCTCGTGCGCAAGCTTTGCATCCCGCACCTCTCCACCGGCGACATGCTGCGCCGCGCCCTCGACGATGGCACCGAACTCGGCAAGCTCGCCGACACCTACATGAGCCGTGGCGAGCTCGTGCCCGACGCCATCGTGCTGGGCCTGATCGCCGCGCGGCTCGATCAGCCCGACTGTCAGGCCGGCTGCCTGTTCGACGGCTTCCCGCGCACCGTGCAGCAGGCCGAAGCCCTCGATCAACTGCTCGCCGAGCGCCGCCAGCCGCTCGACCTGGTGCTGGCCCTCGACGTGGACGAACAAGAATTGTTCAAGCGACTGACCGACCGCGGCCGGCTCGACGACCGTCCCGAGGTCATCCGCGAACGCTTCAAGACCTACCTGGCTCAAACCCGCCCGCTGTTTCAATACTACGCCGACCGCAAATTGCTGGCGCCAATCGACGGCACCGGCACGCGCGACGACGTCTTCGCGCGTATTGAGAACATTCTCAACCGCGAGGCCGGCTAGAATGTCCGTTCCGGCATCCGCGTCGCCAGGCTGGTGTTCCCGCTGCCTGAGCACTGCACCCTTGCCGTTCCGCTCGCTCGAACTAAAAGTTAATTACTAGATCGCATCCCCGGTCGTCCCGCCTACCCGCATTTTCGGAGTCGAGCAGTCGTGCACACCTTGCGCAGCCCGCGTGAAATCTCGATGATGCGCAAGGCCGGTCTGGTCGTCTGGGAGGCTCACCAGATCGCCGCCCGCATGATTCGACCGGGGGTGACCACGGGCGAGATCGACCAGGCGATCGAGGAGTTGTTTCGCCAGCGCGGGGCCGTTCCCTTGTTCAAGGGGGTCCCCGGCAAGGTGCCGTTTCCGGCTGTGACGTGCATCTCGGTCAACGACGAGGTTGTGCACGGTATCCCCGGTCCCCGGCAACTCCGCGAGGGAGACGTGGTCAGCGTCGACACCGGTTGCCGACTCGAAGGCTGGTGCGCCGACGCCGCCGTCACCCATCCGGTCGGCAAGGTCCATCCCGAGGTGCAACGGCTGCTCGATGTCACCCAGGGCGCCCTCGAAGTGGCGATCCGCGAAATGGGCGTCAAACGGCTCTGGAGCGAAGTCGCCCGCGAAATGGAGCAGCTCGTCAAGCAAGCGGGCTTTTCGGTGGTCGAGTGCTTCGTCGGGCATGGCATCGGCCGCGAGATGCACGAAGACCCGCAGGTTCCCAACTTCGTCAACACGTCGCTGCGCCGCAGCGGCGACTTTCGCCTTGAGCCGGGCCTGGTGATCGCCGTCGAGCCGATGGTCAACATGGGCACGAAGAAAGTCAAAGCGCTGGCCGACCATTGGACGCAGGCGACCCTCGACGGCCAGCCCAGCGCCCACTTCGAGCACACGATCGCGCTCACCGACCATGGCCCGCTGGTTCTCACGGCTGGGCCCGACGCGCCGATGAATTAGCCGCGATCGTCTCGGCAGGTGCCTCGCGCACCCGCGAATACTTCGCTCGCGCCAATCTGCCTGGCGAAACAGCGAGAAAGGCACATCGACTGCCTGTCTCTTCGGTCGCTGCCAGGCTGAAACTCCCGATCGTCCGCACTCGATGACGCGGGCCTTCATGGCGATCACGTCGTACAAGGATTTCGGCGCCGTCCGCGACGCCATCTGCGGCTATCGCACGGCGCGCTACCCATCGCACGATCTCAAGTATCAGACGCCCGACGTCAACGTGCCGGCGCTCTCGAACCAGATGATCGAGGCGCACATGCACGCCAAACCGGCGCCGGCGCTGGTGCAGCTAGAGCCGCATCATGGTCCGGCCGGTCACCGCCCCCATCATCAGCCGCAGCCGGTCTCGGACGCCTCGTCTCCGGCCCACGCGTAACGACTGCCCGCGCATTCGTCGTTTCGTCGCGCCGCAGATTCTAGGAGTATGCAGCTAGCCCGCATTTCTCACCAACTTCGTCGCGAGCGGAGTTAAGTGCTTGGATGGCAAGAAGCAGGGTGTGGATCG
>JAIESQ010000007.1 GCA_019745975.1 Pirellulales bacterium
TGGGTCTCTGGGCGTGAAAATCCCCCCGGCCAATCATGACCCACCATGCCTCACGCGCAAAGTGCAGGATGCACCCGCAAGCCAATCCGCCACGGTAATGGGCTTCATGCCCCGGCGGCAGGCGGGTAAGCTGGCGGCAGCGTCGGGGCACAACGGTCGCGGAATCGTCGGCCGACGGAGCCACTCGGTCGTCTCCGCACGAGCCAGCCATCGCGATAGAAACCCGCAACGACGCGGGGCATTTGGTGCGCGCGACGGTTGCGTGGCGCTGGCAAGCGGGCGCGGGCACGCGTTGGAAAGGACGGTTTGGTGTCTTACGCAACCATCGGCCCGGTGGCCGTTTATGTCCCGGAGACGATCGAATCGAACGAGCAGCTCGCCGCCGAGTTCCCCCAGTGGGACATGCAGCAAATCTACGAGAAGACGGGAGTTCGCTTTCGACATATCGCGGCCGCCAACGAAACAGCCGGCGACCTGGCGGTCAAAGCCGCTGAGAATCTCTTCAGCCAGTATGAGATCGAACCAGAGTCGATCGACTTCCTGCTGCTTTGCACGCAAACGCCCGACTATCCCCTGCCGACGACTGCTTGTCTGTTGCAGGACCGCCTGCGGCTGCCGACTCGCACGGGGGCCCTCGACTTCAATCTCGGCTGCTCGGGCTTTGTCTACGGACTGGGGCTGGCCGAAGGGCTGATCCGCGCGGGGATCGCGCGGCGCGTGCTGTTGCTGACCGCCGAAACGTATTCAAAATATATCGTCCGCGATGATCGTTCGCTGCGCACGATCTTTGGCGATGCGGCCGTGGCCACGCTCGTCGAGGCGGGCGAAGAGCCCTCGCTGGCGGGCTTCGTCTTCGGCACCGACGGCGCGCTGGCCGACACGCTGATGGTGACCGACGGCGGGGCACGCCTCAAGGCCGACGCCTTGAAGGCGCGTAAGCGGCAGCGCTGGGCGAGTCGCCTCTACATGGACGGACCGGAGCTGATGTCGATCAGCCTCGATCTAATCCCGACACTCATCGACGAAGTGTTGCAAGCCGCGAAGCTGAAAGCCGACGAGGTCAACTTCTACCTGCTGCACCAGGCGACGCGGTTGATGCTCGAGAACCTTCGCGAGCGGTTGCAGGTCGAGCCCGAGCGGCTGCCGATCATGCTCGAACAGTACGGCAACACGGTCTCGTCGACGGTGCCCTTGTTGATCCACGAGCTGCGGACAACGGGCCGGCTGCGGCCAGGGATGCGGAGCCTGCTGGTGGGCTTTGGCGTCGGCTTCTCGTGGGGAGGATGCGCGTGGCGCGAGACGTGGTCCGGCAAGGCTTAGAGTCTATCCGAATACCGCTCGCGAATTCTAAAGCGCTCGTTGGTCGCCGAGCGGCAGCCAGCAATGGTTCGCCTGCAACTGCCGCCGCACCGCATCAATTTCGGCAGGCGACTTGCGCGGCGCCCTAAGTAGTCGGGCCTGATCTTGCAGCGCTCTCTCGCGTGTCCCTTGCACGATCTGTCCGTTGCCGTCGGCATCCTCGATGTAGAAGAAATTCGGTTCGTACTCGGCGCCCCCCGCGGCATTCGAATCAACCCAAGCCGAGCCACGGAACTTCAAGAGCCCACCGTAGGCCTGATACTGGATCACGCCGCCGGGGCCCTTCAGGCGGTTGCCGATCACGCTACGCCGCACCGGGCGGCGGATGTTGAACTGATGATACCGCTCGGGGGGTAGCGTGTAGGCTTGCGACCAGGTCGGGCCTTCGTACTGATGAAACTGGTAGCGGAAGGGCTTGTTCGTCAGGTTCCAGATGCGCACCACCGGACGTTCGGGCGTGTCTTCGTCGGGCGACGCAAAGTTGGGTGACTCGGTCGACGAATCGAGGCTGGGTTCCGTCGCTTGCCAGCCGCGAGCGCTCCCGGCGGCAATCGCCAGAATCGTTACGATCGATAAAGTCACCCTACGAATCGTCGTACACACAGGACAAATGAGCCCACCAGCGCGTGTCATCAAACGGTTCCTCGTCGAGCTAAGCGAAGCCGAAGAGCGACTTCAGCCGCGGGGTTATTGAACGTATCTCGAAGTTTACCACACGTGGCGCGGCGCGCTCTGGGCGCTGCCCGCACCGAATTCTACGCAAAGAACACCCGCTCGGCGGTGCCCCGCAAGATTTCCTGGCGATCGGCCGCCGACAAGAAATCGAGCCGCTCGGCCACCAGGGCCACCGAGTCGCCGTATTTCTGGGTGACGACCTGGTACGGGCAGTCGGTTCCCCACATCAGCCGCCGCGGGCCGAAAGCGTCGTACAGCCGGCGAATCATCGGCGCCAAATCGAGGTACGGCGGTTCTTTGCGCCCCAACGCGTAAAAAGCCGAGACTTTGACATAGGTATTCGGGTGCCGCGCCAGCCGACAGAGCTGGTTGATTTCGACTTCGCGGAGTTGTCCGTCGACACCGATCCGCGCGAAGTGGTCGATCACCACCGGGGTCTCGACGTGCGTCGCGCACATGCTGTCGATCGCTGGCAGATCGCCTGGGTTCACCAGGCAGCACATCGCGACACGATCCGCGGCGCCCCATTTCCAAAGCGCGGACATGGTGTCGCCGTCGAGCCAGCGATCGACCGGACGGTTGCGGGGATAGATACGGATGCCGCGCACACCCGCCGCGCGCAGTTCGCGCAATTCGTCAGGTGAGTGCCGCGCTGCGTCGTCGATCACCGCGACCACGGAAAACGTCGTCGGCCGCTGGCGGCGGCAGTCGAGCACATAGCGGTTGTCGAACCCGTAGAAGCTCATTTGAATGAGCACCACGCGCGACACGCCAGCGGGCTCGGCCAACGCCAACAGATCGTCGGCGGTGAAGCTGGGGGGCTTCATTTCATCGCGACGGAAGCCGGCTGTCAGCGGATAGCCTTCGGTGTCAGGGGTCCAGACATGAGAGTGAGCGTCGATCCAACCGGTCGGCTCATCACGGGCTGCGTTCACAAGGCGATCTCCAAGGGCCAGCAGCCCCGCGCCGGCAACGACGAACGAGCGGCGGCCGAGTCTCGTAATAGCACCGCCCGTTCGATCGTCGGAATAGTTGTCGGGTCCAGGCACGATTCAAAGCTCGGGGAGGAGTGCGGCGGCGGTCGGTTGTCGGAGCCGTAAGTATTTACTGCGCCACTGGCTTTGACAACGCGGCCAGCCAGCGGTCAGACTGAACAGGTGGCAGCCGACGTCGCGAGTATCCAGCGATTTCTGCCGATGGGCCCTGTTTTCGCCCGGAACTTTCCGCCGGTCGGCCGCGTCGAAAGGGTGAAGTACCAACCGTGAACGACGTTGCCCGGGTCGACGCCGAACTGATCGCCGCCGCGCTGGATGGCCAGTCGCTGGCCTTTGGCGAATTGGTCTGCCGTTACCAGGACCGGCTCTACCATGCGCTGGTCCACCTGGTGGGCTCGGCCGACGACGCGCGCGACATCGCCCAGGACGCGTTCGTTCAGGCGTACGTCAAACTCGAAAGTTTTCAGGGCGCTAGCGCCTTTTACACCTGGCTGTATCGGATTGCCATGAATCTGGCGGCCAGCCGATTTCGGCGACAGCGGCGGCAGGTGTCGGTCGATGCGGGCCGCGAGCAGGCGGGGCAAGAACCAACCGCGGTCGATCGCGGCCCGGGAGAGCGGCTGATGCAGGCCGAACGCGTCGAACAGGTGCAGGCGGCGCTGTTGGCGCTGAGCGACGAGCATCGGCACGTGCTCGTGCTGCGCGAACTGGAAGGCTGGTCGTACGAAACCATTGCCGACACGCTCGACTTGCCGGTCGGCACGGTGCGCAGCCGGCTGCATCGCGCGCGCATCGAGCTCCGCTCACAATTACAAGAAGTGTTTGAAGAAGACCTGAAGTGAAGTGATGCATCTCGATCCGCATGACGAAGAACGATTGAGCGCGTACCTCGACGGCGAGCTGTCGGCCGAGGAGCAAGCACGCGTCGAACAGTTGTTGGCCGACGAACCGGCCGCGAGGCAACTGCTCGAGGAACTGCGGGTCGTGTCCAACACGTTGCAGAGCCTGCCGCGCACGCGCGTGCCGGGCGATCTGGCGGCCGACGTACTGCGCGAGATTGAGCGGCGCGGCGTGCGCCGCGCGAAGCAGAACTCCGACGGCAGCCCCAGCGCCGTGATGCCGGCGGCGAGCGTGCCGGTCGTAACGCCAGCTCTGCGAGCTGACCGTCGCGACGAACCGGCTAGCTGGCGGCAGCGGATCGTGCGGCCGCTAGTGTATGTGGGCATCGCGGTGGCGGTGTTCGCGGCCGTATCGCTCGTGACCGAGCCGGCTGGCGAAGGTCCACTCCCCGTCGCGCGGCATCTGGAGGAACGCGAGCGCGGCGCAACTGAGGACCTGGTCGAAGGGGGCCGTGTCGGGGGTGAGGTCTGGGATGCCACCCCAGATGACCGCGATCGGGATGTGCTGGCCAAAGACGGACAGCGCCGCAGTCGGCTCAACAAGCACGCGGATGAGTCGGCGCCCCCGCAAGAGATTGTCTCTAACGAAGCAGCCGGCGCCGCTGGCATGAACTTGTCGAAGCCCGGTCCGATGCCAGCGCAAACAGCCGGGCAAGCCGCCGACGTGGCGGCCGGCGCGCAAGCTCCAGTACAACAGTTTGCCGATCCTCGGGCGTTTTACTATCAGCAGGCGATTGCCAATCAAGAGCCTGTGCTGGTCGTGCAGTGCCGTGTCACGCCCGAGGCGGCGCGCCAAGACCTCGTCGGCAAGCTGTTGGTGAAGAACTCGGTGGCGATCGACGACGAGGCGGCGGCCGCACTCGACACGGCGATCAATGCGAACTTCGCCACGCCCTTGGCCGCGCAACAAGCGATGCCAGCCGCGGAGCAGTCGCTCAATGAAGCGGCGGCCGAAACCGCCTCGCCGCCAGCAGCGCCCCCGTTGGCTGCGGAAAGCTCGACCAGGCTTCACGAGCGAAACGATGATGTGCCGAGAGTGGCCAAGCAGGCCGCGACAGCCGATAACGACGATCCGTTTGATGAACCCAACGACGAGCCGGCGGCGACAGCGGAACCGGCGTCAGACACGACAGTCTATCTGGTCGACGCCAGCCCCGAACAACTCGCCGGCGTGCTGTCGGACCTCAATTCCCAGACCGACGGCGTGCTTAGCGTCACCGTGACTCCGGCGCCCGAGGCACCGTCTCAGAGTGATTACCTGAACTACAACCGAGCCGCGCCGCCAGCGACAAGTGGCGAGAGCGAATCCGACGATGCGAATCAGCCGGCTCAACCGTCCGCGGAGGAGCCGTCCGTCGATGAGTTGGCCGCGCCGGCTGCTCCACCCGCGGCAACTGCGCAATCGGCGTCACCGGCAGCGGCGGATGGCGCCACAGAGCAAGCCGCCGAGCAAGGTGCCGAGCAATCGATCATGGGTCGCCGCGTGCCGCCACGCGTGGCGAAGGCCGAAGAGGTGCGCTTGCAGGTGCAAGCGCTCGGCGTCCTTGAACAGGAGATGGAGAACACGCCGGCGCAGCGCGACAAGTTCGACCGCTTCAGCAATTCATCGCGTGCGCGTAAATTGCGGCAACACACGCTCTCGAACTTGGCGCCGCCGGGGCCCGACGGAGCCGCGTACGCCAACCAGGGAGCACTCTTCGGTCAGGCCAATTCCGCTCCGGCCCCTTTGGCGCCCAATCGTGCGCCAGAACCCGGCGCGCCGCGATTCAGTCCCGCTCAGCCCGGCGCGGCGCCAGCAGTCGCCCAAGAAGCGGCGCCGGCGGCCCCGGCCAGCCAAATGGCCAACACGCGCAAGGCTGGTCCGCGGGCTGCGCAAGCACTGCAGCGTGCGGTCATTCTCCTGGAGGTCGAGTCGCCGCGACCGCAGAAGAAGGGATGAGCTTGCGGCTACCTCTTTCTGCCGCGGCCCCAGACCGCGCGGCCCGGCGTGGCACTCGTGTGCTCGCCATCGGCCAGCACCTGCCGGCCGTTGACGAAGACGTGCCGCATCCCGGTGGCATATTGCTGTGGCCGCTCGAACCTGGCGTGATCGGCGATCTTCGCGGGATCGAACACGACGACGTCGGCATGGTAGCCTTCGCGCAATAGCCCGCGCTCGGCCACGCCCAAGTTTTCGGCGGGCAGCCCACTCAGCTTGCGGATCGCCTCGGCTAGCGGAATCACTTTCTCGTCGCGCACGTACTTGCCGAGCACACGCGCGAAATTGCCGTACGCCCGCGGATGCGGTTGCGAAAGCAGGAAGGGCCCCTCGGGCGCTTCCGAGGCCGCATCCGAGCCAAAGCTCACCCACGGCAGCGCGACGTTGCGCCGCACGTCCTCCTCGCTCATCATGAAATAAACCGTGTCGACGCGGCTGTGATCCTCGATCACCAGGTCCATCGCGGTCTCTTCTGGCGTTTGCCCACGGCGCTTGGCGACTTCGGCCAGCGACTTGCCCGTGAGGTGCTTGAGGGCTGGGTTCTTAAAGCCGACCAACAGCACGCGCTCGGGCGACCCGGCCGCCAGGAGCAGATTCTCCCACTTATCGGTCGGCGTGCGCATTTCGATCGCCACGCGGCGACGCATCGCCGGATCGCGGAGCCGATCGACCCAAGAGTCGAGTCCCCCTTCCTGCACCCAGGGGGGCATCGAACCATCGAGCCCCGTGGCGCCGGCCGTGTAGGCGTACATGTCCGCGGTGATCTTGAGCCCTTCGGCGCGGGCGGCTTCGACGAGCTCGACGACACGCTGCCGTTTGGGCCAGTTCTTTTCGCCCGCCGCCTTGAGGTGATAGATCTCGGCGGGCAGCTTGGCCTCGCGGGCGATGTGGATCAACTCTTCGACCGATTCGACGAGCCGGTTGCCTTCGCTGCGAATGTGCGAGATGTACATGCCATGGTGTTGGCCGGCCACCTTGCAAAGTTCGATCAACTCGTCGGTCTTGGCGTAGAACGCCGGCGCGTAGATCAGCGACGAGCCGACGCCCAGCGCTCCCTCCTCCATGGCGGCGCGCACCAGCTCGCGCATCTGGTCGAGCTCCTTGGCGGTCGGCGGCCGGTCTTCGTATCCCAGCGCGTGAATGCGCACGGTGGTGGCGCCGACGAACGAAGCCACGTTGCACGAGACACCGCGCCGCTCGAGGTGCGCGAGATACTCGCCGAGCGTGGTCCAAGCAACGTCGTACTTGAGGTCTCCCTGCCGATCGCGCAGCTCCTGCTTCATCCGCGGGTTCAAGGGGCCCATCGACCAGCCTTCGCCGAAGACTTCGAGTGTGACTCCCTGGCGGATATCGCTCTGCGAGCGGCCGTCGACCAACAGCGAGTCGCTGGCCCAGCTCAGCATGTTGATGAAGCCCGGCGCGACGGCCTGCCCCGAGGCATCGACGCGCCGCTTGGCCTGCGCCGCCGAAAGGTCGCCGATTTTGGCAATGCGGTCGCCGCGGATGCCGATGTCGGCGACGCGCGGTTCGGCGCCCGTGCCGTCGTAAACCGTGCCGCCGGCGATCACGAGATCAAAGGGGGCTTCGTCATCGGCACCACGGATGGATGTGGTCGACGCCAGGCAGGCCGCCGCGGTGATCACTGCGACATACGTCAATCTGCAAGCGCGCAGACCGGACAACCTGGCGAAACTCATCTTCGTGTGCCTCGGCTTGCTGACAATGCGGATGACGGCGGCCACACTATAGCAGCCGCGCTAGTCGGCCGCGATGCGGCAGAATCTTGAACGTGGCGCGGCCGCACGGTTGAGTTCAACGTCCGATTCGCAACTTTCGATTTGCCTCGCGTCGACGCCATGGATCAGTCTCCCAATCCCTATCGAGCCCCCGACTCTCGCGGAGCGGTCGCGCTCGAAGCGCGGCGTCCGTCGCCGCAAGCCGTGTTGGTGCTGCTCATGGCGTTGGCCGCGTTGTGCCATTTCAATCGCGTGAGTATCTCGGTGGCGGGAAGCGAGCGGTTGATGGGCGAGTTCGCGCTCAGCGCAGCGCAACTCGGCGCCGTCTATTCGTCCTACCTCGTGGTGTACACGCTGTTGATGATTCCCGGCGGCTGGCTGCTCGATCGCTTCGGGCCGACGCGAACACTCGGCGCGATGGTGGCGGGCTCGGTCGTGTTTGTCGCGGCCACGGCACTGGTCGGACTATCGGCGCTACCCGGCGGCGCGCTCGGTTCGCTGATCGTTGTACGCGGGGCGCTGGGAGCGGTGAGCGTACCGATGCACCCCGGCGCCGCGAACATGGTGGCCAACTGGTTCGGGCCGGCCCAGCGCGCCGCGGCCAATGGCTTCGTGACGGCGGCGGCCCTGGTGGGCATTGCCCTGACGTACCCGCTGTTTGGCATGTTGATCGACACGGTCGGCTGGCGTGCTGGAATGCTGATTTCGGCGGCGGTCACCGGCTTGGTGGCGGTCGCCGGGTTGGTCGTCGCGCGCGATCGACCGGATTGCGAAGCACCAGCAAGCACTCTGGATAGCTCTCTAGGCAGTTTCAAAACCAGCACTGAACCGATGTCGGGTGCCACTGCTAGCTCGTCTAGCAGTGCCGTCTCGCACGCTGCACTGCTGGGCAAGCCAGCAGTGGCACCCACGCCAGGTTTTGAAACTGCTTTCAAAGACAAGGCCAGCACGCCACCGCTGGATCCGGCTGCGAGTGGGGCCGAGGTACCAACATCGCCGGCAACTGAACCGCAAGTTCTCAGCTTGATGTTGTTGACCGCCAGTTACGCCGCAGTCGGCTACTTTCAGTACCTGTTCTTCTACTGGAGCCAATACTACTTCGAACACGTGCTCGACCTCGACGCGCGGCGCGCGCGCTTCGGGGCGATGATCTTAAGCCTGGCCATGGCCGCCGGCATGTTGGCCGGAGGTTGGCTCGCCGCACGCTTGCAAGCGCGCTGGCATGTCTGGCGCGGTTTGAAAGTGGTGCCGATCATCGGCATGGCTGGCGGCGCTTTGGTGACGGTGGTCGGCGTGCTCGTCGATTGGCCAGCGGTCACCATCGCCAGCTTCGCACTGGCCATGGCCGCGGTCGGCATGGCCGAAGGTCCGTTTTGGACCGCCGTGGTCGAAGTGGCCCCTCGCCGCCGCGGCACCGCCGCCGCGCTGTTCAACACCGGCGGCAACGTGGGTGGGCTATTGGCGCCCTATGCCACGCCGGTAATCAGTGCCTGGCTCGGCTGGCAGTCGGGGATTGCCCTGGCCAGCGGCTTCTGCCTGATTGGCGCACTACTGTGGCTCTGGGTGCGTCCGGCCAATGGCACGCCGGGGACTTGAGACACAAGGCTTGACGGTCGGCGTTTCGCGAAGCCACCTCGGCTTGGTGTCGGCTTGACCTGCGGGATAGAATCTCAGTGGAGTAACGGACCATGGCGCTTGAGAGGAGCACGGCGATGCGGCGCGTGACGGTTCTCGTTACGATCCTGGCCCTGGGCATCACGATGATCGGCGTGATCTTCGCGCAAAGCCCGCGGCAGCGCGCTGGGCGCGATGGCGCCGACACGCCTCGCGGCAAGGCCCGGCAATCGCGCAGCGTACAGGTATATGTATTCGACGCGCAGGGCAAACTGGTCGGTCCGGTCGAATCGCCCCGGCTGGTGCTTTCCAACGCCGAGTGGCGCAAGCGACTCACGCCCGAGCAATTCAAAGTTTCGCGCGGCAAGGCGACCGAGCGCCCCTTCTGCGGTACGCTGTTGGACAACCATCTCGAAGGCGTCTACCACTGCGTCGGCTGCAAGCTGCCGCTGTTTGCCTCGAATTCCAAGTTCACTTCCGGCAGCGGCTGGCCCAGCTTCTTTCAGCCAGTCGCCAGTGAGAACATTGCACAAGCAGTTGACACGACCGAGGGCATGGCGCGCATGGAGATTCACTGCGCGCGATGCGGCGGCCACTTGGGGCACGTCTTCGAGGACGGACCGGCCCCGACGGGGTTACGGTTTTGCGTGAACTCGGCGTCGTTGGAGTTCACCCCCGCCGACAAGCTGGCTACGCTGGCCGATCCGGCGGCGGCGAGTGTGACCGCCGCCGAAGCGGCGCTGCCAGCCGGCGTAACGCAAACGTCCGCGGCCACTGACCAGAAAACCACGGACAAGAAAACCGCCGTGGCCGTGCTGGCCGGCGGTTGCTTCTGGTGCACCGAGGCGGTCTTCGAGCAGCTTGCCGGCGTCAAGAGCGTCGAGAGTGGCTACGCGGGCGGCGATCAGAACACCGCCAACTACTATACGGTCAGTAGCGGCCAGACCGGCCACGCCGAAGCGATCCGCATCGAGTACGATCCCGAGCAGATCAGCTTCGAGAAACTGCTCGACATCTTCTTCGAAACGCACGATCCCACGCAGCTCAATCGCCAGGGCAACGACGTCGGCCCGCAGTATCGTAGCGCCGTCTTCTATGCCGACGCTCAGCAAAAAGCGGCGGCCGAAAAGAAGCTCAAGGACCTGACCGACGCCAAGAAGTTTCGCCGGCGGATCGTCACCACGCTCGAGCCCTTGGCGGAATTCTACCCGGCCGAGCAGTATCACCAGGACTACGCGATGCTGCACCCCGATCAGCCGTACATCCAGGCGCACACGTATCCCAAAGTGTGCAAGGTGCGCGAGAAGTACGCGGCCGACGTGAAGCCGGAAGAGGGGAAGTAGTAGAAGCAGTTTCAGAACTGACGATGAACCGGCATCTGGTGCCACTGCTAGCTCGTCTAGCAGTGCCCTTTCGAAATTTGCACTGCTGGGCAAGCCAGCAGTGGCACCCAAAGTAAGGTTTTGAAACGGCTTCTCGGCAGCTAGAAGCCACTACTCATCCGCGTAGACGCGCGTGCTCTCCTCCTTGGTGACCGGCGTGCGCATATCGTCGGAACTGACTTGCACGCGCAGCCGCAGGTCGCCCGCCACCTGGGCCTGCACCTTCAAGCGGTAGGTCGTCTCGGCCTTGGGAGCCAGGCGATCGAGCGGATCGAAGACTACCTGCGAGCCTTGCACCGCGTGCCCCGTCGGGCCATCGGCCGCGGTGGGCTTCATTCCTTCGGGCACCACCGCCACGACGCTGATGTTCGACGAGGCTTTGGTCCCCTGGTTGGTGACGCGGATCTCGTAGATCGTTTCGCCGCCGACTTCGATCGGGTCGCTCGCATCGACCACTTCGAACGAAGTGCCGGCGATACCTTCGACGAGCACCACCTGCTCAGTTTCGGCTTGTAATCCGTCGTCGGACGCCGTTTGCGCCAGGAGCCGTTGTTGGCCCTCTTCGATCGGCACGGCCGTCACTACGACGGCGCCGCTTTCGCCGGCGGGCAGCTCCTCGAGCCGCCAGTGCACGGTGCGCGTCTGCTCGTCGTATTCGCCCAGGTTGTTGGCGTCGACGAACTCCAGGCCTGGCGAGAGCCGCGTCGCCAACTCAACGTTGTGCGCCGGAGCCGTGCCCGGGTTGGCCAGCGTCACGGTGTATTC
This sequence comes from Pirellulales bacterium, assembly GCA_019745975.1. Taxonomy (GTDB): domain Bacteria; phylum Planctomycetota; class Planctomycetia; order Pirellulales; family JAEUIK01; genus JAIESQ01. The sequence goes on from JAIESQ010000007.1 coordinate 11,404, forward strand.
GGCCTGGCGATTGAGATAGCGCTTCTGCGGACCTTCGATCGCCAGATTGAGCGCGGGGGCAAGCACTTCGATTTCGCTGCGGTGGTCGGCGCGCAACTGCCCGTCTCCTTCCGCTACCAACAGACTGGCGACCTTGCCCGGCTTGACCGCTTTGAGCATGAGCTCGACATCGCGAACTTCGCCCGGCTTGAGCGTGCCGACCGAATACTCCAGATCGGGGCCGGCCGGGTGCTCGAACTGTTCGGGCAACTGATTGCGGAGCACCACGTTCGCGGCCGCGCCGGTGCCAGTGTTCGTGAGGCGAACGGCCACAGCGACTTGCTCGCCGATCAACACGTCGGCCGGTGCGTCGACATCGAGCGCCAGCGCCGGGCGTGTGGCGAGGGTGCGCATCGAAGCATCGGCCGCGAACCGTGCCGTGGCGACGCTCCCCAGTTCACCCTCGGCTTCCGGAGTCACGTCCATCGACACGATCACCTCTTCACCCGGTCGCAGCGTGCCGATGCTCCAAATTAACTCGCCGCGCGGGCCGCGCTCGGCCCGCGGCTTGGTGCCGACGAGCCGGGCGCCGCGGGGGACTTCGTCGTGGATTTCGACCTCGCGCGCCGCCACCGTGCCGGCATTGCGCACGCGCGTCTGAAACGTCGCTTGCGCGCCAACTTGCACTTCGGCCGGGGCGAGCTTTTCCACCGCCAGGCTGGGGGCTTGCACCCCTTCGAGATCGCGACCGCCAGGCTGACCGTTGCCGACTTCCGAAACGTCGTCGGCCGGAGCGTCTAACTCCGACGCGGCGCTGGCCAGGCGATTTGTCGCCGTGCCGCGCGATCGCGACGCGCGCGTCGAGGGTCGCGCAGCCTGATCCTCCGCGAACGGATTGAGGGTCTGGCGATCAGCAGTTCCACGCGTGTTTGGCGCATGCGCTTCGCTCGACGGCGCGTGCGATTCGTCGGCAACTCCTGCCGACGATGTGGCGGTTTCCTCGGGCTCGACCACCAGCAATTGGGGTTCGCGCGCGGCGCGCGGCGCGAGATCGCCCGATTCTTGGGCCGCGGGACCCAGCGCGGGTTCATCGCCCGGCGGCACGTCGGCGGCCGGATCGATTATCTCGCCGACGAGCTCGGCTGGCTGCGCAAGCTCGATCGATTCGTCACCCGCCGGCTGCGCCGCGGCTTCGGCCGCCAGCAGTTGCGGTTCGGTTTGTGCCGTCTCGGCCGCAGGGGGTGACCAGGGACTGTCCCCCGGCACGTCGGACGTAGACGCATCGTTCGGTTGATCGCCGGCGGCGGTCGGCTCGCTGGGGAACGAGATTTCCTCAAAGTAACCGCCTGCACGTTCCATGCTGGCGCCGGTCGCGGCCTGCGGCTCGTACGAAGCGTCGCTGGTCGCGGCATTTGTTTCGCCGCCCGCGCCTGCCAACGGCGCTTGATATTGGACTTGGGCGATCGAGTCGCTCGCCGAGGCACTTACCGGCTCGAGCGAAAACTCGGGCCGCGCGGGCGCGCCTTCAGCGGTATCCTCCGCGCGCGGAACGTCCTGGCTCCGGTGCAGCGTGCGCTGAGCCTGCACGACCGCGACCAGACCAACGACAACCAGACCAGTTAATGCACCGAGGCGGAAGAGCAACCGCTTCATCGGTTTGATCTCCTGACGACGACGTTTGGGCGACCGCCCGCAAAGACAAGGCACCCCGCGGCGCGCGTGCTAGCGCGTGGAGGTGCAGAGCGTGAGGGGGGCGGAATACCAGATTCGCGGCGCGAGGGGTAGAGCAGTTTGCCGCGCGGCCGCCTGCCGGCGTGTCGCGATCCCTTGATAGCACCGCCTTCCGCGGCCCGCCGCTTCCGCATTTCTGCGCGGCTTGTTAACTTTCCTGAGTCGTCCGGAGCCCTGTTGTTCCCGCTTCACTCCAATGACCCAAACCGCCACGCCCGCCGAGTTGTCGTATCGCATGCCGGCAGAGTGGGAGCCGCACGCGGCCACCTGGCTCTCGTGGCCGCACAATCCCGACACCTGGCCCGGCAAATTCGCGCCGGTGCCCGCCGTGTGGGCCGAGTTTGCCAAGGTGCTGGCACGCCACGAGGCGGTGCACATTCTGGCCGGCGGCGACGCGGTGATGGCCGACGCACGCCGCCACGTCGGGCAGTTGCCCAATGTCACGCTGCACGACATCCCCACGAACGACTGCTGGATGCGCGATCATGGACCGACCTTTCTGGTGGGGCCCGCTGGCTCCCGGCCGGCGCTGGTCGACTGGGGTTACAACGCTTGGGGAGGCAAATACCCGCCGTTCGATCTCGACGATCAGGTGCCCAAGCGCCTGGCCAAATTGTTGGGCCGCGACCGCTTTGAGCCGGGGATCATTCTCGAAGGCGGGGCCATCGATCCCAACGGCCGCGGCACCATCCTGACCAGCGAAGAGTGCTTGCTGAATCCCAATCGCAATCCAGGGCTCGGCCGCGCAGAAATCGAACACTACCTGCGCGACTATCTCGGCGCGACGCGCGTGTTATGGCTCGCGAGCGGAATCGCGGGAGACGATACCGACGGGCACATCGACGAGCTGGCGCGGTTCGTCGGTCCGCGCACCGTGGTCGCGCCGCGCGAGCACGACTCCGCCGACGAGAACTTCAAACCGCTCGAAGAAAACTGGCGGCGGCTGCAATCGTTCACCGACGAAGCAGGGCGCCCGCTGGAACTGGTTGAATTGCCGATGCCACGGCCGATCTACTTCAACAAACAGCGGCTCCCCGCCTGCTACGCCAATTTCTACATCGCCAACGGCGTCGTGGTGGCGCCGACTTTCGACGACCCGGCCGACGCCGAGGCGCTCGCGACCATCGGTCGCGTGCTGCCAGATCGCGAGGTGGTGGGCATTCGCGCGGTTGACCTGGCCTGGGGACTGGGAGCGTTCCACTGCATCTCGCAGCAAGAGCCGCGCTTGACGTAGTGGCCCCGCGCGTCGTCGCGGCTGTGATTACCCCAGCTCCACGATTGGGCTGCCTTGCTCGATGATCGGCCGGGGCCGACCGCGAAAATCCAGATAACTCGAATCGAGCGGCACCCCCAAGTGCCGATAAATCGTGGCCGCCAGGTCGCCCGGCGTGACAGGCCGCTCCTTGATTTCGCCACCGATGCGATCCGACGCGCCGATCACCTGGCCGTGGCGCAACCCGCCCCCGGCCACTGTCATCGACATCACCGGTTGCCAGTGGTTGCGGCCGTCGGTGCTCCCTTGCGTGCCGATCTGCGGCGTGCGGCCGAACTCGCCCATCGCCAGCACCAGCACGTCGTCGATCAGCCCGCGCTCGGTCAGATCGGTGACCAGCGTCGTAAGCAAGTGATCGAACACCGGCAACAGCGGCTTCAAACCGCGGCTGATGCCGCCGTAGGGCGGAATGTTGTCGCCGTGATTGTCCCACGTGCCCGACGCGGTGTGATTGCTCAAGTCGATGGTCACGAAGGCCACACCCGCCTCGACCAGCCGCCGGGCCAGTAGCGCCTGCCGGCACCACGGATGCTCGCCGTACTTTTCCAGCACCGTGGGCGACTCGCGGCCGACGTCGAACGCTTCGCGCGCTCGCTGACCGGCCACGAGGTCGACCGCCTGCTGCTCGAAGCGATCGAGCGCGGTCATCATGCCCGAGCGATCGAGATCGCGGCGCAGCCGATCGAGCTGCTGGCGCAAATCGCGGCGCGTGGCGAGCCGCTCGTGAACGATGCCGGTCGGGAGGCGGACGATGTTGTCGATGCGGCGGCCGTCGAACGGATCGAACTGCTGACCGAGATAACCACCCCAGGCAACGTGCGAGCGGTCCTGCATGTTGAGCACGACATACGGCGGCAGGGCCGGATCGCGTGGACCGAGGATCTTCGACGCCAGCGCGCCGATCGCCGGATACTTCGGCGCCTCGGGATTGATGCGCGGCTCGGCGGCCAGATTCGCTGTCTGAAAAACCTGGTTCGGCTCGTGGTTCGAGAACTGCGCGTCGACCGAGCGAATCAGAGTCATGCGGTCGAGCATGGCGGCTTGCTTGGGCAAGTGCTCGCAGATTTGCACGCCGGGGAGGGCCGTGTCGATGGCACCAAAGGGGCCGCGGATTTCGACTGGGGCCAGCGGCTTCATGTCCCAAGTGTCGATGTGGCTCGGGCCGCCGGTCATCCAGAGCAGGATCACGCTCTTGCCGCGCGGGGCCGCTGGCGCTGGCGCCGCCCCCGCGCGTCGCGCGAGCAAGGCGGGCAACGTCAGGCCCGCTAGTCCCGCGACACTTGCTTTGAGCACGCTACGCCGGCCGACGACGACGAGCCCCTCACGCTCGCGCGGCAGCAAGCTGGCGAAGGCGTGCGCGGCGTGTCGAGGAAACGAGCTCATCGCGCGGGCTTGTTCGGGTCCGAGGAAATGGGTGTCACAACCACCTAGAGAATAGCCGATCGGCGAACCAGCGATAAGCGCGTCCGTCGATTGGGTGGCCCTGACCCCGTCAGGGTGCCGAAGGCACAAGAGGCGCTTGAGTAACCCCGTGTCCAAGGTGTCGCGTAGCACGTCAAGCAGCGACGCACAGCAACGTCTCTTGTCGCTGCGCGACGAGTCGCTTGGTCGCGGAGCGATCGTGACGAGGTCGGTGCCACCCAGGCGTCGATTTGTCATTCGACAACGGCCGCGGCGGCGACTAGGTTAGTGCGGTCGTCTCTTCACGCGACGGCGCCCAGCGAAGCACACAACCACTCGTTCGTCATTCATTTCGTCGGAGAATCGCGCATGGCCGAGCGCAGCTTGAAGGGTCGCACATTGTTCATTTCCGGAGCCAGCCGCGGCATCGGCAAGCAGATCGCGTTGCGCGCCGCACGCGACGGCGCCAATGTCGCCATCGCCGCCAAGACCACCGAGCCGCACCCCAAGCTGGCCGGCACCATCTACACCGCCGCCGAGGATATTGAGAAGGCGGGCGGCCGGGCGCTGCCGATCGTCTGCGACATCCGCTTCGAAGAACAGGTCGCGGCCGCCGTCAAGCAGACGGCCGACAAGTTCGGCGGCATCGACATCCTGGTGAACAATGCCAGCGCCATCAATCTCACGCCGACGTTGGCGACCTCGATGAAGCGCTATGATCTGATGCACCAGATCAACACGCGCGGTACGTTCCTCTGCTCGCAACAGTGTATACCGTTTCTGCAGAAGGGGACGAATCCGCACATCCTCAATATCTCGCCGCCGTTGAACATGGAAGCCCGCTGGTTCGCTCCGCACGTCGCCTACACGATGGCCAAGTACGGCATGAGCATGTGCGTGCTGGGGATGGCGGCCGAGCTGGCCGGCGAAGGCATCGGTGTCAACGCGCTCTGGCCGCAAACGGTGATCTGGACCGCGGCGGTCGAAAACTTGATCGGCGCCGATCTCAAGGCTTCCAGCCGCAAGCCCGAGATCATGGCCGACGCCGCCTGGTGCATCCTGACAGCCGACAGTCGCAAATGCACGGGCAACTTCTTTGTCGACGAAGCGCTGCTGCGCAAAGAAGGCGTCACCAACTTCGATCAGTACGCTGTCGAACCCGGGCACGATCTCCAGCCCGACTTCTTCTTGTAGTTAGCAAGTGCCTGCGGTCGATTTCTGCCAGCGGCGCTTGGTCGGGCGCGCGCTTGGCGACGCCGCCCCGACTTCGGTACGATTGACCAACGATGGAGACAGCCGCTCAGACCACGCTCGATGCCTCGCGCAGTTGGCCCGACTCGATCGACGTGCTCGCCATCGCAGCCTTTCTGGCGCTGGTGTTTCTGGTGCCGGCGCTGGGCTACTTCTTTATGGTGGCCGACTTTCGCGCCTACTTGCGGTCGCTCAAGCGACAGTTGATGCGGATCGTGCCCTTGGGCCGCGACGGCAGTTGGAGCTCGTTCCGCGAGACACCAAGCTGCGTGGCGGCGCTGGGCCTGCAGATGCCCTGTACCGCCGAGCAGATCAAGGAAGCCTACCGCGAAAAAGTAAAGCAGTTGCATCCCGACCGCGGCGGCGACATGCGGCGCTTTCTCCGCCTGCAATCGCAATTCGAGGACGCGCTCCGGGTGGTTGGCCACGACAGCGACGCCAGCATTCGCACGCGGACGTGAACGTCGGTGAGGCAGCCAGAGTGCGTCGAGCGCGGTATAATACGCAGGTGCTGGACACCGCTTGGCCGCAACGCGTAGGGCGGACAAGGTTGCCCCTTCTGAGCGATTGGATGGCAGAAAATGGTGACAATCACCTTCGCGGACCGGAGCACCGAAAAACGTGCCCTCGCGTTCCTGCTAGGACGTTTTTCCGGACGTGCCTTAAAGAGCGGCGAACACTTGGTTCCCGAGGCCGCGCTCGCGGCACTCGCCGAGCAAAACATTCCCTTCACGGTCCAGGGCAGAGCAACTTATGAGCAGCAGATGGCGGCGCTTCGAGGTGCTTCTTCCACTTCAGTTCAATGACGGGACGGATGTTCCCGCGGAATGGCTGGCCGAGGCCGTCCTCGAAATCGTCGACGAATTCGGCGCTGCGAGCTATGAAACTCAGACGGTTGAAGGCCACTGGCAACACACTGGCGTGGCCTACCGTGACAATCTTGTGAAGTTGGTTGTCGATCTCCCGGATTCATCGGCTCATCGTGCCTGGATGCAGGCCTTCAAGAGTCGTTGGAAGACTCGCCTCAATCAGCTTGAGCTGTGGATGGTCAGTTTTCGCATCGAGATCGAATGACAGGTCGATCGCAAGTCTAGTTATCCGCAAGTTCCAATTCGGCCCAGGCCAACGGGTGATCCGACGCTCCTTGGTCCACCAATCCCGCGTCGCGCACGTTTAGGCCGCGCACCAGTATCCAGTCGATCCGCGACGGGCTTTGGATTTGCTTTTCGGCAAGCGCGTCGTAAACGCCCGGCGCCGCCAAGAGCTGTTGCAACTCGCGATCGTCGGCGGTGCTGTTCAGGTCGCCCATCAGCACCACTGGCCCGGCGAAGGCCAAGAACAACTCGGCTAACGAGTGTAGCTGCAAGTGCCGTTCGGCGGTGTCGCCGCGTTCCAGGTGCGTCACCAGCACGTTGACCGTCTGCTTGCCAACGGGCAGGCGCGCCCAGATGAAATTGCGATGCGATCGGCTCGAAGGATTCGCGAGCGGAATGCGCTGCCAGGGAACATCGGCCCTTCGGCAGAGCAAGCCATTGCCGAAGTCGTCGCGTCCCCAGCGTCGCTCGGTGGGTGCAAAGAGCCAGGCCTGGCCGAGCCGCGCGCCGAGTTGCTCGGCTTGATCCCCGCGCACCAAGAGCGACCCGCCGTGTGCTTCGTTGAGGCCCACCAGATCGTAGCCCGCCAACTGCCGGGCCGTACGTTCGATATCGCGAGTGCCGTCGGCTCCACGCGCGCCATGAATGTTGAACGTGGCGATGCGAAAACGTCGTGTTGGGTCGCCGCGATCGGCCGAGGGGGAGTCGGCTGCGACCGACCGAAGCAAGCTGCTGCCGGCCGCCGCGCCAGTCGGCCGCTTCTGTGAGCCCAGCCAGTAGATCGTGGCCAATGCGAGCACAGCGACCAGCGCCGGTCGCCATGCGCGGCGCCAGCGACCGCCGCTCGATGGATGCGGGAGCAAGGCCGCTGCCGTCATTCGCTCAGACACGCCGGGCGCCGGCGGCGCACTCGTGGCAGCTCGCCGGGCCGAATCACGGGGCGGATCGACGCGCTTCATCGCTTGGAGACCGTCCGTAGTCGTTCTTCCTTGCATCCGGCTCGTTGTCGACCAAACGCCGCTCGCGAGCGGTTCTGGGATAGGCCCTAAAAAGACCGAAGCAGTACGCGGCCCAGATTCTACGAACTCGACCGCCTGACGCCCAAGTGCGATTCCGACCTGCTATCGGCGAATGCATCGGGACATCTGGGGTAGTGATACGTACATAGCCGCATTTCGGGTGCCACTGGCTCCGCCAGAGCTCTTTTGCCTCACAGATTGCGACCAATTTATCTCAGCGTCACATTCGAACGAATCAAACGGAATCACTACCGACATCTGCGCCAATTTGCAGCCCGCCCGCGGAGCGACTATCGTAAGGGCTCGGCGATGCGAGCGGTCGGCTCCACAAACAGGGGTCTGCTGTTGGCCGCGATCGTCGACCCGCCCGAATCCAACCCGCCAGTACTGCCCGCCTACCTTCTGACTCTTGGGGGAACGATCTCATGTCCTTGAAGCGATCGGCCACGCGCTGGCTGCTGCTGTTGAGTTTTGTACTTGTCGCCAGCGGCGCGACGTCGCCCGGCCGCGCCGCTGAAGAGCCGCAGGCCACGACCGGTACCGTGAAGTACGCGCCACCCGCCGACGAGCAGGGCATCCCAGATTTCTTCCGCCTGCCCGCCCACACGTTCGACTACACGATGAAGCCGCTGGCGTCGAGCTCGTCGAAGATCGCGGTCTCCGAAGTGACCTTCCCCTCGCCGATCGAAACGCCGCATCCGAACAACAACACCGTGCACACCGAATTCTTCCGGCCGAAGGCTCCTGGCAAGTATCCCGGCGTGATCGTGCTGCACATTTTGGGTGGCGACTTCGACTTGGCGCGCCTCGTCGCCCGGCAGTTGGCCACGAACAACGTGGCGGCCTTGTTCCTCAAGCTGCCGTACTACGGCCCGCGCGAGCAGCCGGGAGTCGACGTGCGCATGATCTCGCCCGATCCGCGTCAAACCGTGTTGGGCTTCAAGCAGGCGGTGGTCGATATCCGCCAGGCGGCCGCCTGGCTGGAGGCGCAGCCGGAAATTGATCCAGAGCAGCTTGGCATCACCGGTATCAGCCTGGGCGGCATCACAGGGGCGCTGGCGTTCACGGCCGAGCCGCGCTTCAAGAAGGCGTTCCTGATGCTGGCCGGCGGCGACATCGCGCGGATCAGCACCGAATCGACCGAGGCCAAGGAGATCCTCGGCAACTGGACCGCGCAGGGGGGCACGCTCGAAGAGCTGTTCGAAATCATCCGCCCGATCGACCCTGTCACCTACGGATCGAACGTCCGTGGCCGGCAGGTGGTGATGTTCAACGCCAGCCACGACGAGGTGGTGCCGCCGGCCTGCACCGAGGCGCTCTGGCATGCCTTCGGCGAGCCGGAGATCAAGTGGGTCGACGCTGGCCACTACACGGCCGCCCGCTATATCCTGGGCGCGCTCACGCGCTGCACCAAGCTGTTTCAAGAGCCCCTCGCCGCGGCGCCGCTGAAGAAAGCTGGCTAACACCAGCCGCCGAACCCGACGGAGCACGACGATGCAATTCGCGATGCACGCTCTGGCGGTGTTTGTCGCGCTGCTGGCGGTGTCGTCGTTGCCCCATACAGGCCGCGCGATTGCCGCTGAGACCGACCAGAAGCCGCCACGCCCTAATGTTCTCTTCATTGCCGTCGATGACCTGAACCACTGGGTCGGTTATCTCGGCCGCAATCGGCAGACGATCACGCCCGCCATCGACCGGCTGGCGGCGCGCGGCGTGCGCTTCACGCGCAGCTACTGCGCCGCGCCGGTTTGCAATCCGTCGCGCGCGTCGCTGATGACCGGGCTGCGGCCCGCGACGACCGGCGTCTACTCCAACGGCGACGACTGGCGCACCGTCGTTCCGCCGGAGCGCACGCTCTTAACAGCGTTTCGCCAGGCGGGCTACTACGTCTGTGGCGCAGGCAAGATCTATCACGGGGCATTCGAACGCCGCAGCGAGTGGGACGATTACCTAGAGCGCGTGAAGGCCGATCCCAAGCCGACCGGCGATGGCGGCGTCGGCGGCATTCGTTTCGCCCCCTTGGATTGCCGCGACGAGGACCTCGTCGATTGGCACAGCGTCGAGTACGGCATCGCGCAGTTGAAACAGCGCCGCGAGCAACCACTGTTTCTGGCCATCGGCTTGCACAAACCGCACATGCCCTGGAACGTGCCGCGCAAGTACTACGACATGCACCCGCTCGACAAGATTCAGCTCCCGCCTACCAAGGCCGGTGACCTCGACGACGTGCCGCCGGCCGGCGTCGAGATGGCCCGCCGCAGTGGCGACCATCGGGCGATCGTCGAATCGGGGCGCTGGCGGGAGGCCGTGCAAGGCTATCTGGCGGCAATCTCCTATACGGACATGTTGATTGGCCGGCTGATCGACGCCTTCGACCACAGCCCCTATCGCGACGATACGATCATCGTGCTGTGGGGAGATCACGGCTGGCATCTCGGCGAGAAAGAGCACTGGCGCAAGTTCGCGCTTTGGGAAGAGGCCACCCGCGCACCCTTGATCTGGGTGGCGCCCGGCGTGACGAAGCCCGGTGGCATCTGCGAGCGGACGGTCGACTTCATGTCGATCTATCCGACGCTCACCGATCTGGCTGGCATCGCCACGCCGTCGCACGTCGAAGGCCGCAGCATCCGAGCGCTGCTGGAGAATCCCACCGCCGAGTGGTCGCAGCCGGCGATGACGACGTTCTTGTACGGCAATCACGCCGTGCGCAGCGCAGGCTGGCGCTACATTCGCTACGCCGGCGGCGACGAGGAGCTGTACGACGAATCGCAAGATCCTTACGAATGGACGAACCTCGCTGGCCGATCGGATCTGGCCGAGCGCAAGGCCGAACTGGCGCAATCCATGCCGACGGAGAATGCGCCCGCCGTCGAGGGCAAACAGCGCGGCCAAAAGCGTGCCCGCAAGGCGCAGCGTCAGCGTGCTAGCGCGGCGCGCGAGTAGCGGAGGCGCGATTAGGCGTGCCAATGAGTAGGGTGTGCGCAGCACACCAGATTTGCTCGCTGGCGATGTTGTGGCCATGTTGTGTGACGGTGCGTTTCACGCACCCTACATAGACTGCTGCCTCCGCGTGAGTGCAAGTCAATTTCAAAGTCGGACACAAGAAAAGGTGGCACAAGAAAAGGTGTCAGGCACAAGAAAAGGTGTCAGGAACCAAATCCACCTCTTGGGGGCGGCCTTGCGGGCGTGTGGTCGATTCCAGCCCCAAGCGGTCCACGGCCTGCTGCCTCCGCGTGAGTGCAAGTCAATTTCAAAGTCGAGCTCGACGTTGCGATAAGACGCTTCGACGACGCCACGCGTTCGTATCGCGCCGCACTCCACCTCCCCTGATCATGACACGCTTCGCGCTGGCGGCCAACGCAGCCGCGACGCGCACCTGCCCTCGATCCGATCACCGTACCGTGTGCACCAACAGAAATGAACGGCCCCGACAGGGCCGCGATGCGCGGGGCCACCGTACCGAGGCCTCACGGCCTCGGCTGGTAGAACTGGCCCTTCAGGCCGGAATCTACGTTGGCTCGTCGCCGCACGCGTTTTTGCATTCCGTCTTGCTTCATCGTGCGTGTGTGTATGCAATTTGTCTTGCGGCCTGCAGGGCCGCCTCCAACAGTACAGGGCGTGAGCCCTGTGTCGCCCGGTAACCCCAACGCCTCGCCCTTCAGTTAGTTGCATTCGGCCCTGAAAGTGGCCGTTCATTGCCCGCCACGTTGGCGGCGTCGAACCGCATTTTCTTTGCGAACCTTCGCGCCCTTTGCGGTAAGAATCCCGAGCATAAGCCAGCACTGCTGGGACCACCCGCCTGCTGCGGTCGGTGCCCGCCAGCGGTGTTCGCCCAAGGACTTAGGGCGTCATAAAAAGATCATATAAATGAACACAATAATGATTGACAAATAGCCACTACTTGCTACAATGCAGACAAGCCGCCGCGCTACCGAGTCGCCCTGCGCGCCGTCTTCCGCTGAAAACTGAACACTGAAAACCGAACACTAGCCAGCACAGGAGAAACCTGGCGCGCCAGCCTGCGCGCTGCACACACAACTCGCCACATCGTACCTGCAGCCTGCGGTCTGTAGCCTAAAACCTTGTTTCACGCATCTCCCCCAAGGGCGTCGCGATCTGTGGATCGTTTGTCTGCGCCGGAGGCGAGAGCCGCGTAGAGAATGCGCGCGTGTTGCAACCCAGGATCAAAAATCGCATTGAACCGCCGAGGCCGCGGAGGCGTTACTCTCTTCGCGATCCTCGGCGTACTCCGCGGTGAGAAATCCCCTTGGACGCAAAACTCCCTTTGGACGCAAGTTGGACGCACGCTCCTGGCGATTTGCGTCCAAAAATAACTCTTGTCAGCGAAAGGACTTAACTGCTTGTAACAGCCCCTTTGGGCGGTTAGGACGCAAATTCCCGGGCAATCTTATTCTGGGCCCCCCCAGGCTGGCAGAAGAGGTCGGTACTCACCGCCAACCCCGTTATCGGCCGCGAATCTCCCTCCCCATCGCGGTTGAGTACAATTCTGCGACAACCACCAAAGCACCCTGACAAGATCACAGAAAGCCGACGCATGCGTACGTTCCTTGTGCCCCTCGTGGCCCTCGTTTGTCTGCTGCCGAATGTCGGGCAAGCAGACGAGTACCTCATCGGCCGAGCCACCGGAGATATCACTCTGCCCGTCTGGGGAATTCAGATGCTCGGCTACGTCCATCCGCAACAGGTGGGCAAAGGCCTGCGGCAGCGGCTGTACGCGCGGACGTTCGTGATCGCCGACGCCAAGGATGAGCATCGCCTGGCCTATGTCACTTGCGAAGTCGCGTTTGTCACGCACACGGTCAAGCTGGCCGCGCTCGAACGGCTGCGCGAGAAGCTCGGCGATCGCTACTCGCAAGCCAATCTGATCGTCGCCGGCACGCACACGCACGGAGCCCCCGGCGGCTACCATCACCATTTGTCGATGAGCATTCTGGGGGGCGACTTTTTCACGCAGGCGTTCGACGCCCTGGTCGACGGCATCGTCGAATCGGTGGTCGCCGCCGACGCCGATCTCAAGCCGGGCCGCATCTATCTCGCGCAAGGCGACGTCGAGGACGCCAACGCCAATCGCTCGGCCGTGGCCTATCGCAACAATCCCGCCGAAGAACAAGCGAAGTACAAAAGCGCGGTCGACACGAACATGACGCTGTTGAAGTTCGTGCGCGACGACGCCCCGATCGGCATGCTCAACTGGTTCGCGGTCCACCCTACGTCGGTCAACTACTTCTACAAGCTGACGGTCAGCGACAACAAAGGCTACGCGGCCTACGCCATCGAAGAGGCCCACGGCGCGCGCCACAAGGGCCCCGGCGAGTTTGTCGCCGCGTTCGCCAACACCAATTGCGGCGACGCCACGCCGAACCTGAATCTCGATGCCACCGGGCCCGGCCGCACCGATCTCGAAAGTTGCACGATCATCGGCGGCCGCCAGGCGGATGCCGCCGCGCGGCTGTTCGATTCGGCGGCCGAGGAGCTCAAGGGCCCGATCGACATCCGGCACACGTTCGTCGACTTCTCGCACGTCGTGGTCGCCGGCGAATTCACCGGCCAGGGCGAACAACATACTTGCCCATCGGCGTGGGGCTACGCGTTCGCGGCCGGCTCCGATGCCGAAGGGGGCGGCCACTCGTTGTTCAAAGAGGGGATGACGAAGTCCGATCCGTCGATCGATTCGCTGATTCGCCTGGCGCTCCCCAACGTCAAGGCGACGCCGGAATTCATCGAATGCCAGAAGCCCAAGGCGGTGCTGATCGCCAGCGGCCTGGCGCGCCCGCCGATGCACGAACAAGTGCTGCCGCTGGGCGTGGCCCGCATCGGCCAGTTGGTGCTGGTGATCGGCCCCGGCGAATTCACCACGATGAGCGGGCGGCGGTTCCGCGAAGCGGTCGGCAAAGAGCTAGGTGTCGAGCCGCGCTACGTCGTCGTGGCCGGCTACTCGAACGACTTCGCCGGCTACGTCACCACCTGGCACGAGTACCAGCTACAGCAGTACGAAGGGGGGCACACGCTCTTTGGCCCCTGGACCGAAGCCGCGTATCGGCAGGAGTTCGTCCGCTTGGCCCACGCCTTGAAGACCGGCGAGAGCGTGACGACGACGGTCGAACCGACCGATATGCGCACGCTGCCGCATCGCAAAGTCGCGCTCGATGGTCCCGACGAGCGCACGCCCCCCGACGCCCAGTTCGGCGACGTTGTCACGCCGCCAAAAGAAAAGTACGCGCCGGGCGAAACGGCCAGCGTCACGTTTTGGAGCGGCAGTCCGGTGAACGAGTACGACCGGCACGATAAATTCATGGCCGTCGAACGGCTCGCGCAGGTGCCCGACAATTGGGAGGTCGTGCGCGAGGATTTCGATTGGGATACCGCGGCCGAGTGGGAGCGTGTGTCGGGCAGCAAGCCCAAGCCGCCGCGGCCGCCGCGCACCGGCATTCTCGACCTGGCGCCGCCGCGCTATTCGGCCAAGCCCGATCCGTTCCAGGTGACGATCACCTGGGACATCGGCGCCGGCACCGCGCCGGGCAAGTATCGCCTCGTGCACTATGGCCGGCACAAGCACGATGGCAAAGTCGAACGCTTCACGGCGTACTCGCCGGTGTTCGAGGTTGCCGGTCCGTAGCAATGGTCCGAGCTAGAACGCGATCTGCGCCCGGGCCACCAGCCCGTCGAACGTGATCGCGTGCGATCCTGGCAGGAATGTCGAGTTCTGCACCGAGCCAATCCAACTGGCCGTCGATATGCTGTTGAACCAACTGTTCACCATGTAGCCGCCGTACAGCCGAAAGCGCGCGCTGGGGCTGATCCAGGAGACGCCCAATTCGAGGTCCAACAGCGGCACGATGCGCGCGTCTTTGATGGCCACCGTCGCCTCGACCCCGTTGAACTCGTTGGTCTGTAGATAGCTCGAGCGGAACTGCCCGCTCAAGAACCGCGACATGCCGCGGCCGTAGACGCAGAAGCCGCGACCTTGCCAGACGCGCTGTTCTCCTTCGAGCCCCAATTGGATGCCCGCCCCGTAGAAGTCGACGCGCGTCCCGACGCGCGTTGGTCCATCGGGAGGCGAGAAGGGGTACAACGCCCAGAAGTCTTGCCGCAACTGCCCGTAGACAGCACCACCCATCAGCCCGATCCAGCGTCGATCGCTGTTGATGAACAGCGTCTCGTAGTTGGTGTCGGCCAGTTGAAAGGCGAGGTCGTGCGCCGCGCTCGAGCGCTCGGCGGAGAATCCGGCGTTGAACGTGCCAGGGAACATGGTGAGCGGATTGACCACGCCCCCCGGAGGCACGGTAACGTTCGCGCCAGTATGACTTTCGAACCAGGTGTAGCTGGCCGTGAGACGCGACGCGCAGCCAATCATCATCGCGCCCCCGACCCGAAAGCCAGCCCGTGGAACCGGGATCACGCTCCCCACGGGCCCGTTCGGCGCGGCGCCGGCAAAACCAATACCATTTTGCGGCACCGCGAACGGCACGCTCGCGTTGCGCGCTTGCAGCCAGAGGAAATCCCCATACAGGCCGCTCCAGCGCCACGGCGTCCGGCCGCAACCGCCGCTGCCGCAACTGTCGCAGCAGTCGTCCGTGTCACAGCAGTCGTCAGACAACAGCAGCGGATCTACGAGCTCGCCGTCAATTTTCTTGGCGGCGTCGCCGGTGTCGTCGTCGCCGCTGTCGCTGGCCGAGTTGTGCCGGAATGCCGCCGGTTTACGCGCTCTGCTGGCGGGCGCATCCTCCCGATCAATGTCGCGTTCGTCCGCCGGGCTCTCATCGCCGTCGGCGACCTGATCTTCACCCGCGCCGTTTAACCAGTCGCGGTCTTCCTCGGCATCTGATTCCGACTCGTACTTCGCAAAGATCGCTTTCAGCCCGGATTTGCCTGGCGGCGTGCCCTCACCTGCAGTTGCCGCCGATTGCCCCGCGAGCAAGCTGGCTGCCAAACAAACAAGTCCCCAGAACGTGACGCGGCGCATGATTGGGCCCCCCCGGGCGCATGGAGTGAGTATGGGCAGGTTCGGTGGGCTGTTCCGCGCGGAGCCCGAATGCTGGCTACCGAACGGCCACCGTCAGTATCTGGCTTATCGGTAGGCTCGCGGCGACGGCTACAATCGATTTTGCCGTCAGCACTGTTACAAGCCGCAAACTCGCGGCCGCGATGCTCTGGTCCACGGCCCGTTGCCAGAAGCGCCGGCATGCCGATGCTGGCGCGAGAAGATGCGCGCGATACCGGGGAACCGCGCCGCGCGAGCCGAGCTAGAACGCCACTTCGACGCGGGCGACCAGCCCGTCGAACGTCAGCGTGGTGAGATTCGTCGTTGCTGGCAAGAAGGCGGGCGCCGGCAACACCGACTCGTTGTGGACCGACTGAATCCAGCCCGGTGTCGTCACCGAATTGAACCAGGCCGAAATCAGGTAGCCGCCATACAGCCGCACGAAACTACGCGGACTGATCCACGACACGCCCAGCTCCAAATCGAGCACTGGCACGATGCGATTGTCGGTCGCGCTGGTGCTCACCTCGAGGCCGTTGAACTGGTTCGTCTGGGTGTACGACGACTGGAACTTGCCGACCAGGAATCGCGACAGCCCGCGCCCATAGACGCGGAAGCCGTAGCACTTCCAGATGCGTTGCTCCCCTTCGAGTCCCAACTGCAGACCACCGCCGTTGAAGTCGACGCTCGTGTTCACGTTCGTCCTGCCGTTCGGCGGAGCGAAGGGATAGTTGGCGCCAAACTGCTGTCCGAGCCGAGCGTACGCACCGCCGCCAAAGATCCCCAGCCAACTGCGCTCGGTGTTGACCAGCAGCGTCTCGTAGCTGGCGTCGGCGATCTGCAAGTTGATGTTGTAAAAGGCGGTCGTTGGGTCGGATTGGAACCCAGCGTTGAAAGTTCCCGGATACGCCGTTAACGGGTCGATCACCGTGCCCGCCGGCGCCGTCAGCGAGTCATTGGTGTTGGTTTGCAGCCACGTGTAACTCCCCATGATGCGGGCGCACGGGGCGATGATCAGCGCCCCTCCGACGCGAAAGCCGGGGCTGTAATCGGGATTGATGCTGCCGGTCGGTCCCTTGGGGACCGTCCCCACAAAGCCAATCCCATCAGTCGGTACCGCGAATGGCACGGCCACTCCGCGCGGTGACAAATACAAGAAGTCGCCGAACATCGACACGCCGTACTTCGGCCCGCAATGGGCCGGGCAGCCCGGCTGGCCCCACGCGGCCGGGGAAAAGAACGCTCCGCCCGACGGGGGCGGACCATACGCTCCCGGCGGTGGCGGTCCATAACCCAATTGAGCTGGCGCCGTGTACGTGCTGTAGGGTGGCGGGACTGGCTCCGCGCCAGGCATGCCGAACACGGGAGCGCCTAGACGCACCGACTGTGGCTCTTCCAGCGATTCATAGGTCTCGTATTCGGGCGGCGGAATTTCACCCGGCAATTGTGCCACGCGGCGACGCAGGTAGTCGCGGTCGGTCGAGCCTGCCGAGTAGCGCGTGGCCGTGTCGCGATCGCCTTGTCGTTGGCGATCCACGGCGTAGCGGTCGCGCCGCAATGAGCCCCCGTCGTCCGCGGCCCGATCGCGACTATCGGCGACTCGGCGGCTGTCGTCGCGATCGGCAATCTCGCGCCGGCGCGCTGCGCTGCGGCTGCGCGAGCGCGATTCGTATCGGTCATCGCGTTCCCCGCGTCGCGACGCCGTGCGACTCGGGCTCGAGCGCTCCGCGCGGATCCTGTCGCGGTAGTCGTCGCTGCGCGTGGCCTCGGCGGCCCGAATCCAACCCGACGACACCCCGAGCAACACGAGCGCGCAGAGCGCGACCACATGACGAATCATCATGGCAGTTGGCTTCAATATTGACTGAGGAGTTCTGCGAAGACGGTCGTGAACTGGCGAATCACACCGGACAATTAGCGAATGCTGCCAGAGAAGGGGTGCGGACTATAGGGTGGACCACTCCGCCGGGCAAGTGCAGTTTCAGGCTGGAGGATTGCACGCCGCGCGAAGGAGATAGGTTCCGCTGCCGCTGGCGCAATAGGATTGGATCTGCCCCCTGGGCGCCACGCGCACGATGCTGGCGCCAGCACTCTAGCTGCCGGCGAATAGTTGCCTCGCTACGTCAGCGCTTCGCCTACACGCAAGCCGCGCTCTTGCAACGGCGGCAAGCGAGCGGTTGCCACGCCGGCGCGCGACGACCACAATCGTGCCGGATGCTAGCGCGGCGTGGTTGATTTCGGTCGTTGGATTCGGGGAGCAAAGGCGTGTCGATATCTTCACCCCTGCGCAGCCAGCGCGGACTCGACCTGACGCACAACCTGCTCTTGCCGACGCTGTTGTTCGCGGCATTGGGGGCCATGAGCTGGGCCGTCCGCGGCTGCGCGGGCTTCGGCGGTTCGGCTGGCTGCATTTTCGCCGGCGTACTGTGGGGTGTCGCATGGTGGTTCGTCGCCCGCGATGGCACGAGCGCGCAAGACGAAGGCGACGAATGGGCCTGGCCCGCGCGGCGCTACACTTCAGGCTGGATCGTGCTCGCTCTGACGATTGGCATCGGCATCTCCGGCGCGCGCGGTTGGATGCAGTGGCCAAGCTTCTTCGAAGGCAAGCTGCAGACCGACTACGCCAAGGGCCAGTTCGTCCCGATCTCGCGCGCGTACGGCTTCCTGTGGCTGTTTATCGCCGGCATACCCTGGGCAGGGATCGGCGCCTGCCTGCTGGCCTGGTGCAGCCCGCTGCGGACGACGCGCGCCTGGCACTGGGCGCTGCGCATCGGCTGCGGCCTCGGCGCCGCCGCGCTCGCCGTCTATCTGTATCAGAGGTATCCGCAGCACTTTCTGCCGCTTTACGAAGAGCATCGCGATCGTTACCTCGACCTGGACAATAACCCCAACCTTCGCCGGCTGATCAACGACAGTCGCTCCGCGATCATGCACCTGGGGCTGTTTCTGGGCTTCTTGATCTACGAAGTAGTCCGCCGCGATTGGAAGAATGTGCTCTTGATCACGACCGTGGGTGTTCTGAACGGCGCCGGCTGGGCGGCCCTGCAAAACTGGAAATGGCACGATGACATTTGGCCTGGCGTGACTTTCAACTGGTGGCGCTGTTGGGAATCTTCGGGCGGAATCAGCATCGGCATCGCCTACGGCGTGGCGTACTTTCTGGTCAACCGACCGATGAGGGCCGCCGAGCGGGCGATGATCCGCGCGCGGCGGTCATTGAGTTCGCCCTCGATTGAGTGGCTCGTCGTCTACCTCGGTTTGATCGCGCTCTTGGTGCTCCCTGTGTGGGAAGAGGCGCACGTTTCGATCCAGGCATTCCTGGCGGTCGTCGCGCTGTTTGGGATCGTGTATTGCTTGCGGACCCGGCGCCACAGTTCGCAACTAGAACCAGTTTCAAAACCTGGTCTGGGTGCCACTGCTGGCTTGCCCAGCAGTGCAAAGTTCGATACGGCACTGCTAGACGAGCTAGCAGTGGCACCCGATGCTGGTTCAATGCGGGTTTTGAAACTGCTTCTCGGTACTGCATCCCCCCGCGCCAACGGCGATCCGAATCTCGAACGCTTCGGGCTGGGGCTGGGTCTGCTCGTGGGTCTCGGCTTCTCGGTCCGCAACGGGCTCAAAGGCTTCTTCCGCATGCACTATGGCAACGAGGAGTATTACGCCACGCTGCTGTGGCAAATCGTCGGCCCAGCGCTGGTGGTCATCCTGCTTGGGCTGTGCGCTTGGATTTTCTGGCGACCGCTGCCGGGGAACTTTACCGGCGATGCCTTCCCACGCGCCGCAGCCATCACCTGGCTGGCGCTCGTCTGGCAGAACGTGCTCGGTCAACTGGTTACAGGCCCACTGAGCGAATGGCCCGAGTTCGCCTTCGCCGCCTACTATGTGCTGTTGTTCGTGATCACCGCCGTGATCGTGATTCACTTTAGCGACCGCGTGCGATGCCTGCCGATGGGAAGGTAGTGATGTCGGCCCGCGGTGCGCTCGAGCTGCTTTGCGAAAAGTATCGAAGCCGCATCTTCGCTTCGGACGCGATCGACTGGGCGGTTGCCGAATTGATCGAAGCGAGCGACTCCGATTCGCTGCGCCGTCTGGCGGCAACTCTCAAGCCGACCGACTGGTGGGAAGTCGATCCGCTGCTGCGGGCCAGCTTCGCGGAATTGGGCTATCCGTGGCTTGGCGAGACGGATTGTTACTGGGCCTGTGCCGAAGCCACGGACCGCGATATCGTCGAAGATCGCATCTCGCCGGCGGACGGTTGCGCGAGAATGTACAAACTCTATGCGTGGCTACAGTACCCGACCGAGTTAAGGGCGTGGGATTTCCTTCACGGGGGCTTTCATCCGGACGAGGCTCGAGAACTTTTGTCCGGTGAATTTGACGAGGTCGTCAAAACAACCGCCGCCGCCTGGCTCCGCACGCGCCCACTCGCGCCGGAGTAGCCAAGCGGCAGTTTTCCTAGATCAAGTCTTCCGCCTGCCAAAAAAGCTGGGCGCTCGCGGGGGTCCTTCCCCACCTTCCTTACGAGCAGCCCATGCTGTTTCCGCAGTTGTGACACAAGTAGCAATTGCCGTTGCGAACCGTGATCGCGCCGCAGTTGTCGCACGCCGGGGCATCGAGCTGGAAGCTGGCGAATTGCTCGTTGCGATTGGTATCGTCACGCTGCACCTCGCGCTTCGGGGCAACGCCTGCCCGCAACAAGCGCTCTTCAACCTCGGCCGCCGAAGCGGGCTTGGCTGCCGGCGCGGCTTTCAATGCGGTCGCGCCATTGGAATGTCCGTTCGTGTGGCCGTTGCTATGCCCGTTCGCATGGCCGTTGGCATGGCCGTTCGAACCACTCTTCACGCTCGTCGCGGTTTTGCTTGCGGGCTTGCTGGCCACGGCTTCCGTCGGCTTAGCGGAACTCGGGGCAGCGGTTTGCGGCTGTCCTGCCGCGGGCTTTAGCCCGCCAGCCGTCTTGGCGGCGGGCACAGGCTCTGCGTCACTATCCTCCGCCGTCGACTCGACCATCTTCCCGGCCGAGTCGTCACTGCGATCCGGCATGTGGGCCTCGCGGTAACCGGGGATAAATGTCATCCCCATCCAGCGGAAGATGTAATCGACGATGCTCTTGGCCATCGGCACATCGGGGTTCGTCGTCCAGCCCATCGGCTCGAAGCGGGTAAACGAGAACTTCTTGATGTAGACCTCCAGCGGCACGCCGTACTGCAGGCTCATCGAGACCGCCGTGCCGAAGCAATCCATCAAGCCGCCGATGGTGCTCCCTTCTTTGGCCATGGTGATGAACAACTCGCCAGGCCGCCCGTCGTCGTATAGGCCGACCGTCAGATACCCCTCATGACCCGCCACGTTGAACTTGTGGGTGATCGACTTGCGGGTATCGGGCAGACGTTCGCGGCGCGGCACGGCAGCCTGTTTGGCGGCAGCTTTGTCGGCCTCGCTCGAAGTCGACAGTGGCTGGCTCTCTTTCGAGCCGTCGCGATAGACAGCCAGTGCCTTCAGGCCCAGCTTCCAGCCTTCGATATATGCGCCGGCGATGTCGGCCGGCGTCGTCTCGCGCGGCATGTTCACCGTCTTGGAAATCGCGCCCGACAAGAACGGTTGCGCGGCGGCCATCATCCGCACGTGGGCGTCCCAGGGGATCGACCGCGTGCCGTTGCGCGGGGCAAACGCACAATCGAACACGCTCAAGTGCTCGGGCCGTAGGGCCGGGGCGCCTTCGATCGTGTCGTGCTCGTCGATATAGCTCTTGATCGCGTTGATCTCCAGCTCGCCGTAGCCCAGCGTCTCCAGCGCCAGCGGCACTGTCTGGTTGATGATCTTGAGCATGCCGCCGCCGGCCAATTGCTTGTACTTGACCAGGGCGATGTCGGGCTCGATCCCCGTGGTGTCGCAGTCCATCAAAAAGCTGATCGTGCCGGTCGGGGCCAACACGGTCGCCTGCGCATTGCGGAAGCCGTGCTCGTCCCCGGCCTCGAGTACTTCGTCCCAAAGCTCGCGGGCATAGTCCGTGAGATACTTGGGGCAAGTCGGGTCGATCTCGTCGACCGCGTCGCGATGCATCTGCATCACGTGAAGCATCGGCTCGCGGTTTTCCTCGTAGGCCTCGAACGGCCCGACGACCGCCGACATCTCGGCGCTCGTCAGGTTGCCCGTACCGTGCAGGATGGCCGTGATCGCGCCGCACAAGCCGCGAGCGCCATCGCTGTCGTAGGCCAGGCCAGCCGACATGATCACACTGCCGAGGTTCGAATAGCCCAACCCCAGCGGGCGGAAGAAGTGGCTATTGCGGGCGATTCGCCGCGTGGGATAGCTGGCGTGATCGACCAGGATTTCCTGCGCGATGAAGTAGATGCGGCAAGCCGCCTGGAACCGCTCGGCGTCGAATGCGCCGTCGTCCTGGCGGAACTTCATCAGGTTCACGCTCGACAAGTTGCAGGCCGTGTCGTCGAGGAACATGTACTCCGAGCACGGGTTCGAAGCGTTGATCGGCCCCGAGTTCGGGCAGGTGTGCCAGCGATTGATCGTCGTGTCGTATTGCACGCCGGGATCGCCGCACTGCCAGGCGCACTCGGACATCCGTGTCATCAGCTCGCGGGCCTGGTAGGTGTCGCCTTCGCGGCCCGGGTCGGTCACCCAGTGCGTCGTCCAGGGGCGATCTTGCACGACCGCCTGCATGAAATCGTCGGTCACGCGCACCGACAAATTGGCGTTCTGGAACAGCACCGAGCTGTACGCTTCGCCGTTGAAGTTCGACTCGTAGCCCCCCTTCTCGATCAGCACGCGGGCCTTGCGCTCTTCCTTGGCCTTGCACTCGATGAACTCAAGAATGTCGGGGTGCGTGACCTTGAGCGATTGCATCTTGGCGGCGCGCCGCGTCTTGCCGCCGCTTTTCACCACCGCGGCGATCTGGTCGTACACCCGCATGAACGACAGCGGCCCCGAGGGCTTGCCGCCACCGGAAAGCTTCTCGCGGTGCGAACGCAACGTCGATAGATCGGTGCCCGTCCCCGAGCCGAACTTGAACAGCATGGCCTCGCTGCGGGCGAGCTCCATGATGTCTTCCATGTTGTCTTTGACGCTTTGGATGAAGCAGGCCGAGGCTTGCGGATACTCGTAGGGGTTCTCCGGCTGGCGGGCGTCGCGCGTGTCGGCATCCCACTGCCAGTTGCACTGCGCGCCTTTGACGCCGTAGATGTGGAACAGCCCGACGTTGAACCACACCGGCGAGTTGAACGCCCCGTGCTGGTGCAGGCAGAGCCAGGTGAGCTCGCGATAGAAACGCTCGCCGTCGGCCTTGCTGGCGAAGTAGCCGTCGGCCGTGCCCCAATCGGCGATCGTGCGCGTGACACGATGGATCAACTGCCGCACGCTCTGCTCGCGCTCGCGCGTGCCGACCTCGCCGTAGAAGTACTTGCTCACCACGACGTTGGTGGCCAACTGCGTCCAGTGCTTGGGCACTTCGCAATTGGGCTGCTCGAAGAGCACTTCGCCCGACTCACCCTTGATGACTGCGGTGCGTTTGTCCCACTCGACGGTGTCGAACGGGTCGGCGACGTCGGTCGGGCAGAAGCGCGGCTCGATGGCGATGCCCGCCGTGCCGGCCGCGGTCGGCGAGCCATTTGTCCCCGCAGCGACCTCGCGCCGGCGACTGGTCGCCTGCTTCTGCTGGCCGGTGGGCTTCTGAGACTTGCGAGCCACGCGAATACCGACACTAGCCATGAGAGAGACCTCCATGTCCTGGTGAAAACGACGCCCAAGCTACTCCTGGGCGATACTATACGTTAGTATACTTCACACTTCTTGAATCGGGCGACTCGCCCGACAATCCGCAGCCGAAATGCCCCCCACCGAATTGTGCAATGCCGATCAACGACAACTAGATATTGTATCAACTTCCCATCTTAACACAATAGATGGTGCTGCGGACCGGGGCACAGTCTAACCGCTAGCACCCGGCTGTCAACCAACTTTTTGAAGATCGCATGAAGCCCTTGCCGCGGTTTGGGTTCGGGCCGCCCGCCAAGACCGACTGCCTCCGCAGCCGCTGGGCCAGCGCTTGATCGGGCCGCCTTCAGTGCTCGAGGTCGTCGAAGGTAACGGGCGCTTGGCCCGGACCGCGGACACCTAGGATTCGTACCTCGGGCACACTGACGATGTAGAGAATCCGATAAATGTGTCCGCGTCGCGTGCGAAAGAACCGCTCGCGAATCGGTAGCTCGAGTTCCTGGCTCTCAGGCGCCAATGGGTGACGCAGTGGGTCGTGCGCTAGGCTGTCGGTGGCACGCTCGAACGCCGCCAACCAGGCCTTGGCGCCAGCAGGCGAGCGCGCGGACATCCACTCCAAAATAGCGTCGATATTCGCCGCCGCGCGAGGGAATACCAGAACCCGGTAGGCCTTCACGACTTCGACCAGCCGTGACGCGCGCGCTGTTGGCGCACGAAGTCCTCGATCGGGACTCCGTTGACGCCAGCTTCCACTTCGGCCACCGCCTCGCGCAAGTCAGCAATCGACGCATCGAACTCGTCGGGATGGGGATGTTCGATTCGGAACAGGTCGAGCGCCTCTTCTGGTGTGAGGCTCCGCCCGCTTTGCACCTGCAGCCTGATGAACTGCTCGAACTGCGAGAGCTCGGAATTCGGGTCCGTAGCCATGGCAATCGCTCCTCCAGCAACTATGCTAACACGCCGCTACTTCGCATCAAAATTCTCAGCCTGGCCCCGCGCATGCTCATTCCCGCCCCGCGCTTGGAACATATCGTTCACGACATTTTCGCCGCCGCCGGCTGCCGCGATCGCGAGCCGAACCAAATCGCCAGCCGCCTCGTGGGCGCGAACCTCGTGGGGCACGATTCGCACGGCGTGATCCGCGTGCCCGACTACATCCAGTGGCTGCGCGACGGCAAGGTGATCGCCAATCGCCAAGCCGAAATCGTGCTCGATAGCGAAGTCTTCTCGGTGCTCGACGGCGGATTTGGCTTCGGCCAGGCGCTCGGCGAGCAAGCGATGCAACTGGCGCTTGAGCGCGTGAAGAAACACGGAGTGGCCGTCGTCGGCTTGCGCAATGCCGGCCACTTGGGGCGCATCGGCGATTGGGCTGAAATGGCCGCTAGCGCAGGCTACGTCTCGCTGCACTTCGTGAACACCTCGGGCGGAGGCATCCTTGTCGCGCCGTTCGGCGGCATCGATCGCCGCTTGTCGGCCGATCCAATCGCGGCTGGCGTGCCCCTGGGCAACGGCCGCCTGCTGGTACTCGATATCTCCTGCGCAATCATCGCCGAAGGCAAGCTCAAGGTAGCTCGCAACAAAGGAGTGCATGTCGCGGAAGGGTTAATCCTCGATCCCGACGGACAGCCGACAACCGATCCCTTGAAGTTCTATGGTCCGCCGCGCGGCGCCATCCTGCCCTTCGGCGGGCACAAAGGCTACGCGCTGGGCATGGTCGTCGAAATCCTGGCCGGGGCGCTCTGCGGCGGCTGGTGCAGCAACCCCGAGGTCAAGCAAGTCGCCAACAACATGCTGTCGATCGTCATCGACCCGGCCCGCGTGCAGCCGCGGCAGTCATTCGTCTCGGAAGTCGAGCGGTTTGTCGCCGAAGTGAAAACGTCGCGCACGGTGACCCCCGATGGCGAGATCCTCTACCCCGGCGAGCCCGAGGCTCGCTGCCGCGCCAAGCGCCAGGCCGAAGGCATTCCGCTGGACGACACCACCTGGTCGCAACTGGCCCGTGTGGCCGCCGAATTCGACGTGAATGCCGCCGCAACGTAGCCGGGGTTCGCGGCACTTTTAGCGGGCGGCGGCGCCGGTATACTTGGGGTTCGAACTTACTCGACCCGTAGCCGATCTCGTCCGGTTACCGCCAGAGGTTCTTAGCACATGGCCGATCAGTTTGACCCCTACCGAGAACGGCTGGTGATCGAGACCGACACCGTCTGGCCGTCCGACTACGCCGATCTTTCCGCCGACGAGAAAGTGGCGATCGCCGAGCGCTTGCACGCCCAGCCGGCCGATGCGTCGAATCTCGAATACGTGCGGCTGCACACCGGTTTCTGCCGCACGATCCACGTCACGCCCGACGATGTCGCGCGTGTCAGCTAAGCGGCCTTCGCGCTCCACGGCACCGCTGGGCATGGCATTACGGTGAGCACGCAACTGAAAATCGTTCGCGTCGCGCTGGCCGAGCGGGCCTACGACATCCAGATCGGCGCCGGCACGCTGGCCACGGCCGACCAGTTCGTCGCCCGCCATGCTTCCGCCCGTCACGTCGTCATCGTGACCGATCGCAATGTCGCCGCTCCTTATGCCGCCGCCGTCGCCGGCAGCCTGCGCACCGCGGGTCTCAAGGTCAATCTCGAAGCGCTCGAACCGGGCGAGGCCACCAAGTCGATCGCCACGGCCGAGCGGCTCTGGAACCGGCTGCTCGCGCTAGGGGCCGATCGCCGCACGCTTGTCGTCGCTGTCGGTGGCGGCGTGATCGGCGACGTCGCCGGCTTCGCCGCGGCTACGTTCGCGCGCGGGCTGGCTTTTGTGCAAGTACCGACGACGCTCCTGGCGCAGGTCGATAGTTCGGTCGGCGGCAAAGTCGGCATCAATCTGCCCGGCGCCAAGAACATGGTGGGCGCGTTCTGGCAGCCGCGGGGCGTGCTCGTCGACACGGCGGTGCTCGAGTCGCTGCCGGCCAGCGAATACCGCGCCGGCCTGGCCGAAGTGGTCAAGTATGGCGTCGCGCTCGACTCGCACTTCTTCGACTGGCTCGAGCGGCACGCGGCCGAACTAAACGCCCGCGACGCCGCCACGCTCACGCACGTCGTCGAGCGCTCGTGCCGCCTGAAGGCCGACGTCGTCGAAGCCGACGAGCGCGAGCTGACCGGCCGCCGCGCCGTCCTCAACTACGGGCACACCTTCGCGCACGCCATCGAAGCGGTCTCCGAATACTCCGGCTGGCTGCACGGCGAAGCGGTCGCGGTCGGCATGCACTGCGCCGCGCGATTGGCCGAGCGACTGGGGCGCATCGATGCCGAGGTGGTTCGCCGACAACGCGAGTTGCTGGTCGCGCTCGGCTTGCCCATCGAGCTGCCACCGCTCGGCGCCGAGCGGCTCTTAGCAGCTATGGCGCGCGACAAGAAAGTCGAGGCAGGCAAATTGCGCTTCGTGCTCCCCAATCGCCTCGGTCATGCCGAGCTGGTCGAGGACGTGCCCACCAGCGAGGTCGAAGCGGTGCTCGCCAATATTGGGAAATAGCGCGCGAGTCGCCCGCCAGGGCTAGTCCGGGGTCACAGACGTAGCAGACCCCGGCTTGCGATTACTGCAACGCGCCGTTAGACCAACAGCGAGCCGAGGTGGCCGGTGCTGTCCCCCAGCTTTTCCAGGTCGACTTCGACCCGGTCGAGCATCGCCAGCCAGAGATTGTTTAAGGGGGTTTCGGCATCGTACCGCACGTGCCGCCCGGGGCTCAAGGTGCCGCAGCCGCGGCCGGCCAGCAGGATCGGCAGGTTGTCGTGGTTGTGGGCGTTGCCATCGCCGATCCCCGAGCCGATCACAATCATCGAGTGATCCAGTAGGTGGCCGTCTCCCTCGGGCATCGCTTTGAGCCGGTCGAGGAAGCGGCCGAACTCGTCGATGTGGAAGCGGTTGATCTTGGCGATCTTGGCCTGCTTCTCGGGATCGTCGCCGTGATGCGACAGCTCGTGATGTCCTTGCGGCACGTCAAGGAAGCGGTACGGGCGGTTCGAGCCCTCGTTGGCCACGAGGAAGGTGATCACGCGCGTGATGTCGGCCTGGAAGGCCAGGGCCATCAAGTCGTACATCAGCCGCACGTGCTCGGCGTATTCCTGCGGCGTGCCTTCGGGCTGCGGCACGGCGGGCAGTTCGCGCTGGCTGAACTGCTCGGCGCGCTCGATCCGCAGTTCGACTTCGCGCACCGCCGCCAGGTATTCGTCGAGCTTGCGCTGATCGGCGCCGCCGAGCCGGGCGTGAAGCTGCCGGGCATCTTCGCGCACAAAGTCGAGAATGCTCTGTCGCGTGGCCAGCCGCTGGGCGCGGGTCTCGGCGGTTTCGCCGGGGCGCTGGCCGCCGAAGAGCCGCTCGAAGACCAGCCGGGGATTGACTTCCTTGGCCATCGGCTGCGACGGCGTGCGCCACGAGATGTTCGCCGAATACGCGCAACTGTAGCCGGAGTCGCAATTGCCGGCGTACATTCCCTTCTCGCAGCCGATTTCCAGCGAGGCCAGTCGGGTGGCGTGCCCTAGCCGCTCGGCCGCGGCCTGATCGACCGACAGGCCGGCGCGAATGTTGGCCCCGTGCGTCTTGTGCGGCTGACAGCCGGTGAGGAAGGCACTGGCGCCGCGGGCGTGATCGCCGCCGCCGTCGCCATTGGCGCGGGCTTTGTCTTGCGTGAGCCCCGAGAGAATCAAGAAGTCTTGCCGGTGCCGCTCGATCACTTTGAGCGTGGCGGGCAACTCGAATTCGGCGCCGGTGGCCGCCGGCGTCCAATCTTGCATGTGAATGCCGTTGGGGACGTAGATGAACGCCATGCGATTGGGGGAAGCCGCGATAGCAGCCGCGCCCGAGGCGCCATCGGTGGCCGCGCGCGCCACGCCGCGCGCCGGCGCGAGCGAATCCAAGAGCGGCAACGCCAGCGTGGTACCCAGTCCCTTAAGTACATTGCGTCGTGAGAGGCGATTCTCCATCACGGTTCTGCTCCTGGGGATCAAGGCTGCGTGGCGGACCCTTGACTGGCGGATGCCGTGGCTCGGCGCATCTGAAACGGCTGACTCTCGACGACGGCCAACACCAGTCGCGAGAATTTGTCTCCATCGGCCTCCATCGCCTGGGTGATGCCGGCGACGGCACGGCGGTCGTAGCGTTCGACCCCGCGTCCAATCGCATAGGTTAACATCTTTTCGGCCAGGCAGCGACGGAATTGCCCGGCCTTGGCCCGCAGCACCCGCTTGAGCTCGAGCGGGCCGTTGAACGAGTCGCCCGACGGGAGCGCGCCCGAGGCGTCGATCGGCGTTTCGCCATCCTTGTCGCGCCAGGCGCCGATGGCGTCGAAGTTCTCCAGGCCGAAGCCCAGCGGGTCCATGCGGGCGTGGCAGGCGGCGCAACTGACGTTGGCGCGATGCTGCTCCATGCGCACGCGCAGCGAGGCCGTGGCGTCGACGGCGCCTTCCTTGAGCTCCGGTACGTTGGGGGGAGGGGGTGGCGGCGGCGCGCCCAGCAGTTGCTCGAGCACCCAGCGGCCGCGCTTGACCGGCGAGGTGCGCGTGGGGTTCGACGTCACGGTCAGAATGCTGGCTTGCGTCAACAGCCCGCCGCGCGGCGTGCCGGCGGTTGAGACCTTGCGAAACTCTTCGCCGCTGACGCCGCTGATGCCATAGTGCGCCGCGAGCCGCTCGTTGACGAAGGTGTAGTCGGCGTCGAGCAACTCGAGCACGCTGCGATCTTCGCGAATGACGTGGGCGAAGCACCCTTCGGTTTCGCGCCGCATGGCCGCGCGCAGGTCGGGATCGAAAGCCGGGAACTGCTTGGGATTCGGACTAACGATTTCCAGGCTGCGCAGGTGCAGCCACTGGGCGGCGAATTGATCGACCAGTGCGCGGGACTTCGGATCGGCGAGTATCCGCCGCACTTGCTTCTCAAATTCGCCCGGGGCGCGCAATGCACCTTTTTCGGCCAGCGCGAACAGCTCTTCGTCGGGCATCGTGTTCCAAAGAAAATAGCTCAAGCGCGTGGCCAGCTCGAACTCGTTGATCGCTTGTGCCGGCGCGTCGCCAGGCGTGCGCTCGTCGGGCTCGACGCGAACGAAATCGTCGAGCTCGACGCGGAACAAGAAGTGGGGCGAAACGAGCACCGCTTGCAGGGCCAACTGGATGCCCGCTTCAAAATTGCTACCGCGATCCAGGGCGCGGCGGACAAAACCGGTCAGCCGCTCGACCTCTTCGTCGGTTGCCGGGCGGCGATAGGCGCGTGTTGCCAGGCGCCGCAGTATCTGCCGAGCGGCGTCGAGCTGGGCATCACGGCTGGCGCCGGCGGCCGGCGGACAGAAGACGATCCGCCGATGAATCTCCGGATACTCAAGCCGCACGCCAACCGGCCCTTCGACTTCCAGGTAATCGACCAGCAGGTTGCGGTCGCGCTCGTCGGGGTTCTCGTGGTTGGGATTCCAATAATCGTTAAGGAACGAAGCAGCGATGCGATGCTTGCCGGCGCCGAGCGAAACGCGATGCTCGTACACGGCCGGCGCGTCGGCACGGGCCGCGACGTCGAAGCGCTCGACTTGTCCGTCATCGAGCATCAGGCCCATGCGCGCGGGTTCGTCGCCGGCTTGCGCGCCATAGGCGCGAATGCGCACGACGTAATCGCCGGGTTGTTCGACGTCGAAGGCCGCGCCAACCTCGCCTGTCGACGGCAGAATCCAGAAACCAGCGTCGTACGCCTGGCCGTTGGCGGCTTTTTGCGCCTCGGCTTCGAAGCGCGTCGCCGTCGGCCCCGGCGGCGTAGTGAGGACCGCCTGTTGGGCAATCTGTTCGGCGGCGGCCAGGTACTTTTCGAAGAGAACCGGCGGCAGCGTCAGCACGTCGCCGATGTTGTCGAAGCCGTAGCCGACGTCGTCGGTGGGGAAATCGTCGACAGCGGCAAAGTCGATGCCGATCAGATCCCGGACGGTGTTACGGTACTCGGCGCGATTCAAGCGGCGGATCGTGGTGCGGCCGGGATTGGGCGGTGCGGCGGCGTCGATATCGTCGAAGCGGCGGTGCAAGGCGTCGATGATCTGCTGCGCCTCGGCGTCGTCGGGGCGCGTGTGTCCGGCCGGCGGCATCGCGCCCGAAAGGAGATTGTCGAGGGCCTTCTCCCAGGTTTCGCGCTCCTTGAGCACGGCCGCGAAATCTGCCGCCTGGTCGAACCGCAGCCCGGACTTTGGCTCTTCGCCGGCGTGGCACTCGGCGCAGTACTTCGTGGTGAAGGCGCCGAGGGTGTTCTTAACAAAATCGTCGGGCAAGGCCGCGTCGGCCGGCGCGGGCGGCACTTCGGCGAACGCCACGCCAGCGAATAGGAGGTTAAGAAAAATCAACAGGCCGACCGAGGCTGCGCGCCGTAGCCGTGCCGAGAGGGTGAAGTCGTCGATGGGGGGTGGCCCCAAACGCATCAGGCGGTTCCACGGTGGTTGTCGGTGGGCGGCCGCGGCCGGGGATTTTCTCTGCATTCGGCGACCGGCATCCCGCTTGCGCGCGAGACGCACCCACCATTGTATAGACGGGCAGTGGTAGGTTCCACGGAGTTTTGAGCCGCTGAAACGCCCTTGGCAGCCTTACGATCGGTGCTGTCGACACGATCAAAATGGTTGCAGGCCACCGGCCCCAGTGGCATGCTGGTAGGCCGCTTGGGACCGCGACAGGTTCCACCTTGGCGGCCGGCCACACCTATCCACAACAGCCAATCGTCAGCCAACACGCTTCCGCATCGTACCGAAAGGACACAGAACCGTATGAGCCGCAGCAATCGTCGCACGTTTATCAAGACCACGGCCGTCGTCGGCGCCGGCTACTTCATCTCGGGCACACCCGCCCGCGCGTACGAAGACTCGCCCAACAACAAACTGAACGTCGCGGTGATCGGCTGCGGCGGCAAGGGCTCGAGCGACACCGACGGTGTGGCGGGTGAGAACATCGTGGCGCTGTGCGACGTCGACGACGAGCGGGCCGGCAAGACCTACGAGAAGTATCCCAACGCGCGGCGTTATCGCGACTTCCGCGCGCTCTTGGAAAAGGAATGCTCGCTCGACGCGGTGGTCGTCAGCACGCCCGATCACACGCACGCGCACGCCAGCGTGATGGCGATGCGTTTGGGCAAGCACGTCTACTGCCAGAAGCCGCTGACGCACAGCGTGTGGGAAGCGCGGCTGATGCGCGACACCGCCCGGCTCTACAAGGTCGCCACGCAAATGGGCAACCAGGGGACCTCCGACGATGGCTTCCGCAAGGGGGTCGAGGTCATTCGCTGCGGCGCGATCGGCCCGGTGAAGGAAGTTCACGTCTGGACGAACCGCCCCATCTGGGCCCAGGGGATCGAACGGCCGACCGAGACGCCGCCGGTGCCAGGTCACTTGGATTGGGATCTGTGGCAAGGCCCCGCTCCTGAACATCCTTACAACCCCAAGTACTGCCCGTTCAGTTGGCGCGGCTGGTGGGACTACGGCACCGGAGCGCTTGGCGACATGGGTTGCCACACGGCGAACCTGGCCTTCATGGCGCTCGATCTGCACGCGCCGACGGCCATTGAGGCCGAGATCGATGGGACGGTCGGCAAGGATTCGCCGCCGAAGAAGAGCCACATCAAGTGGGAGTTCCCCGCGCGGGGCGAGCGCGGCCCGGTCGTCATGCACTGGTACGATGGCGGCAACAAGCCGGCCCCCGAGCTGTCGCACGGCCGCGAGCTATCGGGGAGCGGGCTCTTGTTGGTCGGCAGTGAAGGGACGTTCTTCTCGCCGAACGACTACGGCGCGGAGCACACACTGCTCCCCGAGGACAAGTTCAAAGAGTTTAAGGCCCCCGAGCCGACAATGCCGCGCTCGCCCGGCCATTACGCCGAATGGATCGCCGCCTGCAAAGGTGGCCCGCGGGCGTTGTCGAACTTCGACTACGCGGCCCGCATGACCGAAGCCCTGTTGCTGGGGAACGTGGCGATGCGCGTGGGTCAGCGGATCGAGTGGGACGCCAAGAAGATGGAAGCGACGAACTGCCCGGCCGCGGCGGAGTTCGTCCGTCGGCAGTACCGCAAGGGTTGGAATTTGTAAGAGCGCGACTCCGCGTCGCGACAGACGCTCACAAGCCCACTGCAGGGGACGACATCGCACGGTCAATTCGCCGAGCGCTGCGTCCGCTGAGGTGGGTTTTTTTACGGCCTTGAGGCGAGAGGCACGCATGCTGCGACATCGACTGCTATTCAGAAGCAGTTTCAAAACCTGGCTTGGGTGCCACTGCTGGCTTGCCCAGCAGTGCCGAGTTCGACACAGCACTGCTAGACGAGCTAGCAGTGGCACCAAACGTCGGTTCATCACCGGTTTTGAAATTGCTCCTAGTGTTCTCATCGTCGTGTCGATTCTCAATGCATCTGCCCACGCCGTCGACGCGCCGGTCACGAAATCGTTCGTCTACAAGGAGACGCCGCAGGCGGCACTCAAGCTGTTCGTGCACTATCCGCCCGGCTGGCAAGCGAGTGACTCGCGACCGGGGATCGTCTTCTTTTTTGGCGGCGGCTGGCAGCGCGGCAACGTCGAGCAGTTCGCGCGGCAGGCCGAGTACCTGGCGAGCCGGGGGATGATTGCCGCGCGGGCCGACTACCGCGTGAAGAGCCGGCACGACGTCTCGCCGCGCGATTGCGTGCTCGACGCCCGGGCGGCGCTGGCGTGGTTCCGCTCTCATGCGACGGAGCTGGGAGTCGATCCGGGGAAGATCGTCGCGTCGGGCGGATCGGCTGGCGGGCACTTGGCGGCCTGCACAGCGCTGGGCCCCAAGCTCGACGGCGAGCCGGACGCTGATCAGGCGGCGTATCGCCCGAACGCATTGGTGCTGTTCAATCCCGCGCTGCGGTTCGATGGCGTGCCGCGTCTGATGGAGCGGATCGGTGGCGACGAAGGCGTGGGCAAGGCGATTTCGCCGACATTGAACTTGGATCGCACGAGCCCGCCGACGATGATCCTGTATGGCACCGCCGATCAGCTCTATGCGCAAGGGAAGGAATTCGCCGAGCGCGCCAAGCCGCTGGGCGTGCGGGTGGAAATGTTCACGGCCGACGATCAGCCGCACGGCTTCTTCAATCGGCCGCCGTGGACCGATCGCACCCTGTTGGCAGTTGATAAATTCCTGGCGTCGCTGGGCTATCTCGAAGGCGAGCCGACAATCGCCGAGCGATAGGCCTTGATCGAAGCATTTCGCGCGTCCGGTTGTGCCGATTGTGCAGCACCCGGGGCAGCGGCCCGTTCCATGGGGTATGCTTCCCAGTGGCGCGTCGCGCCACGTCATAGTCCTTTCATCCGCTCGAATCGGGCAGAATCATGAAGCTCTCAATACGACTCGTTAGTCGGACCCTCGCGCTGGCGATCACGTTGTTTCAATTGCCATGCGCCGCGCCGGCCAGCGCTGCCGATGAGGCCCCGCGCCCCAATATCGTGCTGTGCATCGCCGACGACTGGGGCTGGCCGCACGCCAGCGCCTACGGCGACGCGGTGGTTGGCACGGCGACGTTCGATCGCATCGCGCGCGAGGGGGTGCTTTTCGAGCAGGCGTTCGTCTCGTCGCCGTCGTGCACGCCCAGTCGCGGAGCGATCATCACCGGGCAGCAGTTCTGGCGATTGGGAGCCGGCGGCAACTTGCACTGCGAGTGGCCGGCCGACAAGTTCGCCGAGTATCCGCGGCTGTTGGCCGACGCAGGCTACCACGTCGGCACCTATCGCAAGGCATGGGGACCAGGACGCGGCAATCCGGCCGGCAAGCCCTATAAATCGGTCGACGCGTTTCTCGCCGCGCGGCCGCCCGGCAAGCCGTTGTGCTTTTGGTTTGGTTCGACCGATCCGCACCGGCCGTACGAACAAGGCGCCGGCGCGCGGGCGGGTCTCGAACTATCGCGGGTGCACCTCTATCCGCAATTCCCCGATGCCGACGTCGTGCGCAATGATGTCGCCGACTATTACTTTGAGATCGAACGCTTCGATCACGAGGTCGGCGAATTGCTCGAAAAGCTGGCCGCGCTCGGTGAGCTCGACAACACGCTGGTGGTGATGACGAGCGACCATGGCATGCCGTTTCCGCGCGGTAAGACGAACCTCTACGACTGCGGAGTGCACGTGCCGCTGGCGATTCGCTGGCCCGCGCGCGTACCGAGCTGGCGAAAGCTAACCGACTTTGTTTCGCTCACCGATCTCGCGCCAACGTTCCTGGCGGCGGCCGGCGTAGCCGTGCCAGCCGAAATGACCGGCCGTAGCCTGCTGCCGATCCTGGAAAGCGATCAGTCGGGGCGCGTCGATCCCACGCGCAACCACGTGCTGGTGGGTCGCGAGCGGCACGTGCAGGCCCAGGAAGCGCCCGAGCCCGGCGGCTATCCGATGCGCGCCGTTCGCAGCGACGATTATCTGTACATTCGCAACTTCAAGCCGGAGCGCTGGCCGGCCGGCACGCCCGACCCCACCAAGGCGTTCAAGCCCGACTCCTGGCTGGCCGACTGCGACAACGGCCCGACGAAGCGCTACCTGTGGGATCATCGCGAGGAGCCGGGCGTGCGCGAGCAGTACGAGCTGTGCTTTGGCAAACGGCCGGCCGAGGAGCTCTACGATCTGCTCAGCGATCCGGGACAGATGAAAAACGTCGCGGGAGAGCCAGCCTACGCCGAGGTGCAAGCACGGCTGTCCAACCAGCTTGAGTCGGAATTGCGGGCGCTGGGCGATCCGCGTGTCGACGGTGGCGGCGACGAGTTCGACACCTATCCATACTATGGCGGCGGAGGCGGCCAGTGGAGCAAGCGGTAGGCCCGACGTGCGGACCTCAACTGGGCGCCACTGCTGGCTTGCCCAGCAGTGCGGGCCAGAGCGTACTGGGACAACGTCTGATTGTCGCTTCGCTGTCGATCTTACTCTTCGCGAGTTCGCTGGCATCCGCACACGATCCGCCAGTTCGCCGCGCGCCACGCAGACCAGCGGCGCTATCTACTAAAAAGCTAACGGCGCGGACGGCGCCCGTCTGCGCGCTTGAGCTCGAGCTCGTCGATCGTGCGACGGGCGAACCGCTGCCGGGCATTGTTCAAGTTCTTGATGCGGCCGGCGAAGTGGTGCCGATCGCCGAACTGGTCAACCGCGGCCAGGGGATCGAAGACGAAGGGGCGATCCACCGCTGGCATGTGCTGCCGCATAAATCAACCATCCAGGTGCCGGCCGGGCCACTGGTGATCAAAGCGCTGGCCGGGCTCGAAACCGAGCTGGCCGACGAGCGGCTCGATCTGACGGGCCGCAAGCAGGCGTCGCACACGGTGAAACTGACGCGCTTCGCCCGCGCGCGGCGCGATGGCCAGGTTGCCGGCAACACGCACCTGCACTTGATGAAGCTCTCGAAAGAGCAAGCGGATCGCTACCTGCGCGAAGTGCCGCTGGCCGACGGGCTCGACATCGTCTTTCTGTCGTATCTCGAACGGGCCGAAGCCGATCTCGAATACACCAGCAACAAGTACTCGCCGGCCGATCTGGAGAAAATGTCGGACGATCACGTGCGTTTCGGACACGGCGAGGAGCATCGCCACAACTTCGGCAGCCACGGCGAGGGATACGGCCATCTATTGCTCTTGGACATTCCTTATATCGTACGGCCGGTGAGCATCGGGCCGGGGATCATGCGAGAAGGGAACGACGCCCCGCCGATGCAGGCTGGCATCGACGAAGCCCGCCGCGCCGGCGGCAAGGTGATCTGGGCCCACAATCACTTCGGCTACGAGGACATTCCCAACTGGATCACGGGGCGGGTACACGCCAATAACATCTTCGATGGTAGCCGGCGCGGCAGTTACAAAGACACGTACTACCGGTACCTCAACATCGGGTTGCGGGTGCCGTTTTCGACCGGCACCGACTGGTTCGTCTACGATTTCTCGCGCGTGTACGTGGCGGCCGATCGACCGATCACGCCCACCGAGTGGCTCGATCGCCTGGCAGCCGGCCGAACGTATATCACCAACGAGCCGCTGCTGGAGTTCACCGTTGATGGGCAGCCGATCGGCGGCACGATCGAACTGCAACAACCGCGCGCGGTGAAGGTACGCGGGCGCGCTATCGGCCGCGGCGATTTCAAGCGAATCGAGCTCGTGCACAACGGCCGCGCGGTGCGGGCGGCGCCGAGCCGGCGCGAAGAGAATCACTTTGTCGTCGAGATGGATTTTGAACTGCCGATCGACGGACCGAGCTGGCTGGCGCTGCGCACGCCGCCGCCGCCGGTCGAGAACGATCCCGAGCTCCAGGAGCCGGTCGGCGAGAACGAGTTTGGCGGGCAGTTGTTCGCCCATACCAGCCCCGTCTATGTGCAGTTCGCCGGGGCGGATGTCTTTGATCGCGATGTGGCGCGCGGGCTCATCGACGAGATGCGCGCCGACCTCAAGGAGATCGAGCGACAAGCGCACTTTGCCGACGAGGCGCAGCGCATCGGCGTGCGGCGCGTGTATGACGAGGCGATCGCGGTGCTCGAAAAGCGGTTGGGCAGCTAAGACCCCTCCAACGGCGGCAGTGCGCTAGCCGCTCAACGCCGCCCTTCTTTTGTTCAGCGGTTCGCTAGCGCCATCGGGCGCTGCTGACAGCTCCGGCTTGCCTGCCTTCCCCAGCCTGGTAGCCCTTGCGCAAACCGTGCTAGCAACAAGCCTGGTAAACCTTGTCGATCGTTCGGATCAGGAAGTTTCTTCCAAGTTTGCCGATTAGGCCGCCGATACCATGCCTGCCGTTTCCTCCACTTACGGCCTGCGCCGTCGTATCGACGCGGCAGCCGCTAGGGCTGCGCGAGCGCTGCGGGTGTAGCTGGGGCGACGTGCTAGTGGACGCACCCGCCGACCGGCGGCGGCAACATCGAGGAAGAGCGACCATGACTCGGCAGTACCGGCAAGCCTGGTTGATGCTTATCGCCGTCGGGATGCTAGCGACCGGCTGCGGGCCGTCGCAGCCGTTCTACTTCTTTGACGACGGCGATATGTCGCACTATCGCGGCGTGGCCACGCAGATCGAGTACCCCGACGTCGAGCCGGTACACCTGGCCGAAGTCGAAGGCGCCATGCCCCCGTTGACCTTGCGGAACGCCGAGCCCCAGGAGATTTGGGACCTCCCGCTCGAAGAAGCGGTGCGGCTGGGCTTGATGAACAGCAAGGTGCTCCGCACGTTGGGAGGGACCGTCGTCACGCCGCCCACGCAGCTCTTGCGGGCGCCCAACACGATCGCCTCGGTCTACGATCCGGCGATCAACGAGAGCAACCCGCGCATCGGCGTCGAGGGTGCCCTGTCGGCGTTCGACGCGCAGTTGGTCTCGAGCGTCATCTGGCAGAAGAACAACCGCATCGTGAACGTCCAAACCGGAGCAACCGACGCCATCAACTCGGCGTTGTTCGTCAACAACCTGCGGCAGGACTACTCGCAGGGGATCCTCGAACTGCGAAAGACGGGAGCCACGGGCGGTCAGTACTTCTTGCGCAATAACACGATCTACGACCAGAACAACACGCCCACGCGGTTGTTCCCCAGTGCCTGGGACACGAACATCGAAGCCGAATTCCGGCATCCGCTGTTGCAGGGTGCCGGCGTGACGTTCAACCGCATCGCCGGCCCGCAGGCCCAGCCGGGCTTCTTCTTCACGCAAGGCGTGGTGCTGGCGCGGATCAGCAACGACATTTCGATCGTCGATTTCGAAATCGGCGTCCGCAACCTGGTGGCCGATATCGAAACCGCCTACTGGGAACTGCACTACCGCTACCGTAATCTCGACGCGCTGATCGCCGGGCGCGACAGTGCCTTGCAAACCTGGCGCAAAGTGTATGCGCTGTTCATCGTCAGTGCCCAAGGTGGTGAAGCTGAAAAAGAAGCCCAGGCCCGCGAGCAGTACTTCCTGTTCCGCTCGCAGGTCGAAGCCTCGTTAAGCGAGCTCTACGCGGTCGAGAATCGTTTGCGCTACATCATGGGCCTGGCGGCGACCGACGGGCGGCTGATTCGCCCGTCCGACGAGCCAACGACGGCCCGGATCAATCTCGATTGGTACGAAGTGCACGGCGAAGGCCTGGCCCGCGCCCAGGAACTGCGTCGCCAGAAGTGGGTGATCAAGCAGCGCGAAATGGAATTGATCGCGGCGCGCAACTTCTTGCTGCCGCGGCTGGACCTGTTGGCCCTGTATCGCTGGCGCGGTTTCGGTAACGACTGGTGGTACGCCAACGGCCGCAACACGCCGTTCACGGTTCCCAACGGTAATCGCCTGGCCATCCCCGGAGCTCCTCCTCCGCCCGACTTCGTCAACGTGCCGGGGACGTTTAGCAACGCCGTGCAGAACTTGCTCGACGGCAGGTACCAGGAATGGCAAGCGGGTTTCACGTTCACTATGCCGATCGGCTTCCGCCAGGCGATGGCGGCCGTGCGGCAGGCCCAATTGAACCTGGCTCGCGAACGCTCCGTCTATCAAGATCAAGAACTCGAGCTGTCGCACCAGTTGAGCGAAGCGATCCGCGTGGTCGATCGCACGTATGCCTTGAGCCAGACAAACTTCAACCGCCGCGTGGCTGCCGAGCGCAACGTCGAGGCGGTCAAGGCGGCCTACGAGACCGGCACCGTCACGCTCGACTTGCTGTTGGATGCCCAGCGCCGCCTGGCCGACGCCGAAGTCAGCTACTATCGCGCGCTGGTCGATTACAACCTCAGCATCCGCGACGTGCACCTGCGCAAGGGCTCGTTGCTGGAATACAACGGCGTCGAGCTGAGCGAAGGCCCGTGGGCGGGCAAGGCCTACTTCGACGCCCGCAAGCGTGCTCGCGAACGTGACGCCGGGTTGTTCATCGACTATGGCTTCACGCAGCCGAGCGTGTACAGCCGCGGACGGTTCCAGCAGTTCATCAATGGCCAGGGAACGGCTGGCGGGACACAGATGGTGCCAGGCGGTCAGCCGACCGGCGCCGAGGAAGTGCCCTCGCCACAGCCGCTCCCAGCCGGGCAGCCGCCCGATAACGGAGCGCCGAACGAGCCGGTTCTGCCGGCTCCCCAGGCCCGTGGCTTGACGACGCCCCCCGGGCAGGGGAACTTAGCGGGAGCACTCCCCGGCCCGGGTCGAACGCCGCCGGGCTGGGGCGGTGCGATTCCTGGTGCGCCCAACGGTGCAGTGGGAAGCTGGAATGGGGCACGCACCGGGCAGGGCACGACCCCCCTGGCGCTGGGACCGGCTGGCAATTCCGGTGGCGTCGGGCATCCGGTGCGGCAAGCTGCGCACGTAGCTCCCTCGGCGGCAGGTTATGGCGGATTCGCGGGTCGGCCGATTGATCACGCTGCTGGTGCACCTGCAGTCCGGACGGGGCCATAACACCTCGACCCTGGCCGAAACCTGCGGCGTCAGCCGGCGGACGATCTTTCGCGATCTCGAACTGCTGCGCGAAGCGGGCGTGCCCCTCTGGTTCAACGCCGAGGAACAGCGCTTCTATCTCACCGGGCGCAGCCTGCTGCCCCCCATGAGCTTCACCCCCGAAGAAGCGCTCGCGCTGGTGATGCTCTGCCACGACCTGGGGAACGACCAAGGGCTGCCGTTCTGCCAGCCCGCGCGCTCGGCGGCGCTCAAGCTCGAAAGCGCGCTACCGCAGCCCTTGCGCGACCACTTACGGCAAGTCGGGGCGGCGGTGGCGATTCAGTTGCAGCAGGTGAACGCGCTAGCCGAAGCGGAACCCGTGTATCAGCAACTGCTCGCGGCGATCGGTAGCCGCCGCGCCGTGCGTATCCAGTACAATAGTTTTGCGGACGCCGAGCGACTCACCACCAAGCTGCATCCGTATCGCCTGCTCTTCAGCCGCCGCAGTTGGTATGTCGTGGGGCGCTCGTTGGTACACCGCGAGATTCGCACATTCAACGTCGGGCGGATCGAGAAGCTGGAGCCGCTCGACGAGCGGTATCGCCTGCCGCACGGGTTTTCGCTCAAGCGCTACTTGCGCAATGCCTGGCACCTGATCCCCGAGCCGGGCCCCGACGCGGAGATTATCGTGCGTTTTCAACCGCTGGTGGCCGGCAACGTCGCCGAAGTGGTTTGGCATCCCACACAGCGCCTCGAGTGGAACGCCGATGGCACGCTCGATTTTCATGCCACGGTCTCGGGGATCCACGAGGTATCGTGGTGGGTGCTAGGCTATGGCGACGAGGCGGAAGTGCTCGCGCCGGCGGCGCTGCGCGAACTGGTGGCCGGTCGGGCCGAGCGCATGGCCACGATTTACACCGCGCGGCGGAAGCGCGAAGGAGGCGCAACGCGGCGATCGCGCCCGACGAACCGTGGCAACGGACAATCGCCGCCGTCCAAAGAGAGGGAGAGATCTCCGCATGCGCGCAGTGAAGTCTGATCGACTATCGACAAGGTCAGCGGGTTCGGGCCGCAACCTCCGCGACTGGCGAGCGGCGCACTTCGCGAGACGCGAGCGGCTGGCTCGCTGCCTGGTGGCCTGCGGAGTGGCGCTGCTTTGTGCGCTGCCAGCGATCGCCGCTGATCCGGCAGCCTCGACGGATCGCCCTGCACAAGCGGCTCCCGCGGAATTGTTTCCGCCCGAGCTCGTGCGCTTCAAACCGTATGAGCACAACCCCGTCTTCACCGGCGCCGGGCCGGGTCACTGGGACGTCAGAATTCGCGAACGCGGCTGGATCTTACGCGAGCCTGGCGGCTATCGGATGTGGTACACCGGCTACGATGCCACGCGCGAGGGGCGCAAGCACTTGGGCCTGGCCACGAGCGACGACGGGCTGGCCTGGACGCGCTGGCCGGCCAATCCGCTCGATCGCGACCACTGGATCGAAGACATGCAGGTGCTACGCGACGGTGATACTTACTACATGTTCGCCGAAGGCGAGCGTGACCAGGCCCACTGGTTCACTTCGCCTGACGGCATCAAGTGGCAGCGCCGTGGCACGCTCGATATCCGCAAGAGCGACGGCGAGCCGATCTCGCCCGGGCCGTTCGGCACCCCCTTCGTGCTCCGCCAGCGCGATCGCTGGCTCTTGTTCTACGAGCGCATGGACCTGGGTATCTGGTTGGCGACTTCAAGCGATCTGACGCAATGGCGTCATGTGCAGGATGAGCCGGTGTTCGTCCCCGGGCCGGAGAAGTACGATCACTTTCAGGTCGCCTTCAACCAGGTGATCGAGCGCGGCGGGCGGTACTACGCCTACTATCACGCCCGTGAATCCGCCACGACGCGCGACTGGTCGACGAACCTGGCCGCGAGTGACGACCTGGTTCACTGGACCAAGTACCCGCGCAATCCGATCTTGGAAGAAAACAAGTCGAGCCCGCTCTTGTTGGACGACGGCAAGCAGCTACGGCTCTACACGACGCACGACCAGGTGCAGGTGCATTTTTCGCAGGCCGAGGCGGCGCGCTGATGTTCTTCGCCTTTGACGGAGTTGACGGGGCCGGCAAGAGCACGCAGATCGCGCGCTTCGTCGGCTGGCTCGAAGCCCAGCGGCGCGCCGTCACCCTCTGCCGCGATCCCGGCGGCACCGAGTTGGGCGAAGCAATCCGCGAGCTGCTGCTGGGGCATCGCCACGCCGGCATGTCGCTGCCGACCGAGGCCCTGCTCTACATGGCCGCCCGGGCGCAACTCGTCGCTGAGATCATCAAGCCAGCACTTGAAGCGGGACGCGTGGTCGTCTCCGATCGCTATTTGCTCTCGAACGTCGTCTATCAGGGGCACGCCGGCGGGCTCGAACCCGCGGCGCTGTGGGAGATCGGTCGCACGGCCACGGGCGGGTTACTCCCGGAC
This sequence comes from Pirellulales bacterium, assembly GCA_019745975.1. Classification (GTDB taxonomy): domain Bacteria; phylum Planctomycetota; class Planctomycetia; order Pirellulales; family JAEUIK01; genus JAIESQ01. Next base: position 53,653 of record JAIESQ010000007.1, read on the forward strand.
CTGACCTTTGTGCTTGACCTCCCTGCCGACTTCGCCTGGCAGCGGCTGGGCGGCCAGGCGGACCGCATCGAATCGCGCGGCGTGGCATTCCAAGAGCGCGTGCGCCGCGGCTTTCTTGAGGAAGCGGCCCGCGATCCCGAGCGCATCAAGATCATCGACGCCCAGGGGAGCGCGGAGGAAGTCGCCGCGCGCGTGCTCGCCGCAGCCGCCTCATGGATCACCGAGTAGGAAAAGGGGCGCAACGACGCGTCCTCTTTGATTCTCTTGGGATCCTCAACTCAGCTACGCGGCACCGACAGTGCCCCACTGTCACTCGAAGCCACTATATTCGCACGCTTGAGACTCCAAATCTGCCTCTCGACACGTTCTTGTATGCGTCGACCGGCACGTTGAAAGCCGAGTGCTCGAGCCACGGCCTTCACAAGGTCTTCCGGTGACGTCTGGCCGTAGCGGCGCAATGCCGCCAGGATGGCGCTTTCGATATCACAATCAGCTACATCATCAATATTGTCGAAGTCCAAAGATTCGTCAGCGAACTCATTTGGTGCAAACAATCGTGGCTGCTCCGGCGCCGACTCAACGTCCGTCGCGCTCAGTGGCAGGCCACTACCGGCCTTTAGGGCAGCCTCATAGGCCGATAGCACTCTAGCTACCTGGCGTTGTGGGTTCCGTATCCAATCTGTGGACCAAATTCGTAGGATCTGCCATCCGAGCCCAGTCAGAATCTCTTGCCGCAGCCGATCTCGATCGCGGGCAACGACGGAGCTGTGATATGAGGCACCGTCGCATTCGACACCGAGCAAGTATCGACCTTTCTCCTGTGGGTGCACAATCGCCAAGTCGATTCGATACTTGGCGCACCCGACTTGCGAACGCACGTCCAATCCCACAGTTCGCAAGGCCGCGGCAACCGATTCCTCGAAGGGAGAATCAAAATCGCGCAGCCCATCGTCACTGATCGCGGCAGCCAGAGCCTGTGTTCCTCGCTCAGCAAAGTCAAGATAGGCGCGTAAAAGTTCAGCGCCCCTGGATTTGGTCCTCGACAGGTCGATGTCATGCGCTCGTATTGAGCTGACCACCGTTACGCTTTCCCGGGCACGCGTGACCGCCACATTGAGCCGCCGTTCTCCGCCCTGCATATTGAGGGGTCCGAAGCGCATTGCGAACTTGTTCTGATCGTCAAAGCCATAGCCCACACTCAGCACAATGCAATCGCGCTCATCACCTTGAACGTTTTCTAGGTTCTTCACAAAAAACGGCTCGTCGCCGGTTCCGTTGAGCCGCTCGGCTAATCGCGCGTTGGAACAAGCCGATTGGGCCGTGTTGTCGTCTTGCAAACGCTCCAGTTCATCAAGTACAGCGATTTGCTGTCGTTGATTGAACGTGATCACCCCGAGCGATTTGTCTGGGAAGTCAATGAAGTGGCGCAAGATCAGTTGAGCTGTTTCTCGCGCCTCAACTGCGTTGTACCCGCCAGAGGTACCTGCCCGCCAACGCCCTTCTTGTACGGGATGCCATTTCACAGCGCGACCTTCGTCGGTGTCGTAGACGCTTGGGAAGGTCAACAGCGTGTTCCCATAAACATGGTGGTTCGCGAAGGCGATGAGCGGCTCCCGACGACTCCGATAGTGCCATCGGAGTTGCCATCGTGGCAGTCCCACCGAGCGGCACACGTCAAGTACGCTCTCGAAATCCGCTAGACTGCCCACCTCATCGCTATCTTCGTCATGGGCAGAGCCGTCATCGCTGGTCAGCCGATCGAAGAACGTTGTTGGTGGGAGTTGCTTTTGATCTCCGGCGACGACGAGCTGCTTTCCGCGATAAACGGCGCCGACAGCATCAAACGGGCGCACTTGCGAGGCCTCATCGAATATCACTACATCAAATCGAAAACTCTCCGAATTGAGGAACGTACTGACCGCTAACGGGCTCATCATCAGGCAGGGCTTGAGCTGCATTAACAGCGAAGGGGTTTTTTCAAACAGCTTACGAAGCGACATGTGACGGCGCTTCTTTTCGACCTCCCGTGTCAAGATTCCCAGCTCAGATGAAGCTGGTACAAAGTCCCAGTCGAGATGCGGCCGATCCGGCTTCGACAAGAGCCGCTCGCGGAGTCGTTTGTACGAGTTGGCGATGGCCGCGCGATCAGCCGTCCGGTACTCGGTCAGCAATCTTTCGTGGTCGTCGATGTTAAACTGCCGAAGCACCGGTGTCGTCGCGTATACCTGAGTTAGCCAGAGTCGATAGAGGCGCTTGTGAAAGGCGTCGAGGAGGCGCCTCGCAGGAATTTGCTTCGCCGTCGCCTCAATCGTTAATTGCGAAATCCCCAAGGCTTCAAGGCGTCCAGCGGCTTCTCGAAACGTCAGCCATTCCCGCAACCACGGGAGGTCGTTTATCCGGTGACGCACCCATTCCACCAGATCATCAAGAGACATTGCTCGAATTGCGACTCGATCGTGAGTTGCGACCTCAAGATCAAAAGCCGCTTCAAGCTGCATCCACGCCTTGGTAACTCGATTCACCAGAATCGCAGCACATTCTCTTACTGCGATACGAGTTCTGTCGCGAAAGGCGCGATCGCACGCGATGCTGACTACCGCGGGTGGGATTAAACCATCGAATTGCGCTAACAACTGTCGCAAGCAGGCGACTTTGATGCGCGATTCCGCCCACTCGGGCGACCGCATTGATGGCATCGTTACCCCAAGCGACTTGAGCTGACGAAGAAGGCCAACGAGTTGCTGATAACGAGCCGCCAACGCACCCAGTCTTTCAAGGGCGGCTGGGAGGGCGCTCAATAGGACGTCGCACTCGGGTTTGAGCAGTCGCAAGATAGACTCGTCCGCCTCGATCTGTCGCTGAAGTGCGCTGACGCCATCGCTCAGCACTTGATCGACTACCGAAGGGCCGCAGTCGAGAAACGCCTTTCGATCCGGTCCAATCCGTGAAAGGTCAAATTGGTCGGACAGAGATTTGAGTTGATCAGAATGCGAAGAAAGCACAGCTTCCAGTTGCCCTACCGCAATGGCCACACGTTCGCGATCAAGTCCATTGTCAGTCGTTAACGAGGCCACCAGTCGCTCTGGAATGCGGGTTTCCCGCTGCAAGGCCTCGATGGCCTCGCAACCAATCAACAACGAGTCCCAGTCGAGGCATCCGTCACTTTGTACCCAGAGCTCTGCAGAATATTGGGCCTCGTAAGTTCGCAATGCGGCGCGGCGAGCATGGTACTCACCTAACCGATGGAGATCCCAAAGCATATCCCTGGCGGTTCGGGGCGCCGGGGTCTGGTAAAGGCGTGATGCGCGCCAGCGAAACTCGCGCCAAGGTCCGAGTAGCCTTCGCCAAAATGGACGGAAGCTCTTCGCTTCTTCACAAACTCGCGCCCCCTCAGCCTCAAACGCCAGAGAGGTGACGATCGGTTCTAGTTCTTGGCGAATCGAATGGCATGCGTCTTGGTGAGCTTTGCCTTCAGCCGCTGCTTGTCGAAGTACGGACCGCCGCGCATTATCGAACCACGATCGCTTCATCAGCCCTGTGTCGGCGATCGCTCGGCCGATTCGCGCAAGTCGCACGAGCTGACCGATTGGGGGCTCTCCGCTCATTGACAGACCAATTGCGTTGATCAGCTCCCTAGTGGTTTGGCGCAGTTCGTTATGCGTCGCACGCAGACTCTCAACCTGCTGTAAGGCACCCCTAAAGTGGTGATGTCGCGAACGAACGCTAGCTAGCTCGCCTTGACTTCGTGCTCTGGCGCACCACGCACCGGACGCGCGTGCGATCTGATTTGAGAGCTCTTCGAGATTTGCTTTTACCGCCTCGGCAGTGAATTGCGGAATTGCTCGCTGGATCGATTCATATTCCGCAAGCGTCCGGTGACAATCTTCAATACGCTGGGCAACAGCCGCGGGATCCTCGGCAAGCCAAGACTTTGGCAGCTCAGGCAACTGCAGTAGATTGCTTGTCGCCGCTAGTTCAGCTTCGACACGATCTTTGCATGCTCCCGCGGTCACCAGTCCCGTTTCTTCAAGTGTCGTAAGCGGCTCTCGAATTTGGGTGAGCGCCTCGACAAGTATGTTGAATGTATGCTCAAGGTCGTCTTGAGCGATTAGTGACAGCTCCTTCAAGCGGCAGTTGCGCCACGGATGTGACTCATAGGCATCGATGACATTCTCGCAAGCTGCTAATGCCTCGATCGCGCGCTCCATTTCGCTCAAACGCTTGATGTCGAGCGACAGCACATCGCCCAGCGGGCACTGCGAGTTTGGTGCGCCGTCTAGCTCGGCTACCAGGCCATGAACTCGAAAAGCAGTCCATTGAAGCGTGCCCCGCGGCACGTGCAATGCTTGCACGTATTGGTTTAGGCTCGTTCTGACGGAGTACAACCGGTCCAGGTTCTGTTGTTGACTGGCGAACCGCTCCACGGGCAATTTCAAGCAGCGACCCAGTTCTGCAACAACCACTTTGCGGCTTACTTTGTGGCTATGACATTCGAGGCAAAAGTCGCCGAGCTTCTGCTGATCCAGCCGGCGCTTGACTACTTCAAGTGCGGCCGATTTTTCGCTGACAAAAAGGATTGTTTTGTCCGCGGCAAGACACTCCGCGATGATGTTCGCAATCGTTTGACTCTTGCCTGTACCCGGTGGGCCATCAAGCACCAAACTATGGCCGGCGCGAACAGCCAGGATAGCTTCCAATTGACTACTGTCGCAGTCCAGCACCGTGTGTAATTCCGCAGGATGAATCTGCTCGTCAAATGCCTCTTTGCCGGGAATTGGCGAGCCAGATGCACCAGCCGTTGCGTTTTCGTCGCCGGCAATTGCGCGGCAGAGAGGATGCTCGGCAATGGATGCTTTGTTGTCACGTAGGTCCTGCCACATCGCAAGTTTTTGAAAACTGAAAACACCGAGCACCGCATCGTCGTCCACAGTCCAGCGGGGCTGACTAGTTACCGCTTCCCGAACTGTATTGAGCCACTTCAATCGATCGTTGCCACTCTCAAAGCCGTCGTCCGGCAGCTCGGGCAGCACAACGTTGAAATTGTTCTTCAGCAACTCCGTCAAAGAGTAGTTCGGCGAGATTCCGTCGTCAGAGGCGGTCAGCGCCCAAGAGCGCTCGGGACCGCTTCGGTCCAGTACAACCGGCACTAGAATCAGCGGTGACTGAAGGCACACATCGCTGTCCGGTGACTCATACCAATGCAACAATCCGAATGCCAAGTACAGAATGTTGATCCCTTGTTCTGACAAGGATGTCTTGGCATTTAGTGAGAGCCTTGAAAGTCGAGTCGCCAGCGCTTTGTCAGACAGCGCTGTCAATAGGTGTTGGTTAGGCCTAAAACCGGGCGCGCTCCGACAACCATCAAGGTCTGGAACGCGGCGTGACCCAGCAATTGATTCTTCGCCCTCCAATTGGGTATTGGCAAAGTCGCCGGCTTCGTCCGGCGACTCGCCATCCGCCGGATCACGATCGGTGTCATTTTCTGCCGGAATTAAATCGAGCTTGCGCACGAAGATCATCGACTCAGAGTCGTCGACCAGAATTCGCCAAAGCATCGAAGGCGCCGGTTCCTCGAGGCGAATAGCACCAGTTCGGTCGACGCGGCAGTTAATAAGCCGGTTTCGCTTCGACAGGTCGAGGAGCTGTGAGCGCCATTCGTCGATCCTCGAAAGAACCCGGTCCGGCATGGTCCCACCCCGCGGCATTCTGCGACGACTTTGCAGGTTTACATTGGAATCGACGGCACGGCCAAAATCCACTTCCACCAATTATCGTGCAACCATCGAGTCCGTAGGCAATCGGGCGTCGGCACCACGGCTCCAATCAATCTAGGACGGAGATTATGTCTGTACCGGTTTGACTGCCGCACCTATTGGTGGGACACCACGCTCGGGCTCTTTACTAATGAGCCTTGACGCAGCTTTCGGCGACCGGCAACACAGGAGGCACGCGACGGATTACAGGCATCAGACTTCAGCGGATGGATGACCGTTGCTGAGCCGTCCTCAGCGACACCCGGCTTATTCCGCCGGCCGGGGTGCACGCGGGACGCAGGAACAGGCCGCAGTCCACAGGCATGGGACTTGCAGTTCACACCCGGACGCAAAACGCCGCGCCGGACGCAAACCGGACGATCACCCGGACGCAAAATGGCCGATGTTACACCCGCCCCAAGTTGTGCCCTCAATTCGAGTTCGGGTGCAATATCAACACACCCGGACGCACCCGGACGCAAATTCCCGGACAAACTTATTCTGGGGGACCCTCGGGGGGTCGGCGGCCGGGACAAGCGGTGCATCGCCACTGCGGCCTGGCCAGATCTGGCCTGCTCAGCACATCAAATAAAGTAAGGTGCGCACGCGCGTCACGGCGGGGAACTGGTACACGCTCTCGGGCGCCGCGGGCGGGCCGGCAGAACGTCGTCCGGTTCGTTTGCAACTGGCCACGCGGGGGAAGAAAATGGCCCCCGATCCGCTTCACTCGGTTCGGGTGACGACATGAATTTGATTGCACTGCGTGCCAACGACGAGTCGGCCTGGCAGACTTACCTGAAGGCCACGATATTTCTCGTACCGACGTGCCCGTTTGGCTGCTGGCACGCACTTACTTGTTTCCCAAGCTGCAACTTATTTGGAACGAGAGCGGCGCCACTGGCTCCAACATCCAGTGGTTGATGGATAGCACCAGCGTGGTCATGACACGCGGCGCGCTGTTGGTGGGTGCCGTGTTTTTGGTGATTGCATTCGTTGAAATATTTGGGCGAAGTTCCTTACGCAGGCCAATTCTGGCGACGATCGTGTTCCTATTCAACACGATCATCATATTGAGCCTGGCGGCGATGTGTCTGGCGGCGTTGTATGCGGCTCACGGTTTGCGCGGGAACTGAGCCGCGTTAGGCGGACAGCAGCCAGCGACTTTGGTCGGTGTGCTGGCTGTGTGTGAATTCGCTGCGCTGCGGGGTTGATGACCTCAGCCCGCGGCGAACGGCTCGTATTTCCTCGTTGCGCTGAGCTTGACCCCCGGCCGACTCGCGGAAGGCCAGGGCCCGGGCAACGGCGGTTCGTTGGGTACGGTCGCAGCGCAGCGGTCCGGAGCTCGGAAATCCTGTGGTTGAAATCGGGGCTGCCCCATTTGCGGAGGGCCAAGCGATCGGACGTCCGCCAGGCAGGGGATGAGCGGACTAGTTTCCACAAGAGGGCTACTGATGATCGACACCATGACGGTGCTGGTGCATGGCACGTTCTCACAACACGATCCCTGGACACTGCCATCGCAGCGCGACAGCCTGCACAACTTCCTGAAGTCGACGGTCTTTCCCGACGACTTCATGATCGACAACGACGACGACGTGTTCATTTGGGACACGGGCGTCACCAACGATCGCCGCGAGCAAGGGATCAACGATCTCGAGGCGTACTGTCTCGAGTGGCGCGACAATCTGAAGAAGCTGGCAGGCTTGACCATCGAGGCGTTCCGCCTCGTGGGGCACAGCCATGGGGCGACCGTGGCCAACGGCGCCGTCGCACGCTTGGCCAGTCACGGGCTGCGCGTGAAGACGCTGATCGATCTGGCGGTGCCGGTGCGGTTTGCCGACACCAACGGGCTCGAGCAGCGCTGCAGTTTGCTGCGTCCGTGTTATCTGCCGAAGCACAAGCCCGACTTAGCGTATGTCGATGGCCACGTCGTGTATGTCTTCCATGCGACGGAGGACCGGATCGTGACCCAGGTGGCGGCGGCGCAGCAAGACTTTTGTCAGACGCCACTGGGGACGGGCAACGGGCAACATCTGGGCGTGCGCACGGAGCCGATCGGCAATGTCGCGCGACATTGGTTGCCGACCGAGGTCGACTGCTGGACCGAGGAAGGCTGGGACGGGCTGCCGTTTTAGGATGCACGCAGAGGCTGGCCGACTTTGAGGCGCGCTACCATTGCGCTAGCGGCTGCAGGCAGGCCAGCGCCAGGATCAGCGTATAGAAACCGATCCGCGGTTTGTTGGTACCCAAGGATGGCAAGAGTGGCAACGCCGCAATGGGGACGAGCCCTAAGAATACCTCGCGCATTTCCTCGGTGACGCTGCCGTCCGTATGCGCGAAGACCGCGTGAATGGGAGGCACATGAATCAGCAGATACCAAACATAGAACGCGACGACAACGATTCCAAACGCGCCGATTCGCCGACAAATAATCAGGCTGACCCCTAGCGCGAGCGGTGAGAGTATCGCAACGATTGGCGGCAACACGGGGGCAACGCAAATGACGATCGCACAGGCCAGCACCGCGCCAGCAAGAGCGCGCGAGGGTCGCAGCAACGCGAATGACTGCCACGCCGCACAGCACAGCGCAATTAATTCGGCGGCTGCGAGAAACCACCGCCAGTGTAAAAACCGAAACGACGGTCGCGAGGGGTAATATGGTGGCGGGCGCAGGGTGGGCACGCCATCGGGAAAGAACTCAAGGGCGCCGTTGGAATAGAGCGCATACCGACCATAGCTGCGCTCGCCGCGCATCGAATACCAAGGCCGAGGCCGCGGCGGAAATGTCGGCGGGTTGGCGAGGTCGCGCGGCTCAGACCAATAGACGGTCGAATCAGGGCACTCGACGATCATCAAGGTCGGACCCGTTGAGTTGTTGCTCGGATTCGTTCCCAAAGCCGTGCCCGGCCCCGTGACGGCGAGAAAGTGGGTCAGGCCCGACGGCTTGAAATAGCCGCCGTCGTTGTTCGCACCGGCGGATGAGTAATAAAAGTGGACTCCGGCGTCCTTGAGCTTGGAGTTATTGGGACCATCCCACGGCTCGTTTTGTTGATAGATCTTGTAGAGCGCGCCAGCTTCGAAATAGGGGAGCAGCGACGTTCGCCAACTGTGCATCCGACGGCCGTTGGTATCGCTCACGTACCGCGGCGGGAAGGCGCCGTAGTCATTTCGATAATTCTCCAGCGCCCTCATGACTTGATGAAGCGTATGCCGCCGACCGTAATAGGGCCATTTGGGATTCGGTTCCAAATCGCGTGGAAAGAGCAATGCAACGGCGACGACTAGCAGCACGATCTGCAAGAAATCGCCCAGTGAGTTGCGCCACAGCGCGTTGACCGCCCGCTGGACGAGTGGTGTCCTGTCGCCGCGCCGGCGGCTCCACCAGAAGTCGATGCCGCAGAAGACCACGGCTGCCAGCATGAAGAAGTCGATGTGGATGGCGCGCTCGTCCACGACGCCTGACTCCCCGCTCCGTTCTCGGCGATCCGTAACGGGCGGCCCTAACCGCGCCGCTAGAAGTTCTTGAAGAAGTCGTCCAGCAGGTTGTCGTCGACCGTCTCGGCGGCACTGGGCAACGCGGCCTCCGGCTCAGCAGCGCGGGCATTCTCGGGCTCGACCGAGGGTTCGTCTTTCACCGCGCCGTTGGCGCTGGCGGCGGCCGACGACTCGTCCGCGAACAAACGATCGAGGGCCGCGTCCTCCGCGTCCGCCGACTGGGTATCTAGCGCCATGAAGTCGGGCTCGGCCTCCCGCGAGCTGGGGAGGTCCAGTTCCGCGGCGGCCGATTCGTCGAGCGACTCGAACGCCAGCTCTTCAACCTGCTGGCCCGCGTCGTCGGCAGCGAATTCCGGCAGCTCCATCTCCGCAGGCGTGCCTGCCGTCTCGCGCTCGACAACGGGCTCGTCGGCCACGGGGCGCGATTCAGCGAAGATGATGTCGAAGTTGTCGTCGTCAATGGATGCGCCTGGCGAGGCGGCTTGCGAAGCCGGATCGCCAAGCTCCAAGGGCTCGAAGTCGAGGGCCGGTTCCAGAGCCGGCTCAAGTGCCGAGGCAGCCGCGCCCGCGGCGAGTAGATCGTCGAAGCCGACTGCCGGCAACGAAGTGGGGGCCTCGAACTCCGGCGCGCCTGTCGCGGTCGCTGGGGCCTTTGCGCCAGTCTTTGCTTTCTTGTCGATTTTGATCTTGGCCGGTTTCGCCGGCTTGGCGACTTTGGTCGCGGGCTTGTCCGACTTCGCCCAGAGCTTCCACCACTTGCGGGCGGGAACTGCCGATGCCGCCGAAGTGTCGGTGACGTCGCCTGGGGGATTGGCGGCTGGAAGTTCGGAGAGTTCGAGCGCGGCGAGCATCGGATCGGCTGTGGCCAGATCATCGGAAATCGCCTGCAGCGAGGCGCTCGCGGTGTCGGCGTCGAGCGGCGGCGCCGCGTCGGAGTCGTCCAAGAAGGCGATCGCTTCGTCGGCGGCTTCCGGGGCGGACGGCAATCCCAAATCCCCCAGCGCCGCGCTTGGTTCATCGTCGAAAGCCAGCGGATGCTCGAGCGCGAGATCACCATCGCCGGCCGCCGCGGGCTCGGCATCCTCGAACACGAGATTGTCCAGCGCGAGATCATCGAGCGCGAGGTCGTCCGTGGGCGCGTCGGGAGACAAATCGGTCGCAGGAGCGTCGAGCGGCAGCTCAGCGGCAGGCGATTCGTCGAAGGTCAATTCGGTCGCCGGGGTATCGTCAAACGAGAACCGATCTTCGGCGGGTGCCGCCGCCGTCGGTTCGGCTGGTACCTGGGCTGCGGTCTCCGCGACCGGCGTCGGCTTCGTGTCGTCGGGCTTGCCCGACTTCTGCTTGTCTCCAAACGGCCACCACATTGGCTCGGACTTGGCCGCCGCGGAACCTGGCGGAGGAGTGATCAGCGGCGCGCCAACCCGGCCAGCCGCGCCGATCGCCGCGCCGCTGGCAGCAGCGGAAGTAGCGCTGCCGAGAAAGTCGAATGCGCCGCTCCCCTGCTCGCCTTGGCCAGCGGCATCGGGCGTGGCAGCGATGGCGTCGTCGACGAGGCCGTCGGCGGGGGGCGCCGGCAAATCGAGATCGGCCAGGAAATCGTCGGGCGACCCGAGCGGTTCGGAAACGCCCGCGTGATCCGCGCCTGGATCGCCGAGCCCGAGGTCTTCCAGGCCGGGGTCGTCAAGCGCCAAGTCGCCGAGCGCTGGTGAAGCATCATCGAGAGGCGCGAGCTCGTCGCCAGTGGATAGCGCGAGCAATTCGCCTACTGGGGATTCGCCAGGTGCCGTGGCGGGCGCGTCGAGCATCGCGAGCTCTGCGACGCTGGTTTCGTCGAGCGTGAGCAGGCTTTTGGCGCTGGCATCGACCGTCTCGCCGAGGGCCGCAAAATCTGGTCCGTCGGCAGGCAGCACTCCGGCCGCCGGAGCGCCAGTCGTGGGAACGGTGCCGGCAGTTTGATCGGGCTCGGCGGCGTTAGGTTCGTCGAAGGCCAGCTCGCCAGCGGGGGGCGCGTCCATTTCCGATAAAAAGGCGTCGAGATGGTCGTCAGGCCCGAGCTCGGCAGCAGGCTGCGGCTCGTCGAAGACAATCAGCGCTTCGTCGGAGGCGAGGTCGGCAGCCTCCGGAGGCGCCGAGTCGAATGCCAACGCCGGTTCGTCGAGCGATTCGCCCAGCGGCAGGTCAAGATCGGCCAAGGGCTGTTGTTGAACGTCGTCGAACGCTGGCAGAAGTTCAGCTTGCGGCTCGGGGGCGAGCGCTGCGTCGCTCTCGGCCTGGGCTGCGGAGTCACGATCCAGCGCGGATGATTCAATGGCAAAGACCTGCAAGCGCTGCCGCGGCGAATCGGGATCGTAGGGGGTGTTGTCGTCGTCGACAAACGGCTCGACGATTTCGGCCGCCGCGGTCGGGGAGTTTTCGATCGCCAGGAAGTCGAACGGATCGACGTTGTCGGGCGCGGTGGGAATCGCCGCGACCGGTTCTTTTTCGGCAGGCTGGCCTGGCTTGCTGGAAGCCGACTCCTGTTCGGCGACCGGAGACACGACCTCGAGCAGCGAGTCGGATTCGTCGGCGAGCGGCTCCGGCGGACCAAGCGCGTCGATCGCCAACTCGTCGGCGGCGAGCTGATCGTCGGCGACGGGCCACAGCTCTTGTGAGTCGGCGTCGAGTGCGATCTCGTCGCCGCTGTCAGAACTCGCGGCTTCAACGATGTGGATGGCGCCTTGGGCGGCGGCCTCGTCGGTCGTTGATGGCTCGCGAGGTTCGGAGGCCGTGACGACGTCGAGCAACGGTTCAGCAAGATCGCCAGCCCCGGGAGGCGGCGACTCATCGGCAGCGACCGCCGGCTCGCCGGAAAGCGACGGCGGTTCATCGATTCCGAGGTCAGCAGACTCCTCTGCCAGAAACAGATGCAGCGCTTCGTCGGCAGCGTCTTGCTCGTGCGCCGCATCGACGCTGGCCGGCTCGTCATCGACCACGAGGTCGAGATGCAACCCACCGGCATCGTCGGGCGGGAGTAGCTCTTCGACTGAGGCGCTTTCTTCAAGGCCGCGCGGTTCGTCGAGGTCAAGTTCGGCGATCCGAAGCCCCCCTTCGTCGCCAGGGCCAGCGTCGCGTTCGTCGACGATTCCACCGGCGGCGATTTCGAAGTCCTCGCCCGCCGCGGTGCCAGCGGCAACGCCGAGATCGTCGAGGCCCAAGTCAAGATCGAGTTCAAGCTCGTCGCTTAACTCCGGTCCGCCGAGTTCAAGCGAGGCGGGTTCATAGCCGCTTGGTTCCGCCGCCGCGTCGTCGCTGGCCGTGAAATCGATCCCGTCGGCATCGGCGTCGAGTTGCAGGTCGTCGATTGCGATGGCCGGCAAGTCGCCGTCGCCGGCAACCTCACTTCCTTGCAAGTTGGCGAAGAAATCGTCGAGCGACTCAGCAGGCGCCGCGCCAGACTCGACCGACGCTTCCACGACCAAGTCGTCCGCGATCGGCGAATCGAGCTGCTGCTCGAGTGCCAAGTCGGCCGCGATCGAGGCGCCGGCGTCCGGCTCGTCAAGCTTCAGTTCCTCATCGAACTGCAAATCGTTTTCGAGCTTCAGGCCGTCCAGAGCCAACTCGTCGCCGTCTGGCAAGCCAAGGTCCGGTCCTTCGTCAAGGGAGAAGCCTTCGAGCGCGACTGGTTCCGAAGCGTCGGCGTCCAGTCCCCCGAGATCGATTTCTTCGAGGCCCAGGTCGCCCGCGGCGAGGTCAAGGTCACCGGGGGCGAGGTCGACTTCGCGCTCCTCATCCTCGATGGCCTGGTCGGCACCGGGCTCCGCGACGATGGCATCCCAAGGGGCGGAGGGCTCGTCGGGGGCGATGGCTTCGAATTCGAGATCGCCTGCGGCTTGTTCCGGAGCGGGCGCCTCACAGGCGGGGAACAGCTCTTCTTCGAGCGTCGGCACGGCTGCGGCATCGACGACTTCGGCCGGCGCGGCGCCCCCGAGCTCGCCGAGCAGTTCGGCGGCAAAGGCGGCTTCGAGGTCGTCTTCGGGTGTTGGCTGCGGAGCGGCCTTGGCGGTCGGCTTGGCGGCTGCCGGTCGCGGCGATTTTGCCTGGGGCGCGGCCGCTGGTTTGGCGGGAGCAGCTTGCGTGCCGACGGCGCCATTGCCGGGCACATAAAGTGCTTCGAAGACCAGCGGACCGACGGTCAGGCGGTCTCCCGGCTTCAGCAGCGCCTCGGTGATGCGCGTGTTGCCGATCCAGGTGCCGTTGGCCGACTGCTTGTCGCGGACGAGGATCTGGCCGTTCTGTTCGACCAACTCGCAGTGCTCGCGACTGACGGTGGGATGCAGGATTTGGAGAGTCTGGTGCGCCCGTCGACCGATGGTCGCGGGAAGTGTCAGCACGACTTCGCGACGACCGGCCCGCCCCTGGACAATCATCAGTTTCGCTTGCATGGCTGCACCAGCAGCTTAAGCGCAGTTCGAACCCAGGGCTCCTTCCCGTGAAATTTCCTAAACTCTTACTATAAGACGACAAACACCAGCCCGCAACCGACAGCCGGCGGCTCGACGCGGGTCGCGCTCCGGCAGCATTGCTACAAGCGCCACTGCAGGCACTCGCGCGCTATCACGAGCAAATGAAGTGCCCTTGCAGAGGGTGTTGTCAGCCCTATAATCCGAAGGTTCCGATGCCCGCCGGGGGTCTACGCGGTGCGCCGGCGAGCGATTTCGCTGAGATTGCCCGCTGGGGTGACTAGCGCGCGGGTGTAGCTCAGTTGGTAGAGCACGACGTTGCCAACGTCGTTGTCGTGGGTTCGAATCCCATCACCCGCTCTCGGATCTTTTCACTGGATTTAGGTGCCTAGGGAATGGCTGGCTCTCGCGAATCTCTCTCTGACGAGCAGCCCACCGACGAGACCGCCGGCGCACAGCTTGCCGCCGACGCGGGCTCGGAAGGCGCCGGCGACGACGGCAACGAAGCACCCCAGAAACTCGAGCTCGACGTTAAGATCGACAACCGCAGCGCCTGTGAACGGCACATCACCGTTACCATTGCGCGCGCGGACATCGATCGTTACCTCGATCGGGCATTCAGTGACATGATGGGGACGGCGACGGTGCCGGGATTTCGCGCCGGCCGCGCGCCACGCAAGTTGATCGAGAGCCGGTTCCGCAAGGACGTCGCCGAACAAGTCAAGGGCTCGCTGTTGCTGGACAGCCTGACGCAGATCACCGAAGAGCACGAGCTGGCCGCGATCAGTGAGCCGGACCTCGATCCGGACGCGGTCGAAGTTCCGGCCGAAGGCCCGCTGGTGTTCGAATTCGATATCGAGGTGCGTCCCGAATTTGAGATGCCGAACTGGAAGGGCTTGTCGCTCGAACGCCCGACGCGCGAATTCAGCAACGAGGACGTCGAGAACCAGCTGCAGCGGATTCTCGAGCGACGCGGGCGGCTGGTTCCCACGAGTGAACCGGCGAAGGTTGGCGATTACGTCACGGCCCGCTTGACGTTTCTCGACGGCGATACCGAGCTGGCGACCATCGACGAGCGCGTGATTCGCGTCCGCTCAGTGTTGAGCTTCCGCGATGGCCGCCTGACAGGCTTCGACAAATTAATGAAGGGGGCGAAAGCGGGGGACATCCGCACCGGCAAGCTCAAGCTGACGGACGATGCCCCCAACGAAGCGCTCCGCGGCCGCGAGATCACCGTGCGGTTCGAAGTGCTCGAAGTCAAGCGGCTGGAAGCCACGGAGCTGTCGAAGGGGTTGCTCGAGGACCTGGGCAACTTCGAGAGCGAGGAACACCTGCGCGGCGAGATCCGCCAGCAGCTCGAACGCCAATTGTCGTATCACCAGCAGAAGCGCACCCGCGAACAAGTGCTGTCGATGCTCACCAAGGCGGCCGATTGGGACCTGCCACCTGGGCTGTTGCAGCGGCAATCGCAGCGCGAGTTGCAACGCGCCGTGCTCGAACTGCGGAGCAGCGGCTTTTCCGACGATCAGATTCGTTCGTATGAAAACGTGCTGCGGCAGAACAGCAAGGCCTCGACGGCCCGCGCGCTCAAGGAGCACTTCATCCTCGAGCGAATCGCCGAAGAGGAGAGTATCGAAGACGAGCCGGGCGACTACGATCGCGAGGTGACGTTGCTGGCGCTGCAGAGCGGCGAGACGGCGCGGCGCGTGCGGGCTCGCCTGGAAAAGCAGGGCCTGATGGATGCCCTGCGCAATCAGATCATCGAACGCAAGACGCTCGAACTAGTTCTCGAGCACGCCAAATACAAGGATGTTCCCTTCGAGTTCGAGCCGGCCGATGAGGAAGCGGTCGACCTGGCGGCAGGAGGCGAGGCCAGCGAGGAGTCCGATAGCACCGGTGAAGCGGCGGACTGACAGGTTCGATTCGTGCTGGCCGCGCCGTCGAAACTGTCCTACGCGATTCGCCGATGTGCGACGGAGATCGCCGGCCGGGCAGCGTACGACACTCAAACCAAGGATGGTAATTCGTGGCGGGCGGTGTTTCCGCCCAGATGGACTGGCCTAGAATCACTGTAGGCGCGGGCAATTGATTGCGCGCCTTGGTCCGTCACGACGCAACCAAGACTCACAAACAAATCACCATCAGACTACTGGCGGGGCGGCTGACTGTTCGCAACAGCCTGCCTAGCCGATAAGGATCCGCGGTCCATGAACGGTTTTGGCCAACCGCTACCCGAACCTCGCGCGGCGTATCGCGACTACCAGCGGCAGCGCATGCTGACCCTGGGCGATCTGCTGCTGGAGAATCGGATCATCTTGTTGCAGGGCGAGATTCACGACGGCAACGCCAACGAAGTGGTGATGAAGCTGTTGTTCTTGCAGAGCGAGAACCGCCGCAAGGACATCCACTTTTACATCAACAGTCCCGGCGGCAGCGTGACCGCGACGTTGGCGATTTACGACACAATGCAAATCCTCAGTTGTCCCGTCGCGACCTACTGCGTGGGTCTGGCAGCCAGCGGCGGCGCCGTGCTGCTGGCGGGCGGCACCAAGGCAAAGCGCTTCGCCCTGACGCATGCCAAGGTGATGATTCACCAGCCGTATGGGCAGGTGGGGGGGCAAGTGTCGGACATCGAGATTCAGGCGGACGAGATCTTCAAGACGCGCGACGTGCTCAATCGCATCTTGGCGCATCACACGGGGCAACCGATCGAGCGGATCGCCAAGGATACCGATCGTGATCGCTACTTGAGCGCCACGGAGGCGAAGGACTACGGCATTGTCGACGGCGTCTTGACCAAGCCCCCGGGTAGCGAAGAGGACGAAGACGAGAAGGTTGATCGCAAGTAACGGGCGCGCGCGACGCGACTGCGTCGTGCTGGCCGGGACGCTTGCCGTGTATTTACCAGGAAACGGAACACAGTTCGCAGACCAGGCAACGTCGCACCGGTGCCCCGAGCCGGGCACACTGGAACGCTTGCTCGCTGGAGTCGCAGACCCTATGCCTTTGATTCCCTTCGTTATCGAGAAGAGCGGTCGCGAAGAGCGGGCGATGGACATTTACAGTCGCCTGCTCAAGGATCGCATCATTTTCCTGGGGTCCGGCGTCAACGACGAAGTGGCCAACTCGATCGTCGCGCAGATGTTGTTTCTGCAATCCGACGACCCCAAGGCCGACATCCACCTGTACATTAATTCGCCCGGCGGCAGTGTGAGCGCGGGGCTGGCGATTTACGACACCATGCAGTACGTGACCTGCGACGTGGCGACCTATTGCATCGGGCAGGCAGCCTCGATGGGGGCCGTGCTGCTCACGGCGGGCGCCGCCGGCAAACGGCACGCGCTGCCCAACGCGCGCATCATGATCCATCAGCCGTTGGCCGGCATGGAAGGCACCGCCGAGGACATCATGATCCACGCCAAAGAGTTCAAGAAGGTCAAGCAGCGACTGAATCGGATTCTCATCAAGCACACGGGGCACCCCATCGAGAAGATCGAACAGGACACGGATCGCGATCGCTTCATGGCGGCCGACGAAGCGCTGGAGTACGGCCTTATCGATCGCGTGATCGAGCGGATGGAGCCGGTGGTCGCGCCCGCGTCGTAAGCAGATTATTTGCGCCCGGCCGCCAAGGCGGCCGCGGCCCTTGTCACTTGAATCACGTCTGACACGTAAGTCACGCAGGGGGGAACGGCGCTGGTCGCAACCGCGACCGAGCGCTTGGCACGCGCTTGCCCGCGTGCGCGCGAGGCCTGGCATGGACGCTCGGCGAATGAATCTCACTCGGTGGTGGCTGTTAGCACTCTTGGTGGCGACGGGCTGCGCGCATCGCGCGCACAACACCGAGCTCTTGGAGGTCGAACTGCGGCACCTCGAAGACCAGATCTACTGCATGGAGGACGAGGTCGCCGAAGCGCATCGCCGCTACGACACGCTGTGTGAAGAAAACGAACAACTGCGTGAGCAGATCGAGCGCAGCGGCCAAACGGTCGAGCCCACGCGCCGGCCACCGCTGTTCCCGGGCCTGGCGCCGCGCAGCGAGGCGACCCCCAGTTACGAAGCGCCGCGCTACGACTCGACGTCGAGCGAGCCAGCGCTCGATACCGCGCCTCCGTTCGAAGCTCCACCGCAGATCCAACCCCCCAGCGCCAACACACCCGAAGGGGAGTCGCCGTCGTTGCCGCCGACCAACGCCGCGCCTAGCGATGAGACTTCGCCGATAGGTCCCCCGGCCACACAACCACTGGAGTCGACAGTTCCAGGTGGTTCGGCCGATGCTACGGCTCCCCCCGCGGCCGATGGCCTGACGGAGCCGGTGGCGGTGGCGCCAACGGAAGTTGGCCCCGGCGAACCAATCGAGCCACGTGCTCTTCCGGGCTCCGCGCCGGGCGATCCCACGATCACCGCTGTCACGCTCAACCAGGCCGAAACCCATGGGCTGGATGCCGACGGCCAGCCAGGTCACGAGGCGATCGCGGTCCTGATCGAGCCGCGCAACACGGCGGGCGAGATCGTTCCAGCTCCGGCCGAGATTTCGATCGTGGTGCTCGATCCGGCGCTACTAGGTCAGGCGGCCCGCATCGCGCGTTGGGATTTTTCTCCCGACGAGGCGCAAGACCACGTGCACCCGGACGGTGCGGCAATCGGTTTGCATTTTGACTTGGCCTGGCCCGATCGCGCGCCGTCCAACAAGAATCTGATGCTGTTCGTGCGTTACACGCTGGCCAATCGCGAGCAATTCGTGGTCGACCAGCCGATCGAAATCGATCCGCCGGCGGTGCAAGCCTATCAGCCGAGCCCGAGCGATTGGAACGCGTCGCAGCGGACCGCGGGCGTGCCGACGCCGGCCGATCCGCACATGGCCGCGCGTCCTGGCGCGATGCCGCCGCGCGGCGCTTATCCGCAGCGCGGTCCGATGGCGCGGTTGACGCAACGAGGCGGTTACGCGCCGCAGCACGGCCCGAATACCGGACCGCAGCCCTATCAGAATATGGCGCCGCAGCAGTCAGGTCCGCGCTATGCGCCGCAATCGCGCGGGTCACAGTGGTCGCCAGGGCCAGGCGGCAGCCGCGCCGCTCCACGAGCTCGCGGCTTTGTGTATCCAAGCGCGGCGGATGGCGGCTGGAACCCAGGGCGGTAAGCCAGCGTGGGAGATATCTCATCGGCGAGCATGCCATGGCGTAGAATCGTGGCATGAGCGACGAGTTCGATGCCATCTACGAGCAGGGCGTCTTCCGCCCCTTGGAACCAGTGAGCCTGCCAGACAAGTCGCTGGTTCATCTCCAGGTGCGCGTGGAATCGGCTGCGTCTGCGGCTGAAACTTCAATCGATGAATTGGCGCGACAGCAAGCGGCCATGCGAACTCTGCTGGATTGGGTAGCCAAGCAGCCAGCAGTGCCTCCGGGCGACAGCGTCTCGGCCAAGTAGGTATCGCTCCAGGTCCGCTATCCGCACCAGCGTGGCGGCGTAGTCGTCTCGTGCTGCCTGAATGGCTTTGTCGCGCTTTTCGCGCGCCTGTGCGCGGACTAGATTAAATGCGTCAATTCGGCCTACTGCCTGGGGGGTGGCCATGAAGCCCACTGATCTATTCGGAGTCGTAGTGCGGACGAGTGGCTTGATAGCCTGCTTCTACGGTCTCGATTGGTTTCTGGCGCTGTTTATGGCCCGAGACAACGATGCTGCGCCGGTCCCAGACCTTCTGATCGCAATGATCGGGTACATGGTTGTTGGCATAGTACTCTTCATGTACGCAGATTTTTTCGTGGCGATCAGCTATCGCCCCAAAGAGGAGGAGGAGGAGGAGGAGCCGGAGTCGGAATTAGACGCGGTCCCGACCGAAAGTGAAGCCGATTAAACCGCGTGTGGTTCTAAATAGCCTTGCGTGATTCTGGGACTCTTTTGTTTAGCCGGCCTTGCGGACGTATTGGTGCCGTCCGTGCCGGTTCCGGCAGCGGAGGTAGGCGTACACTTCGGTCATAAGTTGTTTCATGCTTTGGCAGCGGTGGTTGCGAGTGACGTTGTCGTGCAAGTCTT